>NZ_JBSZJY010000003.1:0-731433 GCF_056491185.1 Rufibacter sp. JT20002 | reverse complement strand
TAGCACCGCCTCCACCATTCACGAAAATCCGTGGGGTTCGCTTGTCCCAGCCAATAGAGATGATATCTAAGTCTCCGTCGTTGTCAAGGTCTACCGTTTGCGTACCGTCATGGTGATCTGGGGTTGTAGCGCCGCCTGCATGCAGAATCCGCTTGATCCAGGTCCCTGAGTCACAGATGTCATTTTCAAAGACAATTAGCCGGTGGTCATTTTTCCATTCTCCGGTGATGACATCCAGGTCGCCGTCAAAGTCGAAATCCACCACATCTAAACTAAGCCCGGCATCTACATCTGTGCCTATCACTTTCCTGGTCCAGGTTTTGGTAGGATCGGTAGGAATCTGCAACCAGCTGATTTCTCTATCAACCCCATCTTCGGTCACTACCGCTTCCAAGACGCCATCTCTGTCCAGGTCAAAGAACCCATTTCGTTCCATTTTAGAAGGAAGGGTAATCCCTGTCGCAAACTGGGTCCAGGAACCATTGTCATTCCTCAGCCAGTTTTTCCCTTGGAAAAGGTCTAAATCGCCGTCTTTGTCTATGTCAACGGCAGAGATAGACTCCCCTACCCCTACCGGCATGATGTCTTTAATAGTCCAGGTAGTGGTAGCGGGGTTGGCGGGAACGGTCAACATTTGCACAGGCAGCTTGCTTGCGTCAGCCCCGTTCCAGGATAAAGCGATCTGGATATTCTCAACCCCGTTGAAGTTACCAATGGCTGCCCCAGCCACAAAGGTTTTGTCCTGGGTTGAACCCGCTGGAAAACCACCTGGAATGTTGGTATGGATTATAAAGTTTCCCTTCCCATCATTCTGGGCCCACGCCATCTGTGAGCTAAGGTATTTTCCCTGGAAGCCGAAGATATCTAAGTCCCCATCCTTGTCTAAGTCATGAACAAGCACCATGTTATTCATGGGGGCACCAATGATATTCTGTGTCCAAACCCCGTTAGGTATCCCGGGGTTGCGGTACCACCATCCGCCAGTTACAATATCCTTGAACCCATCATTGTTAATATCGACTGGGTAAATGTAGGCCGATCGATAAGCAACGTCTGGCCCTATGACGTGCTCGGTCCATTTTACCGGGAAAGGATTGTCAACACAAAGCAGTTGGGAAGCTACATTGACCTGGATCTCATGGCTGTATTCTGTTAAGCTATGGTCTGCGTTTGCCAGCGCCAGTTTTAAAGTGTGCGTTCCCAGGGGTAGGTTATCAACCGTAATAGGAGCTGTGCTAATTACATCACCCTTATCAACGCCGTCTATGATTTTATGGATATGCGACGTCTGGCCACCAATTGGCCAGTAGTTTACATTGAAATTGATTTTGAAAGGTTGAACAACCGTGGCACCACTCGCAGGGTTCGTGATGGTGATATTAGGTTTCTGCACCGTTTCCTTTCCATAGATCACTTCAATGGCATTTACCTTTGCCCTTCCCACAACACCGGTGAAAGGCATGGTCAAGGAACCATCAGAGACCTGGATACCATTGAACCTTTCTATTTGTGCCGTTCTATACCCCGCCCTACCAAAGATGTCATAATTGGAAAGCGTGTATTGCCCGTTTTCAATATCAACGTTGAAAAGCCTTGACCCGGTTTTGGTGTAATCCAGCTCTGCGAAATGAAGTTTAACATCATAAACTCCCCTTTGAGGGACTGGAATATTGTAGGTAAAGTTGTTGTTGACTTCAGACAAGTAGATTACGTCTGAGGTGGTATTATCTATGGGCACGGTGGCCTTGGTAACATTAGTACCCCCAGTATGGAACTGGCTTTTAGACCATTGCACACCATTTACTTCCATGGCAGGTCCACCAGAGTTAATCCTGATGAACACCTCATCTAAGGTAAAGTTTTTAGTTAAGAGCGTAGTAGAGACCACTCCGCTTTCGCTTTTTCTGTACAAAACAGAAAAGACATTCTCCACTTGGGGCACAATACTAGTAGTGTTGAAGACTACGGTTTTCCGGTCTCCTTGTAAAACCGCCGATAAAATGCTGATTCCATTACTGACACTATAGTTTGAGATAGATTCCGCAGAAGCCTTGTCTAAAGCCTCATTAAACCTCACCTGAAATTGGTTTTTAGACGTGCCTTTAATGGAGTATATATTAGGTGGTGTCGTGTCTATTGAGACGCCGGCCCCAATGAACTCCATATAATTGACGTCAAAGAGGTTGATATCTCCGGTCTGCTTCTTAAAAACAATGTAAAGGTCATGTTTTCCCCCAGGGTCTGTGATGGGTCCGGTCACATCTCCCCACCTGTCTAAACTACCCGTTACCGGAACAACCACCGTGCTGAGGAGGGGGCCGTCTGGGGAGTCTCTGCGGACCTCTATGGTACCGCCTAAGGTGGAGGCAATCCTGTACGAGACAGAGTGTATGTTTTTTAAGTTTCTACCCGCCATCATCACATAAGAACCATGTGACAACGCCCTGACAGAATAAGAGGCCCCTCCAAATTGATCTGTATTATCAATCAGGCGGGTATTTGACTCCGTGTCGTAATACTCCGCCTCCATTATCTTAGGATGCACCGTCACCTGGTCAAAGGCAGTTAAGCCACCCTTATCAGTGTAACTGGTTTTGAAAATATAGAAGATGTCATCAGGCCCCTGCGCATCATGCCCGCTGGGGTCAAGGTAAAAAGTACCTTTGGTGTTGTTGATGGTGATTCCATCATGCGAATGGGTTAAGTGCCCAAAAGCAGGAACAAGTTTTAGGGCACTGCTACTGATGGTGCCATCGGCGGTGGAGCCGTCTTCGGCATCATTCACCACAATGTCATAATTGAGGTTGTCTTCCCAACTAATCATGCCGCCATCCACCGGGCTGTTAAACTGAAAAGTGGCGGCAGTATTGCCGGCGTAGATTTTGATCGATTTCGAGGTTGTAGCTCCTTTTGTATCTGTTACGCGTAATTGTACATCATAATTTAACTTTTGAGTAAAGGTGAAAGATGGATTTGGCTCGTTTGAATCAACCGTTCCATCTGACTGAAAATCCCAGGCGTAGGTAAGGGCATCCCCATCTTGGTCAGATGTACCCTCACTGGAGAAGTTAACGGTTAAAGGCAGAGGTCCAGAGATAGTACTTGCATTCAGGGCTACGACCGGACTTTTGTTTGTATCAATTCCGGTATAATCTAGTCTGACCAGCTTGCCACTCCCAACGTTTCCGGGGCAACAGCCAGCGCCGTATTCCAGGATATATAACTGCCCGTCTGGACCAATTTTTAAATCCATGAAACCCGCCCCGGTAATACTCGGCGCGAACGGTTGGTTTGAAAGGATTTTACCGGTGGCATCTAGTTTTACAACCCAAATCTTACTTTGATTGAAGTCATAGTAGAAGAAGGCCTGGTTGAACTCTGAAGGCAGTTTCTTAGGGTTGTTAAGCGCTGAATTGTAGTAGTACCTAGGGCCAGCCAGGTAACATTGGTGGAAGAAGTCTAACCAGGAAGATTGGGCTGGAGGCAACGTTTTTGCGCCTGTATTCCACTTAGAAAGGTTTACCGGGTTGTTCTTATCATAGTAGAAATCAGGATCTGCGTAGGTGTTCAGGTAAGGCCGGTTCGCACCTGAGAGATAGGGCCAACCGTAATTGCCTGCACTTTTAGTGAGGTTAATCTCATCAAGACCTTCTGGGCCGGCATCACTGGCCCCATCCGCATCTGGCCCAACTTCTCCCCAGAAAAGCCAATCGGTGAGGCCTTTGTCTACAAATATCTTGAAGGGGTTTCTAGCCCCCATTACGTAAATCTCGGGTAAACCACCCTCTCCGTTGGGGAACAGGTTCCCTGCCGGAATAGTGTAGGTGCCGTTTGCCTCAGGTTTTATCCGTAAGATTTTACCTCTGAAATCATTTGTATTGGAAGAGGTTCTTTCAGCACTCAGGTTTGCGTTTGATTCGTTAAGTGGAGCGTACTGGGAGTGGTTTGTGTTGTCTCCGATAGCTATGTACAAATTCCCTTTAGAATCGAAATCCATGTCTCCGGCGGCATGAAAATAGCCATTTCGGTCACTCGTCCACTCTAAGAGTACTTTTTCCGAAGCTATATCTAGTTGATCGCCGTTCATCAAGAACCTTGAAACCCTATTCTTTGGAAGAGTGGCATGTGAATAGTGTATATAGACATACTTATTCACTGTGAAATTGGGGTCAAAGGCGATTGCCAACAACCCTTCTTCCATGTCATGGAAAACATCTAATGTACCGGCAGATACTGTTGTTTGAAGGTTGGGTTTATAAATAAACAGCTCCCCATACCTATCCAGAATAAAAATCCGGCCATCTGGCGCGAACTCAAAATTGATGGAGTTCTTAAGGCCTGTTATTAATTCTACTTTTTGAAAACTGGTTGGCAATTGCGCCGACCCAACCAAGGGGAAAAGAAATAAAGAAAATGCAAAACTCTGCAAGAGTAAACACTTCCATAACTGGAAAGTAGAACTTGTCTTCATAAAGCTACGCTACTGCATATGATATCTTATACAAAACATGAATAATCAAACTCAAAACCAACAAAAACGGGGGATCAACAATCAGGAGTTATTTAAATTTTTAGATCTAATTTCTTTATCACTTTTTACTATATGCTATCTCTATTTCCTAGATTCAATCTTTATTTTTCTATAAATCCACTAAATACAATTACTATCTATGCTTTATTTGACTTTTCCAATAGCACCCACAAAACCAACCACCTTATACCACAAAGGGGGAGCTTTCAAACAGCAAGCTTCACCCTACCTTTATCTCTACTGCAGGATAATCAATCCGCAGACACCAGTTCTTTCTTCTTAGCCACACACATCAGGGACAAGGCACTAGAATCGGCGTTAGGATTCCGACCAGACAAAATGTTCCCCAGTCTGTATTTCAAGGATGCTTTGCCTTTCTGCCCCTGTAAAACCTCGGCCCCTAATTCATGGTTGTGGGGGAAAACCTTGACCTCAAACTCATTTGGCGTTAGGGTTTTAGTGAATAGCTCTTTGGTAACCCCGTGGCCTGGTTTATGGTGGATTTCGCATTTCAAGCCCCAATACTGCTGGCTATCTGTTTTATGGAAGCCATGGCCTGTGATCTTGTAGAAGATAAGCCGGCCCTCCCATAGGACTTTAGCCAACCCTTTATAATTCCAGGCACTAAACTGCGGATCATGGTCTGTCACGATCAAGCCCCCGGGTTTCACCAGGCGGGCGGCTTCTTTTAAGATGGCAGTCATGTCCTCACAGTGGTGAAGCGCAGCGTTCAAGGTCACGATATCAGCAAACCCCGAAACAAACGGCAGGTGGGTGGCATCTGCTAGAATGGGCAGGTACCCTAGTTCGCCGGCCAGTTCCAGGGATTTCGGGGCCACGTCAACCCCAATCAACAGCTTAGGTTTGCCCTTGAGCGTTGCATAGATGTTACCAGGCCCACAACCTATATCCAACACTATTTTGTTTGTCCAATCGCCTAAAGCGGCTTGCCATCTACTTCTGAAACTATCGCTTCTATGGCAGTAGGTGAGATACTCCTCTGCCCACTCTGGGTGATTGAAGTAATAAGCGTTGGCTTTTAACCCTTCTGAGGGATTATGGATGGGACACTCCAGATATTTGTCAAGCTGTTTGATCTCTGCGTCTGGAAGCAAATAGGGCTGAATTTCTTTCAACATGGCTTTGGGTTTAGGTTGTAACACGATTTTCATTTTGTACACCTGCTTCACTGCCTCTCTATAGATTGAAGACAGGAAACATCAGCCTGGTAGTGACAGAAAGAAAAAGTGATTTCTGCCTTTCTAATGTCTTAGACTTCTGTGAGCGCCTGTTGCTGCCATTCCACCCGATACCGGGCATTTATCTCCTCATACACTTTCCTAATACCATCCTCCAAGGAGATTTTTGCTTCCCAACCACGGGATTTCAGCTTTGACACATCCAACAGTTTGCGTGGGGTACCATCGGGTTTGCTCCTGTCCAGCACTATGTGGCCTTCATAGCCCACTACGTTTTGGATCAGTTTTGCCAAATCCAGGATAGAAATGTCTTCTCCCACGCCTATGTTAATGAGACCAGGCTCGTCATAGGTGTTCATCAGGTAAACGCAGGCATCCGCTAGGTCATCGGCATGCAGGAACTCCCGCCTGGGGGTACCACTACCCCAAAGCTCCACCATGGGCAATTGTTTCTCACGGGCCGTAATGAACTTCCGGATCAATGCGGGCAGCACGTGGGAGTTCTGAAGATCATAATTATCATTGGGCCCATACAGGTTGGTAGGCATCACCGAGATGAAGTTGCACCCATATTGGTCGCGGTAGGCATCGCACAGTTTTATACCGGCAATCTTGGCAATGGCATATGGCTCGTTGGTTGGCTCTAATTCACCACTTAAAAGATATGCTTCTTTTAAGGGCTGGGGAGCTAATTTGGGGTAGATGCAGGAAGACCCCAGGAACAGAAGCTTTTTAACGTGGTTTACATACGAAGCATGGATCACGTTGCTCTGAATCATGAGGTTATCATACAGGAACTCGGCCCGGTAGGTATTGTTCGCCACGATACCCCCTACCTTGGCGGCGGCCAGAAAAACATAGTCTGGCCTTTCTGCCGAGAAGAAATCGTTCACCTGCGACTGGCTACGCAGATCCAGCTCATGGGAAGAGTAGGTAACAATGTTGGTATACCCCTCCTCCTCCAATTTTCTAACAAGAGCTGAACCCACCATGCCTCTATGGCCGGCTACGTAAATTTTAGCACCTGGCTCCATTTACTCAAACTGGTTATTGATCTGGTAACCTGCCTCCAGCAGAATCTTCTCTTTGTGGAAATTCACCACATCAGCTTCCATCATTTCCTTCACCAAGGCCGCAAGATCATATTTAGGGCGCCACCCCAACAGTGTTTTCGCCTTGGTAGGATCCCCAATCAGCAATTCTACCTCTGTGGGGCGGAAGTAACGGGGGTCCACGGCAATCACTTCCCGGCCAATCTCCAGCAAGAAATCTGGGTTAGAGCAAGAAGCCACAATGCCTCTTTCATTTACCCCTTCTCCTTCAAATTCAAGCTCAATACCAATTTCAGCAAAGGCCATTCTTACAAAATCCCGGACGGTGGTTGTGATTCCCGTGGCGATGACATAATCCTGTGGCTCTTGCTGCTGCAATATCAGGTACATGGCTTCCACGTAATCTTTGGCATGTCCCCAGTCCCGTTGGGCATCCAGGTTACCCAAGAACAATTTGTCCTGCATTCCTAAGGCAATTCTGGCAGCCCCTCTGGTGATCTTACGGGTCACAAAGGTCTCACCCCGTAAGGGGCTTTCGTGGTTGAAAAGGATTCCGTTACAGGCAAACATGTTATAAGCCTCTCGGTAATTCACCGTAATCCAGTAGGCATACAACTTAGCGACGGCGTAGGGAGACCTGGGGTAGAAAGGGGTTGTCTCGGTTTGGGGCACGGCCTGCACCATTCCGTAAAGCTCAGAGGTGGAGGCTTGGTAAATGCGGGTCTTTTCAGTTAATCCCAACAGCCGTACCGCCTCCAACACGCGCAGGGTACCGGTTCCATCTACATTAGCGGTGTACTCGGGAGTTTCAAAACTCACCTGCACATGGCTCATTGCCCCAAGGTTATAAATCTCGTCTGGCTGAACCTGCTGGATAATCCGGATGATGTTGGTAGAATCTCCTAAATCGCCGTAATGAAGCTTTAGATTGATGTTTTCTTCATGCGGATCCTGGTAAAGGTGATCAATTCTATCTGTGTTGAACATAGAACTTCTACGCTTGATGCCATGCACTTCATATCCCTTACTAAGAAGCAACTCCGCTAAGTAAGCACCATCCTGGCCTGTGATGCCTGTAATCAATGCTCTTTTCATGACCCACAAGATTAAATCTAACTTATTAAATAAATTATTATATATTTTAAAAAGGCTAAAAGATACACCTTTAAAGCACGCAAGAAGAAAGTTCGCCAGATGAAGTTAACCGATGGGCAAACCTCCTTTAAAGGTCACTTCCTTTGGTTGAAGAATGAGGGGAGGTTATTTGATTCTTTAGGATTCTCTCCGCAAGAAAGTGGCTTAGGCTTATTGGTTGAAGTTTACGATTAAACTTTTCTACACTTAGAAGCTAGATTCTCATGTTGCGGGTTCTCTGCGCTGCTTCTGCAAACACCTACCAGCTAGGCAGAGACGGGTGGGGCCAGGTATGAAAAGATTTTCTTTTAAAGAAACCTGTAAGTAATAGGAACAGCTATAGATTAGGTAGACAGCTCGGTTTAAGGTTTCTTAAAAACGAATCTACTAACTAAAAATCTAATTTAATATTTTTTTATTGATATTTTTTTCACTTTATTCACAGCTCCTCTCCACTACTCGTGAACAATCCCTTATACAATATCTTATAGAAATACTTATACTATGCTCCATCTACCATGCCGTACAAGTATACTACCCTCTTTAAATGGATAAGTATATCAATTGACTACACCTTACTAAATGTTTCCTTATCCATTGGTTTGTATGCCGTCAATCCTGATTACCTTCATTATGGATTGCCCGACCAGTATAAGCTGAATTGCCTCCTATGTAACCTCATCTGGTTTTATTGCGCCAACCTGGTTGAGCTATACCAACAGGTCTTGAGCAGGCAAGCCGTCTCCACCCTGAAGGTCACCAGTCTTGCGTTGACCATGTACTTTTCTGGCCTTTTGGTTCTGAAACTTACCCTCTATAGTTTGGCCCTTACGTTCGAGTTTGTTTGGCTAAGTTCCTTGCTATTTGGGTTCTTACTGCTTACAAGTAAAGTCGCTTTCCTATTTATCAGGAAAACAAAACGGCACCTCCTCATCAAATACAGGAAGGTAGTCATTATTGGCACCGGCAGTGTTGGAATTAAAATAGGCGAGTACATCAATAAGACACCTCATCTTGGGTACAAAGTAGAAGGATTCTTTGATGACGAACCTCAGGACCACAGTAACGTTCGCTTATTAGGCACCATCGATCAGTGCTTCACTTATGTAAAAGACTTTGGAATCTCAGAGATATTCTTCACCCTTCCAACCACCGATAAGGAAAAATTAGATGCCCTAATGCATGAAGCGGATAAAAATATGGTTCGTTTCAGGCTGGTACCTGATTTAAAACTCACATTAAATAAGAATGTATTTGTAGACCTATATGGGCATGTACCTATCCTGACGCAACGGCAGGAACCATTAGAAGACAGAGCCAATAGATTGATTAAACGTGCTTTTGATTTACTTATCTCAACTGCCGTTATCGTCTTTATTTTAAGTTGGCTAATTCCGATTATGGCTTTGATTATAAAAACAGAGTCTAAAGGCCCTTTATTCTTTAGACAGTTACGCTCTGGCCGATACGGAAAACCTTTTTATTGCCTGAAATTCAGAAGTATGGCCATCAATAATGATGCGGATCAGATACAAGCGTCTAAAGGAGATGCCCGCATTACAAAAGTGGGGGCCTTTATCCGTAAAACCAGCATTGATGAGTTACCTCAATTCTTTAATGTTTTGAAAGGAGACATGTCTGTTATCGGGCCGCGGCCGCACATGATTAAACACACAGAGGATTACTCAGAATTGATTGATGAGTATATGGTGCGGCATTATCTCACGCCGGGTATCTCAGGCTGGGCGCAGGTAAACGGCTTCAGAGGGGAAACAAAGGATACGGAAAGCATGAAAAACAGAGTCACCGCTGATATTTGGTACCTGGAAAACTGGTCTCTGTTGCTTGACCTTAAAATATTGTTTTTAACCCTTTGGAGAATTTTCAAAGGTGATCAGGAGGCGTTTTAGGGCTACTTTGAGAGATCGGTTTTTTAAACTCTTGCCTGGTTAAACAAAGATACATCCCGCTTGGCATGCAGGGTAAATTGTCCCTTCTTCATTTCGTAATCATTTAATAAGAGAATGACAGTGATAAGGGTAAGGCAATAACTTATAAGAACACTCACTATACTTCTTCCCAAAGTCATCACCAAAAACTTGTTTGATAGAAAGGAGAAGAAGAGCCCTAAGGAAACGCCTATTAGGCCAAAAACAAATAATTGTATCATCTAGGTTTCTAATACTATTTGTTTGATTACTTACCTAATAATCAAACAAATAGTTACAGCTTCTTCTTCAACCATTTGCATTGACAAGGAATTGCATCCTTCTTGAAGATTTTATTTTATATAATTATTATACCAAACAGTTTCAATCTATTAAATATTGAACACCCTTAATTATTCAATTATTTAGTTGCCCTGATTTAATTGAACAAAATAATCATCTAAAAAAACGCATTATTTTTTCTTATCCTTTGTAAAAAAGCCATTTAGATAATTCACGGTAGTTCACCTTTTTGCCGTACATCAAGATTCCGACGCGGTAGATACGGGCAGCTACCCAGATGGTGCCGATAAAACCAGCGATCAGGAAGAACATGGACAGCAGCAACTCCCAGGTAGGCACCCCGAACGGCATACGCAGCATCATAACCACTGGCGAGGTGAACGGAATCATGGACATCCAGAAGGCAACCGGACCGTTGGGGTTCTTGATGATGATGGTTTGCGCCACAATGAACGACAAAATGAGTGGGACCGTGATGGGCAGCATGAACTGCTGACTGTCGGTTTCAGAATCTACGGCCGCGCCCACGGCCCCAAACAATGCTCCGTAGAGCAGGTAGCCTCCTAAAAAGTAAAAGAGAAAACTCCCGAGGAGCAAAGGATAGTTCAGGTTCTGGGTGGCGCTGAACAGCTCATTAATCTCTTGGGCTTGCTGCACATCGCGCTCTTTTTCCATGCCCTGCACCGTCTGGCCAATCTGTTCATCAGAGAAACGTTTCATGTCAAACGTAGAGGATACCCCGGTAGAGATGGCAGACGTGAGAACAATCCATAGCAGAAACTGGGTGAGTCCTACGGCCGCAATGCCCAATATCTTCCCGGCCATAAGTTGGAATGGCTTCACCGAGGAAACCATTACCTCTAAGATTCGGCTGGATTTCTCTTCAATGACACCACGCATGATTTGGGCTCCGTAGATGAAAATGAACAGGTATACCAAAAATGCCCCTAAAAACCCAACACCTGTTGTCACGCCCACATCGCTACTTTTCTCCCCTTCGGCGCTCAAATTCACTGTCCGGATGCTCACCGGGGTTTTAATCTTATCCAGCACCTGTTGGTCAATGCCTGAGTTGGCAAACTTCACTTCTTCCAGTTCCTGCCGCACCTGCTTTTCCAACGAGCTCTTCATGGCCAGACTGGTGCTTTTCTGGGAGAACAGCTGAATGCCCTGCGGTTTTTCAAGGTCTATTTTAGGAATGTACAGCAAAGCGGCATCTTCGGACGTTAGATATTCCTGCTTTGCCACTTCCACCGGTCCGGGCACGTTCACGAACTTCAGTTCTTCGGTAGAGGTGAGTTTTCCTTTGAGGTAGCCGCTTTCATCCAGCACCTGCACCACCTTGGTGTCATCAGACATGGTGGCGAGCCAGATGGGTACGATCATCACCAAAGCCATTAACAGCGGCCCCAGAATGGTCATAATGATGAAGCTTTTTTTACGGACGCGCACCAGGTATTCGCGCTGAAACACTAACCAAATCTTATCCATGAGCTGCTTGGGTTACAGTTTGAATGAAAATGTCATTGATGCTGGGTACCTTCTCCTGAAAGCCGTGCACCTCCACCCGGTCGGTCAGGTAACGAAGCAATTGGTTGGGACCCACCTGTGGCTCCAGTTGCACCTCGGCCTTGAACTCGTTTCCGTTTTGGGCCTGGGTCAACACCTTGAAGTCGGGAGACATGATCAGCAGTTTCCCGATACCTTCCACGTGGTAGGTATGGCTGCGGTACCGTGATTTCACCTCCTTCAGGCTTCCCTCCATTACTTTATGTGAGCGGTTGATCATGACAATGTAGTCACACATCTGCTCCACAGATTCCATGCGGTGGGTAGAGAAAATAATAGTGCAGCCCTGGTCTCTAAGTTTCAGGATTTCATCCCGGATGATGTTGGCATTCACCGGATCAAAACCGGAGAAAGGTTCATCCAGAATCAACAACTTGGGTTCGTGCAGCACCGTGGCAATGAACTGCACTTTCTGCTGCATGCCTTTGGAAAGGTCTTCCACGTTCTTGTTGAGCCACGTTTTCAGGTCTAGCCGCTCGGCCCAAACTTTGATGCGTTGGGTAGCGTCTGCTTTCTCTAAACCCCGTAGCCGCGCCAGATACACCAACTGCTCCCCTACTTTCATCTTCTTATATAGCCCCCGCTCCTCGGGCAAGTAGCCAATCTGCTGCACATGGTGCGGCTGCAGCGGCTGTCCTTCAAACAAGACGCGTCCTTCATCTGGCGCGGTGATCTGGGTAATGATGCGAATGAGCGAGGTTTTACCGGCCCCGTTTGGCCCCAACAGCCCGAAAATGCTGCCTTTAGGCACTTCAAACGATACCTTGTTCAGTGCTTGATGCGCTTCATAGCGCTTGCTCACGCCCTGTATCTGGAGAATGGGTTGCAAGAAAATAGCGGTTAGTTCGTCAGGCTAAAGCTAAGTCAAAGTGCTTCGGTTTGCAAGTGAGCATGAATTGGGTTTAGATCCTGCTTTTGGGAAAATAGCTTTAAAACAACAAAGCCCGCTTTTCAACTGAAAAGCGGGCTTTGTACATATTTCCTGACTCAGAACGCTGGACTCAAGACTCAGAACTCATTTTATTGAAAGTACTCCTTCATTTTCTCGAAGAAGCCTTTTTCGTTTTTGCCGGGGTTCGGCACGAAGTTCTGGGACTCACGCAGGCGTTCCAGAATTTGGCGCTCTTCTGGGTTCACGTTCTTAGGAGTCCAGACGTTGATGTGGATGAGCTGATCGCCTTTGCCGTAGCCGTTGATGTCCGGAATACCTTTGCCGCGCAGGCGCAGGATCTTGCCAGACTGAGTTCCCGGATCGATCTTGATTTTCACCTTACCTTCAATAGTGGGCACCTCCACACTGGCGCCCAAGGTAGCATCCACGAAGCTCACGTACTGCTCAAACATCACATTGTTACCATCGCGGCGCAGGGTTGGGTGCTGCTCTTCCTCAATCTGGATCAACAGGTCACCAGGGATTCCGCCACGCTCCGGCACGTTACCTTTGCCGCCCATAGACAGTTGCATGCCATCGGCTACACCCGCCGGTACGTTGATGGAGATCACCTCTTCGCGGAGTTGACGACCTTCGCCGTGGCAGGCATCACATTTCTGGCTTACAGTTTTACCTTCACCGCTACACGTAGGGCATGTGCTCGCAGATACCATTTGGCCCAGCATAGTGTTTACCACACGTTTCACCTGACCAGAGCCTTGGCAGGTACCGCAGGTATTTAGGGCCGTTCCGTTTTTAGAACCGTTACCGTCGCAGACGTTGCAGGCCTCGTAGCGTTTTACCTTGATCTTTTTCTCAACGCCTTTGGCTACTTCCTCTAAGTTGAGTTTCAGCTTAATACGCAGGTTGCTGCCTTTGCGCACGCGTTTGCCGCCGCGCTGTCCGCCGCCTCCGAAGAAGCTTTCGAACCCGCCGCCTCCGCCACCGCCGAAGATGTCGCCGAACTGGGAGAAGATGTCTTCCATGTTCATGCCGCCGCCGCCGAAGCCGCCACCGCCGTTCACGCCCTGGTGCCCGAACTGATCATAGCGTTGGCGTTTCTGCTCATCGCTCAGCACTTCGTATGCTTCCGCTGCTTCTTTAAATTTATCCTCAGCCGTAGGATCATCGGGGTTTTTATCGGGGTGAAACTTGATCGCGATCTTGCGGTACGCTTTCTTGATCTCATCCGCCGTGGCCCCTTTGGCTACGCCTAGTACTTCGTAATAATCTCTTTTGGTTGCCATGGCTTCTTATGCTCCAATTACCACTTTAGCAAAGCGAACCACTTTGTCATTGAGGTAATATCCTTTCTCTACTTGGTCAATCACTTTGCCCTTCATTTCTTCAGAAGGGGCCGGAATCTGCGTGATGGCTTCGTGCACATCGGCGTCAAACGGCTGTCCTACGGCGTCCATTGCTTTCAGGCCTTTCTGCTGCAACAGGTTCTGGAACTTGCTGAACACCAGCTCCACGCCCTCGCGCACTGCGTTCACATCCTGCGCATTTTTCATGGCAGATTGGGCCCGCTCCAGATCATCCAGCACCGGAATCAACGCCACCATCAGCTCCTGATTAGCGGTTTTAAACAGCTCCAAGCGCTCTTTAGACGTGCGGCGTCTGAAGTTGTCAAACTCAGCGTGCAGGCGCAGGTACTTGTCTCTGAGCTCATCAGCTTCAGAAGTACCGTTTTCAGAGGAGGTGGCGGTAGTATCTGCCGTCTGCTGTTCTGTCTGCTCAGCCGCAGTAGACTCTGTCGCCTCGTTGTTTTCAGGCTGTATACTCTCTTGTTCTTGAGGATTTTGTTCAGCTGCTGTACTCATATATTCTTTATCTTTTCAGATTAACTTTCTTCTTTTCTGGGTGCCTAACATTAGGCAACTATTTTGCCAAACCCGTTTTTATGTCATTCTGGCATTTTTAGGCGAAAAACGCTCTGTTTCTGCCTTTCTAAATGGCAGCCTCCGGTGAGGCCGCATCAAGGCTGACAGCAGAAATGATTTCTGTATTTAGTGCTTCATTTGCTAAAACTGACCAATAACGGCTCCAGTGCTTTACCTTATGCGGTGTTCAGCGCCTTCCAGATCATGTCTTTCAGTTGCGTGATGTTCTTTTGGGTAAGGCTGGAGATGAAGATGGTGGGCAAATCCTGCGGAAGTGTGGCGCGCATCTCGGCCTCTAGTTCATCGTCAATTAAGTCGGTTTTGGTGATGGCCAGCAGGCGCTGTTTGTGTAATAGCTCTGGATTATAGGTCCGGAGCTCGTTCACCAGGATCTCGTACTCCTCTGCAATGTCCGGGCTTTCCACCGAGATCATGAACAGCAGGATGGAGTTCCGCTCAATGTGTTTCAAGAACCTAATTCCAAGACCTTTTCCTTCCGAGGCGCCTTCAATGATTCCTGGGATATCGGCCATCACGAAGGATTTGTAGTCGCGGTAAGCCACTACCCCTAAGTTAGGTACCAGGGTGGTAAACGGGTAATTCGCAATCTTCGGCCGCGCGGCCGATACAACCGACAGCAATGTGGATTTACCGGCGTTCGGGAAACCTACCAGACCCACATCGGCGAGCAGTTTTAACTCCAGAATAGTCCATTCCTCCAGACCGGGCTCACCCGGTTGGGCGTACAATGGCGTTTGGTTTGTGGGCGATTTGAAGTGCGCGTTTCCTAACCCGCCGCGGCCACCTGGGGTAATGATTTCCATCTGACCTTCCTCGGTGATTTCGGCTTTGATCTCACCGGTCTCGGCATCCCGGGCAATGGTCCCGATAGGCACTTCCAAAATGATGTCTTTCCCGAAGGCTCCGCTGGAATGGCTGGGTCCGCCGTTGCCGCCGTTCTCGGCGATCACATGTTTTTGGTACTGTAAGTGCAGCAGGGTCCAGAGTTGGGAGTTGCCTTTCAAGATAATGTGCCCTCCCCGGCCTCCGTCACCGCCGTCTGGTCCGCCTTTGGCAGTTTTCTTGTCGCGGTGCAAGTGGGCTGAACCGCCTCCTCCGTGCCCCGATCGGCAGCAGATTTTGACGTAGTCAATAAAGTTGGATGATGACACAGTTGTATTGGTAAAGTAAATGCTATGTTAACAAGGAAGCATTCCCACAAGGAGAATGCTTCCAGAATATTCTATCAGAAATAAACGTCTTAGCTGAACAGAAGAACAGACCTGAATCGTTCCTTCTTTCTTGCAGACGGGTCTCTTTTACTTGTTTAAGGCTACCTGGCAGGCATCCACGATCTCGCAGGTTTTGCTGAAGATCTCCTCGATTTCGCCAATGCCGTCTACCGCGAAGAACTTGTTCTGTTGCGCATAATAGTTGGCTACCGGCGCGGTCTTGGTGTTGTATTCCTGCACGCGCTTCTGGATGAGCGTTTCATCTGCATCATCTGGGCGGCCCGAGGTCTGCCCGCGAAGCAACAGGCGTTTCACCAGTTCCTCCTCGTTCACTTGCAGGGCAATCATGCAGCTAATGCCTTGGTCGTATCTTTCCAGCAGTTGGTCCAGCGCCTCGGCCTGGGGTACCGTACGCGGGAAACCATCAAAGATGAACCCGGCGGCCGTACGGTTGTCTGCTATCTTGGACTCAATCATGCCAATCACCACTTCATCAGGCACTAAAAGGCCCTCATCCATGAGTTTCTTTGCCTTGAGGCCCAGCTCCGTTCCTTGAGAAATTTCTGAGCGCAGCAAATCACCGGTAGAAAGGTGAATCAGCCCGTATTTTTCAATTAATTTCTGGCTCTGCGTGCCTTTGCCTGCCCCTGGAGGACCGAAGAGTACGATGTTCAGCATGAGTATTGAAATTGTGAGAAAACAAAAGTAAGAATAAATAATTGGAAATGACAGCATTTGGAGCAGCCAACCCCAGCACGCAATTCTGTTTCAGGCCTGATTCTCAGAAAACAACCCAGAAACAGATTTACTTTTCTACATCACTTTATAGATGTCGCGCAGGTTTCGGCCCAGGCCGTTATAGTCTAACCCATAACCCACTACAAAATCATTTGCGATGGACATGGCGGCGTATTTAATGTTCAGATCGTGCTGCAGGCTTTCCGGCTTAATGAGGAGGGTGGCTACTTCCACCGAAGCGGCGCCTTTCTCCTGCAATTGCGGCAAAAGCCCCGCAATGGTGTGCCCGGTGTCTACAATATCTTCCACCACTACCACGTGCCTGTCCCTGATTTCCTCCTTCAGCCCGATAATTTCTTTCACCATGCCTGTGCTTTGCATGTCTTCATAAGAAGAAAGCCGGATAAAGGAAATCTCGCAGTCAATGCTAACCTCTTTCATCAGGTCAGAGGCAAACATGAAAGAACCATTCAACACTGATAGAAACAGCGGGGTCTTACCTTTGTAATCATGGCTGATGCGGGCCGCCACAATCTCCACACTATGAAGGATTTTCCGCTCTGGGAGATAAATACTGAACTGCTTGTCTTGTAGGGTTACCGGCGGGTGATGCATCTTTCTTAGGTCTGGAAAGCATCAAATTTGGTGAAAACTGCCTTAAATTAAAAGTAAGTCGCCCTTTTCTGTTGAAAAGGGCGACTGTGTCTAGATGTTTTCTAGAAAGCTTCAGAAGAGCTTCTCTTCTGATAGTGGATAGTGGAGGCTAGGTTCGCCCTCTCCTGTACCTGCCGGGTACTCTCTAAATCTGGGCGGGTTTCTGGTGCCGCCGGCGTTGTTTCCCGGACGGCAATGTGCGGGGCAATCACCAGTGACACAATGGACATAAGTTTGATGAGGATGTTCATAGAAGGCCCGGAGGTGTCTTTAAACGGATCTCCCACGGTATCACCGGTCACGGAGGCTTTGTGCGGATCTGACCCTTTGTATTCCATGACTCCGTTGATAAGCACTCCTTTCTCAAAAGACTTTTTGGCGTTATCCCAAGCGCCTCCGGCATTGGATTGGAAAATTGCCATCAAAACGCCCGCCACGGTTACCCCGGCCAAAACGCCTCCCAGAATCTCGGCACTAGACACGTTGTCAAATACCCCACGCAATCCAAAGCCCACAATGATGGGAACAATCAAGGCAATAGCCCCCGGCAACATCATTTCCCGGATTGCCGCTTGCGTAGAGATGGCCACGCATTTATCATACTCAGGCTTGCCTGTTCCCTCCATAATACCTGGAATCTCCCGGAATTGGCGGCGCACTTCCTGCACCATGGCCATGGCTGCTCTACCCACCGCGCTAATAGCTAACGCCGAGAAGACAAACGGAATCATGCCTCCAATGAAAAGGCCGGCCAGTACCGGGGCTTTGTACAAGTCAATGGTAGTGATACCGGCAATGCCCACAAAGGCGGCAAACAAGGCTAATGAGGTCAATGCAGCAGAAGCGATGGCAAACCCCTTCCCAGTGGCAGCGGTAGTGTTCCCTACCGCATCCAGGATATCAGTGCGCTCCCGTACTTCTTTGGGCAGTTCGCTCATCTCAGCAATTCCACCAGCATTATCGGCAATCGGCCCGAAAGCATCAATAGCTAACTGCATGGCAGTGGTCGCCATCATACCTGCCGCGGCAATGGCCACCCCATACAACCCGGCCACCGAGTAGGAAAAAACGATCCCCGCAGCTAATACAATGATCGGCATGGCCGTACTCATCATGCCCACGCTTAAGCCCGCAATGATGTTGGTAGCCGCCCCAGTGGAAGATTGCTGCACAATGGAAAGCACAGGTTTCCGGTTCATAGCGGTGTAGTACTCGGTGATGATGGAGATAAGGGTTCCCACGATGAGCCCAATGATCACCGCCCAGAAGATACCCATAGAGGTGAACTCATAGCCCCGTAAACTCAGGGTTTCGGGCATTAACCAGTCAATGACAAAATAAGAGGCTACCGCAGTTAACGCCACAGAGGACCAGTTGCCCATATTAAGTGCGGCTTGCACGTTGCCTCCCTCCTTCACACGCACAAACAACGTCCCGATCATAGAGAAAATAATCCCTAGACCGGCAATAAGCATAGGCAGGATTATGGGCGATAAGCCTCCGAAATTATCCGTCACCGTGATTTCCCGGCCCAGAACCATCGTAGCCAGGATAGTGGCCACATACGAACCGAACAAGTCGGCTCCCATACCGGCCACGTCCCCTACGTTGTCGCCCACGTTATCGGCAATAGTGGCAGGGTTTCGGGGGTCATCTTCCGGGATCCCTGCTTCCACTTTTCCTACCAGGTCGGCTCCTACGTCAGCAGCTTTGGTGTAGATTCCGCCGCCTACCCGCGCGAACAAGGCAATACTCTCGGCACCCAGGGAGAAACCGGTCAATACCTCCAGCGCTATCTCCATTTGCTCACTGCTAGCCGAGGCCCCTGCGCGCTGCACAAACCAGTAGTAAAAGGCGATGAAGAGAGATCCCAGGCCTAGCACCGCTAATCCGGCTACGCCCATGCCCATCACGGCTCCGCCGCCAAAGGACACATTCAGTGCATTAGACAAACTTGTTTTTGCAGCCTGGGCAGTGCGCACGTTCGCTTTGGTGGCAATCCGCATTCCTATGAAACCCGCTAAGGCAGAGAAAACAGCCCCAATCAGGAAAGCCGCCACAATGATAGGCGAGGACTTCTCCCCCACATACCCCAGGTAAAACAGGAAAATCGAGGCGATGACGGCAAAGTAGGTCAACACCCTGTACTCCGCCTTCAGGAAAGCCATGGCCCCCTCGGCAATGTACTTGGCAATGGTACTCATCTTTTCGTCGCCGGCATCTTGTTTGGTAACCCACGCCGATTTTATGGCAGTGTACAACAAGGCAACCAGCCCGAATGCGGGAATGGCGTAGAGAATTGTCTGCATAGAGTAAGGCTTTGTTTGGTTAGGTTAGGATTGCGAGCGTAGAAGCCCTATGCAAGCTAACGTTATTCACCAAAAAAACAAATATTCAGTATACTCTATGCTGCCGACACTACAGTTTCTCCATCAGCAGTTTATACAAAGCCACCATAGCGTAAATGTCATTCTTGTGCACGATTTCATCCGGGGAATGCACATTATCCTCGGGAGCCCCAATGAAGCACCAATCCCAAGGAATATTCCCGTAGTGCAGTTCCTTTCCATCCGATCCGCCGGCGCTCTCCACCTCCACCTGGTGCGGAATGCCCGCCTCCTGTGCCAGCTTGATAATTTTCTGCACGTAGCTCCGCCGAGGAATCAAGGAATCCCTTAGGGAAATAGCCACCCCGGCGCCGGCCTGAACTCCTTCCGTCACCCAAGTGATGTCAGAAATAAGCGCCTGCGTGATCCCGTAAGTCTCATGGATGTACTTGGCCAGGTACCCTACAGAGCCACCGCCCGTTTCTTCCCAGCAACTAAAAGCAATGATGCCGTTTTCCAGTGTCTCGGCCACTTGCAGGGCATTCCAAACACCAAGACGGTTATCAAGGTAACAGCTCTGCACGCTTTCGTCTGTTTCCCGGAAATCAGGCTTAAAAACCAACTCGGTGCCGCGCTCTATCTCCCGCTCGAATTCATAGCGTAACTCTCTTTCCTCTTCATCGGCGATGAGCGTACAATCAATCTTACCTTGGCTGTCCTCCCCTACCAGTCTGTACCCCGGCTCCGCCACCGGGCCACCTATTCTGATGAGTTCCTTTCCGTACCGCACCATAAACCCGATGGAGTCCATGTGCGCGAAAACAACCGTACGTGGTTTACCAAATACCAACAGCAAACAATCTTGAAATCCTTCTCCGTGTAAAATTTGAGGCTGAACTTTCCAGGTCTCCTGCTTTTCCTGCACGTAATTAAGAAGAAACTCTTTCATTTTTATTTCATTCCCCGAGGGCGCATGTATTTGGCAGAGTTGGCGCAATAATTCCATAGTTGAGCGTTTTTTCAAAAGTAATGGTTTTCTCTCTAGTGAATACGCCTGTTTTGGCCGTACTTTTGGGAAACCAAGGCAAAAGCAGTTTCTGTATTAGTACAAAATTGAAACCTACTGAGAAAGATGCTTGTTGTGGGGTCGGCTTCATTTTACCACCCTTTGCCTAATGCCTTTGTGCACATAGGAGTATTTTGGCAGTTTTAAAACTTAATGAAAAAGGTCCTTTTCTTATTTCTTTTACTCTCCAGCTTTTTGCAAGCTCAGGCCCAAGTGCCTGATTCCACCAAACAGATTGACCAAAAACTTCTGGACTCCCTACAAGCCAGCATCATCTTGGATTCTGTTGATGTCTTACCCCAAGCATTGGATATCAAAGGTTGGCTGCTCCTGAACGAAAGCATCATGAATGAGTTAGGCGGCGCGGTGGACAACATGTACAATTTCAAGTTTGAGACTGCCGAAAAACAGTTCAGATCGTTGCGCCGCAGGTACCCCAAGCACCCAATGCCCTATTTCCTTATCGGCCTAAGCCAATGGTGGAAAATGGTGCCCTCCAACATCACTGACACGCGCTACGACAATTACTTCCTGGCCTACATGGACACCACCATCACTCTAGCCGAGAATCTTTACGACAAAGACAACAAGAACCTGGAAGCTGCTTTTTTTCTTTCCGCGGCTAATGGCTTCAGTGCCCGCCTACACGCCGAGCGGAAAAACTGGCGCAAAGCAGCTATTACCAGTAACCGCGCTTTGGATTACCTACAGAAAAGCAAAAAAGCTAATGGCCTAAGTGATGAGTTCTTGTTTGGCGAAGCGCTTTTCAATTACTACTCCATCTGGATACATGAAAACTACCCCTTATTGCGCCCAGTCCTCTACTTTTTCCCAAAGGGTAATAAGAACCTAGGTTTGAAGCAACTGCAGCAAGTAGCATTTAACGGATTTTACACAGGCACTGAGGCAAAGTATTGGTTGATGAAGATTTACGCAAATGACGCCAAAAACGGAGCATCCGCTATGTCCTTAGCCCAATACCTTGCCAGCACCTATCCAGACAACCCGTACTTTCAGCGCTTTTACGCTCGCATGGCTTTTACTGAAGGAAACTTTAGTGTAGCAGAGCAACTCTCTACCCAGATCCTAGACAAGATTAACCGCAAAGTCTTCGGATATGAAGCTATCAGTGGACGTTACGCCAGTTTTTATTTAGCCTACATCAACCAATACCGGAATAGAGATTACGCTAAAGCTAAAGGATACTACCAACAATGCATTAGCTTTGCAGAGCAGATCAACGAGCAGGAATCTGGATATTATATTTCCTCCTTTGTCAACCTAGCTAGAATAAGTGATAAGGAGAAGAATGTGCGCCAGGCAAAGCAGTACTATGAAGTAGTAATGAAGCTAGCAGACTCAAAGTCCGATGCGGAAAAGGAAGCTAAAGCTTATTTAAGGAAGAACAGGAAAGTGAAATAAGAACTAACAGAATGGAATTAAAAGACTTATTTCTTGCTCCTATATTTTTGATTCTTATTTATGCACTAGCCTACTGGTTAAGGCCAAAATTCACGAATAAGTACACTAAAAAACATTTTATCCTAGCCTTAACTGTCAAGATTGTGGGGGCAATCTGCATAGGGCTTATCTATCAGTTCTATTATGGCGATGGTAATTCAGTAGGGGGAGACTCAGGTAACTATTATAGACAGAGTAGAATCGTGGTAGATGCCTTCTATACAGATCCTGGTGTCGGCTTAAAGTTGCTTTTCTCTAACGGAGAGTATGATCCTAGTACTTTTCAATATGCGAGCCAAATTCTTTGGTATACGTCTTCTACAGAGTTCTTCATCATAAAACTGGCAACTGTCTTTGGTATTTTGAGTGGCAGTTCCTATGCAGTAATTGCCATCTTCTTTGCTTTTATCAGCTTTACCGGTATTTGGGCCATGTACCTGACCTTTTTGAAGATGTATCCTAAACTTCACAAAGAATTTGCAATTGCCTGCTTCTTTTTACCCTCCGTTTTCTTTTGGGGCTCTGGTTTATTGAAAGACTCTATAACCATTGGAGCTTTAGGCTGGCTTTTCTATGGGTTTTACTCAGGCTTAATAGAAAAGAAAAAGCTATTTAAATCATTGGCCTTGGCTTTTGCAGCAGCATATGTGCTCTACTCAGTGAAAGTATACATTTTAATGTCTTTCTTGCCTCCTGCTATTTTCTGGGTGTTTTTTGAAAATAATGCCAGAATAAAAAGTCCAATTCTTAGAATGGTTGCAAAACCGTTGTTTTTGGGTCTTGGGTTGGTAGTGGCATTCTTGGGAGCTACAAATTTGACAGCAGGAGATGAAAGATATGATCTTGATAAAATCGGAGAGCGCACAAAAATAAACAGCGAGTACCTGAGTGAACAAGTTGCCTCCGGTTCAGCCTATAATATAGGGTCCTTTGATGGGAGTCTCGGCAGTATGATAAGAGTAGCTCCACAAGCCATTGTGGTGGCGCTGTATAGACCGTTTCTATGGGAAACCAGAAATCCAGTAATGCTCCTTTCTGCTATTGAAGCTTCTATTTTCTTGTTTTTGACACTTCGTTTTTTTTACAAAACAGGGTTCCTTAAAACATTAAGTCTGATAAAGTCAAAACCGATTCTTACCTTTTGTTTGGTCTTTTCCTTAGTCTTTGCGTTTGGAGTGGGTACTAACAGTGGGAACTTCGGAACGCTGGTTCGCTACAAGATTCCTTTGATGCCCTTTTACTTAAGCGCTATTTACATCATGCAAGCTCACGCAAAAAGACCTAAGAAATTTGCACGAATGGCAGTAACGGCGTAACAGCTTTCAATTTTCTTTCTTGCGGCTTTCCCAAATTCGCTTCTTTTGCTTGGATCTAGCAGCATGGTTTCCAAAGCGGAATACCATTCCTGCGGCGTTGCACACACATATCCATTCACCCCATCATCTACTACTTCCGTATTCATGCCTACCGGAGAAACTACTGCAGGAATTCCCAGCGCCATATACTGAAGGGCCTTAAACGCACACTTGCCATTGGACCAAGGGTCATTCACAAGGGGCATAACTCCTATGTTGAATTTTAGAAGATCTTCTATCTCAGTTTCTTTTTGCCAAGGAAGGTACACCAATGATTTAAGGGAGAACCCAGGGTTGCTGTTGGAGATCACTAGAAACTTGAATGCATAGAGTTCTTCAAGTTGCTGCAACACGGGCACCAATGGCTCCAGATACTTCATAGTAGAGTGCGTACCAGTCCAGCCAATTACAACCGGTTCTTCTCTTTGCTCCTTAATTTTATTGTGGTGTCCAACTGTATCTATAGTAGTTGGGATCACATAAGCGTTGTTATTAAACTCTTTTGCGTAAGATTGTAAATAAGCGTTTCCGCAACTTATTTTATAAGCCCATTTACAGATTTGCCCCACTTTATGGTGCCACTTAATACCCGCTACTATCTTATTTGCCTCTGAGGTATTAGGTATCCAAATGGCATCATCAAAATCGTAGATTACTTTTTTTTTGAACACGTTAGCCACCACCCATTCAAACCAAGGGGGGCCTATAGGTGTGGCTTCTCTATGAATGAAAACATAATCAAACTTTCCTACTTTAGATAAAAGAAGAATTCTGCGCAAAAAGCCCTTGAGTATGCCGAATGCTTTAGACAGCGTTTTCCCTTTCTTATATAAAATAGTCCATGTAGCGTTATCCAGAAAAGGAGCTACCTGAAAAGTGAATCCAGAAGAGGATAAGATGTCAAAGTATTGTTCAAACCTAAAACGCTGAGAAGGTGCCTTACCTTCAGGATAAGGGACAACAAAAAGAATCTTCTGATTCATTTAAAGGTAAATTATCCGTAATAAAAGAATATTGGGGCAGGTTTCCCATGAAAGACAATAGCACAAACCTGTGAGGTTCATAATTGCAGGTCAACAGAATTAAATAGGTCTACTGTTATGAAATTAAATTGCCATACACATGGGCATATTTCTTGATTGCATTCTCAAGCGTATAGTACTCCAGTGCATTTGCTCTTATTTTGCTCGGATCTTTTTCTAACAGAGAGGGAATAGCGTTCAAAACTGCTTTATAGCTTTTCTCACTAAAATCATCAATCGCAATACCGGCGTTCATGGATTCAACAATCTCCTTCACATCGCCAACTTTTGAATTACAAATGACGGGGATACCCATCGCTAGGATTTCACCCAACTTTGTAGGCGAACTTGCTATTTTGGAATAACTCTGTTTTATGAAAAAGAGGTTGATATCAGAGGCAGCAATGAAAGCTGGAACCTCTTTTCGGGAGGCACTCCGCACTACGAAATTATTAGAAGACAAATTATATTTAGTTCCAGCTTCATAAATAAGTTCTGCAGGTTCTGTCGTGATGAAGAGAAAGACAGCATTGGGGTACTTTTCCTTTATTTTGGAAAAAAGAGCCAACATTTCGTTCAACATGTACCAGGCCCCTACAGAGCCAAGGTAACTAATCACTAACGCATTCTGGTTGATGCCTAGCAATTGTCTGGACGCCACCTTTTCGTTGGAAGTATTAAGCTTGAACAAGTTGAAATCTGCGCTGCAAGGTATCACCTGAATAGGTACCTTCTGGTAGCTTCCCCAGGTTTGGATTTCCCGCTTACCAGCTTCGGTCAGGCTTATGATAGCATCAGAGCCAGATATGTACGTTGCTTCCTTCTTTTTGTAATTCTTATAGGCAAATTTATAGAACGGATTATTCAGGTTCCAGGCACCACCATCTACCCGCTCATCTACCCAGAAACCACGCATATCAAACAGGAGCTTTACCCCGTACTTCTTCTTCAGAGCTAGCCCCACAGAGATACTTACGTAACTTCTGCAGTGAACTAAATCAAACTTTTTCTCTTTATGCAGCTCTTCAGCTTTCTTACGCAACTGGTATAAATCATAATATTTAGCCAACACAGGCGGACTTGCCGTGAAAGGAATTGGTCTCCAATCTATGTTATTCGCTTTGACAATCTCCTCAATCACTGACTTGTTTTTAGAAAACCTCTCTGGCTTCTCACAAGACAAAAGACTAACCACATATCCCCGGGCACTCAGGCCACATAAATACGGCAGTACCTGCGATTGCCCCAAAGGATCGGTCATTCCATCATAGGAGATAAAGAGCACTGATTTACTTTTCATAGTACTATTCTGCCTGTAGGCCATCGTTATAATCCAACCACTTATGAAGCACAATCAAAAGCCAGATTCGGTTGTACAAATAGTCTTTGCCGGCAAAGAAACTGTCTTTCAATCGTTTTACATACTCATGGTTCACCACATTAAACCTTTCAATGCATTCCTGGCTTAAATAAGTATCGATCAGATACTTTAAATCACCTTTCAACCATTGGCCAAGAGGAACTGAGAATCCCCATTTAGGCCGGTCAAACATAGCGGATGGAACATAGTCATACAGCACCTGCTTCAACAGATACTTTGCCACCCCATCTTTGTACTTCAATTTAGGATCCAAATTCAGAGCAAACTCTACAATGCGGTAATCCAGCAAAGGCGTACGGCTTTCCAGAGAGTGACGCATAGAGGCTCTGTCTACTTTTACCATCAGATCATCCTGCAGGTAGTATTTCATATCAAACAAAGCCTGTTCTTCCATTGGGTTCAACTCCCTTGCAGAAACCGATAAGTTCTCATTCAGAGAGAGCGGTTGAGTATAATTTGAGGTAAGTAGCGTTTGCAATTCAACCTCAGAGAACAAATATTGCTCCTGAGAAAAAATGTGGCTCTTTATTCGGTTTGAATCAGAATAGTTAAAAACGGTGGCTGCCCTTTCATATCGGTTGCCTAGGGTATTCAATACCTGGCTAATAGGCTTTCTTAATACATTGAACAGAGGATTATTTAATCTGTTCGCCCACTGGTACATTCCATACCCGAAGAACAATTCATCTCCGCCATCACCAGAAAGTGCCATGGTAACATGTTTACGGGCGAGTTCAGACACCAACAATGTAGGGATAGCCGACGAATCTGCGTATGGCTCGTCGTAGATACCTGTTAATTGGTCAACCAATTCCAAAGCATCTTTCTCAGTTACCTTAAATTCATGGTGTTCAGTACCCAAATGCGTCGACACCGCTCTGGCAAATTGCGCTTCGTTGTACTTAGTAGCGTCAAATGCAATAGAAAATGTTTTAATTGGCTTATCAGAAACAGATTGGGCAACGGCTGTAACCAGGCTTGAATCAATACCACCACTCAGGAATGTACCAAAGGGCACATCACTGATCATGCGGTAGCTAACTGAACTAGTAACAAGTTCTTTCAACGTTTGCTTTGCAACGGCCTCATCAGACACCAACTCTGGCTTAACCTGTTCTTCCAGTTTCCAATAGCTGATCTCTTCAAACTTTCCATCCTCTAAGGAGATATAAGTTCCAGAGTCCATCTTCCTTATCTCGTTGTAAATGGAAAGAGGACGGGGAATATACCCCAAGTACAGAAACTGGCTAACAGCTTGTTTGTCAATAGAAAGCTTGTTTCTTACAATTGGAAGTTTGGTGAGTGACTTTAGTTCTGAAGCAAAAGCAAAATGCTGTCCATCATGATAGTAATAGATTGGTTTCTTCCCTAACCTATCACGCGTTAGGAATACCTTTTTGGTTTCTTTGTCATAAATGGCAAGCGCGAACATACCGTTAAACCGATTAATTGCTTTAGGCCCCCATTTAATGTATGCCTCCAACACTACTTCTGTATCAGAAGTAGTGCGCATTGAAATATTCAACTCCTTCGCAATTTCCTGAAAATTGTATACTTCACCATTGAATACAATCACATACCTGCCATTTGCCGAATAGAACGGTTGGTTGGCTGCTTCAGACAAATCAAGAATACTTAACCGCCTGTGTCCTAACCCTACAGCACCCTCAAAAAAATAACCAGCTGCATTAGGTCCCCTATGGGCAATACAATCAGTGATTACCTCTAAATCATTTCGGGAAGAACTCTGCGTTAAATCTATAAAACCGGCAATACCGCACATACTATTATGAACTAAGAATTTTTTGGCTTAGCTTTTTCGCTAAGTAATTTGGTTTAGCAATAAAGCTTTTTCCCATATAAGATAAACCTTTATTGTATTCTTTTAAATGAATGTAAGCCGCTCCCAGAATATAGGTAATCATGGGCTTAAACTCATTATAAATAGATTTAGGGATTATGTCTATGCTAGAAACCATCTCATAAAAAAGCTCATTATCATCAATCAAGCTTTTAGAAATCTTATGAGACATACTAGATTGACTTACCCTGTAAAGCAGCTCACCTCCTTGTGAAACAAAACCTCCTTTACATTTCCCAGATAATTCAATAAAGAAAAACCGGTCTGCCGTACTGGAAAGCCGTGAATTGAACCTAACACCAGTTTCAAGTAAGACATTTTTTCTAATCACATAATTAGAAGGGCAGGTTATAATGCTGGGTTCATACAAAAGGATTTCTTTTAAAACATTATTATAGGTACCTCTAAAACCTTCCTGTTTAACTATACTGTTCTCATCTATCTTAATTACTTTCCCACAACAATGGCCAACGGTGGTATCCTTACTCAGGACATTCAACCGAGTTTCCAGGAAATCCGGGGTAAGTACATCATCAGCATCAAGAAACAATACGAACTCGCCTTTACTCAAGATCAAACCTTTATTCCTGGTATCAGAAACTCCACTGTTTATTTTGTTATGATAAAATATACGCTCATCTTTCAGCGCCAAAATCTTAGCCTCAGAAGCATCAGTTGAGCCATCATTTAAAATGATGACCTCAAAATCCTGGCACGTTTGTGTAAGAACAGAATGAACAGTTTCTTGAATAAATCTCTCTGCATTATAACATGGGATAATTACAGAGACCAATGGCGCATCAGGCATACAATTGTTCTAAGGATTCAAGCATTCTTCTGAAGGTAAACTTTTCAAAGACATCCATTTTCCCTGAGGAAGTGATAGTATCTCTTAGTGATTTATCTTTCAATAGTTGTAAAACTGCTGAATTTATCTGGTCAGAATTTTTATAATCAACCACTAGAGCATTCCTATTATTTTCAATAAATTCAGTAGCAATCCCAGAGTGTGTAAAAACCGAAGGAATACCAGAGGCTAGGGCTTCCACGTACGTTTGACCATAAGCTTCTGAGTGATCGTCAATAGGAACATGCACGTATACATCAAAAAGCTTGTAAAGAGCCATGATGTCGGCCTCAAACTTTATTTCACAAACATTCTTTTGTGGAATTCCTTTCAACAACTCATGAACAGTTTCTGAATAGTCACCTGAAGCATTGGCGAGTACCAAAAGGGCTTCCGGATACTCTGTCAATAAAGATTTAAAGGCAGGAATAATAAATTGAATACCCTTCCAATGGGTATATCTGGCAATTACACCCACTACTGGAAAGGTATTTGAGGAATTATACTTCGCTTTAAGTTCTTCCACCCTTGACTGAGCTACCTGTTCAAATTCTTCAAGTTTAAACCCATGAGGGATAAGGGTGACTTTCCTTTCTTTAACCCCTTCTTGTTCTACCAAAATCTGCTTTACTTTATTGGAGATAGCCACAATATGAGTAGCCATGGTATTGATCAGTTTATCATAATAAACCGCTCTGGGAAAATACACATGATGCAACGAAGAATGGTGTCTTGTATAAACTCTTTTATGTATACCACAAAAGAGCCCCGCAGACAACCCAATAAGAGAGGCATCAAATAAATGACAATGGATTACTTCAGTTTTTAAAAGCTTCAGCAATTGTACTGTTTTATAGAAAGCAGGCACTAAATCTTTTTTGCCTCTATAATTAATCCTATAAACAGGCACATGTTGTTCTTTTAAGTAAATTTCCAGTTTAGATTCACCTGGATTCAATAAAATAAAACTTACAGAGAAGTTATCCTTATCTAACCCACTGGCTATCCATTCAAATGATAAGGCTTTATCTATGTTTGAAACAATATAGGTTACTGATTTCACTCTTTCCTTCATCCTGTACTATACACTGTGTTTGACGATAACCATGGAAAATAAAAATCATCTAGTGGATTAATTCGCATCTATGGACATCAGAAATGACTTAATTAATAATACTCCTATTTGGACTTCAATCAACTTACACTCATATATGGCAGGAAAAGAAAGGCATATCAGTCTTCACAGAACACATTCTAGTTGCAAAGAAGAATAACAAGAAATCACCTTCAACACTTACACTGTTTTTGTATAACCGCTGTACAAGGCAGACCCCAACATTAAATTAAATATTCTGTTGTAAGCGAAATCAAACATCCTATGGTTGGGTATTAACTTCAAAAGTAAGAAGAAAAAAGATTGATTCCGGTCTATTAGTTTATAAACAAAAGCTTTGAAGCCATTATAGTGATACGCAAGATCATCAACACCCATCTCCACGGCCACCCTTTTTGTCTCCCCCCCCCTTTTCTTACGAGCTAACCAAGACTTCACCTCCATTCTGTCTGCTTCATTATGGTACAACATGCTTAATGGATAGATATAAGGTTGAACCCCTAATCTTATTAAACGCTTCCCAAATTCATGATCCTCAAATCCTGCATGAGGGAATTTCTCGTCATACCCCCCTGATCGCAAAAAGGTTTCTTTCAAGAAGGAGAGGTATTGGCTCGTTATTCCTTGGGCTGGAAATATTTTATTGTCTTCCCAATTCAACCCTCGGCACCAGCCTTTGAAGGTATCAAACCCAAAATATGTCAAATAGCGGCCAAATTGAGTAGTTTTATTTCTTATCTGCAACTCCTCAGGATAAACCCAATTCAAATTAAGACAACTATTGCCTGGCAACTGCTTGTGTAAGGCTATAGTGGTTAGAATATTTTCTTCAGCTATCCACATATCGTCATCCATAAACAATATCAGATCTGAAAGTGCTTTTGAAGCACCAAGATTCCGGGCTGAGGCCACTCCGCTTTTAGGGTTATCAATAACTTTTACTTTGTCTAACCAATCACTCTTGAGTTTGATTGGATCTGTTTTGGAGTCATTGATGACAATGATTTCCGCAGATATCTGCTTGATTGCACGATATGCTTTATCTAAAGACTCAAAAAGAATGCTGTTCCGATCTTTTGATGGAATAATAATACTAATTTCCATTGTTTAAATTTATACTCACAGCAGCATGTTATTTATAGTAAAACTACAAAAGCTTAGCCAAACTAAAAACCAGCTGTGATTGGTAATGTTATCATAAAACAACATTAAACGAATCTCTAAAACAAACCAAAGTTACAACAAACTTGAAAGCCAAGTTACACACCTATCAATCTTTACTAATATAGGAGAACTTTGACTTTAGCCTTATAAAATAAGCTTCAAAATAATGATAACTAAAATAGCTTATTACTATTGTGATAACAAATGCTAATACACCATTTATTACTATTAAAAGACTACCTAACCCCTTAACACCAATCAACCTTTCCACATTAGAAACAATCAAAATAGCAATAGGATGCAGTAAATAATAACCATAAGTATACTTTCCTGCTTTTGAAACATAATTTAGTTTAGAGAGTTTGAAGGACGATGTTTCATTGAAATTTTGTTCTAATATTATAAACAAAAAGAAAGCTGATCTAATCATTCTATCGAACACTCCAAAATTAAATCCGAAACCAAAAACACAAAAAAATAGGCCCAGGAGATAAACCATCAAGATATACACAGGCTTAAGGTCCCTTAAAAAACAAATAAATTTTTTAGAATTATAGGCAAAATAGGCGCCTAGCCCTCCGACAGCCAAATCACCACAGACACTAAGCGTATGAAAGTAGAGCACAGGATGGTCATTGGCGTTGTCCCATCTAAACCATAATGATAATGCGATTACAGAGAAGAAGATATAAATAAAGTATCGCTTAGGGACGAGGAAAAATAAAAGAGGCCAAACTAAATAAAATTGTTCTTCTATGGCCACAGACCAGGTAATTGCTTCTATCATTGAATCCTGGCCAGGACACAAGTGTTGTATATTAATCACATCAAAATTCGCCAGGAAAAGATAATAGTATAATGATTGAGAGCATAGATTTGAGTAGATTCCTAAAACAGATTTAAGAAAAGGGTAAATGTGAAAAGCAAAAAAAACCACAAAGAAATATAGGGGCCAAATCCGCAAACTTCTTCTTATATAAAAGGCTTTAATGTCTAATTTTCCATTCAAATTAATCTCTACTAAAACCAAATAAGTAATCAAAAATCCACTTAAAACAAAAAAAACAGAGACCCCTGTTCCACCCCCAATTAATAAAAAAGTAAGTAACTGATTTAATATTTTGTTCTCAACAGGATTCTCAACAATAATATTACCAAAGGCATGCTGAAGGAAAACCAATGCAAAAGCAAAAAACCTCAGCCCATCTAAATTATTAAAGAAAACTTTCTTCTTTTCCAAACTTTGTTATTTATTGTAAATATTAATAGTAGTATATAGTGTATTAAAGCAATCTGGCATTACAAGAGAAATAATCCTTGTATAAACAAATTATAAAGTACTAAGCTATATAGTACTAACAACTACCGCTTGTAAAAATAATTATCAAAAATTTCTATTTATTTGACAGCTTACTAAAGATTTTCCTTATCCGAGACAGCCAAATGGAATTCTTTTTCACCAGTTCCATTCTGGTTATCGGCAACTCAAAATTATATGATTTATGAAGAATTAACTCCATAATAGAAGACACCCCAGGAACTAGGTCCAAGGCAGGCCAAGTTTTTGGATGCAGGTGGTGAAAATCTTTGTAGGTTGAGTAAGTGACAATAGACGCCCTTTTCCAAAGATCAAAATATTTATTTACATCAAAATCTTTGGCATGCCCCCAATTATTTAATTTCTCCCATATCTCTGACTCACTTCTGGCCCATGACTGATGCAAAATGGGGAACTCAGTCAAAACATCAAAATTTCCGTTTCTTCTTCCATATTCATAAGAAGGATATTGAGTTGCGATGGCAAAATATTCGATGTTTTTAAACGAATCAGGCTTTATCCATAACATACCTTCAGGCAGCTGCTTGTACAGGTTAATCATAGGGCAGCAGATATTAACTTTTTTGCTACTACTAAAACCTCTAAGATATTTGACAAAACCTGTGAAGTCCAAGAAATATTCATCAGCATCTAATTGCACATGCCAACCTCCAGGTCCCAAGAATTTTGCGATCTTATTTCTTTGCGCAACTTCATTTTGCATTGGCAACAGATTTGGGTTATAGAAGTTATCTTCATAAACTTTTATCTTCCCTTTAGGATCAATTTGCTTGACCATATCACGAAACCCTTGCTCGTTCCAAGAGAAAGGAGATCCAGACCAACTCTGTCTATTCTTATCTACAGATAAACAAATAACCTCAGCTTCATCATAAATTGAAGGGATAGAATGCTTCAACATTTCCCAATCGTAAGCCACACAATAGCCAACCTTTATCATTTTACTTTTTAACTAACCGCTTGGTATGATATAACAGGTCTTTTATGAAATCAATGTTGCTCGGCTCTATAAGCAAAGCTTTTAAAGCATGACGGTAACCTGTAGAAAAGTTGTTCTCATTAAATGCTTGTATAGCCTTATCCTTTAAAGTAAGAACATGCTTTGTAAATAAATGAGGTAATTCCTTTGTCCATTCTCTTACAATCTGTAATTTCTTAGACAGGGGAGAGGTTGCGAAAGCAGCGCTGAGTTCAACACCTAAATACTGGTCAATAATTTGTTTCTTCACCCTATACCAGTAGTGGTATATTACTGAATCGCAGGATGAAAGACTTGTGTTCTTTTGCAACATGACAGAGAAAGCATATTGTTCACTGGCATGATTGCGAGTTTCTGGGTAAAACTGATCTGTGAGAGCATACACGTCTGCGATAAACTTGGCATGCTCTGGATGAAAAATCATTACTCCTGCATTCCATGAAACATCGGTTGGCTTTACAGTCAAACTAGTGCCATCTGAAAGCCTAAAATTTTTCTTTTCAATTAATTTCAGAAAAGCTCGGAAAGTTTCACCAGCGGGAAGAGGTAGTGTTCTCATGCTCTCAAACTCATACTCCCATAAATGCATAAAGCTTTTAGTAGGAGTCACACTTTCAACCAATGCAGTAGGATCCGCAACAAAAAATGTATCTGAATCTGCATACAACATGTTGCCCTCAATCATTGTAAATGCCTCTTCAATTAAGGCAATCTTCATGCGATGCAGAAAATCAATCCTTCCACGCATTTGGGTTATTTTCTCTGGGCTGAGAATTACATAGGAAATAGGCAATTCAAGTAAGAAATCCGTAAAGTATTCTGGTTTATCTGTAAAGAGTATAACACGTGTTTCATTTAAAGGAAGGCTTGTATGCGCATAATAACTAAGGACAGTTAATATAGCCCGTTTATACTCACTTTCTCTTCCAAATGATTGTAATACTAGATTTGTCATTGATATAAAGTGCTAATGCAAATAATTAACCTTTAATCTTACGCCAAAATGTTTGTAAGAAGGGGAGGTCAAAATAAAGTTCAAGAATCCGAAGTTTAATCAGGGCCGGCAACTTATCCCAGGAAAAGTCAACCACTTTCCTGTTGTTATGAGCTGGTGACTTTTTAAGATAGAGAAAATACAAATCACGAAACCGGTTTTTGCACAACAGAAACCATGGTCTTTGCAATGTAAAATGCAATATAACCTTATCGGTTACAAAGCTCGTTAATTCTTTTTTAGAAACACCTTCTGGCAAGAGGGAGTACATAAGATTAAACTTCGGATCAAGCTTTTTCCAATTGTTTATCAACACTGCATTAAGAGCATCCTGGTCTACAAACTTTATTTTTTCTGGATGCTTATGTAGAAACTCCATTGCTCGTTCAGAAATTTGCTGATCTTGCCATTTTTTGATATCAATCAACAAAACACCTGAATTAAAATAATTTCCCTCCTGGTTGATACCTAGATAAGGCGCAGTCTTAACCCAATTGTCATAAACGGCCCCTACGGGGTGGTTTCCCAAATCTGAAGAGTAAAGTTCATCCAAGTCACCAATTACCAAGATATCAGTATCAAGGTAAAGTAACCTTGTCACCTCATTAGAAACTAAAAGAGGGAAAAACAAGCGATAATATACTGCCGGGGTCCATTTTCCTGTAAGCACAAATTTGGAGGCAAGCTTCTCATCTATTTGATAATAGACAATCTTACTACTGTGCTTTTGACAATATTTATCTATCTGTGATTTTTCGATTTCAGTAACACCAGAAACAATAGCGTGAATACAGATACTTTTGCCTTTGTTATTGTCAAATATAGAGGCTGCTAACGCATAAAATTGGGTTAGGTAATTTTGATCAAATGCAATTGCTAAATGAAACATAGAAATACAACTATTGCCCATAAGCTAACCTTCTACCATAATTTACCAATCGCTTGATTACTTTGGCTTTGAATGGCAATTTATTCCAGGTTTGTCTTTCAAGTTCAGCTTTCATCAACTTGTGCTTTTCAAAATACACGCATGGAATTTGGCTTAATTTTTCAGCACCAGCATCTAACAACTCTTTCTGATAATCACTATAAACTTGAACCATGTCAGGCCTGCTTTCAAAAGTATACCTTTCATGGTATCTAGAAATCAATTTGGGATAAGTATGTTTATAACCACTAAAGTGAAAAAACCTAAGTAAATATTCGCCGTTAATTAAATATGAATCTTTTGTCTTCTCTAAAAATCTCTCATGAAAATTCCAGTTGGCAACATTATATCCTAAATGTTTAGTGATATAATAATTATCAAAAAAGACAACCACATAATTACACCATACCTGATCATAAAACATATTTTTGGAAAGATCATAATAGCAATACTTATATAACCTATCTCTCCACCAAAGTAAGAATGGCTCAACTGCCTTAAAAGCACCCAAACCAATGAAGCCTAAGTTGAATAATCCACTTCCTATCATTTTATAGTCAGTAGTGGAGTATTCATCATCTATTGGCGTAATAAAATGGGGAGTTACTACAATACCATTTTCTTTCAACAACTCTTCTACCTCAACTAATGGACTAAATACCTTTGTATCAGGGTCTAGATAAACAATGCTGCTTGGGGTATAATGTTTATATAAATAAAGAAAGGCATCTGCCTTTATAGCAGTATTAAGTTCAACTATGTTATACTTCTGAATCAATTCAGACAGTTTAGGGATTCTGAGATCATTCAAGGGAATCACCTTCAATGAAGGATGAAGGTTATAATTAACATCAGGATGTAATTCATCTACCAGGACAACCACAAACTCACTCTGTGGATAATGGTCAAACCAACTTTTTACCAAAACCGAAGCATACGCAAAATAGTTATTGGAGCATATTGTGAAGCCGAGCATTCTATTTGTTTTATTATAAAAAAAAGCCAATAAATATAACTTAAGTAAAAACCTCAATTTTTAATGGTTGAGAATAGTTATTTTCAATGAAGCCTTCAACGAGGTCAAAGAACAAAGGTTACCTTAAAACCAAACATTTAAAAAGATAAAAAAAATCTAATGTAAAGTGTTTGAAACGCAAAGTTAAACCATAACTTCTTAATTTCTTTGGACAGAATTATGTAGAAAATTGCTACCCTTTTTTAAGAAAAAAAACCTGTCGTAAGGTTCTTTTAACTCTTTCTTGTTTTTCAGCCTTCTTATGTTCATTTAAGAATTTCAAGGCTTTTACTTTATCTATTCTTTCAATACTCTTCCAAGCCTTTCTTAGTACATCTTCTTGCTCTATCTCACTTATATTATAGTAGAAGTGGGTTACATACCTCATCAGGCCTTTCTCCACCTCAATTTCACTAAACTTAAAAGTATTTAGGGCATAGTTAAACACCTTTACTCCTTCCAAATAATAAGCTCCATTCTTAGAAGGACTATTAGAAGCACTTTTAAGGTGCTTTCTAAAATAATTATGGTATTTACCAGAGATAAGCACTTCACCCTTTGAAGCAATCTGGGTCCAAAAAAACCAATCACCGCAAAGCTTGAATTCAGTGATTGACCAATCTATACTAAAGGCTGCACTTCTTTTAAATAAAGCCATACTGGCATTTAAAAGATTACAAGTTCCCAACATTTCTGACCCCACCCAGTCTTTACCAGACATTTGGGAAACCAATTCTTCCCAATGAGTTTTAGTGTGTATGTGTTGATCATTTGTAAACATGATACTTTGGCAATAGGCTAAAACAACTTTTGGCCTACTAGCAACCTCATTCATCAAGTTATCAAGAAAACTTGGCTCACAATAATCGTCACTTTCAGCTATCCAAACCCAATCACCTTTAGCTAATTCAATACCCTTCTTCCACTGCTTGAACGTTGTCCCGCTGTTCTCTTCATTATAGATAATAAAACTTACCTTGGGATGTAACCTGTATTGTTCAATAACTTCTTTACTGTTATCAGTAGAACAGTCATCTAGAATGATCAACTCAAAGTTTTGGTAAGTTTGAGAGAGTATAGAATCAATCCTTTGCTTTAGATAAAGAGCGTGATTGTAATTAGGGATTATTACTGAAACCATTTTAAAGCATCATTACTTGGTAAAGAGAAGTAGCAAATTCAGATCGTCGATACCAATCAAACAAAACTTTTTTTCTTCTAATAAAATTTTGTTTTTGCAGGTAGGAATTTCTTACCTTTTCAAAGGTCTGTATTGCTTCTTCTTTATAATGTTCTAAACTTGGTTTATTGCAATACAACTGAGCTCTTTGTACGTATTTCCAAGCCTCGTAAATTGCTACTTCCAAGTCCATTGTCAAATATCCCTCTTTCCAGACCTTATATTTTAAATCTTGTACATTTTTCCACTGCTCCTTAGACAAAGTACCAACCTGCTGGTTTGAATGGATACGATATTTAATCAGCGTTCTGTTTAGAGGTACCAGGGATTTTTCACTTGACAAATCCAAAGCAATTGCTTCGTCATGTTGTTCAGATTCATACCTTTTTATAAAGGGAAGAATCTTTGGTAGAGCGGTAGACCTAATGGCTAGAGTAGCACCTGTTACTACATTATAATTAATGAGTATAAACTTAAACAGTGTTGTTCTATCAGCCATTAGCTTACCAGCATGTTTGACTCCAATTGAGTCCCACATGGTAAGATTTAGAGGATTACTCTTATTATCAATTAATTCAGCATCACTAAAACAACCATTAACATCTGAATTAGAATTCAGGAACTGAGTCATCACCTCCACTTTTTCAGGCAACCATACATCATCCTGATCGGCAAGGAATATATAGGAACCAGAACATTTCCTAATTGCTTTCTCAAAGTTCCTAAATGACCCTAATTGCTGCTCATTAATTGAATAAGTTATTACTCCAGGATACTTTAATTGAAATTCTCTTATTATAGAAATGGTATTGTCACAAGACCTATCATCTAAAATCACAATCTCATCAACTGGACGAGACTGGTTGAGAATACTGGTTAACTGTTGAGTTAAGTATGATTCTCCATTATAGGTACAAAGCGCAACAGATACTTTCATTCTACTTTTTGATGAATCTGTCTTTAAAAGAACCAATTTTTTTCACCAACTTAAAAGTATTGGAGTTTTTATAATTCTGTATATAAGAGGGAAGGCGGGAATACAACCATTCCTCCCCTATTTTTGGATTCTCAGAACTATATCCTTTCAGACTTTCAATAAACTTATCCATGTCTGTTTCTAAATAAAGTGACAATAGTTCATTAACATACTTCATTTCTTGTTTAACAAGAATGTTTAATACATCTTCCTCAAAATCACCTTGTTGAATAAGTTTTAGGACCTTAATCCACCTTTCTAAAATTGTAACTCTATTTTGACTAGACCACATACTATTTGGATGAAGTCTGTATACAGACATAACTTCTGGAAAATATTTGATTTTACCATATCTTGCGTTTAGCATATGCAGGACATAGTCGCCTACCGGAGACTCATTCATCCATAAGGGAAACCCTTTGTTAGTAAAGTTTCTAAATAATACAGATGGAGTATGAATAAAATTTCCTTCTGCTAAATCATTTATGGAAAAACTTTTTTCAAAATCAAATCCTAAATTAGAAAGAGTTCTATTGTTTGCACGTTCTTCATAAACCCTATGAAAGCAAATTGAAAACTCAGGATTTGACTCCATAAAATCTACCTGTTTCTGGAGTTTGAACTCATCAATCCAATAGTCATCTCCTTCGCACAATGCGATATACTTACCACTAGCCGCGGCAAAAGCTGTTCTAGTAACAATACCTCCCCCAATAGACTTCTGATTAACTTCCTGAAGAATAGGTTTTATAATATCCGGAAATTGCGTTTGATACTTTCTAATTATTGATTGAGAATTGTCTTTTGAAGCGTCATCATGTATAATTACCTCAAAAGGAAAATTGGTCTTCTGCATCAAGAATCCCTCAATAGATTCTTTTAAAAAAGGTTCATGATTATATACAAGGGAAATGACACTTACTATTGGCCTCATTTAGTAAAGTAATTAGAAGAAAGTATTAAAACGAAAAAATATCATCAAGCTAAATTACTTGCTTTTAATATATTAAGGCACAAATTATCAAATGCTACTTTAAGTCGTTCAATCATGAATAAAGAATATAACCGCAATGAGCTTGCATATTCCAGTTTTGTATCATGAAGCTTAACTAACATATCGAATGTAGAACCTACATCTTTTGACAAGAATTCAGTTCTAAACTGAAGACCAAAAAGATCTTGCAACTTTGTTCCAGGCCATTTATTTATGATGGCAGCAGGCACACCAAAAGCTAAGGCAGTTATTGCAGCATGCAAGCTAGAACTCAACACAAGTTCAGCGTGAACTAAAATATCAGCAATTTCTAGGGTCTTTAGCTTAGTGGGTAGCATCTGTATTTTTCCTTTAGACAACTCCATTATTATCTTCAAGTATTTATCATCTTCCCAAGGATGTATTACAGGCAATAAATAAACCTTCAGACCAGAATAATCTTCAAACTTCAATAATGATTCAGCTATAGACTTAGCTTCATCATTATCAATTGAATTCACCTGATATATAACATACTTCTCTGAATCTATATATTCTCTATAGAACCTTCCAAACTTCCCACTTGACTTTAATAATTCAGGAAATAACCAACCTAAATCCGGTAATAAATTAATATTTGAATCATAATATTCAAGCTTGTTTTCAAGTGCTTTCTTTGAAAGAATTCCTCTTACTGAGATAAAATCTAAATTCTGTATTGTTCGACTAACTCTACTAAAATCAACATCTTCACCAAAAGGCCTAACACCTACTGAGAGCCAAGCTTTGTAATTAGCTTCACAGTCTGCCCAATCCCAAACTACATCTGAGGGTCTATATGACTCAATTATCAAATTATTTTTTTTATAAATAGGTATCCAAGTTTTCTCATCATAAAAATGAACTACTTCTCCTCCTGCTAAAACTAGAGCATCATAATTACCATTAACTTTTTCTTTTTTATAAGAGACGTACTCAAATTCTTCAACAATAGCACTAGCGGGAGAAAAGAAAGTAAACTCTGTATTTGGAATTCTCGACTGCACTTCTTTCTTAAAAATGTGAGAAAACAAAATATCTCCATAATTATTAATATCAGCGAAAGAAAACATCGCGATCTGTAAATTTCTCATATCTTATCCGAAAACTAAACTATCAACAGCATCAACATCAAACACAGGTATACCTAGGGTTGTTCTAACCTCTTTCCTTTCTAAATACCAATTATCAATAAATATAGAACCTTCTTTCTCTATCACATCCGATTTTTTTTCATTCATCTTCAAAACATATATACCATCAAATAAATGAGGACTTATTTTATATGATTCTAAAGTAACTAGAATATCTTTCGCATGTTTTGTTATTAAGAATACCTTCTTTTTTGTTTCTATCGATTGATAAATAAGCTTAATCAATGATGTATTCACAGAGCCATTTACCACAAGTGTATCATCAAAATCTATATAAAGTTTATCATATTTTATATTAAGTTTATACCTATTAATTGTGCTCCGAAACAGTTCAACATTGAAATCATTCACTAAAATTTCAATATCCATATTTAAAGCATCAAAAATACTTAATAGAGGAAGATTGACTCCTTTCTGTCTAAAGAAACCCATTGAACTTGCAACTCTTGTCGATACTTCAAGAAGCTTTAGCTTACCATGATTATCTTCTTTCAACTGAAAGAACCATAAACCCCTCAGTGAAAGCATACTATTGATTGTTGAAGCAATCTTTGAAATTTCTTCAGTTAATTCACATTCTATGTTGTGAAAAGATATTCCCATTAAAACTGCTACTCGCTCCCTTGCACCACAAAATCTCAAATTACCCTTCCTATCTGTAAAGCAATCTATTGTATATTCTTTACCTGGAAGGTATTCAAGCACAACGAAGTCATTTAAATCATTTGCTCGATTAGCAAATTCTATATCAGTATTTATTTTTAATACCCCTTTTGCTCCTTCTCCTACATTAGGTTTTGCAAAAATTGGGTATTTGAAAGGTGGATTTTGAACATTATAGAGGATTGGACAAAAATCTTTATCTTTAAATAATTCGTAAGTTTTTGATTTATCTCTGCAAATAGAATTAGTTAAGAACTCAGATGTAATCACCTTTGCGTTTATGCGAGTTTGGTCCTTAGATAATAGAAGCGAAACCGTATCATGGGTTGGGAAAATTAACTCAATTTTTTCTTCATTTATCAAATGATTCAATTTTTTGATAAATTGTTCATCGTTTGCATTAGGAAGTTTGAAAACTTTAGAGTTATATATGAGGGGACTATGATCATCCTTACTTGTGGCTCCAACAACTTCTATATGAACAGAATTTTTAATAGCATAGAATACTTCTAATGCATTCTCTGAACCACACGGATAAACTAAGACTTTCTTTTTCTCCATCAACCTAATCTTATAACTTTATAAGCAAACCTGCTTTCAATAAGTAATTCAAACTAATCGATACATTCTCAACAAGGCATCTATTTCTGTTGGCGACAAGAACATCATAACATCTATAATTGAAAGCCATGGTACAAACTTTTCACCAAATTGTTTATATTTAATTTCAAAAGGCTCCAGAAAACTTAACTTTATATTTTTATCTGAAAAAGCTTCTTTTGAATAGAGATTCACGCCACCAATCGGATTTATATACTCAGATGCATTTTCTTTACCACATATATCTAAAATTCTATCTTGCGATTTCAAGTCCTTATTATTATAAACAGTTGAAGACCTCACAATTTGTGTTTTGACATTCAAGTATTCAACAACATAACACAAACTATTAACACACAAGTCGGATATATATTCATAATTGGGCTCCAAAGATTTCTCAATTATTGAAAATGCTTCATTAAAGTATGGAGCCTTTTTATAACCTTGTGTTATAGACTTCAAAAAACTATTTTTCCATTTATTATAATTATCTATTTCAACAGTATTAATTAACTTATTTTGGCTTACTCCAATTAGAGGAACAGTAAATCTGGCAGGAGCAGAATTCAATAATATATTATTCCTATTTATCCATCCCTTCTTTATGTAGTTAACATCATCATAGATAACAAAATTATCCACTGCCTTAACTAATTGAAAATAACCTATATAAGGAAACAAGTATGGCTGCATTATTGCAAGCTTCATATCTTATAATTTAATTAGAAAATCCACCACCTTATTTTTTTGTAAAAAGCTTAAACTTATACCATGATGCAAGATTATGGCTAATTGTTTTGCACTCGTAATATTATCCTAGCAATCATATGAATTTCTTCATCTTTCAAAGTATGATAAAGGGGAAGACAGAGAACCTTCTGAACCACAGAACTACACACTGGCAATTCGTTCGAATTTTGAACATAATTCAAATCGGAAAGCGAAGGATAAAAGTATCTCCTACAGTAAATATTATTGTCAGCCAGCCTCTTGTAACAACTTTGCATCATCTCTGAAGATTCAAATACTAATGGATAGTAAGAGAAGTTATAAGTTGTTTCTGAAGAAATTTTCGGTCTAAAACCCTTTACATCTTTAAGGTATCTATTATAACAAAATGTAAGCTCCTTTCTTTTATTCAGTATTTCATCAACATATTTTAGATTTACTAAGCCCATTGCCGCATGAAACTCTGAACTTTTCCCATTTATTCCCACCTCCCCAAACTCTTCTGGACCAGTATGTCCAAAGTTCCTCATCAAAGACATTTTTCTCAAAATGTCTGGACTGTTTGTGAAAACAGCTCCACCTTCTATTGTATGAAATAGCTTTGTAGCATGGAAACTGGTTGTGCTCACATCACCATACTCGAAAATAGATTTTCCTTTGTATTTAGTCCCAAAGCAATGGGCAGCATCATAGATCACTTTCAACCCATGCTTGTCTGCAATTTTTTGGATGGCTTCCACATCACAGGGTATCCCGTAAACATGGGTAGCTAATATACCAGTAGTAGCGGGAGTAATGGCTTCTTCAATTTTAGAAGGGTCTATGTTTAGGGTTTCTGGATGAATATCTACAAAAACCGGTTTACAACCCTCCCAGACAATGCTGCTGGTGGTAGCAACGTAGGAGAATGGAGTAGTTATAATTTCGCCTGTAAGACCTAGCGCTTTGATGGCTATTTGCAAAGCAATGGTCCCATTATTTAAGTATAGTAAATGACGAACCTGTAAATACTCTTTCAACTTGAGTTCTAATTCGTTTACTAAAGGTCCATTGTTCGTCAACCATTCCCTCTTCCATATCCCGCTTAGATACTCATCATACTCTTCTTTAGGGGGCAGGAATGGTTTAGTTACATTGATCATTTTGCTAAGACTCTTTGTTGGGGTTACAAGTCAAATCACCTTCTGTCATTTGACTTAGAAAGCACAAAGATGGCGAATTAGATTTTTTAGGACAATTGAATTCAACTTTACTTTATATATTCCAAAAAAATACCAATAATATTTCATTGCGTTTATTTAAAATATAACCCATTTGAAACCACAACTTGATACGTTGATCAAAACAACAAACACTATTTTATAACACATATAAGCTGCCACATCTAAGCAAATAATTGTTTTTATACCATATAATTAATCAATTTTTGCATAAATATACTTGTCATATTTATGGATTATCGTTCTTAGGCGGTTCTAAAGAGATTTACTTTAAATTACTTCTTTCAGCACCTCTTCATAAGTACGTTCTGCCACTATTTCTCCCTTTCTAAGTTCAAATATTCTGTTACAGTCCTTCAAAGTAGTAATTCTATGCGCTATGATAAGTATTGTTATTTCAGTATTTGCTAAACCAGAAATAGCCTCACTTACTTCCCGTTCAGTTTCGTTATCTAAGGCACTTGTTGCTTCATCAAAGAGAAGGATTTTAGTATCTTTATATAATGCCCTAGCAATACCTATTCTTTGCCGTTGGCCTCCTGACAATTTTGATCCACGCTCTCCAATGTAAGTATTTACCCCTTCAGGTAGGGAATCAATAAAACTCTTCATAGAAGCCTGCTCAATAGCATAAGCCAACCTGCTTTCATCTACTGTTTCCTCTCCCAAGGTTATATTCTCTTTGATAGTACTTTCCATCAAGAAAGTATCTTGCTTCACGTATCCTATCAATTTGTGCCAAGATTTTATATTTTCTTTTGTAAGAGGCACGCCATCAACCTCAACTTGCCCTTGCGTCTCTTGAACAAAGCGTAAAAGAATATTTAACAAAGTAGTCTTACCGGAACCTGAACTTCCTATTAGCCCAATCTTTTCTCCTTTTCTTATAGCAAGGTTAATACTTTTCAAAGTAGGCACATGGGCACCAGGAAAGGTGAATCCCACATTACGAAACTCAATTTGGCGGTTAAATTCTAAAGATTGTTGGGTTTCTGAAGCCCATGGCATATTCTCATATTCCCGTTGCCTTTCTAAATCATAAAGAGTATATGAATTCTGCTTAATAGTTACCAAAGAAGTTAACATTCGGTTAACAGATGGCATTAAACGGTAAGCAGCGGCCGCAAAGAGACCAACAATGGTAAGAATTTGTGCAGGATTCCTACTGAAAAATAATGAATAGATAAAAATGGTAACCACCCCCAAGATGGCCACCATTTCTATAATTCTGATGGGAATTTGGGCATATAAGAAAGACTGGGCATCAAGAGTTTGGGCCCTCTTTTGGGTATCAATTAACTTTTGTTTATACTTATCTTGCTTATCAGCTAATTTCAGTTCTATAAAACCCACAAAGGCATCAGTCATTAATCGCTGAGTTATTGGCCGCAATTCATTTAATCGAACTCCTATCTCCTGAGACCTCCCTTTTAAAATTTTATAAGTAATAAAAGTAGCGGGAGCTAAAACCACCACAAGAATTACAAACAGCACTGGATTGAAAACAATAATTCCCACCAAAACCACCACAACCATTGTCAACTCTGCAGTAAATGTAAATATTGGCCTTAGTATTCCGTTTACATATAAAGAAGGAACATTGATTGTACTATTTATAATAAAAGCAGAACCCCAATTATTAAATTCAAGAAAAGGAAGGTTAAGATATTTTGTATATTGGCTTTTGATAATTTTTAAAGCAATTTGGGCTGAAAAGAGAACCTGCTTATAATTTATCCAAATGATAAATAAATTTTTTAATCCAAAGAAGGCAAATACTCCTAGAATAAGAAACAGAATAAAACTTTTTTCACTGGAGAAATTCAACAGCTCATACAGCTTAAAAAGGTATTGATTCTTATAAATAGAACCAGGTTGTGAGGCAGACATGATCACAGGAATCAAAGCTGCCAAACCAAATACATCTAAAACAGAAGAGAGCAATAAAAGAACAAACAAGAGCATGGAGTATCGCTTCTCTTTAGGCTCTAAGTAATGATTTGCGCTTTGTAAAGATTTTAATATTAATCCGGTATCCATTAATCACTTGCCTTGTTATAGATTATCTAGTAATTCCACTGCGATTAAAGAAAGTACCCTGAGAGTTCAGGCTAGGATCTCTCAGGGTACTTTCTTTTGTAAGTTGCTTCTAGGTATTAATAAACTTCTTTTAAGCTAAACTCAAAAACTCTTTGCCTCTTTTGGGGCAGAACGTATGTGCTCTTTGAAGTACTCTAGGGTGCGTCTAAGGCCCTCTGCTCTTGGTACCTGTGGCTCCCAGCCCAGAATCTCTCTGGCCTTGGAGATGTCGGGACGGCGCCGTTGCGGGTCGTTCTCGGGCAGAGGCTGATAACCTAGTTTCAACTCCACTCCTGTAAGTCTGCAAATCTCCTCAGCAAACTCTTTGATAGTTACTTCTGAGGGATTACCAATATTAACCGGTAAGGCGTAGTCACTCAATAACAACCGGTAAATTCCCTCTACCAAGTCATCTACGTAACAGAAAGACCGCGTCTGTGATCCATCTCCGAAAATGGAGAGCTCTTCTCCTCTGAGCGCTTGGCTCATGAAAGCCGGAAGCACGCGCCCGTCGTTGAGGCGCATTCTTGGGCCGTAGGTGTTGAAGATCCGTACAATTCTGGTTTCCACTCCATGATGGGTGTGGTACGCCATAGTGATGGCCTCCTGGAAGCGCTTGGCCTCGTCGTAGCAACCGCGAGGGCCTACCGGGTTCACATTGCCCCAGTACTCCTCTACCTGAGGGTGTACCTCCGGGTCGCCGTACACCTCTGAAGTAGAAGCGATGATCAGTCTTGCTCCTTTGGCCCGCGCTAATCCTAATAAATTATGAGTACCTAATGATCCTACTTTTAAGGTTTGAATGGGGATTTTAAGGTAATCAATGGGTGAGGCTGGCGAGGCGAAGTGCAGGATGTAATCCAGATGACCAGGCACATGCACATATTTAGAAACATCATGATTATAGAACTCAAACTGTTCTAATTTGAATAGATGTTCTATATTCTTCAGGTCACCAGTAATAAGATTATCCATGGCAATGACATGGTATCCTTCTTTGATAAAGCGATCACAAAGGTGCGATCCCAAAAAACCGGCAGCGCCGGTAATTAATACGCGTTTTCTATCTGCACTCATGCTTAGTTTGTCATTTCAATTACTGGTTGCACCTCCTTAACGCCAATACCATAATAAGCAAAACCTTGCTCTTGCAGCTCTTTGGCCTCGTAGATGTTACGACCATCAATAATTACCTTGTTTTTGAGCAGTTTACCGATTACCTGGAAATTAGGTGAGCGGAACTCTGGCCACTCGGTTACAATCAGCAAAGCATCAGCATCAATCAAGGCTTCGTACTCGTCTTTAGCGTATTCCACTTTGTCGTTCTCGCCAATCATGTGTTTCGCCTCTTTGATAGCAACCGGGTCATATGCCTTCACACTGGCACCTTCTGTCAAAAGCTTGTCGATGATAACCAATGAAGGAGCCTCACGCATATCATCCGTCTTAGGTTTAAAGGAAAGGCCCCAAAGAGCGAAAGTTTTCCCAGCAAGATCCCCACCAAAGTGCTTCATCACTTTGTTAAAGAGAACCTCTTTCTGGTTTTCATTCACAGATTCTACTGCTTGTAGAATTTGCATTTGGTATCCATTCTCCGCAGCAGTTTTAATTAGGGCTTTCACATCTTTAGGAAAGCAAGAGCCTCCATAACCTATGCCTGGGTAAATGAACTTATTACCAATACGGCTATCACTGCCGATACCACGGCGAACCATGTTTACATCTGCGCCCATGATTTCACACAGGTTAGCTATGTCGTTCATGAAGCTGATCTTGGTGGCTAGCATGGAGTTAGCCGCGTACTTGGTCATCTCCGCCGAAGGCACATCCATGAAAATAATAGGGTGGCCGTTCAACAAGAAAGGCTTGTAGAGCTTGCGCATCACTTCCTCGGCCTGTTCGCTCTCAACACCAATAACAATTCTATCAGGCTTTAGGAAATCATCAATAGCTGCTCCTTCTTTCAGGAACTCAGGGTTGGAAGCAACGTCAAAAGAAAGGTCAGAGCCTCTCTTCTCTAATTCTTCGGCCACGGCCTGTTTTACTTTATTAGCTGTTCCTACCGGTACGGTGCTTTTGGTAACCACCACCAGGTAGTCATTCATATGTTGGCCAATCTCCCGAGCTACACCCAACACATATTTCAGATCCGCAGAGCCATCTTCACCTGGAGGAGTACCCACAGCGATAAAAGCTGCATCACACCCTTGAATAGCAGTAGCCAGATCAGTGGAAAAATGTAGCCTGTCCTTCGCTACATTCCGCATTACCATTTCTTCGAGACCTGGCTCGTAGATAGGCAAAATGCCCTGCTTAAGATCTTCAATCTTTTTTACATTGACGTCAATACAAGTTACATCAATACCTACTTCTGCGAAGCAAGTACCTGTCACCAGGCCCACGTAGCCTGTTCCTACTACTGCAATTTTCATGGGAGAATTTTAAATGTTACGATTGTTCTAGTGCTATTCTAGTATTAGAAGATATTGGTGCTCTTAGGCCATCCACTTTTTCCACCAGTGCTGGAAGACCACCAAGGCCCAAATGCGGGCATGAATGTCACCAGGGTTCTTGGAGAAAAGCTGGGCTTTCAAACGCTGAATTTCTTTCAGGTTGAAGATTCCTTGGGCTTCAATGAAGGCATCTGATAACAGATCGTCCATGATCATAGGCCGAAGTTCGTTTTGGAACCATTTCAGCAAAGGAACCTCAAAACCATGTTTTGGTCGCTTGTACAGTTCTGCTGGGAGCATTTCGCGGAAAGCATCCTGAACAATTTTCTTCTTCATATTACCATCAATTTTGGACGATTGCGGCAAGGAAAAAGCAAAGTTCACGACTTTGTAATCAAGGAATGGCGTTCGCACCTCTAAGCTGTTGGCCATTGACATGAGATCTACCTTGGTAAGCATGTCGTTGGGTAGCACCAGTTGCATATCAGTTAAGAGCACCTCGTTTATATCCCCTTTTTGCGAAAGGTGGCTCAAAATCTTTTGGCGACGCTTTTTGTAAACATCCTTGGAAAGGATTCTTTTAGACTTTCCGCTGAGTAGTGACTTGGCATCTTCTTCAGTAGCAAAGGAAGCCCAACGCCAGTAGCGATCTTTTGCAGAGAGGTTCATCCCTTCCCCGAAGCGTTGGAACTGCCGAATGCGATTGCCAAAGGAAGAGTTTCTGGATTTAGGCATCATTTCCCAAAGCGGCAGCAAAGCAGCTACCGTTTCAGCAGCAAACCCACCCTGGCGCACTTTGTACTCGGCCATGTGCTTGTTATAGCCGGCAAACAGTTCATCTGCACCATCACCTGATAAGGCAACAGTAACTTTCTGGCGGGTGTAATGGCTAAGAATATTCACTGCCAAGGCCGAGGAATCGGCGAATGGTTCATCTATGTAATCGAGCGCCCGGAAGAGGTGGTCGTACAGATCATTGTTCGTAAGCGAGAAGACGGTATGGTTAGTCTTATATTTATCGGCTACCAACTTGGCGTACTTGGTTTCGTCAAAGAAGGGCTCGTCTTTGTACCCGATGGAGAAGGTGTTTAGGTGCTGCGTATGACGAGAGGCCAAAGCTACAATGGCAGACGAATCAATCCCCCCGCTTAGGAAAGCTCCCAAGGGAACATCGGCGATCATCCGGCGCTGCACGGCACCATCCATCAAGTCAACCAGCTTTTTCTGCTGCGCTTCGTAGGAAAGATCGTTGTGCTTTACCTTTTTCTCATCGTATGGTATCTTGTACCAGCGTTTTACTTCTACTTTTCCTTTTTTATCCACTAAGAAGTAATGCCCGGGCATTAACTTTTTCACGCCTTTGAAGATAGAGGCTGGTCCGGGGATGTAGTTTAGCTGCAGGTACTCATATAGAGAGGCATAATCAAGCTTGCGAGGAATTCCAAAAGCCAGAAGGGACTTCATTTCTGAAGCAAACACCAGTTTATTCTCATCTTGGTACATGAGAAGTGGTTTCACCCCATAACGGTCTCTGGCGACAAACAGGGTTTCTTCTTCTTTGTCATATATAGCGAAGGCAAAAAAACCGTTCAGCTTCTTCAGGAAAGAAGGACCTTCCTCTATGTAGTATTTTAATAATACCTCGGTATCTGACTGCGAAAAGAAGGTATAGCCTTTTGCTACCAGTTGTTTTTTTAACTCCTGGTAATTGAAGATCTCGCCATTGAACACGATGGTGTAGCGCTCATTCTCAGTGTGCATGGGCTGGCACGCCACATCGCTTACATCAATAATAGAAAGTCGGCGATGCCCCAACCCTACTGCGCCATGGGTAAAATGCCCCCCAGAATCGGGTCCCCGTAACTGGAGCGCGTCAGTTGAGTCTGATAAACGTTGAATGGCCGATTGGCCTTCTTGAGTAAAAGCGTAGATTCCTGATATACCGCACATATTGCCGCAAAGGTACGACATATCCTTGAGATGGTTTTACTATATCGGATAGATTATACTTCACCTTCCTAATGCATCCCCAACAGAAACTTCTAAACAAACACAACACATTGTGAAACAATTATTTATGTATTAAAAAACAAATTGTTAAGAATTCACCTCTGGTTTTAACTTTTTATATCACCATTTGTGTTTTTTAACAATTTTATAATTAATCTAAGCCAAAATGCTTTTGAGCAACTTCACATAGGCTCGTTTCTACATTGAACTTTGCTATAACTACAAACTTTGGGATTCTGTACAGAGAAACCTAAACCTGATTCCGTTCAACCCAAGCAGTATGTATAATAAGCACCTGTGAGCGTTTCATAAGGCTACTACTTCCTCCAACAAAACCAATTCTACTAAATAAAAAAGGGTTTGCCGCTAGATTGCTGCAAACCCTTTTCGGTATACTTTCTAATAATCGCCCTTAAAACACCCGGTGCTTGACCTCGGCCACGTGTACATTCTCCCGAAAGTACTCCAGGGTCCTTTTGAGGCCCTCCCCGCGGGAGACCTGCGGCTCCCAGCCCAGTATGGCCCTAGCCTTACTGATGTCAGGACGTCGCTTCTGAGGGTCGTTCTCTGGCAAGGGCTGATAACCTAGATTGAGCTCTACACCGGTTAACTTGCAGATCTCTTCAGCGAACTCCTTTATGGTCACTTCACTAGGATTGCCAATGTTCACAGGTAATGCATAGTCGCTCAGCAAAAGACGATAGATGCCCTCTATTAAATCGTCCACATAGCAGAAAGATCGCGTTTGGGACCCATCCCCGAAAATGGAGAGTTCTTCTCCTCTGAGTGCTTGGCTCATGAAGGCGGGCAGCACGCGGCCGTCGTTGAGGCGCATCCGGGGCCCGTAGGTATTGAAGATCCTGACGATGCGGGTCTCCACCCCGTGGTGGGTGTGGTAGGCCATTGTGATGGCCTCCTGGAAGCGCTTGGCCTCGTCGTAGCAGCCCCTCGGCCCCACCGGGTTCACGTTGCCCCAGTACTCCTCCACCTGCGGGTGTACCTCCGGATCGCCGTACACCTCCGAGGTGGAGGCGATCAGGATGCGGGCGCCCTTCGCCCGGGCCAGGCCCAGCAGGTTGTGCGTGCCCAGCGACCCGACTTTGAGCGTCTGGATCGGGATCTTGAGGTAGTCGATGGGCGAGGCCGGGGAGGCGAAGTGCAGGATGTAGTCCAGCTCCCCCGGCACGTGCACGTACTTGGAAACGTCGTGGTTATAGAACTCGAACTGCTCTAGTTTGAACAGGTGCTCGATGTTCCTCAGGTCCCCGGTGATAAGGTTGTCCATGCCGATCACGTGGTAGCCCTCCGCTATGAAGCGGTCGCACAGGTGCGAGCCCAGAAACCCGGCGGCGCCGGTGATGAGTATGCGCTTTCTCTTAGTATGTGTCATTAAAACGTTGAGTCTAGTCAGTAATTAGTTCGTGGTCTCCACCGCGGGCAGCACCTCCTGCACCCCGATGCCGTAGTAGCAGAAGCCCAGCTCCTGCAGTTCCTTGGCCTCGTAGATGTTCCTTCCGTCGATGATGACCTTGTTCCTGAGCAGCTTGCCCATCACCTGGAAGTTGGGCGAGCGGAACTCGGGCCACTCGGTCACCACCAGCAGGGCGTCGGCGTCGATCAGGGCCTCGTACTCGTCCTTGGCGTAGCTCACCCGCTCGCTCTCCCCGATCATGTGCCTAGCCTCCTTGATGGCCACCGGGTCGTAGGCCACCACGCTGGCGCCCTCCGCCAGCAGCTTCTCGATGATCACCAGCGAGGGGGCCTCGCGCATGTCGTCGGTCTTGGGCTTGAAGGACAGGCCCCATAGGGCGAAGGTCTTGCCCGCGAGCTCCCCGGAGAAGTGCTTCATCACCTTGTTGAAGAGCACCTCCTTCTGGTTCTCGTTCACGCTCTCCACCGCCTTGAGGATCTGCATGGAGTAGCCGTTCTCCTCGGCCGTCTTGATCAGCGCCTTCACGTCCTTGGGGAAGCAGGAGCCGCCGTAGCCGATGCCCGGGTAGATGAACTTGTTGCCGATGCGGGTATCGCTACCAATACCACGACGCACCATGTTTACATCTGCGCCCATGATCTCACACAGGTTGGCGATGTCGTTCATGAAGCTGATCTTGGTGGCGAGCATGGAGTTGGCCGCGTACTTGGTCATCTCCGCGCTAGGAACGTCCATGAAGATGATCGGGTGCCCGTTCAACAAGAAAGGCTTGTAGAGCTTGCGCATCACCTCCTCGGCCTGCTCGCTCTCCACCCCGATCACGATCCGGTCAGGCTTGAGGAAGTCGTCGATCGCCGCGCCCTCCTTGAGGAACTCGGGGTTGGAGGCCACGTCGAAGCTTAGCCCCGAGCCGCGCTTCTCGAGCTCCTCGGCCACGGCCTGTTTCACCTTCCTGGCCGTGCCCACGGGAACCGTGCTCTTGGTCACCACCACCAGGTAGTCGTCCATGCTCTGGCCGATCTCCCGGGCCACGCCCAGCACGTACTTCAGGTCCGCCGAGCCATCCTCGCCGGGAGGGGTGCCCACCGCGATGAAGGCCGCGTCGCAGCCCTTGATGGCCGCCGCCAGATCGGTGGAGAACTGCAGGCGCCCCTTCTCCACGTTGCGGAGCACCATCTCCTCCAAACCAGGCTCGTAGATGGGCAGGATGCCCTGCTTGAGGTCCTCGATCTTCTTGACGTTGACGTCGATGCAGGTCACGTCGATGCCCACCTCGGCGAAGCACGTGCCCGTCACCAGGCCCACGTAGCCCGTTCCTACTACTGCGATTCTCATAACTTAACAGTTTAATTTTCTACAACTTATAACAAAACACTAAATTCTTCAATAAAATAATTCATATCCAAACGTAACATTTTTATATATGTTTTCAAAAAAACTTCCATTTTTCTAAATATATAGACCGACTTATTTAACTACTAAAGAAGCAGCTAAAAGCTTATTTTTCAGCAATTTGCAATTATTGTAGCCCAAATTTATGAGTTCTTTAAAACCTTGTTATAGAACAAGCAGTACAATGACAATTGTATAAAGTAAATATTTTTTTGAATTCTACTCACACAAACCTATATTTGTTCATCCTCAGATTCACTAATTTACTTACTAGAATTTACTTAAAATTTAATTAAAATGAGTAATAAAGCAGATAACACGTATTTAGTTGTAATGGCAGGAGGTGTAGGAAGTCGTTTTTGGCCTTTTAGTAGAAACAATTACCCAAAACAGTTCCATGATGTATTAGGCATCGGAGAAAGCATGATCCAGACGACCGTTAAACGCTTTTCATCCATATGCCCTCAAGAAAATATTTACATAGTTACTAATAGAGAGTACAAAGCCCTTGTACAGAATAATTTCCCTGATTTAAGCGATGAGCAAATCTTACAGGAACCCATTGGCCGCAACACGGCCCCATGTATTGCTTACGCCTGTTATAAGATTGCCCAGAGAAATCCTGACGCCAATATAATTGTCGCCCCAGCTGATCATGTTATTCTGAGGGAACAGGCTTTCACAGAGTGTGTTCAACAAGCCTTGGAGGCAGCAACCAAAGAGGACATTCTGGTTACTATAGGCATCAAACCCACCCGACCTGATACTGGGTATGGATACATCCAATACCAACAAGATGGCACTCAATGTTTTAAGAAGGTAAAAAAATTCACAGAGAAACCTTCTTTAGACCTTGCCCTTCAATTTATTGACAGTGGTGACTTCGTCTGGAATGCTGGAATCTTCATCTGGAATGTTCAATCTATTCTTACTGCTTTCAAGACACATCTTAATGATGTTGCAGAACTTTTCGACAACGGAAAAACCGTCTACTTTACGCCAGAAGAAGAATCCTTTATAGACTCTACTTACGACTTATGCCGCAATGTCTCTATTGACTATGGCATCATGGAAAAAGCAGAAAACGTTCACGTAATCTTAGGAGACCTAGGTTGGTCAGATGTCGGCACCTGGAACTCTCTCTATAGCATAGCAGACAAGACTCCTGAAGGAAATGTTGTAGACGGAGACACTATGTTATATGATACTCAAAATTGTATCATTAAAACACCCCAAGATAAATTGGTTGTGATACAAGGTCTTCAAGATTACATTGTAGCCGAACATGACAATGTTCTTATGATTTGTCAGCGCAAAAATGAACAACAAGTAAAAGACTTTGTAAATCACGTAAAGGAAAGCAAAGGATTGATGTATGTCTGAAGCCTTTTAGGTCCGTAATTGAAAAGGCATATAAAACACAATAGATGCAAGACAGAACCACCAACTAAAACCCAAGGTGGCATTGCTTATAATACTGGCTGCGCGTAAACTAATCTATTCATCACCAATTACATAATGCATGGTAATGTAGTTAATAATGCCTCGGGCTTAGAGTAGATAAGAGACCCTTATTTGCTGCTTCTAAGTTACACTCAAGAAAATATCTCTTGAATAACTGACATTCTACCTACAGCAGGTCATCAAAATGCGAGGATAGTTGGCGTAAGTATGCTTATTGATACTTCCAGTTGTTCAAACCACATAACAATGAACGATTGGAAGCACAAAAACTTTATTCATTAATTAAATTATTGGATTTGAGCAAATCAAAACAATGGTAAACCTTTATCAAGGAAGGACAACTCTTTCTCTAAATTCATTTAGTAATAAATTAACTAAAGAACTGCAAACCTTCCATATGTGATTAACCATTAAGAAGGATTATCAATATAGTAGATATAATACCCATTAACTTCATGGAACATCTTCCTTTTTTTGAAAGCTTTAAGGTACCTTGATTTCTTACTAATCCAGACAATAGAAATTTTATACTTTTTTATATTTTCTTCAATATCTATACTTGTATCAAAAAGAGGATTAATAGATCTAAATAAAATAGGTTGAACTGATGGTGCTAATTTTTTTATTGAACCTCTAATTGAAGAAATATCATAATTATATAAATACATTCTATAATCGTTAGCTCTGGCATATGCAGTTGCATGGGTAGGATAATGTTCCAAAACCCATTGACTTGGCAAAATACTATTTTCATCAACAAATATGCCTTTAAGAGCTACCCCTATCCCGAGCCTTTCAATCTTATGAGTTAAAAGATCATTAGAACTATCCTTAACCTCAATTTTAGCAAAAGGATAATTGTAATCTGTCATTAAAAGAAGTATTATACCTAAAAAAATTATTCTCTTTTCTACTAACAACTTGAAAAGTAAAAACAAAAAGGAGACCCTGGCCAAGTTATAAGCAAAACTTTGCAACTGGAAAGCGTCAATTGAAGCCCTGGACAGTAAAGCAAAAGAAAATAAATATCCAACAAAGCAAATTATCAACCAATATCCAAAGTCAACAACTATTACTCCCTTCTTTAGGCTATTATAATTGCTATATACAAAGTAGCAAATCACCAATCTAACTGGATAAGAAAGCATACCAAGTAAGAAAACTCTATAGACGTTACTTAAATCAAAAACGCTTTGCACAAAAGAATAAACATTATCTACTTCTAAAGAAAAATATTTGTTTATAAGGTTCTCTTTAAAAAACAAGAAAAAGAAGCCATAAAAAACAATAAAAATAACAACCTTCACTAACCAACTTCTCTTAACTTCTTTGACAAAGACAATAGTAGTTATCAACAATACTGGAATAAATAAAATATTTTCGACAGAACCGACCATCAGCATGGCAAGTGCAGAATCAAATCTTTTTTTTATTATAAATTGAGAAACAAGAACAAAAATAGGAATAAAAACAAGCTGTCTTAGATCAAACTTATAAACCGGGGGTAAAATCCATATAAACCCAAGTACTATTAAACAGAAAATTATAACTACTATTAAGGATTGGTTCAATTTCCCTTTTAATCCTTGAAAAAATATAGAACAAACAGTTAGGACTGTAAAAGTTTTAAGAATTGGATAAACAAAATAGAACAACACTATATCACTTTTTACATTGTATATTGTTTTGAACAAGCTCCCTAACCAAAACTCCACAAAGTGGTACAATGACACACCGGTTGCTCCATACAAAACCGATTCTGGGTTAATTGTCTCCAAACCTTCATAGTGCACTAGGCTTTGAATTAAACAATACACATATCTTTCATCGTTAGGTGGATGAATAAAAGGAGTATAGAGAGAGGGATTATATAAAAAGCCGAGATTGAAATTGACTTGTAAGAAAAATAAAAACACAAATAATCCAACAGATCCTGCAACGAACTTCAAGCCTCCACATAAACTTTGATCAAAAGAAACAATCAAGCTTTTACGAAATGAAATTAACACTAATGGAAGTAAGAATAATATGGATATAAATCCGGTTTTTAATAGTGCATAAAACGAAACTACAAGTAACAACCCAACCCAAAAATTAATTACATGTTGAGTAAACCCACTATCCTTCTTTATACTCCATTGCAAAAAAAATGATCCTACCAAGTAAAACAACACAAAAAACACAACTCCTAAAAGAAGCACTAGAACCATCATATATGCTATAAGCTATTTTTTAATTTTTGCCTCCACTTACACTACATCTTCTATAATGTATAAGGGTCTTTTCCTAGATGAATCTAGCGCGCGCCATACATATTCACCAATTACACCTAGAGCCATCATTTGGAACGAGGATACAAATAGAAGTACCACCATCAACGCTGACCACCCCTCTACAGTGTCCATACCGCTTAATTTGGCCACAATTATAGATACTCCATACAAGAAGGCCAATAAACCTAAAAGTAAACCCACAACAGAAATCGCTCTTAAAGGCAAAAAAGAAAAGGCTAAAATTGAATCAATAAGCAACTTCAATTTTTTTTTAAAAGTCCAACGAGAAACACCAATTTCTCGGTGCTTTCTACTGTACGGTATGTTGACATATTCAAAACCCATCCAAACCATCAAGTACAATACATTACTATTGCTTTCTTTGATTTTAAGCACCTCTTCCCTTACCAACTTATCAAATAAAACGAAGTCAAAGCCTCCCTTAGGCATATTTTTAAATGCGATTTTACGCATGATGAAGTGAAACAGGGTTGAGAATACCTTACCAATGAAGGGATCATCCCTATCTTTTCTACTACCTATAACCAATTTGAAACCCTGTAGCCAATAGTCATACATTCTGGAAATCAGTTCAGGGGGATCTTGCAAATCTGCGGATATAACAACTGTGCAATCGCCAGTAGCATATTCCATTCCTGCTATAACAGCATTATAAGATCCCACATTACTGGCGAGCTTCAATACCTTCACCTTTCTAGGATAAGCCTCTTTCACCTTAAGAAGCTCATTGAAAGTGGCATCTTTTGAACCATCGTCAATAAAGACGTACTCAAACTCTACGTCTGAATTAAAATTGCTTTCGTTCTTTATCAGCTCCTTTATAGTGACTGGTATATTCTGTTCATTGAAATAACACGGTATTATGACAGAAATTATTGGCATCTTGATCGGTGTCTTGTACTGATAATTGAAAGGTATAATGCAGTTTGCTGTTTTCTATTTTGAAATTGGAGCTGAGCACTGATCGCTAACGAAACTACTTACAGTGAGGGCCCATTTTAGAAATAGAAGGTCTAAAAATTAAAAGTTAAAATATGGGTAAGTGCACCAAAGCTACAGCCCAACTTTTCAAAGGTTTTAATTACAGCTTTATTAGAGGCTTGCGTAGTAAGTTTCACATAGGAGATTTGCTGTTCTTTTGCCTGATGCATAAACTCAGTCATCAATTTTACATACCAACCTCTGTTTTCTGGAGCGGCTGCTGCCAATCTTCCACACATTAAACTTATCTTATGTTTTGGAGACAATTCCTTGTAATAATCAAAAGCGATAAAGGAGGCAACGGGAAGATTAGGAGCATCGGGCACTAGGACCTGATCACAAAAACCATTTACTGCAGCTTCGGCATAGGTTGCAAGATACTGATCAGCTTCTTGTTCTGGAAAAATGAAGTCTGCGTGCAGCCTATCATACTTATTCCTATTATTGGCAGCAACCATTGACAGAGAAGCAATATCTCCTTTTGTAGCTTTTCTTACCGGATACCGTTCCCCGGAAAAGCTTTCCAAGTTTTTCCTATAATAATGAATTCGAGTCTCCACCAACTTTATGCCAGCTTCATTTAGGCATTGAATTAGGAAGATGTCTTCTGAAGGAATCTCAGAAAAGCAGTAAAAGCTGTTTGATTTCTGCAGTTCACTTCTAAAAATACCTATGGCTTTGATCAGAGCGCTTGCATTTTCCTGGCCGTACAAAACTGTATATAATTTATAGCAATCCCGGTTAAAGTACATGCTATCCCATACAAGGTACTCATATAGAAAAACAAACTTAGCTTCCCCAACGGGCACTTCCATTTGAAAGGAAGAGGGTGATGTTCCAAATCCCGAAATTTTGCTCTTCACGAAAAGATCAAACTGATCACTTGCGCGTATCTCCCTTATGAATGAATAAGGGCTATAAAATGTTAAAACCTCCCTTCGGTTTGCAATCAGTTCGTCTAAGCCTTGCTCCATTTAGCTTTAAATTTGGTATACTCTCTTATATAATCACCTTCGCTATACAAGGTGGAGGCCAACACCATCTGAACGGCTGCATGGGTATATTGCATGGTATGCCACACATTTGGAGGAATATAAAGTCCTTGGTTAGGGGTATCCAATACAAACAAGTTCACTTCTCCACCAACCTGCTCAGTAGTCACTAAAATGCGTCCAGTGACAGCAACAAGTATCTGCTCTGTCTCATAATGCGCATGCCGACCTCTTACGATAGGCTCAGGGGTACTATACGTCCAAAATACCCGCTTCACATCAAATGGAATCAGCTCCCTGTTTTCAGCCACAGAGATAAACCCAATATCTATAGAGCCAATTACCGGAAACTCAATTATGTATGGTTTGCTCACGTTTTTACCTTCTGCTTACTTAATCAAGGAGTATCTTACTCTCCTCTGAGCAATAGCTTTATTGCATTTCAGGCAAGTTACAGAAAAAAGGAAGGAGCCTGAAATTGAAGAATTTTATATCTAGCCTTTCTCCTGTTTGCCCTTGTTAACTTTCCTTTAGAACTATCCCTCTTTGAAAATAATTTCTGCAAAATCTGCGTCTTTTTAGCAACCTCGTCGTCTTCGGGTTAGAAACCAACCGAAACCTTAAAAGACAAAGCCATGAAAAGAATGCATGTGAACCTTAGCGTAAACAACTTAGAGGAATCAATTGCTTTTTACTCCGCCCTATTCGCCGTGGAACCAACCGTGCTGAAACCCGACTATGCTAAGTGGATGTTAGAAGACCCCAGGGTAAACTTCGCTATCTCGACTTGGGGAGGACAATTGGGCATTGAGCACTTAGGCATTCAAGCCGAAAGCCCTGAAGAACTACAGCAGGTGTATGCCCGACTGAAGAAAGCCAAAGGAACCATCCGGCAGGAAGGAGAAACCATCTGCTGCTATGCCCAATCTGAAAAATCCTGGATCAAAGACCCACAAGGTGTTGAGTGGGAAACCTTTTATACATTTGGTGAAGCCACCACCTATGGCGGTCAGACTCAAGAAACTTCCTGCTCCACGCCTACTGGTTGTGGTACAAAAATCCCCGAAGTTGTTTAACTTTCTATCATTCCTCTACCACACCATGGAAACTGTAACATCCGTAACATTACAACCGCTGCAGAAGGTACATTACGCCTGGGTAAAGGCAATTTATGAGCAAGGCATTGTTTCTGAAAATGCTACCCTGGAGACCACGGCTCCTGAGTGGGAGAACTGGGACACCGGCCACTTAAATCATAGCCGACTTATAGCACTTGCCCCTAGTGGCCAAATAGCAGGTTGGGCCGCTTTGAGCCCGGTTTCGGGAAGATGTGTGTACGGCGGCGTGGCCGAAGTAAGCGTGTACTTGGATGCAGCTTATCGAGGGAAAGGGATTGGACAGGCATTGTTACAGGAACTGATCCGCTCCTCTGAAGCAAACGGTATTTGGACCCTGCAAGCGGGTATTCTGAAAGAGAACGAGGCAAGCGTAGCCCTGCACCTAAAATGCGGGTTCAGGGTAGTAGGCCTTCGGGAACGATTGGGTAAATTGAAAGGCCGATGGCGGGACACGTATTTACTAGAGCGCCGCAGTTCTACCGTAGGGATTTAAGCTCCATTTGCAATTCTTCGTTTCAGGCCTGATTTGTTAAACAGAAGCCTAAAACAATACCTTACTATATCATCAATTACCTCTATGATTGCTGAACCTGCTTCCTGTGCCTCCTCCCCTTCTACTTGCGCCCCAAGCACCTTAGCGGATCCTTGTGCTGAGGTAGCATCCGTGTTCCTCATGTACCAAGAAGCACTGCAGGGTTTCATCCGGAAACGGGTGCCTAACCAAGCCGATGCCGAGGATCTTTCCCAGCAAGTCTTACTGAAGGTGCACAAACATTGCGAAACCTTGCCGCAGGTGCGCAATGTACGGGCGTGGCTTTACGAGATTACGCGCCATGTGGTCCATGATTTTCATCGGGCTCGCCAGCGCGAAACCTTTCTGGAAGAAAATACAGATGTGCCAGATTCTGGACCTAATGCAAACCCAACCCAGGAATTGGCAGATTGTGTGTTCCCCTTACTGCAACTACTGCCCCCAGAATATGCAGAGCCTCTCCGGCTCAGTGATTTGGAAGGGATCCCTCAACAGGAAATCGCCAACCGCCTGGGACTCTCCCTCTCCGGGGCCAAGTCGCGGATACAGCGTGGGCGCGAGAAACTAAAGGCGGTTTTCCTGGAGTGTTGCCACCTGGAAATGGATCGACAAGGGCGGCTTATCAGTGCCGAAATAAAACCAGAATGCCAAGCACTGCAGCGGTGTAACCCTTAACGATGTTGTTTAGGGTCTGTTTTCTGAATATAGGCCCTAAACACAACTTCCTATCCCATTTGGATAATACCTCAAAGAACTGGCAACCGAGAACTTTGGCAGAACTCCTTTTGCCTGTTATCTTTGAAAGAATATCCTTTTCTTTTTATGTCGTCTCCCTCTACAGCTCTCATTATCGGGGCTGGTCCGGCTGGTTTAACGGCCGCCCATGAATTTCTGCAAAAGACCCAAGTACATCCTTACGTGGTAGAAGCCACAGACCGGATTGGGGGCATCTCGGCCACCATCAATTACAAAGGGAACCGCATGGACATTGGGGGACATCGCTTTTTCTCGAAGTCTGACCGGGTGATGGACTGGTGGCTTTCCATTCTGCCCCTACGGCTAGAGGAAGGACAAAGCATTGGCGAACTGAATTACCGGGGGAAAAGCCGTGCTATCCCCTTGGTTTCTGCCACTGACAAATCAGTTGGCGATAATGTAATGCTGTTGCGCCAACGCAAGTCCCGCATCTTCTTTCGGCGTAAATTCTTTGACTATCCGCTTTCTTTTTCGTTGGGCACTCTTTCTCAGTTAGGGATAGGATGGTCACTTAAGGCGGTATCAAGTTACCTTAAGCAGGTGGTGCTGCCCATTCGGGAAGAAAAGAACCTGGAGGAGTTTTTCATCAATAGGTTTGGCAAACACCTGTACCACACGTTTTTTAAGGCTTACACCGAAAAGGTCTGGGGAGTACCTTGTCAGCAGATAAGTGCCGAGTGGGGCGCCCAGCGTATTAAGGCGCTTTCCATTACTCAAGCTATAAAGCACTTTCTTAAACAACAGTTCTCCTCTTCATCGGCAGACTTCACTCAGAAGAACACCGAGACTTCCTTGATTGAACAGTTTCTGTACCCCAAGTTAGGCCCAGGCCACCTTTGGGAAGTCGTAACCCGTCAGATTCAGGACCAGGGCGGCGAGGTACACATGCAGCAGAAAGTGGTAAAACTTGAACTGGAGAAAAACAGGATTGTCTCTGCCATCATCGAGGAAACCTCAACGGGTACCTCTTACCAGATAGCACCCGAGTACGTAATTTCCACCATGCCTATCCGCAGTCTGATCCGGGCTCTAGGGGAAGTTGTCCCTGCTGAGGTACGCCAAATTGCGGAAAACCTTCCGTACCGGAATTTCATCTCGGTTGGGCTTTTGCTGAACAAGCTGGCAATACAGCAAGAAGGAAATCGCTTGATCCAGGACAATTGGATTTACATTCAGGAACCAGATGTACAGGCGGGCCGCCTTCAGTTATTTAACAACTGGAGCCCCTATCTGGTCACAGACCCAAACAAAGTTTGGCTTGGGGTGGAGTATTTCTGTCAGGAGGAAGATGCGCTCTGGAACATGTCAGAAGCTGAACTGCAGCAATTAGCCATTGAGGAACTGGATAAGTTGGGCATTATCTCGGCAAATCAGGTGATTGATGGTACCGTTGTCAAAATGCCTAAGGCCTACCCTGCCTATTTTGGTTCTTACAATGAGTTTCCAAAAGTACAGGCTTTCTTAGACAGCATTGAGAACCTGTTCCTGGTGGGTCGTAATGGCATGCACAAATACAACAACCAGGACCATTCTATGCTTACTGCCATGTTGGCCGTGGAGAACATTGCCGCCGGTAGAACCGACAAAGAAAACCTGTGGGCGGTAAATACAGAGCAGGAGTATCATGAAGGATCTTCTAGTAAGGAGTAGGAAGATGCGCATAGATGACAAGAAATCCGCCCTGTTCTTTACCTTGGTTTATGCTCTGCTTTTAACCTATTTCATGCCTTTTCATGAGCTATGGCCAGATGAAACAGAACCTTGGCTTTTAGCGCTCTACAGCGAATCCTACAGTGATTTGCTTTACAACAAAAGGTTTGAGGGCCACCCCAACCTTTGGTATAGTTTATTATATGTGGTCACCCGCTTCACGGACAATTTGCAGGCGCTTAAAATCAGTCACTTCTTTTTTTCAGTTGGCTTTGTGTATGTTTTTCTGCGGCACGCACCTTTTCACATAGTAATCAGGCTTTTATTCTGCTTTGGTTATTACGGATTATTTGAATTTGGAATTATAAGCAGGCTTTATGCGCCTGAACTTCTAACCCTGTTTTTACTTTGCGCATTTTACCCAAAGCGCTTTTCACACTGGTACCTGTACATTCTATTACTGGCCTTAAATGCCCAAACTCATTTATTTGGGCTATATTTTTCGGGCATTATGGGACTCCTTCTCTTTGCTGAATCCCTTAAGTTTTGGGAAAATGTACCTTTCTGGCAGAAGATCAACTCAAAGAAATTAACGTTAGGGGTTCTGCTGTGGGTTATTGGTTGTGGGTTTTCCTTTTGGAGTATAACTCATTACCTAGGATTTGCCCATCCCCATCTTTGGGATCCATATAAATTTCAGCAAGCCTGCACCAGGATTTGGCAAGCTTTCTTTCCAGTACCTGAGTTGTCAATCCATTTCTGGAACACCTCATTTCTAAGAACCAAATATGAGATTCCGCTTTCTTTCCTAATAGCTTTACTGCTGTTTTTCTCATTCAAGCCTAAAAAGCTTTTGGGAGGATTGGTTCTTTTGTTTTTGGCTCTTTTCTACTTTTTCGCTTTTAGGTTTGAATTATCGCTGCGTCACCACGCACACTTTTTCTTGTTTACAGTTGCCCTGTTCTGGATATCTACTTACTACACCCCTTACAATGCAACCTTCAACCTGAGATCGTCTCTTACTTTTTGGCAGATAAGAGCTTTAAATTTCGTTCTGCTGTTAGCTACTGGCACACAATTTCTGACAGGGCTCTACGCAATTGGAATGGAGCACAAATATTCTTTTTTCCCGGGGAAAGAAGCGGCTTATTTTCTGAGAAAACATTATCCTAATCATTTTCTTACCACATCTCAAGACTTTCCATCTTCTACGACTGGGGCTTACCTAGGAAAGCCTATCTATAACCTATACCGAGGAGAATACACTACTTTTTATGAGCTTGACCCTAACCTCGAAAATAAATTAACTCCTTTTCAACACTTACAGTGGGCAAGGGCACTAGCACAACAACAGAAACAAAGCATCATTTTACTATCTGCCAAGAAGATAGCAATTGAGTTTTTCCCTTACCCTGTTACTCACCTAAAGTCGTTCAACCAAAACCAAATAGTGGCTTTACCACAGTATTTTAGTGTTCACCTCTACCTAATAAAACCGGAGTTTGTGCCGAAATCTGATTTTGTGGTAGGTGCTCCGGTAGAATTATAGCTTGGTACCGCTTTTCTACTTTCTTCAAAAGCAACAGAAAAGTAATTTGTAAAACATGCGCACTCTTTCTCAGAACAGCTGGTTTGCCTTGTTTTTCGCGCTGCTCTACGCCTTGCTGTTATGGAAGCTTATGGCTTATCATGAGCTTTGGTTTGACGAGACTGAGCCTTGGCTGCTGGCCCTGTATAGTGATTCTTATGCAGACCTGCTGCGAAACAAGGTATATGAGGGGCACCCTAACTTGTGGTATAGCCTTCTGTATGTTGTTACAAGGTTTACTCAAGATTTAAAAGCGCTGCAGCTTACGCAGTTGGTCTTTGCGGCAGGATTTACTTTCCTATTCCTGCGGTACGCCCCATTCAACTTGCTACTCAGATTGCTGTTTTGCTTTGGGTATTATGGGCTGTTTGAGTATGGCATCCTGAGCCGCCTCTATGCCTTGGAGCTGTGTACTACGTTCCTGATTTGTGTGCTGTACCCAAAACGGATCTCACACTGGTACCTCTACCTTTTTGCCTTAATCCTAAATGCCCAAACGCACGTTTTCGGGTTGTTTTTCTCAGGAGTAGTGGGATTGCTGCTTTTTTGGGAGGTGTTTGACTTGCAGAAAAATTCCATTTCCCAACCCAGAATATCCCCGATAAACCGGTGGACAGGGTTGGCCATTTGGGTCATGGGCTGTCTTTTGTCTTTTTGGAGCATCGCCCGCCCAGCAGAAGCGGTTCAGCTAATGGTCAATCTTAGGGCACCCACCAGACCATGGCAAGCTTTCTTTCCCATACCTCACTTCTTTGTTGATTTTTGGAATTCCTATATTCTTACGCCTACGTTGATAGGGTATGCCAGCGAAGCTATCCTTTCATTGGGCATTCTCCTATATATCCTGTACAGCTTAAAACCAGTAAAACTTCTTTTTTTGGCCTTTTTGGCTTTAATGGTCCTCCTGGGCTGCTTTTTTGCATTTAAATACGTGGGAAGCACAAGGCATTTTGCCCATTTCTTCCTCTTCACCATTGCTTTCACCTGGCTGCTCTACTACCATAAAGAAACCTCTGAGGCAGCGCAACGATCTTTCCAGCGTTTACAAAAGCTTCTTCTCCTGGCCATTTTCGTCCAGTTTGGAGTTGGCATCTATGCAGTGATGATGGATGTACGGTACTCTTTTCACCCGGCTAAGAAGACGGCAGCCTTCCTGAAAGAAAAAGTGCCTGCTTCTCACCTTATTGCCTTGGAAGACGACCTGCTTTTATCAGCTGTTGTGGCCTACTACGGCAAGCCTTTACTGTACCTACCCAGATTAAGGCCCAGCACCTTTTTTCAGCCAGACAGCCCCGAGGAGAATGCGTTAACTCTTTACCAGACGTTGAATTGGGCGCAAGCCTTGGCTCAGAAAGAACAACGAAACGTGATCCTGGTATCTTCCCAAGAAATTGATTTAGGCTGGTACCCTTACCCGGTTAAACTGTATGCACGCTTTGACGAGGCCAGCATCACCCCTCACTATTTCTATATATACCAGGTAAACCCTACCCCGTTACCGCAGCAAGACTTTGTAGCGGGCACTCCACAAGGCTTCGGCCCTCCAAAGATTTTGCCTTAGGTGAAAGCTATTTCCCCTCTGTTTTCTGGGAAACCACTTAAAAACGATAACGGGCCTGCACGCGCACATCGGTGCGTTTGGGACCTTGAATCTGTTCTAAGCCGGAACTGACCGTGCTTTGTCCCCGGTAGTGTGTGTGGCTGAGTTTAAACCAGAAATCCAGGTGCCGATTAATTTTTTGCTGCGCCAGTAAGTAAAGATGGGTGCCCCGGCCGGTAAAAACCGGAATAGAAAACGCATATAGCACATCCTGCTCGGGTACATAGAGCCGAGTATCATAATCATCAGTATCAAACAAAGCATAGCGGACACTTACCCTAGTATCCTGATGCTCCCAAGTAACGTCTTGCGCCGTGAAGAAACCGGTACGGGTAGGGCCACTTTGCCTAAACTGACTGGCCTGGATTCTGGACCGCAACCGAAGTGCAGGAAGGGGGCTTACTTCCAGCAACAGCAAATACCGGTGGGCGTTTGTGTCGGTTACCAGGCGCAGTGCTTCCTCTTCTTTGGTTTCGTTGCGGGCTTTGCGTTCGTACTGATACTGACCATAGAGCAACGTGGTTTTGGAAGGCATGAACTGTAATCGTAGTAAGTATTCCTCTCCATCAGATGGAGCATCTACCCGGTACCGGAGCCACGGAAAAGCAAAACGGTCATAGTACCCCGTGAGCTGCCAGCGGTTGTTCAATTTCAGTTTCAGACCGGTGTACAAACCGCTTTCGTTCTGGTTTCGGCTACTTTCCCCAAAAGCGGCCCCATAAAGCGAGTGGAAATCACGGGTATAATGACGGTACAGTACCGCTACCTCTACTTTCTCAGAAAGACTTGCCAGTACGCCGTTCACTGTACCCACCCCACCATTGGATGAGCGGGCAGTCTCGCCAAAAAAATTGAAATTCTGCCACAAATAACTATAATGCAACCCCACGGCCGTGTTCCGGTTTCCGCTGAAAGTGAAAAGGTTGTAGGGCTCTGGTCTCTGCTGCAGAGGCACGCTGTAGGAAGTGTGCAACGCTGTTACTCCAAAACTGAGTGCCTGCTGAGGATTGCGGTATGTGATGTTCCCGCCCACTACTTGCTCTCTTGCCCTTTGGCGGTTGGCCCTCTCAGTTGGGGTGCGGTGCAGGCCCGAAGTTTGAAGTCCGCCCAAGGTGATCAAGGTAGTATCTTCTGACAGGTCATCGCCGGAAGAGGCATCTACCCTGCGGTTGGAGTAGAATAAGGATGTCTCAATCCTGCGCCACCGATGCGTGGCGGCGGCCCCTCTGAAGAAGTTACTTTCCAGGGCGGAAGTGTGCGGTTTTATCCCCAACTGGCTGCGCCGAACGCTGGTGATGGTTTCACTTCCTTTCCCAACGCTTAGCCCGCTGGAAAGCAACAAACCTTGCCCAAACTGCAGCTGGTAATCGCCTAACGCGATGGTTTTGAAAGCGCCCCGATCATACAATTGCGCATGCGCCGAGAGAAAATCGAATCCATATTGCCGCTGCCCGGGGTTCCACGTGAACTGCTCTCCGGCATCCTTCTCGGCAGTGACGCCAAAACTGAAATCGCGCGGATGACTGAGCCGATACCGGAGCAGGTATTTGTCCTGCGAGCCCAGATAACGGGTGGTGGAACGCCCCTCGGGTGGCGTGTAGCCACGGCGCTCCTGCAGGGTGCGGTCGTACCTGAAAAGCAGCGTATGGGTATCGGCGTTTTCCAGGCGTTCGCGCCAGGTGCGTTGGCCTATCTGGCCCAGGGCTGTAATTGTCACGAAAGGCAACAGCCTTCGGATGGAAAGTAAATCGAACCCCGGAATGGATTGCAGCTCATATAGGCTCACCAAGCGTCCGTTTTCCTGGATATGCTGGAGCAAGGCCGAGATTTGCCCTTCAGAAAGGAGAAAGAGGCTTCGGAGCTCCTCGCGAGAGGCTCGGTTCAGATCCAAGGGCTGCCGGTAGTACTGGAGCAGGGTTTCGTAGAGGTCTTCATACGCCACGCTGTTCTCGTCATCCTGCTGCCCGAAGAGTTCCTGCACCAACAGTTCCACGTCCATCTGAGGCCGGGGCACTTCCTGACCGCTGGCTAGCTGCTTTAGGCCTACAATCAGGAAAACAATCCAAAAGCAGACCTTCATGGCTGCTTCTCTTTTTGCAACGCATAGCCAAGTGACAGGTAATTGCTTACCCCCAATTGGTTCTGGGCCCCTAGCGCATACGCTACCTGAAACTGTTTGAATCTGACATCCACCCCTGCCGTGCCAGACCGGATGGCTGTGTTGAAACCGGTCCGGAGCCCCAAGGCTGGTAATAACCGGTATTCAATGCCGCCTTTCACCGCTAACGGGTATTCCAGTTCTTTCTCTGCCTCTAGCACCAGCAACACCTTCGTGGCAGCCTGAAACCCCAATCCAATCTTCATGACGGTAGGCACGCGCTCATCCTGAAACTCGGCTAGTTTGGCTTGGTTCAGATTATAGATGTGCGCCCCAAACGTAAGGTTAGGTAGCAGATCAGATTGGATCCCCGCGCTCAAGGCGGCGGCTTTCCGGCTGCCCCATTCCTTTATCCGCACTTGCAGCAAATCGGCCTTAAACCCTAACCGAACCACGCCTAATTGGTGGGCAAATCCAATCCCCAGCCGTTGCTCATTGTAAAGCTCTCCCCCGAACCGCTGCACGTCTATCCCCAAGGCACCAAGTTTAGGATGCGGATAAACGGCCAACAAACCTACCGTGGTGAGTTCTTTTATAGAGAAACGATTATGGGCATAGGCACCCAGTTCCAAGGATTTCAAACCGGCAATACCTGCCGGATTGTTACTCAGTGCCCAGATGTCTGGCAAGGTTACCGCTGCCCCGCCTAGGCTAACGGCTCTGGCACCAACCGCTGAGTTGTTGATTTGCCCCTTCGTGTAGAAAGGCCCTGATATAAAAGAAAGAAACAGACAGTAGCGTAGGAGTCTCGGCATAGGCAGTCAGGATGGGTGGTTTCCACTCTACGCAAATCATAGAACAATGCTACATCATCTAAGTTTTATTTTATTAAATTGAGTTGGGCATAACAAAAATGCCCGGAAATCTTTCCGGGCATTTTAAGTCTACCTTTCAGAAAACAAGTTAGAAACAGCTTAGCTCTTCTGCTTTTTGGTTTCTTTCTTGATTTTGGTTTCGTTCTTTTTCTTCTTGATTTTGATCTCAGAATCGGCGGTTTCAAACTCCATTTTGCCGTCCATCTTAACATCATTCAAAGATGGGTTGAAAGTGGTATTGGGGTTACCGTTGTCTACCAGGGTCATCTCGTTCACCAGATGACCGGCACCGGCCAGTTTATCGATCACGAAGAGCACGTATTTGATGTCTACGTTGATGCAACGCTTGTACTCAGGGTCAAACACCAGGTCACCGGTCATGGCTTCCCAGTTGCCGTCAAAAGCCAACCCGATCAACTCACCACGACCATTGATCACCGGCGAACCAGAGTTACCACCCGTGATGTCGTTGTTGGTGATGAAGGCCACGCGCAACTCGCCGTTCTGACCGTAGCGACCGTAGTCTTTCTTGTTATACAGCTCAATTAACTTAGCCGGTACGATGAACTCAGGGTTGGTAGGGTCTTCTTTCTCGGCGATGCCTTGCAAGGTTGTATAGTACTTGTACTCCACGCCATCACGCGGCTCGTAGTCCTTCACGGTTCCGTAGGTCAGGCGCAGGGTAGAATTCGCATCTGGGTAGAACACTTTGTTCGGGTGCATTTCGCGCAGACCGGCTACGTACAGACGGTTGGCTCGGCCTAGAGCAGCGTTGTACTCGTTCAGTTTGGGCAGGATGTTGTCCTGGTAGTTGGTTTGCACCGCGCGCATGAACTTGAACGCCGGGTCTGTTTCCAGGGCTTTTAGCGTAGGATTGGCCAAAAACGCATTAGCTTTTGACTCAGAAGAAAGCACCGATTTGCTGTACACATCAGCGGCCCACTTCTTGAAATCACCTTTGTAGGTAGAGGTCAGGTCTTTGAAGATATCGGCGTGCTGCGCTTTGGGCACGTCGTTGAAGTACATCTGCATCAGCTCGGCAAAGATTCTCTGGTCAAAAGACGGCACGTAGCTGGCGTAGAACTCTTTGTTCATGTCTTTGTAAGCCGTTACCAGTTCCTGCAGTTTGGCTTTGTCCACGTTGCCCGCCTTCAGCATAGTGTACAGCGGCGTGTACTGGTAAGCGTGTGCGATCAGCTGCGGTGCCAAAGCGGCCTCGGTGCGGTAAATAGCCGACAGGTTATAGATGCGCTGCCCGGCATAAGAGGCGTTAATATCTGCCAGAGCGGTGCCGTAAAGTCCTTTGCGGGTAGAGTTACCGTTGGCCCACTCCTGAAAGGCTTTCTCCTCGGCGGCTTTCTTATCAAGCGTTTTCATGCGCTTGATGCCTTCGTTCTGCCCGATGTAGTATTTGTAGTAGTTGCTGATGCTGGCGTAATTGGAAGCCAGTTTCAGACGATCGGCAGGTGAGGCATCCATGGCTTCTTTCATCAAGGCCAAGCGGCGCTCACGCAATTTGATACGAGCTGGGTTAGACTGCTCCACGGCCATGCTCAGGCCAGAACCGGCCATAAAACGGGTAGTGCGGCCAGGGAACCCGAACACCATAGAGAAGTCGCCTTCTTTCACGGGGCTCATAGATACCGGCAGGTGATGCTTAGGACGGTACGGTACGTTTTTCTCAGAGTAAGCGGCTGGTTTTCCGTCCGGAGACATGTACACCCGGAACATAGAGAAGTCACCCGTGTGGCGGGGCCACATCCAGTTATCAGTATCGCCCCCGAATTTCCCGATGCTTTCCGGCGGGGTTCCTACCAGACGCACATCTGAGAAGCGCTCGTACACGAACATGTAGAATTCGTTGCCATTGAAGAAATCGCGCACGTAGGCCACGTACTGGCCGTTGTTTTTAGCGGCATCGGCGATGGCCTTGGAACGCTCGGCTACCAGTTTGGTACGCTCCTGCTCCGGGGTCTGCGACGTAATGCCTTGCAATACCTGACTGGTCACGTCTTCCATGCGCACCAGAATGTCTACAAACAGGCCTTCGTTTTTCTTTTCCTGCTCGCGAGTCATGGCCCACCAGCCGTTTTTCAGGATGTCGTCCTGCGGGGTGGAGTTGTTCGCGATGGCGTCGTAGCCGCAGTGGTGGTTGGTGAGCAACAGACCTTCTTTGGAGATGAACTCGCCGGTACAAAAGCCGCCAAACTGCACGATGGCGTCTTTCAGGCTGGCGTTGTTCACGTTGTAAATTTCCTCAGCGGTGAGCTGCAAACCTTGTTTCTGCATATCCACGTGGTTGAGGCGCTTTACCAGCAGCGGCAACCACATGCCCTCATCGGCGCGGGCCGTCATAGACAGTCCCAGGCACCCCACAAGGAGTAAACTATAGATCTTTTTAAGCATAACGTGTGTTAGTTAGAAAACCCAAAGGTAAGGATTTGTGACTTTTTTTCCCGAAACTAGCAGCCTATGCAGGTAATCAACTGGCTTTTCAAGCACCTTTTCCTGGGAATTGTGTGGGTGTACCGCTACATGATCTCGCCGCTTACGCCCGGCAGTTGCCGCTTCACGCCCACCTGCTCGGCCTACGCACACCAGGCAATTTTGAAATACGGCCCCTTTAAAGGCGGTTGGATGGGATTGAAACGCATTGGCCGTTGCCAACCTTGGGGCGGGCACGGGTATGATCCGGTGCCGTAATGCCCTTCTATGGATTGGCTTAAATTTGACCTTTCCTTTAGAATTGATTCGTATCAAATTAGCCATCTTTCCGTTAAGGTGACTTAAGCCTCGCTCCATGCCCTTTACCTTTTCGCATCCGGCCATTGTTTTACCGTTTATTGGGTTGAAGTACCGCTGGCGCTCCGCCACCGGCCTTATTGTGGGCAGCATGGCTCCCGATTTTGAGAAATTCATCCGGATGAGTCTGCATGACCCTTACAGCCATACCTGGCGCAGCATTTTCTACTTTAGTTTGCCGGTAGGGCTTCTGGTTTGTTTTGTCTTCCACCTCATTGTCAGGGATGCGCTCATTGACCACCTCCCCCTTTTCCTGCGCAAACGCCTGAACCGGTTTAAGCGCTTTAACTGGAAAACTTACTTCAAAAAGCACTGGCCGGTAGTGCTTCTTTCACTGTTGATTGGCATTGTCTCGCACCTGGCCTGGGATTCGTTTACCCACAGGACCGGGTTGGGGGTGCGGCTATTCCCTTCCTTGGCCGAGGAGGTGCTTCCTGAGCCTTTCTCCCGGCCCTTGTTCTCACTCCTACAACAGGTGCTATCAGTGGTTGGCGGTTTTGTCATGGCCGTTTTTATTTACCAACTCCCGCAGGAAACCAGGCCCTTGGAAAAGAAAAATATTCTGGGTTTCTGGTGTATGTCTGGAGTGATAGCGTGCGTGGCACTGGCTTTATGGGCGTTGGGAGGCGGAAAAATGAACCGGTATTATATCATGGTGGCGGCCCTCTCGGCAGGGTTGCAAAGCCTGGTTATTCTTCCATTACTTATCAGAATCAAAGAACAAATACAGACAAGAGCATGAATGATTTTTTGCAAGCCGCCCTTGAGGAGGCTAAAAAAGGGTACGAAGAAGGCGGTATTCCCATTGGATCGGTGTTGGTGCACAACGGACAGATCATAGGAAGAGGCCATAACAAACGTGTGCAGGACGGCAGCGCCATTCTGCACGGCGAGATGGATGCGCTAGAGAACGCGGGCCGGCAACCGGCATCGGTGTACCGCGAGTGCACGATCTACACCACTTTGTCCCCGTGTTCTATGTGCTCGGGTACCATTCTGCTGTATGGCATCCCCAAGGTTGTAGTGGGCGAGAACAAGTCGTTTATGGGTGAAGAGGAATTGCTGCGCTCGCGCGGCGTGAACGTGACCGTGGAAGACAACCAGGAGTGCTATGAACTGATGCAAAAGTTCATCCAGGAGAAACCCACCGTCTGGAACGAGGATATTGGGGTTTGATTTCCTTTATCTGAGAAACTCCTGTTTAGGGCTGCTTTCACTGAAAACTAGCTCTAAACAGGAGTTTCCGTTTGGTCTTTTCTGCCGCAGAAATCCGCAAACTTAATGGGGGACGTATGTGTTGTAGTAACACAACATCCTTGATCAGCACTTCCATGAAACGCCTTCTTTTCTTCTATTCTATAGTACTCTTGCCGTTGCTCAGTTGCCAGCGCTCCGTTGAGAAAACAAGCCAGGCAGACCAGCCTACCGCTGTTTTGACCTCAGCACAGGTAACCACCCCGCAACAAGGCAAAAACCCGTACTACTCCCGTACCGATACCACCAAGCTGCACGTTTCGGACGTTGACTGGAAAAAGGTTCTCCCCGAGGATGTGTTCTACATCTCCCGAAAGAAAGGGACAGAACGGGCGTTTACCGGCAAGCTCTGGAATTTTACCGGCCGGGGAACGTACTACTGCGCCGCCTGCGGAAACAAGTTATTTAAGTCTGATGCCAAGTTTGCGAGCGACTGCGGCTGGCCCAGTTTCTTCCAAACCATCCGGAAAAACGCGGTGATTTACCAGGAAGACAATTCTTACAACATGGAACGGATTGAAGTCCTTTGCGGCCGCTGCGATGGGCACTTAGGCCACCTTTTTGATGACGGCCCCGAGCCCACCGGCAAACGCTACTGCATGAACTCCATCGCGCTGGATTTTGAGCCAGAGGCAGGTGCTTTCGGGATAAAATAAACTCCTTTGGTTTCATTTAAACCTCCACTGCTGGTCACGGCGGTGGAGGTTTTGTTTTTAGGGCAAACCTAGGAAACGGCACGGAAAACGAAATTTTGAGAACTCATAGGCTGACTCGGCGTTTAATGAAGTTCTGGCCGCGCCAGAGAAACCTAATTGATCACTTACCCCTAAACCTACATGAAACGTTTCCCCTACATCCAATTGTGTCTGCTTTTGGCTTTATCGTTAACGTTTGTTTTCAGCAGTTACCAACCCTTTTCTGCCCCCGCCAGCAATACAGTAAATGCTTCGGCCAACACCCTGACGCACCTGGCCAAATTACCTGAGGTCGTAGTAGAAAGCTCTGGTTTGGAGATTGCGGACAAAGCCAATACCTACTGGACGCACAACGATGCCGGCAACGCCCCCATCCTGTACAAAATCAATGAGCAAGGCCAATTGTTGCAGGAAGTGTACGTAGACGGCGCCACCAACATTGATTGGGAAGACTTGGCCCGGGACACCCAGGGCAACCTCTACATCGGGGACATGGGTAACAACAGCAACAAGCGCACCGATCTGCGCATCTATAAAATCTCTTTGAAAAACGGCTTCAAACCGCAGCAGATCAAGTTCACCTATGACGATATCCCAGCGGGGAAAATAGCCAAAGAAGCGCGCAACTTTGACTGCGAAGCCTTTTTCTGGCAGAACGGCAAACTGTACCTCATCTCCAAAGACCGTGGTACCTCGCGCTATGCCAAGGTCTATGAACTTTCAGATGATGCCGGCAACCACACCGCTAAACTGATCAGCAAGAATGAACTTCCAGGCCTGGTCACCTCGGCTGACCTAAGTCCTGATGGACGGCATTTGGCCGTGCTCACTTACGGCAAACTGTACCTGTACCCGGTGGCTAAAAGTTCCAACCAGTTCCTTACCCAGAAGCCCCAGATCCTGGACTTACCTAAAATCGGTCAGGCCGAAGCGGTGCTTTTCAAAGACAACCAGAACCTAGTCATCACCAACGAGGAAGGCAATCTGTTTAGGTACGCTTTGTAGAAAAGCAGCGCCAAAACAACATTGCGCATAACCAAAAACACCAGGGCCCCGCAGTAATCTGCGGGGCCCTGGTGTTTTTATGCTCTTTTCTTAGAAATAGTCTACAAGCTATTTAAGCAGTTACCCTTTTAGGTGTTCTAGGCTGCTTGAAGGCGTAAAACAAGACCGCAATCCCGATCAAGATCAAAGGAATACTCAGCCACTGGCCCATGTTCAACGGCAGTTCATCTTCAAAAGCTTCCTGGTTTTCTTTCAGGAATTCCACCAGGAACCGGAACGAGAACAGCAAGGTCACAAACAACCCAAACAGCAGTCCTCTGATTTGTCCGGCTCCTCTTTTCCAGAGCGTGTACAATAAAATGAACAGGAACACGCAGAAAAGGCTTTCATACAGCTGAGACGGATGACGCGGGTCTACGTACGCCGGAATACCGTTGAACAGCTCATTGTTCCGCACAAACTTGAAGGCCCACGGCACATCGCTCGGGCGCCCGATTATCTCAGAGTTCATGAGGTTTCCTAACCGGATGCAGGCGCCACCCACGGCTACTACAATCACAATGCGGTCCAGTACCCACAGGTAATCAAATTTGTGTTTGCGGCAGAACATGTACAGGGCAACCAAGATCCCGATGGTACCGCCGTGGCTGGCCAAACCGCCCTCCCAGATTTTGAAAATCTCTAATGGATTTGAAAGATAATACACCGGGTCATAGAACAAGCAGTGGCCCAGGCGCGCGCCAATTACGGTACCAATGATCATGTACATGGTCAGGATGTCCACGTCTTCATCGGTACGGCCATCTTTGCGGTAGATGTATTTCTCAATGGGCTGGGTAAGCACAAATGCCATGGCAAACAGCAGACCGTACCAGCGTACCGTAACTGGCCCAAGCGAAAAAATATCGGGAGAAACGTCCCAGGTGATAAAGTTCAGCATGTAAAAAAGGTTAGTGGGGCTAAATTTACAATTTAATCTATGAGGGGCAAGAATCAGTTCTGCTTCAAAGGAAACACTTTTAGCTAAAATGATGTTACTTTGTGGGCGCAAACCTCAACCTGTAAGGGAGGTGCGTGACCGAGAGTGGCAGAAAGGGAATTGCCTGACTGCCGGTTAGTTTTATATACCTTTTATGTCAACTGTAACTACTGATATCTGTATTATTGGCGCCGGGCCGGTAGGGCTGTTCGCGGTGTTTGAAGCAGGTCTTCTTAAAATGAAGTGCCACGTGGTAGACGCCCTGCCCCAGGTAGGCGGCCAGCTTTCTGAAATCTACCCTAAAAAACCCATCTATGACATCCCAGGTTTTCCGTCTATTCTAGCCGGTGACCTGATCAAGAACCAGATGGAGCAGATTGCCCCTTTCCACCCTACCTTCACCTTGGGTGAGCGCGTAGAGGATCTGGAGAAACTGGAAGACGGTTCTTTCCGGCTTCGCACGAATGAAAACACTGAGATCTTCTGTAAGGTAGTCGTGATTGCCGGTGGCCTGGGTTCCTTTGAGCCGCGCAAACCAGCTATTGACAACCTGGCCAACTTTGAAGGTGGCAAAGGCGTGAACTACATGATCCTAGACCCAGAGCATTACCGTGACAAGCGCGTGGTGTTGGCCGGTGGCGGTGACTCTGCCTTAGACTGGGCTATTTACTTAGCCGATGTAGCCAAAGAACTTACGTTGGTACACCGCGGTACTACCTTCAGAGGTGCGCCTGAGTCAGCCGAGAAAGTAGCAAGCCTTGCCGAGGAAGGCCACATGCGCCTGCTTCTGAAGTCTAACGTAACTGAGGTACACGGAAATGGCCAACTACACGCCGTTACTTTAGCGCCAGACGGTGCGGAGCCCTACCAAATAGAAACTGATTACTTTATCCCGCTTTTCGGGTTGGTGCCTAAGTTGGGGCCGTTGGAGAACTGGGGTCTAGAGTTGGAGAAATCGGCCATTGTGGTGAACACGGTAGACTACAGCACCAACATCCCGGGTATTTACGCCATCGGCGACATCAACACGTACCCAGGCAAGCTGAAGCTGATCTTGTGCGGGTACCATGAGGCTGCCTTAATGGCGCAGAGTGCGTACTCCATCATCAACCCAGACAAGAAATTTGTTTTGAAATACACTACCGTAAACGGAGTGCCAACCATGTAATGCCATGCAAGAAGACATCACAGTTTACGTAGAGACCGCAGACGGAGAACGCGTGGCCGTTCCTGTTCCCACGGACATGGGCCTAAGTTTGATGGAAGCCTTAAAAGCCAACGAGTTTGATATCCTGGCTACCTGTGGCGGAATGGCCCTTTGTGCCACCTGCCACGTGGAACTTATTGAGGCACCCGAACTGCCTGAGGCTTCTGACGATGAACTCTATATGCTGGAAAACCTGCCTAACCTGCGGGACACCAGTCGGCTTTCCTGTCAGATCAGGGTGACTCCAGAATTAGACGGAATGGTCCTGCGCGTGATGTCTGATCACTAATACTTTCAAATTTCTACTCAAAAAGCCTTGGCTGTTGTTTGAACCGCAACACCAGGGCTTTTTTGTTTTCAGGGCCTTTTCAGGATAATAGGTGTGAAATACTAACCAACTTTGATGATTTCTTCTTAGAAATAGAAATTTTAAAGCCCACTTTGCTTCCTTTTCGCCTTTAGAGCGCAAATTTTGGCAATTTCTTGTTGAAAGAATTGCGTTTTCCTCTGCCAATAATGAAATTTAACATAAACACTTATAAAAGAAAGAGATACAACCTTGAATCTGCCAAACACCGTCAAAAAATGGAGTTACTTGCCTTTGAAGCCGCCAAGAAGATCTGGAAGCAGATCTCCAAAGAAACCACCGTTCCCAGCCTGGAGTTTGAGTTGGAGCTCCACAAAAAGCTGCTGAATTTCTTTCAAGTAGGAGATTACTACTATTACATCTTCAACTGCCTGGAAGCCAAAATAGAGTACGTCAATGAGAACGTCACCGCGCTGCTGGGCTACTCCCCAGAGGAATTCACGGTCCCTAATATCCTGGAAAAGATTCATCCCGATGACCTGCCTTGGTTCCTGAACTTTGAGAATGCCGTGACCGAGTTCTTCCTCCAGCTTCCGCCCGATAAGAGCATGAAGTACAAAGTCAGGTATGATTACCGCGTGAAAAAGGCCGATGGCAGTTACATCAGAATTCTTCAGCAGGTTATCACCATCCAGGCAGACAAAAATGGAGGCGTGCTCCGTACCTTAGGCGTACATACAGATATCTCGCACCTCAAAAAAGAAGGCAAGCCGGTTCTGTCCTTCATTGGGTTGGAAGGCGAACCTTCCTACATAGATGTCAAAGCCAAGAACCTCTTTTGCCCCGATCAGGAACCGCTAAGTAGACGGGAAAAGGAAATCCTGTCCTTGCTTATTGCCGGAAACCACAGTCCGCAGATTGGCGAGAAACTCTACATCAGCCAACATACCGTAAATACCCACCGCAGAAACATCTTGGCCAAAACCGGGGTAGCCAGCACTTCAGAGCTGGTCGCGAAAGCAGTTAGAGAAGGCTGGTTATAAGGTGAACTAGCTTTATCTTGCATTACCGTTTACAGGTCAATTTTTTGAAAATGCATCAGGAATAAATTTGGTTTCACCCCCGCTTTCAAGCGCTCCGCTTGGGGTTTACTCTTTCTATCCGGTAGGTTCTAAATCTACTTTCAACCCTTTCTGTAGTTGTAGTACCTATTTAAACTAGGCCATCGAGACGCCTTAAGGGCCTGCTTTGGAGAACCTGGTATAGCCCACCACACCTACCACTTAATCTGCTTATAATCTTCGGTTTACCTTAATTACGTTAAGGCAAAAGTGTTAAGGGTTTGTTAAATACTTCCTTTTTGTAATTCGGGCTGTAATAATCCTCTGCCTCCGCATACTAATGCCTCAACTGAATACCTTCTGATGCCTTGTTGGGGAAGCCATAAGCCGGCCCAGGCTCCCCACTTTTCAACCCAGATGTGGTCAGTTGCCAAAGCTATCATCCTCTTTAACCTCTGTATGAAAAAACTTCTGCTCTTAACCTTGTTAAGCTGCGCTACCTCTGCTCCGCTCTGGGCGCAGAACCCAGTGAATTCCCCTCGTCCCCAAGCTGCTCCCGCCGGGGCTGCTCCTACCTTGCAAACTCCCCAGGGAGCCGGCAGAATTACCGGCACTGTAGTAGACTCAGAATCTTCCAAGCCGGTTGAGTTCGCTACTATTGCCTTAATCAATACCGCCAGCGGCAAGACCCTAGACGGCACCGTCACCGATGAGAAAGGCCGTTTTACCCTAAACCGGGTACCCAACGGTACCTATACGCTTACCATCAGCTTCATTGGCTACGAGACCAAGGAAATGAAGCAGGTGACCGTTTCTGCAGAGGACCAAACTGCTAACTTGAATAAAATTGCCTTAGCTCCTGCCCAGACCAAGTTACAGGAAGTGACTGTAGTGGGTGAAAAGCCTTTGATTGAGGACAAGGTAGACCGCTTGGTGTACAACGCCGAGAAGGACATCACCAACACCGGTGGTACCGCCGCCGATGTGATGCAGAAAGTACCTTCCGTGGCCTTAGACCAGGATGGTAACCTCCAACTGCGGGGTTCTTCCAACGTGCGTGTACTCATCAACGGAAAACCCTCTACCGTAATGGCCGGCAGCGTGGCCGATGCCTTAAAGCAAATCCCCGCCGATGTCATCAAAAACGTGGAAGTAATTACCAGCCCCTCGGCCAAATATGACGCGGAAGGCACTGCTGGTATCATCAACATTGTGACCAAGAAAAACAGCTTGCAGGGTGTGACTGGTTCTACCACCCTTACCGCCGGTACCCGGGGCAGTAACGGGAACGCCAACCTGAGCATGAAACAAGGCAAAGTAGGCGTAAACGTGAATGCGGGCGTTAACCGGTTTTACAGCAAAGGCTCTATGAACCTGCGGCAGGTGAACCAAGCCAGAAACGAAGCAAAGGAATTGTTTGAGAACACCACTACCCAGTTGGGGACCAGCACCGTTGACGGGATGTTTGGCTTCGGGCAATTGGGCCTAGATTACGACATCAATGAGAAGAATAGCTTGTCCGCCGGAATCCGGGTGAACACAGGTTCTTTCAAGATGCGGTCTCACCAGAATGCCAATACCTTTCAGGCAGCGCAAAACGAAGCAACCACCGGTTTCCAGGAGCCTATGCTAACCGATGAGTACAACCTGTCCATGAAAAACAACAACAATCGTCTGAGCATGGACCTGAACCTGGACTTTACCCACCAGTTCAAAAAACCGCAGCAAGAACTTACGTTGTTGGCGCTCTACAGCCAGACTGACCAGGACAATGAAGTGAACCAATTAAGGTACGAGATTGAGGGTCCCCTGCGTTCCACTACCCTTAATGAAAACGAAGGCCTTAACAAGGAACTCACCTTTCAGGCAGATTACGCGCACCCGATGCCTAAAAACACCTTGCTGGAAGTAGGTGCCAAAGGCATTCTGCGCGACGTATCCAGTTCCTCTCTGTATGACGGCAAAGACTTGAACGGAGACTTCTCCTATGACCAGAACGTGATTGCCTCTTACCTGTCTTACGGCTTCAACCTGAATAAGAAGACAGCCCTGAAGTTTGGCGGACGCTATGAGTACACCGATGTTGCCGGTGATTTTGTCAACCCAGAGCAAGACTTCTCAGCTAACTATGACAACTTCATCCCCAACATCACGCTGGCCTACGACCTTACGCAGAACAGCAAACTGCGTACTACGTTCACCCAACGGATTCAAAGACCCCAGTTGTTCTTCCTGAACCCGTACCGCCAGCAACAAGGACCAAACCTGGTGGTGTACGGTAACCCACGACTAGATGCTGAGTTAACCGATTCCTATGAACTGAATTACAGCACCTTCTTCAAGACTACTTCCATCAACGTGTCGGCGTACATGCGGATCACTGATAATGCCATTGAGTCTGTTTCTGAAGTGCTGCGTGATACCACATTCGTAACATTTAACAACATCGCCAAGAACAAGACCTACGGAATGACCTTGTCTGGCTCTACCAAGCCTGTTCCGGCCTGGAACATCAACGGAAACGTGAACGTGTACTACGTGGATTTGAACGCCCCATTTGCGTCTAACTCTGGTGTGATGTACAACATCAACGTGAGCTCTGGCTATACCTTCGGAAAAGGCGTAAGTGCTCAGTTCTCCGGAGGCTTCAACTCTGACAGGGTTCAACTACAAGGAATAGCCTCTTCGTTCTCTTACCACAATCTGGCCATCCGGAAAGAGTTGTTTGAGAAAAAAGGAGCTTTGAGCTTAGGGATGGACAATCCGTTCAGAAAAGCCCTGAAGTTCAGAAACGAGTTATCTGGCGTAAACCAAAACACCGAGGAGAGACTACCTTTCAGCACGCAGACCTTGGTTACCCAATACAACCGTGGTTTCCGGTTAACGTTTGAGTACCGCTTCGGGAAAATGCAGCAGCAAGGACCACCTAAGCGCAAGAAGTCTATCCGCAACGATGACGCCAAACAAGGCGATGGCGGTGGAGTTCAATAGACCATCATAACCCCTTGAAAACAAGAAGAGCGATAACTGAATGGTTATCGCTCTTCTTGTTTTCAAGGGGTTTAAAGCTTGATTTAGGTAAAAAGGCAAGAAATAGAAAGCTGCTTGTGGATCATAAATATATAAGTATTATATATACAATTTAATTTATATACCTCACGTTGAATAATCATACTTCCTTTTACCAGAAAGGTGGTCTTTACTCTTTCTCACCAAATAGAAAATTATAATCAACTATTTAATTCAAAATTCAATTCACTAAACTGAATCAATCCTGAATGAGAGAACATCTTATTCAGGATTTCCCCCGCCATGAAACAATCTTTTATACATCTTTCTCTTTTCTGCTTATTTCTATTTCTAAGTTCTTTTATACCTTCTGCGCTCGCCTCTAAGCCTCAGCAAAACAGTGAGAAGATAATCCTTACTGGCATTGTTATTTCCAGTGAAACAGATCAACCTATTACTTATGCCAGCATAGGAATTTTGGAAAGTTCAACGGGCACTATTTCAGATGAAAATGGGGAATTTACGCTTACTATTCCGGCAGTTTTGATAAGTAAGGTAATTCGTATTTCAGCAATCGGGTACGAAGCCAAAAAGCTAAAGGTAGAAGACCTTCTCGCCGGTAAAAACAGTAAAAGTGTCACTATTGCCTTACTTTCTAAGCCTGTGCAGCTTGCGGAGGTTAAGGTGAGCAGCAAAAACTGGAAAAGTGTGGAACTAGGTGGTAGCCTGGGACCTACTTCAAAGTTTTCCCACAGTTTCATTATTACCCCCAGGCCCATACAAGCCAATCTGGGCCGTGAAATAGGCATCCATATCAACAATGGCAAAAAGCTTTCCTACTTGAGCAAACTGAACTTCTGTCTTAAATCAAACAAATATGAACTGGTGAAATTCAGGTTAAACGTGTACGATGTCCAAAATGGCAAGCCAGGGACAAACATTCTGCCCAAAGACATTTATGTGACGGTGCAAAACCAGAAAACCGGATGGATGCAGGTAGACCTGGAGCCCTATGATATTTATGTAGAGCAAGACTTTGTCATCTCCCTGGAGTGGATTGATTGCATGCCAAAACGCCACTCCCTAAGCTTGGGTATTCCAGCTTCCATGCCAGGATTCCAGACCGCTTTCCATAAAGATGCCAGCCAATCTAAATGGTATAAAATACCAGCAGCGGGCATGGGCATGAACGTGGTGGTACAGCGGGAAAACTAAATTTTTATCAACTTCCTTTTAGCCCCTATTTCATAAAAACAGCCTCAAAAAGGTATGCACTGCAAGTAGGGTATGCACCCTTGAATTTATTTGCTTGTCCTAGAAAAGTGAATTAAACTTTTACCTCAAAAACAGGTCTAAACCGCAACTATCTCTTAAAGGCAAAACTGCACTAAAGGCTTTTTTGAATCAGCTTTACCTTATACCACTACCTTTTACCAGAACACCTTTCATTTTACCTATTTAATTATTTAATCTATCGGTTAACCCTTTATCTACCTTTATTATCCCTCTCTTCATGCGTCACCCTTTCTTGATTGCCTGCCTGTGTCTGGCAACGGTGTCTACCTTACGGGCACAAACCTCCTCCCCTGTCCCTACCCCTTCCACAGCTTCCGCCTCTGGCGGAGGGGTGCAACGGGTCGCAGGAAAAATAAGTGGTGTGGTCACTGATTCTTCCACCGCCAAACCCGTGGAGTTCGCCACGGTTTCGTTGGTCAATGCTGCCACCGGAAAACCCATTGACGGCACCGTGACCGATGATCGCGGCCGATTCACCTTGTCCCGCGTAGCTTACGGAAGCTACTCTGTCTCGGTGAGTTTTATTGGCTATGAAAGCTATAACCGCACTGGCATAACCGTTTCTGAAAAAGACCCTGAGATTGAGCTAGGCCGTATCATCCTAAAGCCTATCCAGAACAAGCTGAAGGAAGTGACTGTGGTGGGCGAGAAACCGCTGGTGGAAGACAAAGTAGACCGCATGGTCTATAACGCCGAGCAAGACATTACCAACATTGGCGGCAATGCCTCAGACGTGCTCAAGAAAGTACCGTCTTTGAGCGTAGACCTGGACGGGAACGTACAGTTGCGTGGTTCCTCTAACGTGCGGGTGCTCATCAACAACAAGCCCTCCAGCATTATGGCCAACAGCGTGGCCGACGCTTTGCGGCAGATTCCGTCAGACATGATTAAAACTGTGGAGGTGATTACCAGCCCCTCGGCCAAGTATGACGCCGAAGGCACTGCTGGCATCATTAACATCATTACCAAGAAGAACACCCTGTACGGGGTAAACGGCAGCGTAAGCACCTCAGTAGGAACGCGTAACTCCAACGGCAACGGCAACGTGAACGTGCGCCGCGGCAAGGTGGGGTTCAATGCCAGCCTAGGCACGCACCAGCAATATAACAACCGTAACGAAAGCATGCTGCAACGTACGGTAAAGTCTGGTGTAGGTGCGGAAGCTACTGAAAGTACGCTTAACCAAATGGGTGAGTCGAAACGTCGGGGCGGTGGCGTATACGGGCAAGTGGGGTTTGATCTAGACATTGACTCTGTTAACAGCGTGACTGCGGGCGTGAACGTGTACCAAGGCAGAGGACGGAATCAGGGGACGCAACAGTCTTTGCAAAATGCGCCCTCTTTCACGCAGCAAATTGATAACCTAAGCCGCAGCCAAAACAAAAACCAGTCGGTAGACCTCAACTTGGGCTATACCCACATCTTCAAACCCCAGCAGGAATTGTCTGTGTTGGCGCAATGGAACCGGGGCAGAATGGACAACCTCACCAATCAGGACATATATCTGAACCGCGAAACCACTTTAGATACCCTGCTGCGTAACAACAACAAGGGCGCTAACCGTGAGGCCACGTTCCAGATTGACTATGTGCACCCGTTCCAGAATAAAACTCAACTGGAGGTAGGCACCAAAGGCATCCTGCGGCACGCTGAAAGTGACGCCATGTACCGCCGCATCCGGTACTCTACCGGCACCGAGCAACTGGACCCCAATGAGTTCACTTATGACCAGGACGTGTACGCTACGTACGCTTCTTACGGCTTCAAACTGAACAAAAACTACAACGTAAAGACCGGGGCCCGCTTTGAATACACGTCTATTGACGGGCAGTACATACAGCCGTACCAAGACCCTTTCAAGGATACTTACTCCAATTTCATTCCCAACATTCTGGTTTCCCGCACTATCAAAAGTCAAACATTCAGAGTAGGCTACACGCAACGCATTCAGCGTCCGCAGATCTGGTATTTGAACCCGTACGTGAACATTATTGATGCCAAGAACGTGTCATTCGGCAACCCGGAGTTGGAGCCGGAGTTGGCGCACTCGTATGAATTAGGGTACAGCAATTACTTCAAGACCAGCTCTATCAACCTTTCTTTGTATCTGCGCCAGACCAACAATGCCATTGAATCCATTCGCCGGATTGTGGGCCGGGAAGATGCCTTACCAGTGGTGGAAGGTACTTGGCAACAGGAAGACGTGGCGTATACCACGTTTCAGAACATCGGGAAAAACGCCACCTATGGGGTAAGCCTTTCTGGGAATACTAAGCCGGTGCCAAAATGGAACCTGGGCGGCAGCATGAACCTGAACTACGTGACCCTGCGGAGCACGTTCCAGAACAATTCGGCTATGCAGTACAGCGTGAACCTGAACTCAGGCTATGATTTCGGGAAAGGGTTGGCGGCACAGTTTTTCGGGTCGTATAGCTCGCCCCGTCCTACTATTCAGGGCAAATTCTCAGGATATTACTTCTCCAGTTTCAGTATTAGAAAAGAATTCTGGGAAAAGAAAGGCAGCCTGACCTTAGGCGTAGACAACCCGTTCTCCAAAGCCATCAAGTTTACCTCAGACCTGAAGAACGACAACTTCACGCAGTACACCGAGAACCTGAACTACAACCGCGGCGTGCGCGTGAGTTTCTCGTACCGTTTCGGAAAAATGGACATGAAACAGCAACCCCGTAGCAAGCGCTCCATCCGGAACGATGACGCCAAAGGCGGAGAAGGCAACTAAGTTTTTTTCGCTTAACGTACCAGAAGCACTCTTCACGGGGTGCTTCTTTTTTTGCCCTTACCATAATTGAAGGCTACTCCGCTCTCCAGAGTTATCTTCTGTTTAGCTTTGCTAGGAAACAAAACCGCTGTTTTCAGCCTATTTTGCAAGGAATAGCACAAAATCAAAAAAAGTTTGCAACTCAGGCAACCGCCGGAGAAAGTCTTACATCTAATAGACAGTTGCGCGCATCAACTGCTTACCAAATCCCACGACAGATGTCCTATTCCGCCCCACGCGGCTACTAGACGGTAGCGGCGGCTGGAAGAAGTGCGTCCCTGTGAACCTGATGTGATACACCCTAAACCTGCAAAAGAAATCCCAATGCGTCTCTCAATTCTTGCTTCCCTGTTCTTCCTTCTTTTAACCATAGCCGCCCCTCTCCAGGCTCAGGCCCAAACCCCAGTCGGCAAAATAACCGGCCAGGTACTGGACTCGGCTACTACTAAACCAGTGGAGTTTGCCACCGTTTCGCTGACCAGCACCGCCACCGGAAAGCCCGTGGATGGCACCATCACTGATGAAAAAGGGAACTTCACCTTCACCAAAGTAGCGAATGGCACTTATTCCCTCACGGTGAGTTATCTGGGGTACGTTTCCCAGTCTGTGCCTTCTTTTACTATTTTCGCCGATAAACAGGAAATCATCCTACCTAACATCAGCCTGAGGTCAAATGCCACCAAGCTGCAAGAGGTAACCGTAGTGGGCCAGAAGGCCCTCATTGAAGACAAAGGAGACAGGTTGGTGTACAACGCCGAGCAGGACATCAGCAACCAGGGAACCACCGCCTCAGAGGTGCTCCGGAAAGTGCCTTCGGTGACGGTAGACGGAGACGGCAACGTGCAGTTGCGGGGCAGCGCCAATTTCAGGGTACTCATGGATGGCAAACCGTCCAGCATCCTGGCCAATAACTTAGCCGATGCCCTGAAGCAGATTCCGGCGGATATCATCAAAAGCATTGAGGTGATCACCAGCCCATCGGCGAAGTATGACGCTGAGGGAACGGCTGGTATCATCAACATCGTCACCAAAAAGAACAGCTTACAAGGGGTGAACGGAAAGACCAGTCTTTCCTTGGGCAGCCGATACCGCAACGTGAATGGCAGTTTAAACGTGAAGAAAGGCAAGTTTGGGCTGAGCACCAGCGTGAGTGGCTATGACAGCAATAACCGCAGACTTAACCTGACAAACCGTACCACCGACGACCAATCTACCCTGCAACAAGAAAGCCGCAATCTTTCTCTGAACCACGGGTTTAATGCCAAGGCAGAACTAACCTTTGACCCAGATACCTTGAACGCCTTCAACCTGGGGGTTTCTACCCGGCGCAATTACTTTTTAGGTTCCGGCTACCAGACCACCCTTAACCGGGGCGCTGGCTCTGAGCAGCTTCCGGTGGCGTACTCAGACCTGGAAAACCCTTGGAACGGCTTCGGTTATGATGTCAACTTCGGGTACACCCGTACCTTCAAGCCCAAGCAGGAATTGACCTTTCTGGCCCAGCTAAACCACAATGAGTCCAATGACCTTTACGATAACCTGCTCTACTCCCCCGAGGCGCCGTTGGTGCAACGCCAGGTAAACGACAACACCTCGCCCAGTGAAGAGAAAACCCTGCAGCTAGATTATACCCAGACCTACAAAAATGGAGGCAAACTGGAACTTGGGGCCAAAGCCATCTTCCGGGATGCCCATAGCCGCACTACTTACGCCTACACGTTCCCTACCCAGACAGATTCCACGGTCATCAATAACTTTGATTATGACCAGGATGTAAAGGCCGCCTATGCCACCTACGCTTTCCAGCTGAAGAAATTCGACGTAAACCTGGGTACCCGCTATGAGCACACCACCACCAAAGGCGTGTTCCTGAATTCGCAATGGAACGATGAGGTCAAAGAAACCCAACTGGTGAGAAGCGCTTTCAAAGACGCCTACCAGAACGTGATCCCCAGCCTGAGCGTTTCCCGCACCATTGACACCATCCATACCGTGCGGCTAAGCTACACCCAGCGCATCCAGCGGCCGCAGATTTACTCGCTGAACCCTTTCCTGCAATTGGAAGACTTCAACTTCGGGTACCGCGGAAACCCAACCTTAGATGCTGAATTGACCCACGCGTTTGAAGTTGGCTACAACACCTTCTTCAAAACCACTTCCATCAACGCCTCTCTGTTCCTGCGCCAGACAAACAACTCTATCCAGCAGGTATTGGCGCCAGAGCAGCTAGTGGTGAATAACCAACTGCGGGAGGTACTGCTGATTACCCATGATAACATCGGGAAGAACCGCGTGTACGGATTGAGTTTATCTGGCTCCACCAAGCCAATCCCCACCTGGACCATCAGCCCAAGCCTGAATCTGAATTACGTGAGCATGGAGGATAACCGCCAGAAAAGAGAGGGACTACAATACAACTTGAACCTGAACACCAGCTATGAGATTGCCAAGGGTCTTACTGCGCAAGCAAATGCCGGTTACAACTCCAAAAGCAAGATGCTGCAGGTGAATATCGGGGATAACTACTACACCAGTTTCTCGGTGCGCAAGAAAGTAATGAAGGACAAAGGCTCTATCAGCTTCGGAGTGAATAATCCGTTCTCCAACACCATTAACTTCAAGTACACCGTCATTACCCCTGGTTACCAACAAACCGTTCAGAACATCAACTATAACCGTACCTTCAGAATCGGGTTTGACTGGACTTTCGGGAAGATGCAGGGCAGCCAGAAGCATAAGAAATCCATCCAGAACGATGATGCTTTGAGCGGCGGAAAATAGGTTTAGATCTCTCGCTGGTTTAGCGCTCTTTTTCTGAAAAAGAGCGCTAAACCAGCGAATTTATTCTTGCTCTTGGTCTGGGAAGCTCTGGAAGCTTTGCCGGTCTTCCTCTAAGCGGAAAATGGCTTTCTGCACTTCATAACAGGCCAGCATGTACAACCGGAACGGCTCTCCTTTCTTCAAAACCTCCAGCAACGCCACAATCTCTGGTATGTACACCTTCGCGAAGCTGATGTCCTGGGCAATGATGTCGCGGGTATTGTCAATGATATCGGCGAGCTTGATGGTTTGGGCGCGGGAAGAGATTTGGCTTAGGCGCTCCACCTCCATCTGCTTCCGGCGTTTGCGGTTGTGCCCGGGGGCATTCTGTTTGGTGAATTGGTCGGTGAGGTCTACCACCATTTGCAGTACCTCTGCTGGTTTCACGATGGTGCCTTGGCAGACTTCCTCCAGAAAGGATTGCATTTCCTGTTCGGTCACCGGGGTGTCTTCCAGTACATCGTGCAGGAGCGCGGCCATGACCATCCCGGTGGTTCCACTGTACGCCATCACTGTTTGGGCCACCCGTTCCAGGTGCTTTACATAGGGTTCATTGTGGTACTTGCGACGCTGCTCGCCATGGGCTTTCACGGCAAAAGCCCAGGCGGCTCTTTCCAATTCATTGAAACTTGCAGGACATTCCAATTCTTCCATGGATTCTAAAAGGATAGGCCAACACGCCACAAAAAGCATTTCAGGGGAAGACCAAACGTTTAAGGTCCGTTTACGCAAAATGACCCGAAAACAACCGAAGATGCCTCAAGAGGCAAAACAAAAATGGAGCAACTACTGCGTCTTCCTTTGATAGTTTTAGAGCCTGCTTTTCAGAAAACAGGCTCTAAACGAAAATCCTACTCACCTTTTCAAATCCAAATTTCTACAACTCGCTCAGTTCTTGCCGGAACCCACCACTCAGGATGGGGAACCGAAGCCAGCTGCGCGGGTCTACGTTGTAGTCATCCAGGTGGAAGGCCGGGGCGTAGCGTTCACGTTTCCATTGGTTGCGGCTCCAGAGCGAGTAGAACCGTTGGATGAACTGCTTTAACTGCTCATCCGGGTAGGTGCCTTTCAGCTTCTCAAACACCTGCTTGGGGGCAAGGCGGTCATAGAAGGCCAGCCGTTCGATCTGGTTCAGGAGCGGATACGGCATGAGGTCTTCTTCATCGGTCTGGGTGTTTTCCAAAGGCCGCAACTCTGCCGAGGGCTGCAGGTTGTTCACGTACTGCAGGCCTTCATAGCCCAGTTGCTGCTGGGCCCAGATCAGCCACTGCCGGATGAACGCTTTGTCTACGCCCGCAATGGGCGAGATACTTCCAGCGGTATCTCCGTCCATGGTAGCATACCCTACGGAGGCTTCTGACCGGTTTGAAGTGGCCAGCAATAAAGAGTTCCTCAGGTTGGCCAACATCCAGATACCAGGCGCTCGTACCCGAGCCTGGATGTTTTGCAGCGTCAAGTCATCGTGCTCCCAGGTTAAATCACGGCCGATGACATGCTCAATCTTGCCCCGGTAACTTTTCACTTCTTCGTCAATGGTCCAGTTATAAAATACCGCCCCAATGGATTTAGCCAGTTCCTCCGCGGAGCGGTAGGTATCATCGGAGGAGTTGATGGTGCCTTGGTAGGCCGTTACCAGCAATTTACCCACCAAGGCATTTCTAAGCTCGTTTCCGGAAAGTTGCTTGTATTCAGGAAGCTCTTCTGCGGTGAGGCAATTGGTTTTCTGCACGAACTCCTCCAGGCTGATCTCCTCCAGGGCGTGGCGCACCATCTCAGCCACGGCCACGGCACACAACGAGGAATCGGCACCGCCGCTCAAGGAAAGGACAAACCCGCGGCTGCGGCTTTTGCGCAGGTAATCAAACAAAGCCAGTGAGATAGCCGAGATAAACTCGACGTTCTCATCTACGGGCAAAAGGTCCATTTCTACGGGTGGCAAGGGCTTCTCAAAAGAAACCTCGGCACATTCAAAGTCCACGCTTTTAAACGAAAGCAGTTGATTACGGAGGACCAAGTTGCCGTTTTGGGCGATGATGATTTCGCCATCGTAAATCATTTTACCGGCCTCGTTGCCCAACAGATTAACGTACAGGTACGAGCACTCAAACTCCCTGGACGCATCTACCACTAAGTGGAATCGCACATCGGTTTTGCTCATGGCAAAGTGGCTGGCACTTGGGTTGATGATGAGCTGTACGCCTTTCTCTTTATGCCGATAAGCCGGTCGATTAGCGTTACGCCAAGCGTCTTCACAGATCTCAAAGGCGAACTTCACGTCCTGGTGTTCATAGATGATGTCCCCGATAGAATAGGTCTGCCCAAAGGCTTCGAACTGTTCAATGGTGTTGGGCACCCAGGAACTAAACCAGCGGGGCTCATAGTGCACACCATCATTGGCCAGAAACTGCTTGGCCGTAAAGCCTAAAATCTTTTTATCTGCGATGACGCAGGCGCAGTTGTAGGTGGTATTGTTCAATCGGATAGGCAAACACACACACACGATGACACCCTCGCACCATTCCTTTATCTCCAGCAAACGCTCAAAGCATTCCACACTCACCCATTCACTTAGGAAAAGGTCCTCGCAGCCATATCCCGGAATGCTCATTTCTGGCAGGCAGAGAATGTCCACATTCTGTTCTTTGGCTTGTTCAATGGCGGTTTTTATGTTGCGGAGGTTGTTTTCCCAATCTAGGGGAGTTTGGTTAAGGGCCGCGCCTGCAAGTTTCATAGTTCAATTCTGTTTAAGGCTTTTCTAACGCAAGAACTCGCCTGCATGTTAGAAATACTTAGTTCAGCACTGTTACACGCAGCGCCAGGTGCCTACAAAACTAAGCGCCTTTCACTAAGAACCAAGAAAGAAACAAGCATAGAACCCAACTTCTGCCCTTTGAAAAAATGGCAGTTTAGCTGGGTTTAGGAAATAAGAGAAGGAAAACGGAATTAAGGCAGGATGACACCCGTGGATTTAAGCACTTCCATGCTTTTCTCAGCGGCGGCTTGTTCTGCTTTCTTTTTGGAAAGCCCGCTGCCGCTGGCAATAATGTCATTGTCCACTACCACGGCGGCAGTAAACTCAGTGGTACTACCAGACTGTTTCTGGCCCACAATCTCAAACCGAATACTGCGGTTCTGGCCTTGGGCCCACTCAATCAATTTACTTTTAAAATTGCTGGTGGTAGTGGTGAGTTGGTGCAGATCAAAGTGCGGCTTCACCAGTTTCTTCAAAATGAAGCTCTTGGTGTCCTCGTATCCTTTGTCCAGGTAAACCGCTCCTACCAAGGCCTCCAGGGCATTGCCGTTGATGAACTTGTGGCGCGTCACCCCAGAAACGTTGTCAACTTTGATGAGCGAGTGCAATCCCACCTTTACGGCTAGGTTGTTCAGAGACTCGCGGTTTACCATACGGGACCGAATCTCGGTTAAGAAACCTTCGTCTTTGTAGGGGTATTTTTTGAAAAGGTATTCAGCAATGACCGCACCTAAGATGGCATCACCCAAAAACTCCAGACGCTCATTGGTTTCCTGGTTCCCTTTCAGATTTTGGCGCACAAACGAGGTGTGCGTGAACGCCAACTGGTACAGGTGCAGGTTGTCGGGCGCCATACCCGTAATATGGGTGATGGCGTTTACAAAAGCTTTGTCCTTGTAAAAGAATTTGTGGATCGCGCGAAAGACCGGTCTGATCGGGCTCAATGCTATTCAGTGAATTTCTTGAAAATCACAGAGGTGTTGTGTCCGCCAAATCCGAAGGTATTGCTCAGGGCAATGTTTACTTCGCGCTCTTGAGCTTTGTTAAAGGTAAAGTTCAGCTTGGAGTTAAATTGCTCATCATCCGTGATGTGGTTGATGGTAGGCGGAACAATACCGTTTTGGATAGCCAGAATAGAAGCAACCGCCTCAATGGCTCCGGCAGCACCCAATAAGTGACCGGTCATAGATTTGGTAGAGCTAATGTTCAACTTGTACGCATGATCACCAAACACGTGCTCAATAGCTTTGGCCTCTCCTACGTCACCTAGCGGCGTGGAGGTACCGTGCACGTTGATGTAGTCTACCTGCTCTGGTGTGATACCGGCATCACGCAAGGCGTTTTGCATTACATTGCGGGCTCCTAAACCTTCTGGGTGTGGCGCCGTGATGTGGTACGCATCTGCAGACATCCCGCCGCCAATGATCTCAGCGTAGATTTTTGCGCCACGGGCTTTGGCGTGCTCGTACTCTTCCAGTACAATAGCTGCCGCGCCTTCGCCCAAGACAAACCCATCGCGGTCTTTGTCAAACGGACGAGAGGCAGTTTCAGGGGAATCGTTACGTTCAGAAAGGGCTTTCAAAGCGTTGAATCCTCCCACTCCGGCTTCGGTTACCGCTGCTTCAGAACCACCGCTCAACACAATATCGGCCATACCCAACCGGATATAGTTGAAAGAGTCAATTAAAGCGTTGGTGGCAGAGGCACAAGCCGATACGGTCACGAAGTTAGGACCTCTGAAGCCGTATTTGATAGAGATATGACCGGCGCTGATGTCGGCGATCATTTTAGGGATGAAGAAAGGGTTGAAGCGTGGAGTACCGTCACCGTTGGCAAAGTTCACACACTCTTCCTGGAAGGTGCGCAAGCCCCCAATACCAGATCCCCAGATCACCCCAATGCGGTCTTTGTCTAAAGACTCATCTTCCAGATTTGCATCCTGTACCGCCTGATCGGCGACAATCACAGCAAATTGCGTAAAGAGGTCCATTTTGCGGGCCTCTTTACGCTCAAAGTATTGCTCAGGATCATACCCCTTTACTTCGCAGGCAAATTGGGTTTTAAATTTTGAGGCATCAAAGCGAGTGATGGGCGCTGCCCCACTCACCCCGTTCACGAGGCCGTTCCAGTATTCAGAGACAGTTTTCCCCAGAGGGGTAAGCGCACCAAGGCCAGTTACGACAACTCTCTTAAGCTCCATACGCTGCTAGTAGAGGGAAAGAACCTATATAGATTAGGTAAAATTGGATCGATAGAAGAAAAAAGGAGGGAGGAGATTACTTTGCGTGCTCTTCCAGGTAGCTGATCGCTTGGCCTACCGTTGCAATATTCTCAGCTTGATCGTCTGGAATAGATACATTGAATTCTTTCTCAAATTCCATGATCAATTCTACGGTATCAAGAGAGTCGGCACCCAGGTCGTTTGTAAAGCTAGCCTCAGGCGTTACCTCAGATTCTTCAACGCCTAATTTGTCAATAATGATAGCTCTTACTTTTTCTGCGATTTCTGACATTTTTTTAGAAGTTTTTTAAAACACAGTGCAAAGAAATAGATTTGGGAACACAATGTCAAACAAAATGCGAGAGATTGTTTTATTCTGATACTTTTCTGATAAGTTGACTTGAGTTTCCGTTTCACTTCTTTAAATTGCCATCCCAACATTTAATATTTACCCAGAGTACGGCAACCCATGAAATCTTTCCGTCTAGACGTAGAATACGATTTTGATTTCGACTTATATGGAGTTGTGTCGTCCAGCAAGGAGCATACTCTTGCCTGGGCGTTAAACAAGTACTTTAGAATAAGGTTGGTAAAACAGGCAGACCTGTGCATTGACTTTCTTCACAAAGGCAGGTTGATCATTTCAAACTACCTGCACAAGGCAGAGCATGGCACGCTGCGCCTGTTCCGGAACCGTTCTGTAGGCACCAGCACCCTGACCTCCCCTTTCCTGGTTCCGGATATTAAAGAGTATGATTATGTAATACAGGTGTCTGGCGGGCTCAGCCATCTTCAGCAAGAGCTGCTGCAGACCCTCAACGCTGTACCGCTTGTGCAGTACGTGCGTTCCTTTGACCCACATTGTTTACGTTATAAAGAAAACCTGCTTTTTTAGCGCATGGCTATTCCCTTCAACAACACCAAGATTATTGCAACCGTTGGCCCCGCCAGCAACACCCCTGAGCGCCTCCGGGCCCTTATCCAAGAAGGGGTAGATGTTTTCCGTCTTAATTTTTCTCACGGCGCTCACCACGAACACCTGAAGGTTATTGAACACGTACGGGCCATCAATGCTGCCGAAGGCTTCAATATATGCTTACTGCAAGACTTGCAGGGCCCTAAAATCCGGATCAACGATGTACAGGACGGCGCCATTGAGATTGTGGAAGGTCAGCAACTGACATTTGTCTATGACAAATCTATGGGTAACCCCCAGAAGCTTTCACACAGCTATGCCCGTTTGGCCCAAGATGTGCGCCCTGGTGATGCTATCCTGATTGACGATGGTAAACTTGAAGTGCGCGTTTTAAGCACCGATGGCGTGAACGAGGTAATAACTGAGGTGGTGTACGGCGGCGTGGTGAAACCTCGCAAAGGCATGAACCTGCCAGACACCGTAGTTACTGCTCCATCGCTTACTGAGAAAGATATTCAGGACCTGCACTTTGGTTTGGATAATGATGTAGAGTGGATTGCTCTTTCTTTCGTAAGAAAAGTAGAGGACATCCATGAAATCAAACAAATTATTGCGGAGCGCGGCAAAGACGCCAAAGTAGTAGCCAAAATTGAGAAACCAGAGGCGATCCGCAACATTGATTCCATCATTGAGGCCACCGATGCTGTAATGGTAGCCCGTGGCGACTTAGGGGTTGAAGTAGGAATGGAGAGCGTTCCTATGCTGCAGAAAATGATTGTGGAGAAATGCAACAAGCTGGGCAAACCCGTGATTGTGGCAACCCAGATGATGGAAAGCATGATCACCAATCCACGTCCTACCCGTGCTGAGACCAACGACGTGGCCAACGCAGTAATGGACGGCGCCGACACCTTGATGCTGAGCGCGGAAACCGCTGCCGGAGCCTACCCTATTGAGACTATCCGGAGCATGAACCGCACCATCAAGTCAGTAGAGACGCAAGCTGCCGTTTTCCACCGCAACTTCGTGTTCAACAAACAGTCGCCTACTTTCTACAATGACACGGTGGTGGCAAGTGCCGTAACCCTGGCCCGTGATACCGACGCCCGTGCGCTCATCTGTCTCACCAAATCTGGGTACACTGCCATCCAATTGGCCAAGCACCGCCCTAAAGCCAACATCTTCGTCTTCACCGACAACCGCGTGCTATTGAACACCCTGAACCTAGTATGGGGTATCAGAGGCTATTACTATGACCGGTTCGTGTCTACCGATGAAACGATCGCAGACCTGAAAGAGATCCTGGTAAAAGAAGGCCACCTGGAGACCGGTGATATCTTCATCAACATCGGGTCTATGCCGGTAATGGAGAAAAAACGCGCCAACATGATCAAGTTAAGCGTAGTTCACTAAGCGATACTTAGCACTACTTTAAAAAAAGCGGCCCGCTGTTAGAAGCGGGCCGCTTTTTTATTGGCTCAGTTTAAAGATAGAAAAGCCTTCCTCTGAACTGGGCAATGGCTAGAAATAGCGAAAGTGCATTTCGGATTATAGCACGTTTCAAGCAAACAGGCCCATAACACAAAAAGCCTTGCATCAGCAAGGCTTCTGTTTATTACCCAAGAAAGTAAATACTACCTAAAACTAGGCAGCTAAAGTATTCACGAAACGAGCCAATTTCGATTTGTTGTTGGCTGCTTTGTTTTTGTGGATCACGTTCTTCTTGGCCAACTTGTCCAGCATACCAGATACCGTCTTAAACAGCTCTTGCGCCTCGGCTTTGTCGGTTGTGCTTCTTAAACGCTTTACAAAGGTACGGGTCGTTTTCGCCTGATAACGATTCAGCAAGCGTTTCGCGTTGTTAGATCTGATTCTTTTTAATGCTGACTTATGGTTAGCCATGGTTGTGAATATAGATAAATGCTTTTGACTCTGATTCTAAATGAGTTTGCAAAACTACATGGTTACAGATTAAATTCCAAGAAAACTTTACCAAAATTTATCCACGGCCTTTCTCTTCTCCCTCTAGCAGAGGAACATACAGGTAAAAAGAACTGCCGCGCCCTGTTTTGCCCTGCAAAGTTAGTATTTACAACCATCTAAAGACACCTTTATGTGAAAGATTTCAATTGGCACCTTCATTTAACTGGCCTACTCACCGGTTATCCGTTGAATTTTCTTTTCTTAGTACAACCGTTTAAAGGGTGCTTTTTAGAAAGAAGCCCTTAAACAGCAAATACAGAAAAGGAATAATCCACCGTTATTCTTAAAATCAAATACGACTACATGCGTATTTTCCAGAAGCTGTTTTCTTGGGGATGGTTGGCTGCCACCTGCGTTCTGACAAGCTGCAGTACAGCTCCTTCGGAGGAAGAAATAACCGAACCCCTTCCTGCTCCTACCCCGTATCAACTGGAGTTGCCCAAGCGCTTCGGGAACACACAGGCTATCCCCGCGGACAATCCGCTTACCCAGGAAGGTGTTGCCTTGGGCCGGATGCTTTTCTATGAGAAAACGCTCTCGGCCAACAACACCATGTCCTGCGGCAGTTGCCACCAACAGCAATTCGCTTTTACAGACGGTCAGGCAGTCAGCAAGGGAGTAGACGGCGTGGCCGGCACGCGCAGTGCCATGTCCTTGGCCAATCTGCTGTGGGTTTCGCAATTCAATTGGGACGGGGGACCGAAATCGTTGGAGGAGCAGGCGAAGATTCCGCTGGAGAGCCCTATTGAACTGCATCAGAATTTGGATGTAGCTGCAGCTAAATTGCAGGCCACGGAGAAATACCCAATCTTATTTGAGAAAGCCTTTGGGAGGGGCTCCATCACTAAAGAGAACCTGCTCAAGGCCTTGGCGCAATTTACCCGAACCCTCATCTCTTCCAACTCCAAGTTTGATCGCTACCAGGAAGGCCAGGCCAACCTAACCGCGGACGAGCTGCTGGGCATGCGCCTCTTCCTTACCCATCCAGATCCAAACATCAGCCTGAGAGGCGGCAACTGCGGCGACTGCCATGGCGGTACGCTACAAACCTTTAACACGTTCCATAACAACGGACTGGATGCATTGCCCAAAGACGCCGGCAGAGGGTTGATTACGGGGCTAGAAAGTGACCGAGGCAAGTTCAGAGCTCCTTCGCTCCGAAACATCGCGCTTACCGCCCCTTACATGCACGACGGCCGGTTCAAGACTCTGGAAGAGGTGCTGGACCACTACAATGAGCACATTAACATGAACGACCCCAACCTAGACCCCCTTATTGAAGAGGCTCGTAATGACTTCGGGGAAACGTCACTGGGGCTCACCGCAACGGAAAAGAAGCAGATCATCTCCTTTTTGAAGACCCTCACAGATGAGACCTTCATCACCGATCCTCGCTTCTCCGATCCTAATAAGTGACCCAAGTAACAAGTTTCCGTCCTGTTTTTTACCAAACTACACCTGAAACGGCGAACGGCCTACGTTCGCTCTAAATAGAATACCCAACTTTCTACTATACACCTATGAATTCACGTTTTACTATTGATAAAAGCTTTTCCGCTACATTACTCCTGGTGCTTGCCCTTTTTTCCTGGAGTTGCTCAGACAACGACGATGCCCCTGCTGGGCCAAGCCAAGTCACTTTAGCTTTTCAGCACACCTTCCAGACGGAGCCTTTCACGCTGGCGAAGGAGTACACCAATGCGCAAGGCCACCGCGTGAAGTTCAATGCCTTCCGGTACTACATCAGCAATGTGAAACTTACCCGCCCCAATGGATCTGCCTACGTAGAGCCAAACAGCTACCATCTCATAGAACGAACCGCTGATCACATTCAGGAGTCTTTCACCCTCCCGGAGGTACCTGATGGGATTTATACCACCCTTACTTTCAGCGTTGGCGTTGACCCCAGCCGGAACCACTCTACGGACCAGGTAGGCGACCTTGATCCCAACCAGAACATGGCATGGGATTGGGACACCGGTTATAAATTTCTGGTAGCCGAAGGCCAGTACTTCCACCCTACCGAGAACGCCTTCAAAAACTTCCTGTACCATATTGGCCATGACGAGAACTACCGCACCGTCACTATAACCTTGCCTTCCAACTGGGGGCTGAACGGCCAAGACCGCACGTTGGACCTCTTGACCAACACCAGAACTTTGTTTGGGGGACCTAACGTGATTGATTTGAGTGCAACGGGCTTTTCCAGTGTAATGGGTGGAGCCAACGCCGGTTTAGTGGCCGATAATATCCAGCAGATGTTTAAGTTAAAATAAGCCCTAATGCGGCACTTGTCTTCTTCCTGTGTGTACTGCCGATGGCTTAGGCTCACGGGCTGCTTGTTATGCCTGCTTAGTAGCCTGATCACTAGCTGTACGCCAGAAAATGAAGCAGACAGACCAGCGCCGGAGAGCTACGCAATAGCTGTTCCTGCGAACTTGGGTACAACGGTACCATCCCCGAAACGGAACCCGATCACCAAAGAGGGCGTGTTGGTGGGCAAAAGACTGTTCTTTGACCCGATTCTCTCCGGGAACAACCAAATTAGCTGTGCCACCTGCCACCAACCCGAGAAGGCTTTTTCTGATAGTCACGCACTCACCATGGCGGGGGTCTCAGGAAAACCCCTACGAAGACATGTCCCCGCCTTGCAGAACCTGGCTTGGATGCAGGGATGGTTCTGGGACGGCGGGGCCAAAGACTTGGAGTCCCTGGCGGTGGGGCCGCTCACCCACGCTGACGAGATGGCACAGGACCTGAAGGAACTCACGCGGGAACTGCAGTCGCATTCCATCTATCCTTCCCAGTTCAAGGCCGCGTTCGGGACTGATTCTATCACTTCGTCTCTCATCATGCGGGCCTTGGCCCAGTTCCAACGTACGCTCATCAGCGGCAACTCCCGATATGACCGCTACATGCGCCGGGAACCCAGCGCCACTTTGACCTCAACGGAAGTAAGGGGCTTGGCTTTGGTGAGGCAACATTGCGCTCCCTGTCACGCTACCGATTTCTTCACCGATCAAAGCTACCGCAACAACGGCTTAGACGCGCTTTTTTCGGAAGACCACGAAAAAGAGGCTTGGGGCCGTGGCCGCATTACGCAACGCCCCGAAGATATAGGCAAATACAAGGTTCCGACGCTTCGGAACGTAGCTGTCACCGCTCCTTACATGCACGACGGTCGCTTTAAAACGCTGCAGCAAGTATTGGAGCATTACACCCAGGGAATGGTTTTCTCTGCTACCCTTGACCCCATCTTCAAAAAGCCCGACGGCACCGTAGGGCTTCCCCTCTCAACGGCAGAAAAAGCTGACATCCTCTCCTTTCTGAATACATTGACAGACCATGATTTCCTTCAGCGAAACGCCAATTCCAATAGCCAGTAAACCTAATTAAACAGATTGAAGTCATCACACCTGCTCACCCATTCCTATCAGAAATAGCCCTTGTAAGCAGATTACAGTATCCCGGATGAGAATTGCTATCCTTTCGGAAACCAGAACTGGGCCCGTGGTGTTTTACGGTTGATTTTGTAGTTTTACACTAGAAATAGAATTCACCTTAAATTCATCCATATCCATGGCAATGTATCCTGAATATATGGTCGCCCCTATCCGGGAAGACCTGACCTCTGTTGGCTTCGAGCAATTAATGACGCCCGAAGAAGTAGAGTCTGTATTGAACCAGAAAGAAGGCACCGTTTTGGTGGCCGTTAACTCTGTGTGCGGTTGCGCCGCCGCTAAAGCCCGTCCGGCCCTGAAAATGGCCGTGGCTAGCAGCGAGCAAAAACCATCTAAACTGGTCACCGTGTTTGCTGGAATGGAAACCGAAGCCGTAGCGAAAGTACGTGAGTTCATGTTACCATATCCTCCGTCTTCTCCTTCTATCGCCTTGTTTAAAGACGGCGAGTTGGTGCACGTAATTGAGCGTCACCACATTGAAGGCAACGATTTAACCCGCATTGTAGACAACCTGCAAGGCGCCTTTGAAGAATACTGCTAGTTTGTAGTTCTTTTCAGATAAAACAGGAACGCCTGACCAATTTGGTCAGGCGTTCCTGTTTTAAGAAGGTTTTGCTTAGAAAGGGCTGTAAACGCAAAGACCTTAAAGCTTAAACCCGGTTCCTATAGCACCTTGAAACGTTCAAAGGCGAGTCGCTCCAGTTCAGCCTGGTGGTCTGGGTGGGCAATCCGGATCAATTCCTTTGCGCGTTGCCGTAAATTCTTCCCGTATAAATCAGCAATCCCGAACTCCGTTACAATGTAGCGGACGTGGGCGCGTGTGGTAGTGACACTAGCCCCGGGCTTCAGAATGTTGACAATCTTAGATTCGCCTTTGTTCGTAATAGAGGGAAGGGCAATAATGGGCTTCCCTCCTTCTGACAGCGCCGCTCCCCGCATGAAGTCCATCTGGCCGCCCACGCCAGAGAACTGGTACGTCCCGATACTATCTGCGCAAACTTGGCCGGTCAGGTCCACCTCAATGGCGCTGTTGATGGCCGTGGTTCTGGGGTTTTGCCTGATAATAGCCGTATCATTGGTGAAAACGGTTTCTTTCATCACCACCGATGGATTGTCATGCAGAAAATCAAACACCTTTTTAGAACCGTTCACAAAACAAGACACAATCTTGTGCTTTAAGACCTTTTTCCGGGCACCCGTAATCACGCCTTTCTCCACTAGAGGGATGATACCGTCAGAGAACATCTCGGTATGGATGCCTAAGTCTTTGTGGTTGCCCAACTGCTGCAATACCGCATCTGGTATCCCGCCAATACCCATTTGCAGGGTTGCCCCGTCTTCCACCAACTCTGCCACCAACTTGCCTATCTGCGTTTCCACCAATCCGCAGGCCTTGCTGGCGTGCTCCGGCAGCGGCTCATCTGACCAAACTTTGGCGTCAAACTTACTGATATGCACAATGCCATCGCCATGGGAGCGAGGTACCCGGGGGTTTACCTCGGCAATCAGAATTTTGGCGGTCTCCACCGCTGACAAAGCCACATCCACCGAGGAGCCAAGGGTACAATACCCGTGCGCATCTGGCGGCGACACCTGCACCAAGGCAACATCCAGCGGGAGAATGTTCCGGCGGAACAAAAGGGAGATCTCACTTAAGAAAATGGGGATGTAATCGGCGGTGCCCTCATTCAGTGCCTGCCGGATGTTGGCCCCGATAAAGCAGCCATTGGTTTTAAAACTACCAGCATTTTCTGGGTAGGTGTAAGGGGCAGGCCCTTCGGTGTGCATGTGAATGAACTCTACCTCCCGTAGTTCGTCTGCTCGGGCAGACACGGCATTCACTAACCGCAGCGGCGTCATGGCGGCCCCGTGCACAAACACGCGGTCTCCTGATTTAATCAGTTTTACAGCTTCCTCGGCGGTAGTATAGTCAGGTTGAAGTGACATGGGCTTTTCAGGTTTGGTGTTGTGGTGTTTACGAAAATCTGCCGCAAAGATAAATTTTCTGTACACCCACAAAAATGACGAAGGCCAGCCTCACGGCTGGCCTTCGTCATTTTTAAACCTGTTTTCAGGAAAAAAGGCCTGAAGTAGATCGCATAAATTCCTTGGAGCGAAGAAGAATCTTATAGCTTCTTAGAGACGTTCTGCCAAGTATTGCTTCAGGTCAAAGCCAATATCCCGGCGGAAATTACGTCCCTGCCAGGTAATCTGCCCGGCCGCGGCGTTTGCATTCTCCAGTGCCTCTTCCATGTCCTGGCCCAACCCAGTGATGGCAATTACCCTACCCCCATCAGTGACCACCTGGCCAGACGGTGTTTGCTTGGTTCCGGCATGGAAGCAAAGGGTGTTTTCAGGCATGGCAGCTTGCAGACCCTGGATCTCTTTGCCTTTTTCGTAGTCCTCAGGATACCCACCGGATACCAAGAAGATAGTAGTAGCAGAGCGTGGATCTACCTCCAACTGGAAACTGCCCAGCTCGTGGTCATGCAAGGCTTTGAAAAGCTCAAAAAGGTCTGAGTTGATGCGAGGCAAGATCGCCTCTGTTTCTGGGTCGCCCAAGCGCACGTTGTACTCAATCACGTACGGATCGCCGTTGGTGTTCATGAGCCCGATGAACAGGAAACCAGAGTACGGGATACCTTCCTGCTGCAAACCCAGCAAAGTAGGCTCAATCACGCGCGTACGCACCTTGCTCATGAAGGCTTCATCGGCGAACGGAACCGGGGAAATAGCGCCCATGCCGCCGGTATTTAGGCCGGTGTCTCCTTCGCCTATGCGTTTATAGTCTTTTGCCTCGGGCAGCAGCACATATTCTTTCCCATCAGTGAGAATGAACGCCGAAAGCTCAATCCCTTGCAGGAACTCCTCTACCACCACCTTGCTGCCTGCGCTGCCAAACTTGTTGTTCTTCAGCATGCCGGTGATGGCTTCGGTGGCCTCGGTTACGTTCTGGGCAATCACCACCCCCTTGCCGGCGGCTAAACCATCGGCTTTAAGCACTACGGGGTACGGGTGGTTTTGCAGATAAGCAATGGCCTGGTCAAAGTCCTGGGCGGTGAAGGTCTGATAACGGGCTGTGGGGATGCCGTACTTGAGCATGAACTGCTTGGAGAAATCTTTGCTGCCTTCCAGCTGTGCACCGGCTTTGCGCGGTCCCACCACCAAGATATGCTGCAGGTACTCACGCTCAGCAAAATAATCGGCGATGCCTTCTACCAGCGCCGCTTCCTGACCTACCACCAGCATCATGATGTTGAAGTCGGTGGCGAATTTGGCTAGTTCCTCAAAATCGGTGATGGAGATGTCTACGTTGGTGGCAATCTGGGCAGTACCGGCGTTTCCCGGGGCCACGAAGATTCTCTCACAGTAAGGGCTTTGGCTAATTTTCCAGGCTAGGGCGTGCTCGCGGCCACCCGCTCCAATTATCAGTACGTTCATACAAGCAAGGGTTTAAGCTCAAGCGCGGGGCTCAAGCCGAGTTATCGTTCAGGGACAGCCGTTTCAAGGCTGCATTCAATAAAACACCACCAAAATGGTGCCACATCATGGAAACAGAAAAGCAGGTGAGGCCACCTGCTTTTCTGTTTCCATTAGAATTAGTTCGCGTATTTAGAGAGGAACTTGATCCGCATGAGGCGGAGGTCATCCTCGGTATAATCGTCGGTGCCCAGTTCTTTGATGGCGGCGGCCATATTATCGGTGGTCGCGCTCATGAAATAGTCAATCACCTCCTGCTGGCGGTCATCGTCCAGAACCCCGTCAATATAGTAATCCAAGTTCAGTTTGGTGCCCGAGTAGCAGATGTGCTCAATCTCCTCAATCAGTTCAGACATGGTCAGGCCTTTGGAGGAAGCGATCTCTTCCAGGTCCATCTTCTTGTCAATCTGCTGAATCACGTAGATTTTGAGCTTGGACTTGTTCACCGTGGTTTTCACCACCACATCGGCAGCGGTGACAATGTCGTTTTCCTCCACGTATTTGGAAATCAGCTCCAAAAACGGCTTCCCAAACTTCTGCACCTTACCCATGCCCACCCCGGCAATGTGCGCCAGGTCTTCTTTGGTGGTAGGGTACGTGGTGGCCATCTCCTTGATAGACGGGTCTTGGAACAGCACGTACGGTGGCAGGTTCATCTCCTTGGCCAGCTTCTTGCGCAGCGCCTTGAGCATGTCAAAGAGAACGGCGTCATGTCCGGCCGCAGCCTGGGTTTCCTCTTTCTCTTCCTCTTGCTGCACTTCTTCGTCAAAGTTGTGGTCTTTGGCGAACTTGATGGAATGCGGGCTTTGCAGGAATTTCTCGCCTTTCTCAGTGATCTTAAGCGTCCCTACGTTCTCAATGTCTTTTTCCAGGTAATCGAACAACAGGGCTTGGCGGATGATGGAGTTCCAGAAAGCGGGCTCCTGCTCTTTGCCCACGCCAAAGACCTCTAATTGATCATGGCTGTAGCTTTCTACATACTGGTCTTTGAACCCGATGAGCACGTTCACCAAGTGGTCTATCGCGAAGCGCTGGTTTGTTTGCACCACCGCTTTCAGAGCGTACGTCAGTTCCTGCTCGGCCTCAAATTTCTCTTTCGGGTGCGTGCAGTTATCGCAGAAGCCACAGTCTTTGTCATATTGCTCCCCGAAGTAATGAAGTAGCTGCCGGCGGCGGCACACGGCTGAATCGGCATAGGAGGCCATCTCCTGCAGAAGCAGCTTGGAGTTGTCGCGCTCGGTAACAGGCTTGTCTTTGCTGAATTTCTCCAGCTTCACAATGTCATCGTAGCTATAGAACATGAGGCAGTTGCCTTCCAGACCGTCGCGTCCGCCGCGGCCGGTTTCCTGGTAGTAGCCTTCAATGGATTTAGGGGTATCGTAGTGGATCACGAACCGGACGTCGGGCTTGTCAATCCCCATTCCGAACGCGATAGTAGCCACAATCACATCCACGTCCTCGTTCAGGAACGCGTCTTGGTTGGCCATGCGCACGTTAGAATCAAGGCCGGCGTGGTACGGCAACGCTTTGATGTCGTTTACCTGCAACAGCTCGGCAATCTCCTCTACCTTCTTGCGGCTGAGACAGTAGATGATGCCGCTTTTGCCTTTATGTTTTTTGATGTACTGGATGAGCTGCTTTTTGGTGTTGTGTTTAGGGCGCACCTCATAGTACAGATTTGTACGATTGAAAGAAGACTTGAACACCGAGGCATCGTCCATCTGCAGGTTTTTCTGGATGTCCAGCTGCACCTTGGGCGTGGCCGTGGCGGTCAAGGCAATGATAGGCAGGTTGCCGATGTTGTCAATGATGCCCCTGATCTTGCGGTACTCTGGCCTGAAGTCATGGCCCCACTCTGAGATACAGTGCGCCTCGTCAATAGCGACAAACGCAATTTTAGCCTGCTTCAGGAAATCAAGGGTATCTTCTTTGGTAAGCGATTCTGGGGCTACGTACAGCAATTTCACATCACCACTCACCGTCTCCTTCTTCACCTTGTTCATCTCGGCTTTTGAAAGCGTGGAGTTCAGGAACTGGGCATTAATCCCGAAAGCGTTCAACTGGTCCACCTGGTTTTTCATCAGCGCGATAAGAGGAGAAATCACAATAGCGGTTCCTTCCATTGCCAGGGCGGGCAACTGGTAGCAAAGTGATTTCCCGGCACCCGTTGGCATGATCACAAACGTGTTCTTGCCAGACATGATGTTTTCTATAATCGCCTCCTGGTTTCCCCTGAATTGACTATAGCCGAAAACTTCCTTTAATTTGTTCTTTAATGATTCTTGTTTTACTAACATGTAATATGCTTGTTGTCGAGAAACAAGGGTTTGTACTTTCTGTTGTTGTCTTGTCTAATACAAATCTAACTTGAATATCACGAAAAATATCAAAAGCATCGCAAAAAAAGTGTTGCAGGAAGAAGCTGCCGCTATTCTTCAACTCGCAGACTATATTGACGAGGATTTTGAGGCTTGCGTGCAGGCAATATTGGCCATCAGAGGCCGTGTGGTGGTTACCGGCATCGGGAAAAGTGCCAACATTGCCTCTAAAATTGTGGCCACGCTTAACTCTACCGGCACCCCTGCCCTGTTCATGCACGCCGCCGATGCCATCCACGGTGACCTGGGCATGATTCAGGCCGATGATTTCGTGATTTGCCTCTCCAAAAGCGGCAATACCCCAGAAATAAAGGTATTGGTGCCGCTACTGAAGCGGAAAGGCACCCCGTTGGCCGCCTTGGTTTCCAACACAGATTCGTACCTGGCCCAGCAAGCCGATTTTGTATTGAACGCCACTATTGAGCGGGAAGCCTGCCCCAACAACCTGGCCCCTACCACCAGCACCACGGCCCATTTAGCTTTGGGTGATGCCCTGGCGGTCTGCCTTCTAGAGTCACGTAACTTCAGCAAAGAGGATTTTGGCGCCCTGCACCCCGGCGGCTCGCTGGGTAAGCGGCTTTACCTGAAAGTAGGCGATATTTACACCCTCAATGCGGCCCCGCAGGTAAACACAGGAGCCACGCTGAAAGAGATCATTATTGAAATTTCCTCAAAACGGTTGGGGGCTACTGCAGTTCTGGATAATTCTGGTAACTTAACCGGTATAATCACCGATGGTGACTTACGGCGGATGCTCTCCAACTTTGACAATCTGGCAGGCATCACCGCCGCAGATATCATGACACCGTCCCCCCTCACCATCGACTGTGAAGAATACGCCGTAGAAGCTTTAGTTACCATGCAGAAAAAGAACATCACCCAGCTCATTGTCACTAAAAAAGGGACATTCACTGGGTTTGTGCATCTCCATGATTTACTGAAAGAGGGACTAGTATAACATGAACGACTAGGATAACATGAACGACAACACCTATGTAGTGATTATGGCCGGGGGCATTGGAAGCCGCTTCTGGCCATTTAGCAGAGTCAACCATCCAAAGCAGTTCCATGATGTCCTGGGTATTGGGGAGAGCATGATCCAAACCACCGTAAAACGGTTTGAAGGGATCTGCCCGCCAAAAAATGTGTTTGTGGTGACCCACCGTGACTATTCCAGCCTAGTGCGGGAGCATTTGCCAGACCTTACAGACAACCAGATTCTGGAGGAGCCCATTGGCCGTAACACTGCGGCTTGCATTGCTTATGCCTGTTTCAAGATTGCCAAGCGCAACCCAAACGCGAATATTGTCATTGCCCCGGCCGACCACGTGATCCTACGGGAAGAATCCTTTAAAAATTGCATCAAAGAGGCATTGGTCGCCACCGCTAACAGCGAGATCCTGGTGACCTTGGGCATTAAGCCTACCCGGCCCCACACCGGCTATGGGTATATTCAGTTTATCGGCGATGATTCCCAAACCCTGAAAAAAGTAAAGACCTTCACCGAGAAACCTTCCCTTGAAATCGCCCAGATGTTTCTGGACAGCGGAGAGTTTGTCTGGAATGCCGGTATCTTCATCTGGAACGCCCAAGCCATTGTAAAAGCGTTTCACAAGCACTTGGGAGACATGGCCGAAACCTTCGACGAAGGAATCCCTGTCCTGGATACCGACGAGGAGGAAGCCTTCATCAACCGGGCGTATTCCCACACCCGAAACATTTCCATTGACTACGGCATCATGGAGAAGGCAGACAACGTGTTTGTGATTCTGGGTGATTTTGGGTGGTCTGACTTAGGAAGTTGGGATTCTTTATACAGTCTTTCTGAGAAAAGCCCTGAAGGGAATGTGATAGATGGCAACGTGCTTACCTATGAAGTCAAGAACTGCATCATCAAAACTCCTCAGGATCAACTGGTGGTGGTACAGGGTTTAGAAGACTACATTGTGGCGGCTTATGATAACGTGTTCATGGTATGTCGCCGCGAGGATGAACAAAAAGTGAAAGACTTTGTCGCCGATGCTAAGGCCATGAAAGGCCAAAACTTTATTTAGAACTTCCACCTACCTATAAACAAGAGCGGGGCTACTGATGATCAGTAGCCCCGCTCTTGTTTTATGCAGCCCTCTTACTTGGTTTGCTGCTGCAGGGTCAATCGGTACACATCAATGATGTCACCATGTTTGCGGGTAAGGGTGACTACATCATTTTGGGTGCTGATGGAAAAAGCCCCGTCAAGGATAAGGGTCCAGTCAAAGTCTGCCGTCCAGAATGATTCATCTTCAAAGATCACTTCCTGCCCTTCTATGTGGTAAGTGCCTCTCCCTATGGCCGGGTACTTGGGCATATTGCTGCTACCAGAGAAGGAATTACCTTCCAAGACAAGGGTCACCTCAGAAGAGCCATAATCAGCGGTGGGGCTTGAGCGCATAAAGGTGCCGGTGTAGGTACCATTGGGCAACACCGCCGGGGCGTCTTCCTTGTCAAAGCAGGAAAACGCGAGGAACGCCAAGAGCAGAAGAAGTAGTGTATTTTTCATAAGATCGCAGTTATGGCTTTTGAAGTAAGACCCCAGTGAGAGTGAAAAGGCTGCATCAAGTGATTTCAAAATCAATTTACTTTTCTACACCAAAATACAGCTTTATCAGGGAGTAAAAATCTAAAAGCCTTTCAAGCCTATTTTCTTAAAAACGGGCTTGAAAGGCTTTTAGATAGTTGATCAAATGCCGAAAGCTATTCTGCTTTGCGTTGTCTCAGTGCTTCGTAAAGAATGATGCCGCTAGCAACCGATACGTTCAGAGACTGTACCTGGCCCAGCATAGGGATTTTCACGCGAACATCGGCTCTTTTCAAGTACTCCGGGGAGATTCCGTCTTCCTCACTTCCCATTAGCACCGCCACGGGTCCGGTCAGGTCAACGGCGGTATCGGTCAGGTTGTCCTCGGCTTTCTCAGTACAGGCCACTACTCTGATACCGCTTTGCTTCAGGAAATGCAGAGTGTCTTTGAGGTTAGTCTCGCGGCAAACCGGAATCAGGTTCAAGGCACCGGCAGAGGTTTTCAAGGCATCGGCGTTGATCTGGGCAGCACCTCGGCTTGGGATCACAATCGCATCCACGCCCATACACTCAGCATTACGGGCAATAGCCCCGAAATTCCGAACATCAGTAATCCGGTCCAGAACCAACAGCAACGGATCTTTGCCTTTTTCAAAAAGGGAGGCTACAATCTCATCTAAAGGAGAATACGAAATGGCTGACAGGTACGCTACAGCGCCTTGGTGATTCTTGCGGGTGAGTTGGTCCAGCTTTTCGTTGGGCACCAAGGAAATAGGAATCTGGGCTTCACGGGCCAGCTCAGTGATTTCCTGGCTGATGCTGTGCTTGGTTCCTTTGAGCAGGTAGATTTTCTCCATGGTCTTACCGGCGTGCAAGGCTTCCAGTATCGGACGCAAGCCGAACACCATCTCCATTTTATCTACTTTGGGTTGGCTGTAGTACCTGGGCTTGCCGCCACCTTCTCTATCTCTGTGATTTCTGTTCTCCATGGATGTTATGCGTTGATCTGCAGCTACGCTGCCTTAATATTGCCTGCAAAGGTAGCCGTATTTCGGCAGAAATGCTGCAGAAGCTGTTCCGGTTCAATTTGCCCGGTATACTGGTCTCTTTAAGGCGCAGACGGCTCCCTATTTCTTACGCTATAAACTCAGAAACGGACCTCCTGTTTTTACCCTTCTTTTGATAAAACAGGCCTTTTACAGAGCAGCACAAAAAGAAAGGCCGGTTAGAAATAACCGGCCTTCATTTTTATCAAGTGCAACTATTACCTGCCCATTTGGCCATAATACTGCATGAATTTCTGTTCAATCTGGGTGGCTTTATCAGTCATACCCACTTGGCGGGCTACCTGAATCAGCTGCTGCATGATGAAGAGGTTGATGCGGATCTCGGTTTCAAACATGGAGCTTTGGGTGAAGTAGTAGCGAAGCGCCTCATCAGCTCGGGCTGACATCACATCCACAATCTCCTGGGCACGTTTCTGCTCGCCTACCTCGTACAACGGCACCACAAATGGCGGAATGTAATAGTCATACGGAATGGATTTGTCTGGCAACTGCGTAAACATATAATCCATGATCTTTTTGGCAGTGGCTTTGTCACCGGCTTTCAGATACTCCAAGGTTAACTGGTAATACTTATCACGGGCGTTGGCCGGGAAACGCAGGTAATTTTCATCGTAGAAAATATCGGTGCGGTCCAAGTTGCGCCAAGAGAACTTATTCATCATGTTGTCATACATGATGTCTCTGGCGATATAGCCCATCTGTTCAGTGTTCTTGCTTTGCACCGGTACAATTCTGTAGGCCAGGCCTTCTAACTGCAGGTAGTTGTCTAAGCCCATGAAATCTGAATTGTCAGCAGTGGTAGAGAAGTACACCGGACGTTTCCAGTTGTTGTTGGCAATCAGGTCTAGAATGGCCAAGTGCTTTTTCTCTAATCCAGCTTTATCAATAGTGAAGCGCATCTGGCTTACTACAGAATCCCGATAAGCAGGTGCCACGGCATTGTTCGCGAGTACTGCGTTTTTATCAACGTTCAGGAAGAAGTTCTTGGTTGGGAAAGAAAGGTACGTACGACCTGACCGGTCCCCAATCTGCAAGGCCTGGTGGTTTTGCTTCACCAACTGGATGTACTGTTGCAAGTCAATGCCACTGGCTACCTCCGGACGTTCCACGTAGGGTAAGTAGTCATTGATGCCCTGGCGGTAGTTTTCATTCTCCAACGTCATCGGGAATGGCTCAGACTGATACGCCTGGCGCTTCATTTGATCCAGGTACCAGTCAGTGTTCATGTAGCTAAGTACCGCTACGCGCACATCGGTCCGGAAACCTTCCACTTCCTGGGCGTACCAAAGGGGGAATGTATCATTGTCACCGTTGGTAAACAGGATGGCATTTGGTGCTACGGAACTCAACAGGTTTTTAGCCGAGTCAACGGAGTGGTAACGGTCAGAGCGGTCATGGTCATCCCATCCTTGGGCAGCCATCACCCCCGGAATCAGCAACCCGATAACGGTTGCCAACACGCCAGCCAGGACGTCAGACTTAAAGGTTCTTCTCAGGAAATCGGCAATGGCCAGAACGCCCAAGCCAATCCAGATACTGTAGGCGTAGAAGGCACCGGCAAAGGTGTAATCACGCTCGCGGGGTTCAATAGGTGGTTGGTTCAGGTAGATAACAATGGCCAGACCGGTAAAGAAGAAAAGCAAAGTCACCACAAAGGCATCGCGCTGTTTTCTTCTGAATTGGAAAATCAAGCCTATGATTCCTAGGGCCAGAGGCAACATGTAAAAGTTGTTACGGGCTTTGCTTTCAGAGATGCGGTCAGGCAAGCCGTCACTGCTTTCCCAAGGCCATAGCACGCCTGACTGCTGGATGTCCCCTTCACGGCCCACAAAGTTCCACCCGAAATAGCGCCAGAACATATGGCCCATCTGGTAGTTGATCAAGAAGCTCATGTTCTGCCCGAAGGTAGGTTTCTGGCCTTCCTGCACATCTACCCACTTCTTGTATTGGGCAATATGGCCTGGTTGACTGCTGTAAAGACGCGGTAACAACACCTTGTCTTTAGAATCATACACCGTCTCCACCTTACGGCCTACCTCAATGTATTTGTCTTTGCCTTTGATGTATTGCGCGGCACCTTCTTCCTGGTCTACCGGCTCCGCGTTGAACTGAGGTCCAAACAGCAACGGACGATCTCCGTACTGTTCACGCTTAAGGTAAGACACAAAGCTTACGATGTTCTCTGGGTCGTTCTCGTCAATGGTGGGGTCATAGCCAGAACGGATAGGAATGATGAGGTAAGAAGAATAACCAATCAAAACGAAGATCACGCTCAGCAAAGCCGTGTGTAAGGTGCGATTTCCGGTCTTAATGGCGTGACGCACAGCCCATACCAGCACCCCAATGAAGAGCACCACAAAGAAGATTACCCCTGTACCAAACGGCAACCCGAAGCTGTTCACAAACAAGACCTCAAAGCTACCAGCAATAGAAGGCAAGCCCGGAATGATACCCACCAGCACCACGCCCAAAATTACGGCACTTACCACTAAGGTGATGATAGCGCCTTTGTTGGAGTACTTTTTAAGCCTGAAAAAGAAAATAAAGGCCAAAGCCGGAATAGCGACCAAGTTCAGAAGGTGGACCCCAATGGAGAGCCCTACCATGTAGGCAATTAAAATTAGCCATTTGTCAGAAGTGGCATCGTGTGCGCGGCTTTCCCAGCGCAGCATGGCCCACACCACAAACGCAGTAAAGAAGGAAGAGAAGGCATATACCTCAGCTTCTACCGCCGAAAACCAAAAAGAGTCTGAAAACGTGAAAGCCAACGAACCAACGGTAGCAGCCCCCATGATGGCAATAGTTTGTCCCAAGGTAGGCACCAAAGTTTCCTCTGGTGCGGTAGCGGTAGCCATAGCCCCAATGGTGCTAGGGCGTTGAGACGGAACTAGAAGTTTGCGGGCCAGAATAGTAATGGTCCAGAACAGGAACAAAACCGTAAAGGAGCTGGAAAGCGCAGAAAGCAAGTTTACCCACCAGGCCACCTGCGAAGGATCACTCGCAAACAAGGAGAAGATACGGCCCAGCAACAAGTAAAATGGAGCCCCGGGAGGGTGCGGCACCAAAAGTTTATAGGAACAGGCAATGAATTCTCCACTGTCCCAGAAACTGGCCGTTGGCTCAAGTGTAAGTACATACGCGATGGTGGCCACCGCAAATACCAACCAACCTACCAGATTGTTGATCCGATTGTATTGCAACATGATGTGTTTATGATTGAACCCTCGAAATTAGCAATTTTCTGAACGTCTCGCCTCTTGGCAACCCCAATAAATAAAAAAAGAGCCAGCGTAGGCTGGCTCTTCTATAACTTAATGGGTCAAATTTTATTGCTGCTGCAGAATGAGGCGTTTGGTTTCCACCATTTTCTCGTTTACCAGCAGGCTGTAGAAGTAAATACCGGCGGGCAGAGGAGAAAGATCCACCACAATAGTCTCAGTAGTGGCGGGTTTCATCACCGGAATCTCTTTGTACACTTTGCCAATGGCGTTAGAGATTCTGATTTTATAGTTTTCATCCCCAAGTGAGTTCAGGGAGATTCTGGTAACTCCTCTGGATGGGTTAGGATACGCATTTAGAGAAGGAATCAGCTTTGGCTCCTTTGTCCCCTGATTACCGGAAAGGATTTTAGTCACGCTGGCGTAAGCCGTTGATAAATTCCGCACCCCTGGTTTTGCCGCCATGGCACCAGAATTTTTGGTCAGGTACAGTAAAGGAGAATATTTTTTTACGTTCGGGTTAATAGAAGAGATAGTGGGTGAAGGCAATATCCCAAAATCTAATACCGTTAAAGCAGAAGCGGAGCGCCAGCCTGCATAAACAGAATCAGAGGATGTGCCTGCAGTACGGCTCCCCAAAGGAAGACCGCCCGGAATAACGCCCAAAGAGGACGCCTTGCTTCCTAAAACCATACCTAGGGTTAAGATACCCAGGAAAACGCGCGTAAAAATTTTCATACCATATATGCCAAGAAGTTGGTGTCCGTTTTCAGAATCGTCCAAATATAGCAACGTATCCTTAAACTACAAACTAATTCATAGAATTTTCACTATTCTTATCTACAAAAAAAACAATTAAGCCTTTTCAATATACAAGAAGTGTTTTAGGGTTTAGTTTCAAAAATTAAGCCAAAAACAATTACTCCCCTTTCATAAACTTAATTTCCTGGAACTGGAAGAACTGCAATTTCTGTTCTATCAATACTGCCAAACGCCCGGCAGCGTCAACACCGGTAATCTGGCCCGTCATCACCTGGTCCCCCACCATAAAAGAATGCCATTCTTGGTAGCGGTACAAGTGTTGCAGGTATTCTCTTTTCTGGGCTGCAGCGGCTCCGCTTCGTAGGGCCAGGTATCTACGCTCCAGGTTTTCAAGCAAGGTATTGATCACTTTGTCCAGCGGAAGTTGCTGTCCGGTAAGCAAAGCCAGCGACGTGGCGCGGGGATGGGCAAAGGTGACCTGGTTTACATTGATCCCAATCCCTACCACACTGTGCTGCAAAAAACGCCCGCTTACAGAGTTTTCAATCAGAATGCCCCCGGCTTTGTGGTCGCCGCAGTACAGGTCGTTGGGCCATTTGAGGGTGACTCCTTGGGGCAGGTACTCCCGCAGAAGATCAAGGGCTGCCAGAGAGACCGCAATGTTCAGTGAAAATTGATGCTGGGCCTCTAAAAAGTTTGGCTTTAATATGACAGATAACGTAATGTTTTTGTCAGGTTCCACGTCCCAGGTATTGCCACGTTGGCCGCGTCCGGAGGTTTGGGCGCCCGCCACTATGACACAGCCATCAGTGGCGCCATTTTTGTTAATAAGCAGGTGTGCCTCTGTGTTGGTAGAGGTACATTCTGGCAGAAAGACTAGTTGTTGGCCTATAAAAAGGGTATTCGGCGAAAATTTTTGCAAAGACTTTAGTATTTTTGAAGATCAAATTTATATTTCCCAAATGAAACACAACACGATTCAGGACAATTCCGACATATTGGCAGAACTGGTAGTAAAAGGCATGCAGGAAAGAAAGGCAGCCGATATTGTCGTTCTCAACCTGAAATCTTTGAAGAACGCCGTTTCAAACTACTTTATCATAAGCTCCGCCAGCTCAGACACCCAATTGGATGCCATTGCTACGTCTATTGAGGAAGAAGTTTTCAAGCTAACCAAAGAGCATCCCTGGCAGAGTGAAGGCCGCACCAACCGTGAGTGGGTGGTGTTGGACTACGTTGACGTAGTGGCCCATATCTTCCTGAAAGATAAACGTAATTTCTACGCGCTGGAAGAACTCTGGGGCGACGCTGAGATTACGCACGTAGAGTCTACAGAAGGCTCTACTTCGGCTGTGTTATAAACAAAGGCACGGCCAGGAGGTTTACCTTTTATTGAGAGAGAACAACCCATGACAGAAAAACCAGAAAAAAAGAAAAAAAGAAAAATAATCCCCACCACCCCGCCTAGGCCTACAATGCAAATTTGGGTTTTGGCGGCGCTCGTGCTTTTTATTTTCGGCCTTACGTACTACAACAACCTTAACGCAACGGTAGAAATACGGCAGCCGCGCTTTGAAGAAATGCTTCTGGCGCAGGATGTGAAGAAAGTGGCGGTTGTGAATAACAATGTGGCAGAGGTCACCTTGAAAGAGGAAGCCCTTAAGAATGAGAAATACCGCACTGAGCTGGAAAGTCGCGGCGGCGGATTCAGCATGAACAACCAGGGGGCGCATTACCACTTCCCTATCATCACGGCAGAAAGCTTCAAGCAGGACTTAGACCAATTGCAGGCTCAGATCCCGCGCGAGCAACGCGTTCCGTTAGAGATTGAGAAGCGTACCGGCCTGTTGGAGCTCTTGATGGGTTGGCCATTCTTTATCCTGTTGATGGTTGGTTTCTGGTTCCTGATGCGCCGCATGGCCACTGGAGGAGCTGGCGGACAGATCTTCAACATCGGAAAATCACGTGCGGCGCTGTTTGACGCCGAGAACCGTGTGAAGATTACCTTCAAGGATGTGGCCGGGCTGGAAGAAGCCAAAGAAGAGATCCAGGAGATTGTAGAGTTCCTGAAAAACCCCACCAAGTTTACCATATTGGGAGGTAAAATCCCGAAAGGCGCCTTGCTGGTAGGACCTCCGGGTACCGGTAAAACCTTGTTGGCGAAAGCCGTTGCCGGTGAGGCTGAGGTTCCGTTCTTCTCTTTGTCAGGTTCAGACTTCGTGGAGATGTTTGTGGGGGTAGGTGCTGCCCGTGTGCGTGACTTGTTCAAGCAAGCGAAAGCCAAAGCCCCTTGTATCATCTTCATTGACGAGATTGACGCCATTGGCCGTTCACGTAGTCGTGGGCAGATGCCCGGCGGTAACGATGAGCGCGAGAACACCCTGAACTCCCTGCTGGTGGAGATGGATGGTTTCGCAACCGATTCAGGCGTGATTATCCTGGCGGCTACCAACCGTCCTGACATTCTGGATTCTGCCTTGTTGCGTCCAGGCCGTTTTGACCGCCAGATCAGCATCGACAAACCAGACATCAATGGCCGTACCCACATTTTTGGCGTGCACTTGAGTCCATTGACCTTAGCCAATGACGTAGACGCGAAGAAATTGGCTGCTCAGACACCTGGCTTTGCCGGAGCCGAGATTGCCAACGTGTGTAACGAAGCAGCCTTGATTGCGGCCCGCCGTAACAAAAAGGCGATTGAGATGAAAGACTTCAACGATGCCATTGACCGTGTGATTGGTGGTTTGGAGAAGAAAAACAAGATCATCTCTCCGCAGGAAAAGAAAATTGTGGCCTACCACGAGGCGGGTCACGCCATTGCTGGCTGGTTCTTGGAGCACTGTGATCCGTTGGTAAAAGTGAGTATCGTTCCGCGTGGTGTTGCCGCGTTAGGATACGCCCAGTACTTGCCAAAAGAGCAGTTCCTGTACAACACCGAGCAGTTGGTAGACGAGATGTGCATGGCCTTAGGTGGTCGCGCGGCAGAGCAGATCGTGTTTGGAAAAATCTCTACCGGTGCTTTGAGTGACTTGGAGCGGATTACCAAGATGGCCTACAGCATTGTGACCATGTACGGAATGAATGACCGCATTGGTAACTTGTCGTTCTATGACTCTAAGCAGCCAGACAACACGTTTACCAAGCCTTATTCTGAAACTACCGCTGAAACGATTGACTCTGAGGTACGCCTATTGGTAGGTGACGCGTACAACCGCACGCTGCAACTATTGTCTGACAGACGGAACGAGTTGGAAATGGTAGCGCAGGAACTGTTAGAGAAGGAAATCCTTTTCCAACATGACCTGGAGCGTTTGGTAGGTCCTAGACCTTTTGAAGGTTTAACCAACTACCAGGCCCATACCGCCGGTACAGACCGCAGTAAAACGCAAAGTGAGGTGGCTGGTGAAAACCACATCATCACCCCAACCGGTGCCCAGCAAAATCAGGAAGACACGCCAACGGCGGCAGAGCCAACTGGTGCACCAACTTCCACCGGAGAAGGTACTACGTTCAATTCGTAGTTCTTTCTGAAAAGTAGGTTCTAAACGGAAATACAACATGTACGAAGCCAAATCCAAAGAGATTGTGCTCCGCAAGGTAAGAGAGGCGCTGGCTAAGTCAGCGCCTTTTCTGCCTCCTACCCCAGACTTCTCCACGTCGGTCTACGGCCCGTTGCTGGAAGACCTTTCGGTGCTGTTTGCAGAGACGTTCATCCGCAACAGCGGCACGTTCGTGTACTGTGAGAACGAGGAAGACTTCTTTGACCAACTTTTTGAGTTCAAGAAGGAACGGGGCATCAACAATCTATACGTGTGGGAGCCTGTGCTGAAAAAAATCCTGCACGCCGGAGGCATCAATTTTAATGGCACCGAGGACGATTTCATCAACAATGCGCAAGCCTCACTGACCACTTGTGAAGCCTTGGTGGCCCGCACCGGCAGCATCCTGGTCTCCTCGGCAAATGCTAGTGGCAGACGCTTGTCTGTGTACCCGGCTATGCACCTGGTGGTGGCCAAATTGTCGCAGTTGGTCCCTGATATAAAGCAGGCCCTTGAATTTGTTAAAGGAAAGTACGGCAACCGTCTGCCTTCCATGCTATCTTTGGTGAGTGGCCCCAGCCGCACCGCCGATATAGAGAAAACCCTAGTGATGGGTGCCCACGGCCCCAAAGAACTTATCTTGTTTCTGATTGATGATCACACCGATTGACCACCTGCCGCCCGGTAAAAAAGTCTACTTTGCTTCTGATTTCCATTTAGGGGTACCGTCTCCTGAGCAAAGCCTGGCGCGTGAGAAAAAGATTGTGCGGTGGTTAGACCAGATCAAGGCAGATGCCCACGCTATTTTCCTAGTAGGTGATATTTTCGATTTCTGGTTTGAATACCGCCATGCCATTCCCAGAGGCTTCATCCGGCTGCAGGGTAAATTAGCTGAGATTGCCGATAGCGGCATTCCCATCTATCTCTTCACCGGAAACCATGACATGTGGATGTTCGACTACTTTCCGAAAGAGTTGAATATTCCGGTCCTAAGGAAACCAGTTTCTATCACCATCGGGACTCATTCCTTTTTTATTGGTCATGGTGATGGCTTAGGCCCGAAGGATTACACCTACAAGGTTTTAAAGCGGGTGTTCGCGAACCCGGTGAGCCAATGGCTGTTTGCCAGGGTGCACCCCAACATGGGCATTGGGTTGGCCAGTTTCTGGTCGCGCCGCAGCCGCATTCAGAACACCAAGGTAGACGAGGTTTTCAAGGGTGATGATGAATGGCTGGTGCACTACTGCCAACGAGTGGAAGGACGGCAGCACCATGACTTCTACATTTTCGGGCACCGCCATTTGCCGCTTGATTTGCCCATTGGAGACCGCAGCCGTTATCTTAATTTGGGAGAATGGGTCAATTTTTGCTCCTATGCTGTGTATGATGGACAGGACCTTACCCTCACCTACTTTGAAAAGCAGCCTGCTTAGTTTCTGCCTGGGGCTTCTCTCCTCGCTTTTTCTGTCACCCATCATGGGCCTGGCACAGGAATCTGCACCCAACTGGTCATTGGCGTTTCAGCTCCCAGCCAAAGGCAACTCCTTACTTTCCATAGACCGATTTGACCGGGTGTACCTGGCAGACACCCGCCAGAACATCATCCAGTTAGATACGGTAGGGAAAGTAGTTAATACTTTCTCGCCGCCCATCCAAGGCCATGTAGCCATGGTAGAGGCTTGGAGCCCGGCTAAAATCTCGGTGTTCTACGATGACCGCCAACGGGTACAATTACTAGACCGTTTTTTAACCCCATTGGGCCTGGCAGATTTGCGGGAATACACTGATGGAACCATTAGGGCAGCCACCCTGGCAGCAGACGATCGGCTCTGGCTTTTTGACGAAACCACTTTCCGGCTACTGAAAATAGATACCCGCACTAACCGGCCGGTATATGAAAACCCGTTGGAGTTACTGCTGGACCGGAGGCAGCACGACATTACGTTCCTGCGCGAGTACCAAAGCAAATTATACATGGTAGACCGCTCCTCAGGCGTCTACGTGTTTGACAACATGGGCAATTATCATAAGAAATTGCCACTACCAAATCTTTCCTACCTGGGGTTCGTGGGCGATGAGATGTATTACCTCTCCAATAACCAATTGCATTTCCAGCATCTTTACACCTTCCAGACCCGAACGGTTTCCTTACCAGAACAACCCCTCGCCTACCGCCAAGTGCTGGTTGGTGACAAGTTCCTCTACCTGCTCACCAACGATACCCTCTTCGCCTACCGCAGACACTAGGTAGTTTTGAGGCCATTTCCAAAAATGGGCTTAAAACAAAAAAGTATTCCCTAGAACTGAAACAACCACCTTACCAATAGAAGTCATTTCAGGTATCATAAATTCAAGTTGTAGGTCTAAACTTAACCTTAGAAATCTAAAAGGCGAAACGTTCAACAGCCTGGCCATGCAACTTCAAGTGGGAAGACCCCATTTCCAGTCTTTCGGCAGAGCGCCTTTGTTTTAGACCTGGTGCCGCAGGCAGGCCTACCGGCCAAGGCTAAAACGGAAGCGCGAGGGCGGAAGACGAGGCCCCGCGGCCTTGAGCGCACCAAAGCAAAATTGCAACAACAAAGCCTCTACAACTGATAAGCCGAGCCTCCGCTACTATAAACAAAAACGTTTAGACCTTACTTTTCAAAATTCAGCCTTAAAACAACCCTCTTCTCGCCCTACTCCTTCGCTAAAAACTTCAACCCCAACACTTCGGTAATAATCAACTCGATCCACGCCAGACGCCCACATTCTTGGGTTCATTGAAAAGAACCATCCCCAAAATAGCAGTCCCCACAGCTCCAATTCCAGTCCAGGAACCATAAGCGGTACCCACCGGTAAGGTGCGCAAGGCTGGGGAGAGTAACACAAAACTCAGAATTATGACAACGACTGTAATCACCGTAGGCCAAAGCTTGGTGAACCCTTCGGTGTACGTCAACCTAATGGCCCAGCTAATCTCACAAAGCCCTGCAACCACCAAATAAACCCAAGCTGTATTCATAATTTTCAAAGAGGTAAAATCAGAATCAAGTACTTAATCCGTAGATACCACAGCTTCAGCACGTTAATTTCCTCCTTGGTCAGGATTCTCTTGTGCGCTTGCGGCAAAAGCATCTATTTGCAAACTTAGCGGACATAACCATCCGCTTGGGTTTTCACGCAAACTCAGGGAAAAAGCCCGCTGCACCTTTTGCTTCTTTACAGACGAAGGCTGGCACTTTACCCTAAGCCTGTGGAAGATGAAGCTGTAATGGAAACCATTTTAGAACCTTAGTTTCTTTTCTTGAAAGGCGAAGAAACTGCATAAGGATCTAGGCGGAAGGCATTTTTAAGTTGTTTTTCAAAAAGTAAGCAGACAACAGAACTTTCATTCTCAACTATTTCTATTATGAGTAGAGCGCATGTACCCCTTTCTTTCACCGCGGCAAAGCGCTTACTTGCTTTTTGAACTATGCTTCTCTCCACTGAGTTTTTGGACAGGCTGTTTGTGCAGTCGCCCTTTATGAAAAAAAAGTTTCAATTCAAGCATAAGCACTTGTTGCGCTATTTAGGCAACACGGGCATTGCTTTTCTTATCTTCTGGACCTTCTTCTTTATCCATAGAACGGGGGTGCGGGATTTTGAACCAGCCGATATCTTTCGGTTGCTTTATAATGCTTTGATGGTGAATGTGGTGCTGGAAGGCACCCGCCGTATTGCCAAGCGCCTGAGCAGAAAGTATGACTGGCGCGAGTACGGCCTTCGCCGGTTCATTTATGAATGGGTGGCCGTCCAGATTTACATCTTGCTGGTGATGGTTCTGTTTGAGATCATGCCTCGGTTGGTCTTAGGCCAGATGGAATATGATTTCAAAGACCCTAACGCCATGCGCAACATCAAAGAAGTCTTTGTGTTTGGCAGCATTATCCTGCTTTTTGTGCATTTTATCCGCTCAGGAATCTATTTCTACAACCAATGGCACCGCTACCTTATGCAGTCTGAGAAGCTGAAAAAAGAAACCATCAAGGTGCAGTTTGAGTCATTGAAACAGCAAGTGAATCCGCACTTTCTGTTCAACAGCTTAAACGCCCTTTCCTCCCTTATCTACAAAGACCAGGACCTGGCCGCCAAGTTTGTGGAGCAGCTCTCTAAGGTGTACCGGTATGTGCTGGAAAACAAAGACAAGGAACTGGTGACGCTGCACACCGAACTGGACTTCATTTACTCGTACCTGTTCTTGCTTAAGATCAGGTTCAGGGAGAACCTACGCGTGAACATGGACGTGCCAGACCATCTCTTGAACCACCAGGTGGCACCCTTAACCATGCAGTTGCTTATGGAGAATGCCATCAAGCACAACATTGTGAGCCGCGATGAGCCCCTGTTCATTGATGTGTTTGTGGAGGGCGATTACATCATCATCAAGAACAACCTGCAGTTGAGAGAGAGCCGCGAAGAATCAACCGGAGTAGGCCTGAAAAACATCATCAACCGCTACAAATTCATCACAGATAAAAAAGTGGATGTAGAAGTAACAGCACACGATTTCATTGCTAAATTACCACTTCTAAATAACGCCGCCTGATGAACATCCTCCTCATTGAAGACGAGTACCTGGCTTCGGAGAAATTGGAAGCCCAATTACTGCGCTACGACCCCAGCATTCAGGTGGTAGGCACCATAGATTCTATCCGGAACGCGGTAAAATGGTTTGAGTCTAACCCCACTCCAGACCTTGCGTTCCTGGACATCCACTTATCTGATGGCAACAGCTTTGAGATTTTCCAGAAGGTGGAAGTAAAGTGCCCTATTATCTTCACCACGGCCTATGATGAGTACGCCGTTAAAGCTTTTAAGGTGAACAGCATTGACTACTTGCTTAAACCCATCAGCAACGAGGATCTGGGGGCGGCCATGGACAAATTCAAAGCTCTTCGCCAAAGCAAACCTGCTGCTCCGGCCTTGGACATGCAGCAGATCATGGCGCTTCTAAACAAGAACTCGCCTTCTTCTGTAGACACGCCGCACTACAAAACCCGCTTTTTGGTGAAAAGTGGCCAGAAAATACGCTCGGTCTCTACCGATGAGATTGCTTATTTCTACGCCGAAGACAAGATCGTTTTCCTGATTACTACCGGTGGTCAGCGCTTCATCACAGATTACACCTTAGACACCCTGCAGGAACTGCTGGACCCCGAGCATTTCAGCCGCCTTAACCGCCAGTTCATTGCCCACATCCACTCTATTGACGAGATCCATCCGTACCTCAAGGGCCGCCTCAAAGTGTACGTGAAACCGGTCACCGACAAAGAGATTATCATCAGCAACGAACGTGCCGCTGCCTTCAAAGAGTGGTTAGGGAAATAAGAAGACCTTTAGGCCTGTTTTCCTGAAAACAGGCCTAAAGGTCTCCTACCTATTTCTTCGTTAAGTCTTTTAGCATCCAGATAGTGCAGGCAAAGTGCCCTGAGTTACCCAACGCATGTGGTAAGGGCTCAAAGCCTGCCTTGGTGTACATACTCACGGCCTTGGCCAACTCTGGAAAAGACTCCAGATACAGCTGTTGGTATCCTAAGTCCCGGGCCAGCTCCATGGTTTGAAGGAGTAACTGGTATCCAATGCCTTTGCCCCTGCTCTCGGAAGAAAGGTAAAACTTTACCAATTCGGCACACCCATCCGGGAGTCCATCGGTTGGGTAAACTCCGCAGCCGCCAATAATTTCCCCGTTTTCCTCTGCTACCAGGTAGCTACTGCCCGCTGTCTTGAACAGATTGTAAAGGTCATCGGTGGTGGGGTCAGTATAAACTGTGCCTGGCCGGTCTATCCCAAATTCCCTAAATACTTTTCTGATAAGGTTGGCCAGTTGCAGGTTGTCTTTTTCCTCAATGGCCCTGATGGTAATACTCATATGCCGATGGTTGTCCCTGGCACCTAATGTTGTGCTGGGTTAGCGGCAAAAGTAGGCAGGAAAAGCAAACTGCACCCAAACTTTAGTAAAAGCCGCTGTAAACCATCACCTAACCTCCTTTCACTAACCTTTTTCAGAAAACAGCTTCTAAACAGTTTCTGTTTCTAATTTCAGACGCTTCAATCTTGCTGCCTTTCCTTCTAAACCCGCTCTTGGTTTGAAAATAAGTAAGCTCTCCAAAGCCTTCTTGGCTAGATTAAGGTCGGTTTAATCCAATAGATTAAAACATAATGCAATTTTTTCGTACAAGTAAAACATTGCAATCGAGTTTAGACCATATAAGTACGTATTTAAACATGAACAAAAGACTTACTGAAACTTTCGGGTTCTCAGGAAGTACAATTTAGTTGTGGAATACAACCCCTTTTCAGAACAGGCTAATAAGTCCTGCTTTAAAGAGTTGCCACGTAACCGTATGTCTCACTTTAACCCCAAGGAGAATTTTTTATGCTAGCCATGAATTACCGGGGACCTTTGCGGGTCCGGATAGATCAAAAACCAATGCCTGAGATCCTGCACCCCCAGGACGCTATTGTACGAGTAACTCGCTCGTGTATCTGCGGATCAGATCTGCACTTATACAATGGCTCCGTGCCCGATACCCGCGTGGGCATGACCTTCGGGCATGAATTCACTGGTATAGTAGAGGAAATTGGCTCTGAGGTAACCAAGGTGAAAGTAGGTGACCATGTGCTGGTGCCTTTCAACATTGCCTGTGGCCAGTGCGTTTTCTGTAAGCAGGAAATGTACGGCAACTGCCACGAGTCTAACCCGCAGGCTACCGCCGTGGGAGGTATCTTCGGGTACTCACACACTGCTGGTGGCTACAACGGTGGCCAGGCCGAGTATGTCCGCGTACCGTACGCCAACGTAGGCCCTACCATTATCCCCGAAGGGATGGACCCAGACGATGCTGTTCTGCTGACCGACGTGGTGCCTACAGGCTACCAGGCCGCTGAAATGGGCGGTATCCAGCCTGGCGACACGGTGGTGGTGTTTGGAGCCGGTCCGGTTGGGATCATGGCAGCTAAATGCTCCTGGTTATTTGGCGCAGGTCGCGTGATTATCATTGACGAGGTGGAATACCGCCTGGAGTTTGCCAAGAACTACGCGCAGTGCGAGGCCTATAACTTCAGGGAGTTTGGAGACCCAGCCGTGTTCATCAAGAAACAAACCGATTGGCTGGGAGCCGATGTTTGTATTGACGCTGTAGGTGCCGAGGCAACGGGCAATGCCCTACAGACCATCACAGGTAGAAAGCTGCTTATTCAGGCCGGGTCGGCAACGGCGCTGCACTGGGCCATTAACTGCGTGAAGAAAGGTGGTATTGTCTCCATTGTGGGGGTTTACGGACCGACCGATAACCTGGTGCCCATTGGCAACGTGCTGAACAAGGGACTTACCATCAGAGGAAACCAAGCCTCGGTGAAACGCCTGCTGCCCAGATTGATAGAGCACGTGCAAAACGGCGTCCTGAACCCTAAGGGACTTATCACGCACCGCATCCCGTTAGAAGAGGTTTCTGATGCTTATCGGATGTTCTCTGAGAAGTTAGATAACTGCATCAAACCTGTTCTTATTCCACCATCAGCAAGAATATAAGGAGACCCACCATATGGAAACGACACCAAATAAATATGCGCATATAATAGGCTGGGGAATAGACGCCGATCCGAAGAACGACCCAACCTACCCCATGAGAAACAGGGCCGCCGAGGACACAAAAGGGTACACCTGGGAAAGACCAACGCAGCAACCAATTAACATTGAGGTACATCATTCCATTGAGCGCCCTAACGTAACCGCTGTCTTCGGGACGGCTGTTCCGCCAAGCGGTTTAAGCGGGATGATCCGCCGGTTGGCGTTCAAGAAAAGCGAGAATGACTATGGGCACTGGCTTCCGCTTATCCTGGCAGACCGCATCAACGTGGTAGAAGGGATTATTGAAGACATCAAGGATGGCAAGTTCCCTAACATCATCGCAGAAAAAGGCATGAAGGCCGAGTGGGAACATAACCGTTCTGGCCTCCTTCGGCAGTTGGCGGTTACCGCCATCATCGGCTACGGAATAGTCGCCTATTACCGGGCTAAAAAGAAAAGAGAGCAAGAAGATTACGATTATTAATCTCCTAGCCTGAATTTACACACAGAACCCCGGCAGATTCTAAGCATCTGTCGGGGTTCTGTGTGTATGGCTTTGCGGTTTATCCTTTGGTTTTAGAAAACTAGCCAAATACTGGGCAGACCTTTATGAACAGCTAGAGTAAGTCAAAAGGGTTTTACCCTTAACTTTTTTGATTTTGATATCATCAATGGCGTCTGCTCCTACCATCATGCGCTCAATAAGCCAGTACGCTTCGTTGAAGGAAATGCTGAACGTGTATTCCATATCTCCGCAGCCATCACCCCAGGTAGATTGTGAGACCAATCCCCGCGGGAACGTTCTTACCTCTGTTTCAAAGTCTATTTTCCCACCTTGTGCCATTATGCTCTTTTTAGACGTTTTCAGGGTTGGCTTTCCAAACAAAGTAACCAGCCAAGAGTCCACCTCATAGCTACTGAGTGGCAACCCTTTGAATTTGGAGAGCATTCCTTCAAAAACATACCCTACTGCTTTACCAATGCCCACCTTCACCCAGTGCCCTTGCAGGTTCAGTTTTCCGCCCGCGAAATCAGTTACCGGCACCTGATACGGCTTACTGAATAATGAATCGCCTATTACGGTTACCTGCGTGTTGTAGTCCAACTTAGAAAGAACAGGCGATTGGGAATCAGGTGCTTTTCTCAGATTTAAACCTTTGGTAGGGGCTACAAACAGCTTGTCTCCTGCCTTGTACTTCTCCGCCCCTTCTGTTAGGTGAGGCAAGAAATTGAGGCAAAGAACAAACAGAAAAAGATATAGAATTCGCATAGTAACGAGGAGCGTAGTTGGCTTAAAGTATAGAATAACTTAAAACAGAAGATAAATAGTTGGCTAGCTGATATAGATATAGTTAACTGATAGAGTTTTTATCTCATTTTTAGAAAAGTAATGATATTAATTTTCGGCCTGTTTTCCCAAAGAAGTCCCTAAACGAAACTTACAGTTTCCACAGCATTTCATATTGGCCAAGCAGTTCACCCATTTGCCGGTTCTTCAGAAAGCGCAACAATGTCTCCCCTTTGGCATCGACGTTAATCACGCTCACCACTGGCGAGGAGGTAGCGGAAACCAGATGCTGCAACAATGCCTGCCCCACCCCTTTTTTCCGCCAGGCAGGAGCCACCGCTAATTGACCAATGGCCCCGGTTAAAGGGTACACCATACCATAACCCACGCAGATACCCTGCACCCGTGCCTCTACGATCTGCACATCGGCAACGGTCCGCTCAATAGCTCCGATGTGAAGGTGCCAACTGGGCTCCACATCCCAGAACGTTTGGTATAGCTCCCAATCAGGTATTGCAACCTGTTGAAAGGTCATTTCTTTAAGGGTATGGTCATGCCAGTGTAAGTCCGCTTTCTTGTCCCGGAAAACATGGAAGGACCTGGTCACCTCAAAGCCTAACTTCTGGTAAATCGCCAGGGCTCGCTTGTTCTCCTGGATCACCTCTAACAGGCACTGCTCCACTCCCTGCGCTTGAAGCACAGGCAACCCAAAATCATACATTCTCGGGACCAATCCATTTCCCCGGGCCCTGCTCACCACTCCGGTCCCGCTGTTATAAGCGGTCTTTTTGCCTTGCCAATCACCTGGGCATTGAAAGATAAACCCTACCGGTTCACCCTGGTCTATCACCAGCGGCGACAAGGCTAATTGGGTACCATCGCGCCGAAGTTTCAATTCCATCACTTCCGGCGAAAGGGTGAAAGGTTGAATGTAATCTGAAAAGGCGGCGTTGAAGAGGGTGCACAACTGGTCAACTGACAGATTTTGGGCAAAGTCAAACTGCATAGGCGAAAACAAGGATGAGGAAAGCCAAATAACAAAACGAAAGATCAGAATCAAAACAGGCAAGTGGCTTTCTCTTAGTCAACCAAAACTTTTCGATCCATTTGCAGAAAGGAATTAGTCCGAGGCGAGCAGTTCAAAACATCTAATTTCTGGCAGCTGGGTGTCCTTATTACCTAAGTGGTGGACTTTCCCGGCAAACTAAACTAGCCTGAACAAGAAAAAAAGGAACGGATAGTCATTGCTTTGTTGTTCGTGGGTTTGGCGTTTTAAGGCGGTTTTCATAAATATATCCTTAAAATGAACGGCGGATGGCAAAGGCAATCGTGCCTGCCTATTCGGATTTAGTTATTATATTTGTTAATTAGGCTCTCAGTATTTTCCGTAGAAAGGCTGTGATAAGTCCGTTGCACCAAGGCCTCTTCGCCCTAATACATTTGTATTCAGGAGGATGAATGACCTTCTTTTTGGCGCAGGTACTTTGCTTTTCCGGTAAGTGGAGTTTTATTTTTTTGAAAACAGGAATTATCTATATAAAGGAAATTGACCCGTGGGATGTAGTTCATGTTCTAGTGGCGGCTGCGGCACCAAAACCACCTCTGCCGATGGCAGCGAGGTAGTAGCGGGCTGCAAAAGCAACGGCGGTTGCAGCACGGGAGGCTGTAACCGATTAAATGTATTTGATTGGCTCTCAGACATGGAGATTCCTGTGTCTTTTAAAGAGTTTGATATAGTAGAGGTTCGTTTCAAAGGCGGCCGCAAAGAGTTTTTCCGGAACGTAAACCGTATTCCGCTCATCACCGGCGATGCCGTGGTGGTAGACGTACCTAACGGGCACCACATTGGCCACGTGTCATTGAAAGGCGAGTTAGTGCGCCTGCAGATGAACAAAAAGAAGGTTCAGAACAACGACGAGATCAGAACCATCTACCGCGTGGCCACCGAGAAAGACATGGAGAAGTTCAACCTCGCCCGCGAGCAGGAACCGTCTACCATGTACCGCGCCCGGGCCATTGTGCAGGAGCTCAAGCTTAAAATGAAGCTCTCAGACGTAGAGTACCAGGCCGATAAAACCAAGGCCACATTCTTCTACTCCGCTGATGACCGCGTAGATTTCAGGGAACTGATCAAGAAACTGGCCGAGGAATTCAAGGTACGGATTGAGATGCGTCAGATCAGCCTGCGGCACGAGGCCGGCCGGTTGGGTGGTATTGGGTCCTGCGGCCGTGAATTGTGCTGCTCTACCTGGCTTACTGATTTCAGAAGCGTGTCTACCACTGCGGCGCGTTACCAAAACCTGTCGTTGAACCCCAGCAAGCTTTCTGGCCAGTGCGGGCGTCTCAAGTGCTGCCTTAACTATGAGCTAGAAACGTACATGGATGCCCTAAAGGACATCCCTAACGTAAACCGTCCGCTGCAAACCAAAGCTGGTGACGCCTTCCTGCAGAAGACCGACATCTTCCGCCGGATCATGTGGTTTGGCTACCGCGGTGATAGCAACTGGTTTCCGGTAACTGTGGAGCGCGTGCACGAGGTCTTGAAGATGAATGCTGCCGGAGAGATGCCGGAGAACCTGGCTGAGGAAGTGAAAAAGCAGCAACCAGAAGTGGTGGACTTTGTGGAAGCCCTGGAAGGTAACCTGGACCGTCTGGACGAGCAATACAAAACCAAGAAAAAGCGCAACAAGAAAAAGAATAAAAACGGGGGTGCCGCCCCTGCCCCTACTGCAACCGAGGTACTTGCCCAAGCAGCCCCTACCCCAGAAGTGCGCAGAGACCGTCCTTCTGGCCGGGCGCAAGGAGAACCAAAATCCCGCCCAGAGCGCAACGGAAACAAACCCGGAGGAAACGAAAACAGACCTCCAAAGCCAGAGCGTGAGCCGCAGGCGAAAGGCCAACAGCCGCAAGGCAAACCTCGTCCTGAGCGCGACCAGAACCGTCCGCCTAAAGAAAACCGGCCACCTCGGGCAGACCGTCCGCAGGGCAACCGTCCGCCGCAGCAAAACAAACCTCAACCGGCAAACACCCAGCCTACGGCAGCAGTCGGCGTTTTAGCCCCTGAAAAACCAGAAGCCGGGCCAAGACCAGAGGGAGAACAACGCAGCAGACGGAACCGCAACCGAAACAACCGGAACAGACGACCGGGTAACCCAGAGGCCGGAGTGCCCAAAGTAGAAGGATGATGAGAAAACGTTTTCGTTTTTTAGTAGCACTATGTAGCCTTGGCTTATTCCTGGGAAGTTGTGATGCGAATCGCGTATTTGAGGAAAACCAGGATATTCCAGACAACCAGTGGCCGGTAAAGCTGGCGCCGGTGTTCAGCTTTGAGATCACCGATACCACCCAGCAGTACAACGTTTTTTTTAATGTGCGCAACGCCTTGCATTACCCGTTCTACAACCTGTATCTACGGCATTTTCTGGTAGGCCCAGATGGTAAACAGGTCAACTCCATGCTGCATGAAATGTACCTGATGGACCCTAAGACGGGTGAACCCAAAGGCAACGGCACTGGTGATATCTTTGACCATCGGTTCAGGGGGCTCAAGAATGTACGGTTTCAGCAGGCCGGGAAATATCAGCTTAAACTAAACCAGTACATGCGCCAAGACCCCTTACCAGGAATCATGTCGGTGGGTGTGCGGGTAGAGAAGGCGGCCCAATAGTTAACATAAATAAAAATTTCTTCAAGTCGTTTCTGGCCTGATTTTCGCAAATCAAGCTAGAAACGACTTTTTTGTTTTAAAAACCCGTCAAGCTGATAATGGGTATTTCTACAGGGGCAACCCTAGCCGTAAAAAACAGTACTTGTACGAACCGACCAATTTTGAAAGCATGAAAACAGCCCTTGAGCTACTTGGCGGAATCGCTATTGTAGCCTCCTTGCTCACTCTTGTAAAGAGCACCAACTGGTGGATACGAATACTGGACTTTCCCCGGGTACAGGTGGCTTTGCTGAGCGTGTTGGTGTTGGGGTTATATGGTTGGCTTTACGGCTTTGAGTTGCTTTCCCAGAAGATTTTTGCGGGCTTGCTGCTTCTGGCCATCATCAATGAGCTGGTGCATTTCTACAAGTTCACCCCGCTTGTAAGGGTACAGGCACTCAGATCAAAAATCAAGGCGCCTAAAAACTCCTTCGGGATCATGATTTCCAACGTACGGATGTCTAACACCCGCTTTGACCGCTTTCTGAAGGTAGTAAAGGAAAACGACCCAGATTTGCTGCTCATCAATGAGCCCAACCATGCTTGGGCCAACGCCATTTCTGAGTTAGATGACCAGTATCCGTACTGCATCAAAGAGCCGCTGGAGAACACCTATGGTATGATGTTCTACAGCAAGTTCAAACTCACCCATACCGAAGTGCGGTACCTGGTAGAGGAAGGTATTCCTTCTTTTTACATGATCGTTGAGTTGCCCACCGGCAAAAAGTTTGACCTCTTCACAGTACACCCGCAGCCACCTCACTTAAACAAAGACACAGATACCCGGGAGGCCGAGTTACTGACTGTTGCCAAAATGGCCAAGGAATCGCCGTATGCTAGCATTGTGATTGGAGACTTGAATGATGTGGCTTGGTCTTACACCACCAACTTGTTTAGAAAAATAAGTGGCTTGTTGGACCCCCGCATTGGGCGGGGTTTCTACAATACTTATAATGCCTTTGTTCCTTTCTTCCGGTACTCATTGGACCATATTTTTTACGACCCGGCATTCAGGCTCATCAGGATGAAACGGCTGCCGTTCTTCGGGTCAGACCACTTCCCTATGTTTGTTCGGTTGAACTATGAGCCTTTGGAAGCGGATGAACACGAGGTGCCTGTACCTGATGCCGAGGAAAAAGAAGATGCCGAAGAACTGCTCAGTAACCTGGAAGTGAACGAGGAACCCACCAGCACTACTACCTTGCAGAGTGGAGTAACCGAGAAGCAAACAGTAAACAGTGTGCTGCCAGTAGAAAGACAGCCAAAATCACCGGAAATCTCCTAACCTAGATTCTCGGATATTCTTAAACTCCAAGGGCACTTACAATTCTTACCACCTGCCACCAGAACGTTTCTCCTTTTGTTGAGATGTTTTGGTGGCATTTTTTATTCTGCCAGACCAGACTAAGAACAAAATACCTCGTAAAATTAGGTACATTCTTTTTTACCTCTTTTTCAAAAAGTAACAGGAAAGAATACCCTTAAAAATCATTTTCATAATTCTACCTTAAAAACTGACACATCTTTTAAGGGTATTCTCCAATTAAATCTTCATGGATTAAAAATTCGCAATGAATGAGTTAACCATGCAAACACCCGTTCGTATAGTATAAACACTTGCCTTTGAAATGGGTACAACCCCCGCGTCTGAGGCAAGTGTTTTCATCACACCATTCTATAACTAAAACAAAGGAGATTTAACCATGAAAGACAATCAAAAAGAGCAGCAAAATAACAACCAAGGCTCTTCTACTTCTGGCTCAGGAAGTGGTATGGGAACCAACGCTTCCGCCTCCTCTTCCGGTGCATTGGGCAGCAGCTCAACTTCAGGTACTACTTCCGGATCTCTGGGTTCTCAGGGTGGTTCTGGTACCCAAGGCACTTCTGGTTCCACCTCCGGTGCCTCTGGCATGAGCGGTTCAGGTTCAGGATCTGGCGCAGGTGGCAGCACAGGTACAGGCAGCACTTCATCTCCAACTGCTTCTACAGGCTCATCCTCAACTTCTAAAACAGGCGCTTCAGCCTCTTCTCCAGATACAGCTTCAGGTAAGAAAAGCAGCGGAAGCAAATCTACCGCTTCTACCTCCAGCACCCCAAAAGCCGGTTCCAAATCAGGCTCTTCTACAACCGCCAAAGCCTCCGGCGATAAATCTGGCTCAAGCAAATCTGGCCAATCCGGCTCTTCTTCAGACAACAACGCATCTGGTTCAGCAGCCTCTATGGGCAGCGGCATGGGATACGGCGGCTCACAAGGCGGCGAGTCCAGAAACCAAGGCAGCTCTTCTATGAGCGGCATTAGCGGCGGCGGAAACTTCAACGGCGACCAAGGCGGTTACGGCTCACAAGGTGGTGGCCAGGGCGGTTATGGTGGTCAGGGCAACAGCGGCAGCTTTGGCGGCGGCAATTCCTGGAACAACCATGATGACCAACACAACCGTTACGGCGGGCAAGGCGGCGGAAACTACGGTAACCAAGGTGGCTCCAATTATGGACAAGGCGGATATGGCGGCCACAGCAACCAAGGCGGCTCTAACTACGGACAAGGCGGTTACGGCGTATCTATGGGCCATTCACAAGGTGGTCAGGGTGGATACGGCGGCTCTGGCATGGGCAGCAACCCGTACGGCATGAGCTCACAAGGAGGCTACGCCGGCAACTCTTCCCGTTCAGAATCTGACCGCGGCGGTTATTCAAATTATGGTGGCTCTGGCTACTACGGAAACCAAATGGGCTACGGCACTGAGAGCGGCTACGGCATGCACGGTGGCGGAGGCCAAGGCAGCGGTCATGGCGGGTACAGCCAAGGCTACAGCAATCAGCAAGGCGGCTCTTACGGCTCCATGGGCTCTAGAGGCGGCTCTTACAGCGAAGAATATGGCTCACGTGGCGGCTCTTCCCGCGGCGGTCAGGGCTATGACGGAAACTCAGATTATGATGGTGGCTACAGCCAAGGCGGAAACAGTTACAGCACCCAGTACGGCGGTGGCTCTGGTCGCGGCGGCAGCAACTACGGCTCGCATGACATGGGCTCTAGAGGAGGCTATGGCGGATCTTCCGGTTCTGACATGGGCTCACGTGGGGGCTATGGCTCACCACAAGGCGGTAACCAGGACTGGCAAGGTGGCGGCAGCTCACGTGGCCAAAACCGGGGCGGCGACAACAGCGGCTATGGCTCTATGAGCGGCGGAAGCGGCCAAGGTGGTTACAGCACGCATAATTCACAAGGCGGTGACTTTGGTTCTCGTTCTGCCCAAGGTGGCTACGGCTCTATGGGCGGTGGAAACTACGGGGGCTCTTCTTATGGTGCCAGCCAAGGATCACAAGGCGGTAACTACGGACAAGGTGGTCACGGCGGCGGAAGCTTTGGCGGATCTAACTACGGCAACATGGGCAATGACATGGGCTCACGCGGTGGCTACGGCTCTTCCGGAACCGGTTCTAGAGGAGGCGGATTTGACCACGATCGCGGCCACGGCGGTGCCTCTACCGGTGGCGGCTACGGCGACCAATCACGTGACTACGGCATGGGCGGATACGGCCAAGGTGGCAGCAGCTACGGCGGTTCCAGCGGATACGGCTCTACTTCTACCGGCATGGGCTCACGCGGCGGCTATGGCAGCCAGGGCGGACAGTCTAGCTACGGTGGCGGCGGATCTGGTTACGAGAACCGTTCAAGATACGGCAACTCCAATGACCATGACGATGATCGCTCCAGCGGAAACAACCGTAACGGAAACTCTTCCCGCGGTGGATCTTCCAGAAACGACCGTGACTAAGGTCTAAATAAACCATTCAAACAAAAAGCCCCGTCTAGATTGGCGGGGCTTTTTGTTTATCTATATATCTTGGTAAATAAGAAATAAGCAGCCTTCCATTAAAAAAAACAGAACCCGTTCTAAAGCTCTTTTCCTGAAAAAAGCTTTGAAACGGGTTCTGCTTTTTAATTCTCTAAAAGACTCTAAAAACAGTCATGGTAGGTTTTGGCGAACTCCTCAAAGGTATGTGGGGCTCGGCCTATTACCTCTTGCACATCGCTTGTCACCCCAGAGGCATAGCCAGCCTTGGAGATCGCATTCAACTCTAGTAGGCTTTCAGTTATCCAATCTGGCAGACCATTTTGCCTCATGGCATTGCGGGCTGCTTCTTCGGGCACGTCTATGTACTGGATGGTGCGGCCGGTGGTTCTGGAGAAAATCTCGGCGATCTCATGACCAGAAAGAGCTTGGGGTCCGGTTAAGGTATAGGCTCTACCTGCGTGCTGGTCTGGGTTAATCAGGATTTCGGCGGCTACATCGCCAATGTCCCGCACGTCAATGTAGGACACCCGACCGTTCCCCAAGGGCTGGTAAAAGGCATTTTCCTGCTTGATGCTGTGCGCGTATTGGTTTACAAAATTCTGCATGAAAGAACCGGGGCGCAGCATGGTATAATTAATTCCGGTGTTTTTGAGGTAATCCTCGGCTTGCCGGTGCCATTTCCCCAGTTGGATGCCAGGCTCTGCTTCGGCCCCGCTGGCCGAGAGGCGAACCACGTGCCGCACACCCGCAGCCTGGGCAGCATCTATCATTTTTTGGGCCATTTCCACCTGATCAGCGGTGAAGGGAGTAATCAGGAAAGCGGTGGTCACCCCGGTAAAAGCAACCGCCAGACTCTCGGGCCGGTCAAAGTTGATTTCCACCAGTTCCACGCCGGGTAGGCGTTTCAAGATATCTCCCTTGATGAGAGACCGCACTCCGGCCCGCACATTGTTTCCTAAGGCAGAAAGGGCTTCCACGGTAGCAGAACCAACGGTGCCGGTAGCGCCGGTCACTAAGATGATATTAGACATGCTGTTCAGATTAAAGGTTGGCGAACAGGGAGACTTGTCCCTTATTTATACTCTTCAACGAAAAACAGGCAGGTGCGTTTCTCCCTTGTTTTTACAGAAACAAGGGTAATCCAATAATGCCCCAACTCCTACCAGATTCTTTAGGGCAAAAAAGAAACCGGCCCAAAGACAAAAACAGGGTTCACTGCATTTCGCCTTCAGACCGGTAAGTCAGGGGAACAGGTTGGTTTCTACAGAAACAAGAGCAGTTGGTTTACTGCCCATTTAGAGAAATCAAGCTTGAAAAACTATTTCTTCAAACTGAGCATGAACAGACGGCCGGCCTCGTTGGAGATCATCATGTCCGTGTCGTTCACGAAAACCAACCCCTCGGCCTGGCCAACTTTGCCCAACGGAATCTGCTCTTTCTTGCCTTTGAAGGTTTGCTCGGGGCTGTCAGCGTCAAACAGGTAGGCCCAGCCTTCGCCTAAAAGGGCAATGTGGCGGCCATCCGGCGAGATATCGGCGGCGGTGATTTTGGTGCTGATCTGGACACTGTCTAATGGCGTCACGGTTTGAGCAGCCCCCGGTTGGTTGGCTACTTTGTAGAGCTTCACCCAGTCGCCTTTGCCGCGGTTTTTGGTGAACAGGTAGAAGGCGTTGTTGTGCATGAAAAAGCCTTCCACGTCAAAGTTCAGGTTCTGCTTTGCCGGCGGAAACTCAGTCTGGTCAGCGTATTTGAACGGAATAGCGCCGACTACTTTTTTAGACTTCTCGTCAATCTTCAGAATCTGCAGATCCTGGCGGGTATTCTCGTTGTTGCCTATATCGCCAATGTACAGGAACCCGTCATTGCCCCGGGCCACATCTTCCCAGTCGTTGTTTTTGGCGCCTTGCACGTTCATGGTCTCCAGCAGCTCGCCAGATTGGTTCACCTTGTACAATACCGCCTCATTGCCCGCGTCTGGGTGGGTCCAGAAATTACCGTCAGCGGAGGCTTCCAAGCCAGAGCTCTCGGGCACAGATTTCTTGCCCATTTTGCTCACCTCCAGCAGTTCATAGTTATTGTTGACGGCAAAGCCTTCAGAGGCCGGGTTCTTGTCTTTCTTTTTCTTGCCTTCTTTTTTGGTAGAGGTCTCCGCGGTGCTTTCCTCTGATTTAGCCGCTCCTGAGTCACAGGCCACGGCAATGAGCAGGCAAAGCCCCACGCTGATCTCTAGTAGTTTATCTTTCATCATATTCGTACAGTTCGGTTAGTTTCTGCCAGACCTGTTCGGGCTGGTTCCAGAACTGACGACTGTACACGGCTCCGTATTTCCAGCCCCGGGCTTTGAGGCGTAAGGGCACATCGGCGTGCGAGGCTTTGGCGGAAGGTCTCCGGAAGTACAAATCGTCGTCCGTTAACACTACGGCCTTATACTGATTGCCGTTACGGAAAGTAAGGTCTGCGAAGGGGAGTTCTAACGACAAGCCCGTTTTTGTACCATTTTCTCCAAACTCCTGCAGCAACGCCGGGTACAGCAGCAACGCCGACGGGATGTTCGCTGGAGGCGAAGGTTTGGGCGTGAACCCATTCTCGCTTACCTCGCGGGCAAAGGCCAGGTACTCCCGCAGCAACCGCGGACCGGGGTGTTTCACGTTCTCCGTCGGGAACTGCTCAGGCCAGAGGCTGGTGACCACGTACACCCGCTTGATGGCGCGCGTGATTGCCACGTTGAGCCGGTTCTCGCCTTTAGCAGCGTTCAAGCTCCCAAACATGGCCCGTACCACACCGCTGGAATCCGGCGCGTACCCAATGGAGAAGATGATGTACTGCCGCTCATCGCCCTGTATGTTTTCAATGTTCTTGATGATGAGTTCCTCGGGCAATTTCCTGTTCTGAGCCAGGGCGGCCTCTTCCAGTAAATCCTGCACCAGTTGTTGCTGCGGGAAGTTGAAGGTGATCACCCCGATGTTGGTTTCGCCCTTGCGCATCAGCTCCAAGACCAGATCCCGCACGCGCTCGGCCTCTACCCTGTTAGTTTGGTTTTCCCAGACGCCTTCTACCTTCAGATATTGCAAGGCAGGCTCAGCGGTGTTCATGGCCTCCAGCTTAGGGATGAGCTGCAGTTTGTGGCGGTAGAAATGCTGGTTAGAGAACTGGATCAGTTCTGGGTACTGGCTGCGGTAATGCTCAGAAAGCAACGTCTGGGGCAAATGCAGCGCACTCAATTGCAACAAGGACTCAACCAGCAGTTCCTCGGTGTCATCCTCGTCTACCCCGAAGCGCACCCGGTACAAGTCTGACGGCCCCAACTGCTGTTCATCCCCGGCAATCACAGCCTGGTTGGCCCTGATCATGGCCGGAATTCCTACCTCGGCGAAACACTGCGAGGCCTCATCAAAAATCACCAGGTCAAAGATGCGCTCCAACGGAAACAAGGCCGACACGGTCTCCGGCGAAGCCAGCCAGCACGGCAGCAGTTGCCTGATTTCCTCGCCAAACTCTGCGTTGAGCTTGCGCAGCGGGAACAGCATCCGTTTTTTACTTACCTGCGTGAGCAAACGGCGGTACGTAACCGGGTTACCCAGGCGGTTATACTCCATGTTTTTGTAGGTCTGTTCACGCAAGTTGAGCAAGATAATCTGGCGGCTCAGTTCGGCTTTCTGTTTGATTTTTTCTTGGAGTTCGGTTTCCAGACGTTCCAGTTCGCCGGTGCTCACAATGGTAAGTACCGGGGAGCGGCTTTCCAGATGCTGTACCCAAGCTAGTAGAATGCTGTTTTCCAAGGCCTGCAACTGAGCTTCAACGCTTTGCGGTACGGCGGCACGCAGTTCATCCAGCCAGGCTCTTAGTTCCGGGGACAAGGTTTGCACCAACTCGTCAAAAAGCACCATCCGGTCAAAGTGCTCGGCCAGTGCTTGGGTCATTCTTTGGGTAGCCGAGGCATCGGTTGCAATCACCTCAATCTGCGAAGGCGTCAGCCAGCGTTCCCAGTCACGCACCTGCTCCTGCAACGCGTGGAGTTTTGGCAGTGTTTGGCTTAAAACAGCCCTGAAACGCTCTGCGGGCATCAGCAACAAAGCATCGGGCAGCACGTCATAGGCAAGGAGCCGCTGAACGATTTTCCGTTGCTCCCAGGCCTGCTGCAAAGCCGATAGCTCCTGCGAGGCCTCTGAACTAAAGAAGTCTGCCGGAATCTGGATGGTGGGCTCAAGGGTCTGCAGGCCTTGCCACTGAGTTTGCAAAGCTTGCCACTGGTTCAAAGCGATTCTCAGGTGCTCTACGGCGGTGTCTGAATTGGTCAGGCCCTTGCTCTCGGCAAAGGCAGCCAGCTTCTTTTTGTCAGCGGAAAAGCTCCACTGGATTTTGCTTAGGAAACCGCTCTGGGCTTGGTCATACGCTCCCAGCAGTTGGGACATTTGCTGAGCCTCTGCTTGGGTAAGCCTGACCTGCGCACTGGTGGTGTCTTTCTGTAACTGGGCTATGTGCGCCTCGCGCTGCTTGTACTCCTTGGTTTGGGCCAGGTTCCCGAAAAATAGGCGCGAAACCGCTTTGTCTTCCAAGGCTTGCTGCACAGACGTGAGCGTAGGTAATTCCTGCATCAGGGCCTGCAAAGCGTCCCACGGCTCGGCTTGGGACGGGAGCAATTCCTGCACCTGCCCAGCCACTTCCCTCGCCGTAGCTGGAATCTGGGTAAGAAGTTGCGTGAGTTTTTGGCGCTCGGCCCAGGTATGCAAATGGAAGGAACGACGTTCGTTCCACGGGAAATCAGGGCTTTGCAGTAGGACGGCATCTTGCAGGTAATGCAGCAGGCGCGGCCGCCACTCCTGCCAGGTAGTGGCGTTGAAGGCCAGGTAAATGCTTTCGGCGGGCAAATGCGGCGCCCGCGGGTTGCTGCGTAAATACAGTTCCTTCGGTGACCACCCACAGGTTTCGGTGTCAAACAAAGCTTCCTTCAGGCTGTTCAGCCGATCTGAGATTTGGTTGATGCGACGGCTAGTTTCCAGAAATTGGCGCTCGGCTTGGATATTGCCCAAGGCCACGTTTTGCCGCTGGTACTCTTCTACCTGCTCAATCTGCTGCCGGATTTTAGCGAAAACCGCAGGGCGGTCCAAGTTCAGGTCATGCACCAAGGCCGAGAATTGGTCTAGGCCGGTGGTAGACAAGCGCTGGTACACCACGTCTAAAGCCGCCCGCTTCTGGCAGACAACCAGCACGCTTTTACCCCGGGCCAGGTAATCAGACACCAGGTTACAGATGAGCTGCGATTTTCCGGTGCCCGGCGGGCCCTGCACCACCACGCTCTGCCCCGCTTTCACCTGCCGCAACGCTGCCTCTTGTGAAGAATCTGCGTCAAAGGCGGTGAAAAGTTGCTGCTCAAGTTGGGCTTGGGCGGCGTTTATTTCGGTTTGGGGCAAAAGCAGTTCTTCCAACGTTTCTACCGGAGGGTTTTCCAGCAGGTCATCGTAATCAGCGAGTTGGTAGGAACCTGCTTGGGGAAAAATACCTAGCACTGCCTCGGGCTGGAGTTTCAGTTGTCCAGGTTTCCAGGTTTTCTCCAGTTCTTCGCGTTTATAGGCTTTAAACGGCTGCAAAGCATCTTTCATCAACTCTTGGTTGAAGTTGATCTCCAGATTACTTGCTTTTAGAAGTTCATAGAGTTTGGTCCGGAACTGGAGGTCATCGGAAGGAAACTCGTCAAAGTCTTCCTCCATGAGGGCCTCGTCTGGCGTGAGGTTCAGGTAATGCGCATAAGCAAGCAGAAAGCTTTTGTTGAAGAAGCCCGGTGTGTCCTCGGGGCGCACCAGCTGCCACTGGCGTTTCTCGTTTACTCGCAGCTCCACCGGAAAAAAGATCAAGGGGCAGCGCACCAACGTTCCGTCGGGGAAAGCACCCTCCACGAAGGGCCAACCCACAAACAGCTCTTTCGCGCCCCGCTCTTCCCAGATCATGTGCGCCCGGCGCTGAATGGTTTTCAGGCTTTTGGTAAGTGGGGCTAGGGCGGCGTCACGGGCATCGGCTACCTCGCACAAGGTCAGATTCTGCTTTCCGGCCAACAAGTCTTTCACGTACTCATAAGACGGGCCTTTGTAGGCGTAATCCAGGGCGTGGACATCCAGGTGCAGACTGGCCGAGGGCTTGAGCAACACCAGGGAACGGTTAGAGCCACTGAGGTTCAGAAGCCGGCGTTGGTATTGCTTGAGCAGGTGCGGAAGTGACGTTGCGGGGTTGGTCATCTGGTATTTTCAGAAACGGGAAAGTGGGTTTTGGCAGAAGCAATACTTCTACCTTGGAGTAAACTGCTTTAAAAGGAAAACGGTTACTTTCCCGGGTTGGTGTGCCAGGCAGCAATTGCCCTACCCTCCTGTTGCAACAGAATACTTCCAGTTCTGAAAATTAAAGATTGTGCATGGGATTCCAAAAGCAGGCGCAAAGGCAAATGTACCTTCCCAAAGAAGACACCAATAATTCGAGGGATTAGGAAAAGCACCTCCCTTCTTCCTTTAGCATCCATGAAACTCCCCAACGGCTACTCTGCTGCGGTAGAATTGGGTAAGGGCAGCGGGAGGTGGATGCTGATGGTGGTGCCGTGCTCCGGGGCCGAGTCAATGTCTATGGTCCCGTTTAACAGCTGCACCCGATCTTTTATGGACTTAAGGCCCATGCCATTGGTTTTGCTTTTCAATTCTGTAGGGACAAAGCCTTTGCCATTGTCTTCTGCCTCTAACACAAGGGCTCCCCGTTGCTCGCGCAACAATAACCCGGCCTGGGTGGCCCGCGAATGCTTTACAATGTTGTTTGCCAACTCCTGGGCGATGCGGTACACCGCTAGCTCCATATGCTTTTCAAGCGGGGTATGTAGGTTGAAGACCCAGCATTTCAGTTTCAGGTTCTTGCTGGTTAAGGTAGCGCAAATGTCTTTGATGGCCGCTTGCAGCCCTAAATCTGATAAAGGGGTGGGAATTAATTCATGCGATAGGGTGCGCGTCTGCTGAATGGCTTTTTCCAGGATGGCATCTGCTTTGGTGGTCATTTCAAGTAACTGCTTGTTATGCAGAATATCTTCTTCCCTGATGATTTGGTTCAGGTTAAGTTTGGCCGCGTACAGCAACTGGGCGATGCCGTTGTGCAGGCCCTCGGCAATCCGGCGCCTTTCCTCATCCTGCGTATTCAAGATGGCCAGGAGCAATTCTTTCTGTTGGTTCAGCCTGATGGTGAGGTTCTCTTCTTCCAGCCGGTGCATGTCGGTGATGTCCCAGTTCACCCCCAGCACCTTAGAGGGTTTCCCGTCTGGCCCTGCCACCAGGGTACCTTTCATTTTCTGCCGCCTGATGCCTGAGTACGTATTTAGCCGCAAGGTTTCCTCAAAGGGTTGGGGGTTGTGCAGCAAGGCATGTAAGATGCGCTCGCCAACAGGTTTGTCTTCCTCCACCACAGCCGCCATGAAATTCATCGCCCAAGAGCCTTTGGTCCTGTCTACTTGAATTAGCCGCCCAAGTCCTTCTGACCAAGTGAGGTTTTTGGAAGCAATGTCATATTCCCAACTGCCCATGCCGGCTAATTCCTCCGCCTGCTGCAGAATGTTGAGGTGTTTCCTAATCTCAGCTTCGGCTTGCTTGATTTGGGAGATATCACGGCCAATAGATAAAACTGTCTCCACAGTGCCGTCCGGGGCAAACTCAGGCACCAGCCGGGCCAGGAGGTTGATTTGTCCCTCTGGAGTTGGTAAATCGCAGGAGTGGTCCATCGGCTGACCGGTCGCAAATACGGTATTCAGACTTTCGGCGAAAGGCAGAGCCACTTCGGGCGGAATGCCCATCTCTTGGTTCGTTTTACCTAAGGCTGCCCCGGAGGTAAAACCTAGCTTATGTTCAAAGTTAGGATTGCAATACACCAGGGTGCCGTCCTTCTTCCAACGGGAAATCAAATCGGGCATGTTTTCTACCAACCGCTGGAACTGCTCCTGTTGTTGCTTAATCTCGTAGCGGGCTTTTACCCGTTCTGTCACGTCAAAATACAGAACAACCAGGCCCGTAGGGGCAGGCATGGCGTTGTAGAAAAACCATTTATCCTCATGCGGGCTGTACACTTTTTGCAGCACTTGTTCTTTCTTCTCCACCACCGTGGAGAAAATCTCAGAGATGGCCGACTCTTTGCTGTGGGGCAAGACCTCAAAGTAGTTTTTACCCAGCACCTCGTCTGGTGCTTTGCCCCAAGCTTGATAGGCTTTTCGGTTGGCATACCTGAACTGCAGTTTGTCATCCAACTCGAAACAAACCTCATTGATCGCGTCCAGGATCAGGTCGGCGCGCACCTGGTCGGTGATGTCCTGGATGTTGCCCAGGAATTTCAAAGGCTGACCTTTGTCATCGCATATGACCTTGCCCTTGCCTTCAATGTAGCGCATCTGTCCGTCTGGCCGGAAGATTCGCCGGATGTAATGGTAACTGCTTTTGTTTTGAAGGGCCTGTTCCAGTTTCTGCCTGATGGGGAGCACATCCTCTGGGTGCGTGATGGCATCTATCAGGTCCAGGGTCGGTTCTATAGAATTAGGCTCAAAACCCAACAAGCGGTACATCTCATCTGAGAACTGGAAGGTCAGGGTGGCAACATCGGCTTCATAACTCCCAACTTTGCCCACGGCCTCAGACTGCCGGAGCAGGGCCTCCCGTTCCTCTAGCTTCTCCTGTGCTTTTCTTTGCTCGGTGATGTCTTGCAAAGTGCCGTGCACTTTCCGCTGAGGCTCCGTTTGCACGGTAGCCAGGGTGTGCACCGTCCTTAGTTGCGTATCTGCCCTGACAATTCTATAAGTAAGGTCAAAGTTGCTCTGCCCTTGGTAAAAGTCCTGCATGGCCTTATCAAACCGTGGCCTATCTTCTGGGTGTACAAAGGAGGCAAACTTCTCAAAGGTGGCCGGTTCACTTTGGGGCTCCAGCCCGAAAATGCGGTACAGTTCATCTGACCAAAACAATTCCTGGGCCGGAAGCATGTACTCAAAACTGCCAATATGGCCAATGGCTTGCGCTTCCCGCAGGCGGCGCTCATCTTCTCTTAGAACCTGCTGACTTTGTTGCGCGTGATCTAAACTCTCTTGAAGCACCTTCCGCTCTGAGGTAAGGTGTTGCACCTTGTTCTTATTATTGACTTGAGTGGTGACATCCGTTGCTTTAAGGATGATGTAGATTACTTCTCCCGCCTGGCTGAGCACAGGGGTATTTACCAGAAGCAGTTGTCTTTCTTCAAAGCCTCCTCCTTGTTCATCAGGCTTGAGTAGACTGTACTGCTGCACGGCCATCTGGTGGGGCCTTTTAGACTCTACTACCTTTTGCAAGGAGGCCTGCAGGTGGGTAGCGGCACCGTTCAACTGGTTGGCGAGGTTCTCAGGGAAAACGTCAAACAGGTATTTTCCTACGAAGGCTTCGCGCTTGCGGTGGGTAAGCGCGAGAAAAGCCTGCGTCACCATCTGAACTTTGAGATCAGGCGACAGTACCAGGTACGGGTCTGGCGCGGACTCTACTATCTGCACCAGAACAGAGGGTTCAGTTGTCTGGTCTACCACCTTTATTAACTGCCTCATAAAACTGGTTTCCTTAGGTTACAGATGAGTTTATTGCCTATTTTTTCGCATTCAGGTCAAAACCGTTAAGCTGCCGGTATGTTCTGGCATCTACTGCTTATGACGTGCCTCAAGAGTAGACAATTGACGGGTGCCCTACTTGGTGTTATGGAAGGCCAAAGCGTTCATTGGCACCGATTATTAAAATACGTTTTGTTTTTGAAAGCAATACCATCAACAGGCCCTCAACGGGCAAAATGCACTGAATTACACCTATTTACAGTATAAATACGCATCCAACTTTGATCTCCGTGGGCTTTTCTAAACTTCCTTTATCATGGAGGCCTAAAGATGATGGATAGTAGATATCCTCTTTCGAAAAGAGAAGCTCTAGCTTTTTTTAGGTGAAGAACCGCCCCAAAGAAGGTGTCAAACCTCAGGACTGAATTGAAGGAGTTTTTTGAAATTTATTGAATACTCAGGTAAGCCTGCATTTTCTGAAACTTTGCCTCGTCCAGAATCTTTATTTTACGCAGCTCTTCTAAGCTAGGGTACGGCCCGTGCTGGGTGCGGTAATTAACGATGGCTTTGGCCAGACCATACCCAATGTAAGGATGTTGGCGCAACTCCTCAAAGGTGGCAGTGTTCACGTTGATTTTTTTGGGTGCATACGCCTTACCGATAAACCCGTACTTCCGCACACTGTCTACCACCTCGGGCGCCAATCCGTACACCTCTCCTACCTGCTCCACCGAATGGAACCCGCCTATCTTGTTCCGGAAAGCCACAATGCGGCCCGACAGTTTGCTCCCGATGCCTTTGATTTGCTTCAATTCTGTGGTATCGGCGGTGTTGAGGTCAAAGGGTTGCAGTTCCCATTTCTTGCGGGGATATTCGGTTCTGGGCCTGTTTTCAGGAAAAGAGCTTGAAAACGGTTGCCTCTCCCCTGTGTTCCGGGCGTACCCCGGACTTTCATCCGGCAGGGCAATGTACGGGTACCATAGTTGGAAAAGCGAATCGGGTAAGCCGTAGATTCTCTGCAACTGGGCTTTGCTTTTGAAGGCCCCGGCTTTTGCTTTGTAGTTGAGGATGCGCTGCGCAATGTACTTGTTTAATCCTAGCTCCTGCCATTGTTCCACCGTGAGTTCATTGGGGTTGAAACGGTACAGCTTGATGGGTTTGCGCCGGTACGCTAAGTTTCTTTCGGTTTTGGCTTCTTCTACCCGCGCATCTAGCTGCACTACCAGGCTATCAAGAATTTGTTGATCGGCAGTAGGGTCATAGGGAACATCTTCCTGGAAAAGGAAAAAGGGTGCTATCAGAAGCAATAAAATCAGGAAGATGAGAATGAAAAACTGCTTGAGTTCTCGCTGGGAGAACGAAAAGTAATCCTGTATAGCGCGGGCCAAGCGGTTTAGCATAGATGCTTTACTACGGCTAAATATCTTAAAAGTTAAATATTAGAAATTGGTCATTATTTAGTAAGGCTGGCACTAACCTTTTCAAGAAAAAGTACTTCATAGAGTAAAAGCAAAATGCCGTTCTGAGGCTGTTATTAGAAAACAGCCCCAGAACGGCACCTCATTAAAGTAAGTTTATTTTAAATCTGCCCCGCCACAATGGCAATGCTTTCTTTGAAAGTACGTGGTTGGTAGCCCAGCTGTGTTTTGGCTTTGGTAATGTCAAACCCGGTGCGCGGTGGGCGTTTGGCCGGCTGCGTGAAGATAGAGCCATCCACTTCCTCAATCAGGGTTTTATCAAGGTTGAAGTACTCCGCAACTTGTACTGCCATTTGGTGTGGGGTCAGCAGCTCTTCGCCGGAAATGTTGAAAATCCCTTGGGCGTCGTGTTTAGCGGCAAGCCAGCAGCCTTGGGCCAGATCCTCGGCCAAAGTTGGCGTGCGCAGCTGGTCGTTTACTACTTTAATCTGTTTGCCTTGCTCCAGAGAGCCTTTCACCCACAGCACAATGTTGGAGCGACCATAGTCATGCACGATCCCGAAGACCAGCACCGTACGCAGAATGGCCCATTTGCAGGCAGCCTTCTTCACCAGTTCCTCGGCCGCCAGTTTGCTTTCGCCATAGAAGTTCACCGGAGCACCTTCTGCCTCCTCGGTATAAGGGCCGTTTTCACCATCGAAGATAAAATCGGTGGAGACGTGGATGAGGTGCACGCCATGCCGTTCTGAGGCGCGTACCAGGTTCTCCACGGCGTCTACGTTCTGTTTCCAGCATTCCTCACGCTGGCTCTCGCAATCGTCCACGTTGGTCATGGCCGCCGTGTGGATGATGTGCGTAGGCTGAGTTTCAGCAATTACACTTTCCACCATCTCGGCATTGGTCACGTCCATGGGGACGAACGTTACCTGCGGATATAAGGCTGCCAGCTTGTTTTGGCCACGAGACGAGGCAATCAGGTTGATATGAGGTTCTGTGTGCAGCAGGTCGATCAGCTTCTGCCCCAGCAAACCGTTAGAGCCGGTAATGAGGATAGTTTTCATAGTTGGAAGGTTATTCGTAGCGATAGCCGTACAATTTAGTGATTTTCTTTTTAGACACCTTGTCGGTGGTCACCTTCATTTTGATGTCGGTGGTGGGTCGGTCACGGTAGTCTTTGGGCTGCTCCGCAATCTTGTCAATAATAGATAACCCGTCGATCACCTGTCCATACACGGTATACTGGTTGTCCAGGAACGGAACGCCCTCGTGGTTTTCCACCAGGTAAAACTGTGAGCTGCTTGATTCGCGTCTGGGGTTCATCTGGTCGCTCATTCGGGCAGCGGCCAGGGCGCCGTACACGTGCTTATGATGCGGCAGAATCTCAGCCGGAATGGTTTTCCCCGGATTACCGGCCCCGTCGTTGTTGGGGTCATCGTCCTTAGAATTAGGATCGCCCCCCTGGATCATAAAGTCATCGATTACCCGGTGAAAGGTAGTTCCGTCATAGAACTTGTCCTTTACCAGCTTCAAAAAGTTCTCGCGGTGCTTGGGTGTATCCTCAAACAAGATCAGCCGGATGTTTCCTTGCGAGGTAGAGATGGTGACCAGGTAATCTTTCTTACTTTTCTTCTGGGCAAAGGCTGCCGTCCCGAGCAAGATCAGCAAGGCCAGTATGTACAGACTCTTTTTCATGTTCAATTTTAGATAAATAGGTCAAAAACGGCAGGTTTTAAGGAGAAGCTTGTGCTGCCGATTTTGATTTTTTTATGCTTTTTCTTCTCTGATTGCTTTTAAGATTTTGTCGCCTCCCTTGCTAAGCACGGTTTGGGCTAGCTGCTCGCCTAAGGATTCGGCCTCGGCAGAAGGGCCCGTTAATTCCTCTTGAATCAGCTGCTCCCCGTCTAGGCTTATGATGCCGGCTTTCAGGGTGATGGTATCCTCTTCCATGGTGGCCAACGCAAAGGATGGAATGCTGCAACCGCCTTCCATGGTGCGCAGGTAGGCCCGCTCAGCTAAAAGGCAAAGGTGCGTGGGCTTATGATCCAAGGCCAATTTTATGTTCAGTTTGCGTTCCAGTGGCAGGTTCTTGGAACACTCAATGGCGACACTGCCCTGCCCTGCGGCCGGGATAAATTTGTCCAGCGGAAGGTGCTGGGCCACCATGTGATCGTACTGCATGCGGGCTACCCCGGCATAGGCGAGCAGAATGGCATCGTACTGGCCGTCTTTCAGCTTTTGGATGCGGGTCTGCAGGTTTCCGCGGCACTCAGACGTGATCACATTGGGGTAGAAGCGCTTGAGCATGGACCGGCGGCGGGTAGACGAGGTGCCAATGACTTGCTGCCCCTCGCCCAGCTTAAACAAAGGATCGAAGGAGATGACCACGTCGTGCACTTTCTCGCGCTCCATGAAGGCTAGCAGTTCCAAATCATCCGGAATGGTAGACTGCACGTCTTTGGCGCTGTGCACGGCAATATCAGTGGCTCCGGTTCTTAGGCTTTCCTCCAGTTCCTCGGTGAACACGCCTTTTGCGCCTATTTTATCCAAAGAACGATCTAAAACAATATCTCCTTTGGTAGTAATGGTCACAATTTCCACTTCCATGCCGTTGGCACGCAGCGTTTCTGCCACGTGGTGGGCCTGCCACAAAGCGAGCCTGCTACCGCGGGTAGCAATACGAATAGGAGACGTTGGTTGGGGTGTTTCCATGCTATCTATTTATGCCACGGGCCTGATGAGCTGGGCAATTTGAATGGACGTATTTAAAAAGGTGATTTTGGGGTGCGCATTCCGCTCTATGTGGTAATGCGCGTCATTCAACTCCTGTGACAATTGCGCGCCGTTGCCTTGATGAATGAGCTTGGCAAATTTCTGCACGAAATCCAGCTCCGGCGGCGGTAAAAACGCGATCAGCTTGCTGTCTACACCGTAGAGCAAAACTTTACGTAGCAAGCCCAAGGCAAACTGCAGGAAGTTCTTCTGGTTCTCACGGCCAAGCTTCTGGAAATCCTCGCTCTGCTCCAGCACGCCGTCAAACTTGTGGTTGTAGCACAGACGCATCCAGCTCAGGAAAAACGTGAAGTAGTCTGAGGTCATTTCCTGGCTCAGGACGCGGGCGGCCTGCAGATTTCCTTCGGCTAAAGACACCACCTGATACGCCCGTTCACGCTCCGTGCCTTGTTGCTCTACTAAATATTGAATGACTTCTTCATCGGTGAAAGCGCGCACCTTTACCAATTGGGTTCTGGACAGGATGGTGGGCATGATCTTGTCTGAGGCGTTACTCACAAGCAAAAACACGGTGGCGGCGGGCGGCTCTTCCAACAGCTTCAATAGGGCATTGGCGGCGCTGGCGTTCATGAGTTCGGGCAACCAGATCACAATGACTTTGTATTTCGCCTCAAAGGCTTTCAATGAAGTCATGCGCACCAACTCGCGGCTTTCGCCTACCGGAATGGTACCTTGTTTGTTCTCAGCGCCGATAAACTGCATCCAGTCGTTGAGGGTCTGGTAAGGGCTGTCATTGAGGAACGCGCGCCACTGAGTCACAAAGTTCTTGCTCAGGGCATCCTGGTCTTTCACTTTGGTCACCGGCATCACGAAGTTCAGGTCTGGGTGGATGCGCTTGCTGATCTTGTTGCAGCTGGGGCACACGCCGCAGGAATCCTGGGGCTGCGGGTCTTCGCAGTTTAGGTATTGGGCATAGGCCAGCGCAAGCGCCAGGTTGGCACTTCCTTCAGATCCTAAAAAAAGCTGCGCGTGGGCCACGTGCTGTGATTTAACGGAATTCAGCAGCAATTGCTTTGTTTCCTGGTGGCCGTAAATCTGGGAAAACTGCACGAATGAAGGTTACTTTTTTAAACGAAGGCCAGGGAAATAAACTCCCGCGCCAATTGTCTGTAAAGATAACGGCGACGGATGGTTTTTGCCCTACTTTTCAGAAAATAGAGTGAAAACCATCCGTCGCCGAGGTCAAAAGTATTCTTAGCTATTAAGCGATCTTTTCGGTTGATCCGTTTTCCCAAGAACGCGAAGGTTGGGTCAGGTCAAACAGGTGGTTAAAGATCTTCCGGTCTTCGTCTGCCACCGTCTGCCCTCGGCGGCCTAATACCGCCTCGGCCACCTCGTAGAACTTGGGCAACTTGAAGGTCTGCGGCTCTGCTCCCCCTCCCCAGGTAAACGATGGGATAAAGTTAGGCGGATACCCGGCCCCAAACACGTTGGCGCCTACGCCCACTACCGTACCAGTGTTGAACATGGTGTTGATCCCGCACTTGGCGTGGTCGGCCATGATGGTGCCGCAGAACTGCAGGCCGGTGTCTACCATTTTCTCCTCAGCATGGCTGTAGAGCCGCACGTTGGAGTAATTGTTTTTAAGGTTAGAGGTATTAGAATCGGCCCCAAAGTTACACCACTCTCCTACCACAGAGTTTCCTAGGAACCCGTCATGCCCTTTGTTGGAGTACCCGAAGAACACACAGTTGCTGATCTCACCGCCTACTTTGCAGTAAGGTCCCACGGTCACGTCGCCGCGCATCTTGCCACCCATGTTGATGACGCTTTCCTCGCATATGGCAAACGGTCCCCTGATCACGGTTCCTTCCTGCACCTGGGCGTTTTTCCCGATGTAGATAGGCCCGTTCTCGGCGTTCAGGATGGCTGCTTTAAAATTAGCCCCTTCCTCAATGAAAATATCTTTATGGTTATAGGTTACCGTGTGCGGATCAGAGATGGGCTGGCTTTCCCGCCCGGCGGTCACCAGCTTGAAATCTTCCCGAATCTGCGGTCCGTTCCACTTGAAGATATCCCAGAGTTGCTTCACCACGCAATGCGCCGGTAACTCAACCTGCTTTCTTTTGGAGGTATTGTGCTGAAAGACCTCTTCCATGGTTCTCATTTCCAACGTGTCAGCGTTAAGGGCTACCAGCAAGTCGTCAAAGAACAGGGTTCCGCCTACGGGCAGTTGCTTGATTTCGTCCCACAGTTCTAGCGTAGGACAGACAGCCCCATTCACGTACAGGTTAGGGCCTCCGTCTAGGTGCTGCGGGAATTTCTCCTGCAGGTACTCTTCGGCTAGATAGGAAACTACCTCGTTGGAAACATGCCGCCATTTCTCGGCAATGGTCAGGATACCGATGCGGATTTTGGCCACGGGCCGGGTAAAGGTAAGCGGAAGCAGGTTGGCCCGCAGAACCGGGTCGTCAAAGAGAATGATGTTCATAAGGCAAAAATAAAAAAGTCTTCCTGAGGTTCAGGAAGACTTCTGTACGGAGAACCGTTAATAAGCTTATTTCTTGTAACGCTGCTTGAACTTGTCAATACGTCCTGCAGTATCCACGTAGATGTTTTTACCGGTATAGAACGGGTGAGAAGCAGAAGAAACCTCCACTTTGATAACAGGGTAGGTCTTACCGTCTTCCATGGTGATGGTCTCGTTAGAGTTCATGGTAGAACGGGTGATAAATTTGAAATCTGAGGAAGTGTCCTGGAAAACTACTTCTCTGTATTCAGGATGGATGTCCTTTTTCATTATTCTATATTTTTAACTACGGATTTCTGGAATAGGACTGCAAAAGTAAGGCATTTGCTTCAGATTCAAAACCTTTTACCAGAAATATTTTCAAAGATACAACTCTGCCGCTTACCATGCGGCTGGTTTGGGGAATATTTTGGTAATTTAGCCCGCAAACAGCAACACCCCATGGTCTTTACACAAGAGAACCGCATCCTGGACCACCACCAGATTCTGCAGAAAATCAAGCGCATGGCGTTTGAGATCTACGAGCACAACTTTGAGGAAAAACAGCTGGTACTGGCCGGAATCCACGAGAACGGCTACTTTCTAGCAGAGTTGCTGGCCCAGGAACTACGCGCCATCTCTCCCTTGGAGGTACAATTGGTGAAGGTGACGCTGCATAAAACCGAGCCCCTCACCCACGACATTGCCATCTCCCCCACTTTGCCTTCCCTGTCTGGCACCGCCGTGATCTTGGTAGATGACGTGTTGAATACCGGCAAGACCCTGGCCTATACCTTGCGCGAGTTCCTGGATAAGGACTGCAAAAAACTGGAGATTGCCACGCTCATTAACCGGCACCACACGCTGTATCCTATTTCCTCTACCTACACCGGCTATTCCCTGGCAACTACCTTGCGGGAGCATATTAGGGTGGTGTTGTCTGAGAATGAATGGAATGCGTATTTGCTTTAGGCTTGTTTTTCAGGAAACAGGTTTGAATTAGGTAGGCTTTTGTTTGGGGGGGGTGCTGGCGTAGCTTTTGTTAGTCTGTTTGCGTGAGCGTTGTTGTTGCACTTTGGCTTTTGTGCGCTCAAGGCCGCGGGGCCTGGTCTTCCGGCCTCGCGCTGTTGTTTTAGCCTTGGCCAGTAGGCCTGCCGCATGCGCGGCACCAGGTCTAAAACAAAGGCGCTCAACCGAAAGACTGGAATTGGGTTCTTCAAACTTGAAGTTGCATAGCCACCATTTTCCATGGCTCAAGTTTCCAACATTTTCTTTTCATGGTTCAAGTCTGTGACTTGGACCTACCACGGTCTGCAGTTTGTAACTGCAATGAGGCAATAGCCTCAATCAACGCCCCCTTCGTTCATCGCTGTTCTTGTTATTACAAGCAACAAACTTCCTCAAACTGCATTCTTTAAACACAACCTAAAAGAAAACCCCAGTTTAGAGCATGTTTCACTGAAACATGCTCTAAACTGGGGTACTATATCTATTGCTTGAGACTTATTAATTGGCAGGGGCCAAAGTGTCCGGGGGAACGGTTGTGGTCTTTGCAGGGAGAGGTTTTCTGTTATCCTGGTTTTGCTCTAGCTTCTGGAGTCTTTCCTGGCGTTGTGCTTCCCGCTCCTTTTGGCGGGCATCGCGTTTGGCTTTCCGGCGGAAGAATCCGTTGAGCAGGATGCTGTGCTGAAGGCTCTCCAATGTAGCGTCTAGTTTATCAGTACCGGCTTCCAGGTTCTGCATGGTCATCTGAAGGTCCACGGCAAAATCTTGGTCGTTGAGGAGCACGCCAAAGGCATTGTTGTTGGTATTGAGCTTATCGGTGGTGTAATTGAGTTTGCTCGCAATCTGGTTGGTGGTGGCCATAACACTCTCCAGTTGGGTCATGGTGGCGCGCAACCGGTTGAAAGTGACCGTGTCCGTAAGGATTTCGTCGGCTAGCCCCCCCTCGGTGTTTAGTTTGTTGGAGAACTGGGCCAATGCCTGTGAGGCCCGCATGCTGGTGGCCGAGGTTTTCTGCAGGTTGGCCAGGATAGCCTGGAAATTCTGGGCCAGTTGATCATCGGTGAGCAAAGCACCCGCCAATCCCTCGCCGTTGGCTAAGCCAGAGCTTAGCTTCTTGAAATCGGTGGTGATGGCAACCAGATTCTTATTGTTTTCCTGGAAAGTGGCCATCATTTCCTCGGTGCTGAGCTGCGCCTCGGTAGAGAGGCGGTCGCCGGCTTGTACCACGGGCATTTGGGGGGTACCGCCGTACAAGACAATGGCTTTGTTGCCAATGAAACTCTCTGACCCAATTCTGGCCTTCGCGTCTTTGCGGATGTATTTCTGCGATTCCTCAGTGATGTCCATGGATACGGCTACCTGCGAAGGGCCTTCAAAGGTGATGCCTTTCACCACGCCTACCCGCACTCCGGAGAACAGCACCTGGTTCCCGGTTTTCAGGCCGGTTACGTCATCAAATACGGCGGTGACCTGAATTGTTTTGGTGAACCGCTTTTGTTGGCCTCCCAGAATAAAGATACCGGCCACCAGGATCACCAGCGCCAGAAACACAAATACTCCAACAACAACGGCTCGTTTATTTTCTGCTGCACTCATTTAGTCTATGAAATTGTAATCATGAAATAGTTTCACCCGCTCATCATCGGTGCAGAAGACCTCTTCAAAGGTGCCTTGCCGCTGGAATTTCCCGTCTAGGAGCATCACCACGCGGTCGCCCACGGCTTTGGCACAGGTCAGGTCATGAGTGATGATGATGGAGGAAGTGTTGAAACGGGCTTGCACCTCGTTAATCAGGTTATTGATATCAATACAGGTAATGGGGTCCAGACCGGCGGTGGGCTCATCGTAGAGCATGATCTCGGGCTGCAGGATGAGGGTACGCGCAATCCCAATCCGCTTTCTCTGTCCACCGGAAAGCTCAGACGGCATCTGGTTGATGGTTTGGGAAAGCCCCACGGCATCCAGCACTACTTCCACCATACGGTCCACCTCGCCCCGGGTCATGTCGCGGCGGTTGCGCACCAACGGAAACTCCAGGTTCTTCCGGATTGTCATACTGTCATACAGCGCACTGTTCTGGAACGAGAACCCAATCTTCAGGCGAAGTTGATCCAACTCACGGCCTTTCAAAGTAGGCACCTCTTTGCCCAGCACATTCACTTTACCAGCATCGGGCTTGAGTAACCCGGAGATGATCTTGATCAAAACTGATTTCCCGGTCCCGGATTTTCCAAGCACCACCAGGTTTTCGCCTTTGTACAGATCCAAGTCCACGCAGCGCAACACATCCAGGTCACCGAAGGATTTCTCCAGATCTCTGATGTTGATGACGCAGTTGCTTTTGTCAATAACCGGTTGTGTCTCCTTCATGGCTTCAAATCTTAGAGGTAACGGAGGGCTGTGATCACCTGCAGCGACAGCAACTCCTCAATAAACACCAGGAACATAGCCGTTACTACGGAAGAATTGGCCGCTTTGCCTACGCCTTCGGTCCCTTTAGAAGAGTTGTAGCCCTTGTAGCAGCCTACCACCCCAATGGTGAATCCAAACAAAGCCGATTTGATTACGGAGGAGAAGATGTCTAGAAAGGTGATGGCATCAAACACCTGGGTGAAGTACGTAGTAAAACTGGTTCCCTCGTTTGCGTTCACATTCAGGAAAGCGCCCAATAAAGCTACCAGCATGGTGTACATCATAAGGGCCGGGATCATAAACGTGGTAGCCAGCACCCGGCTCACCACCAGAAATTTAAATGGGTTGGTTGCTGACACCTCCATGGCCTCAATCTGCTCGGTTACCTTCATGGAACCCAGTTCGGCCCCGATCATAGACCCAATGCGGCCCGCTCCAATCAATGCCGTCACCAAAGGAGCCAAAGCCCGCACAATAGCTAAGGAAACCAGCGAAGGCAACCAGGAAGTCGCCCCAAACTCGGCCAAAGAGGGCCTGGACTGGTTCATGAATACTATACCAATGATAAACCCAGTCAAGGAAATAAGCGGCAACGACTTTACCCCTATCTCAAAACACTGCCTTATAATTTCTTTGAACTCGTATGGAGGCATAAAGACCTCCTTAAAAAAACGGCCGATAAACGAAGCGATGGAAGACAGCTCCATGAACACGCGGTCCAATCTTTTGGAGAGCACCTGCGTCCGGGGTCGTCTTACCGGTTTTTCGTCATCATTATGAAATTTCATCTATTGTCTTTGTTTTCATCTTCGGTACCTTTTCTAGAAAAGACACCTGTCACGCACTGAGAACATTCAGCACAGCTTTATTGGCTTTTGATCTACCTATCGTCTTTAGAAACATTCTTTAAACGAGAGAAAACACCTCTACTGGTTTCAGCGGTTTTGGCCTCTTTTCCTAAAAAGGGCGTAAAAGCCGAAAGAAACCTATTTTAGGCTTCCGCAAGGTTGTATTCTGAACGCTTATTTCTAAGGTCAATTGAAAAGCCGGAGCAAAATTACATCAAAAAGCCTGATGACCTATTAAAAACGTATAGGAGTTGAACCCAAGTTGAAAGGCTTACCTTACTTCTTTGGCCCGGGAAAAAGCCTAATGTTGGAGAACAATGCCCTACAGACTACTGCAGAACAGGCTTTAACCGCAATTATATCTGTTTTCTGCACTTTGATCTGCCCTTGGCACGTAGTATCATTGCTGCACCTTACTACCGTATTCTATACCAACCTACGCTATGAAAATTTGTTTTGCCTCTAACAACGCCCATAAACTGAAAGAGATACAACAGTTGTTGGGTGCGCCTTTTGAACTGATCAGTTTAGAAGCCTTGGGCTGCACCGAGGAACTTGCCGAAGACCAGGACACCCTGGAGGGCAACGCCTTGCAAAAGGCTACTTACGTGTGGGAGAAATACAAAGTGCTCTGCTTCGCCGATGATACGGGGTTGGAGGTGGAAGCCCTCCACTATGAACCTGGCGTGTACTCAGCCCGGTACGCCGGTCCCGCCCGCGACAACCAAGCCAACATGCAGAAAGTATTAGAGAAACTGCAAGGACAAACCAATCGCAAGGCCCGGTTCAGAACCTCCATTGCGCTCATTCTGGAAGAAGGCGAACAGCACCTGTTTGACGGGATTGTAGAAGGGCATATCATTGAAGCCCCCAGAGGCGAGCAAGGATTTGGCTACGACCCCATCTTTGTGCCCGAGGGCCATGACCGCACCTTTGCCGAGATGGACAGCCAGGAAAAAAACCAAATCAGCCATAGAGGACGCGCTGTGCAGCAATTGGTCTCCTTTCTGCAACACCGATATGTGCAAACCGGCACCTAAATAAATTCTTTTGAACAGGCATTAGGCATCGTGCAGACAAAAGAGTATTTTTGCACCCCGTAAACCACACCTATTTATGCATCAAAAGCCGTTTATTGTAGGAATTACGGGAGGAAGCGCTTCAGGAAAAACCACATTTCTGAGCAGACTACTGGCTTCGTATGCACCTGAGGAGATTTGCCTGGTTTCTCAGGACAACTATTACCACGACCGCGACAAACAGTTTATAGACGAGAACGGCTTCCACAACTTTGATTTGCCGAGTTCTATTGACAGCGCGGCCTATGCCCATGACATTTTCCAACTAAGCAAAGGAGAAACCGTCTACCGCAAAGAATACACGTTCAACAACCCGAACATTGTGCCGCGCCAACTGGAGTTCAAGCCTGCGCCCATTGTAGTGGTAGAGGGTATCTTTGTGTTCTACTTTGAAGAGGTTGCCCGCCTGCTGGACATGAAGGTGTACATAGATGCCAAAGAATACATTAAACTGCAGCGCCGCATCATCAGAGACAAAGTAGAACGCGGCTATGACCTGGATGATGTGCTGTATCGCTACACGAACCACGTAGCCCCTACGTACGAGAAGTACATTAAACCTTTCAAGAATGACGCTGATATCATCATCCCTAACAACCGGCACTTTGACCGAGGATTGGATGTATTGGTAACCTACCTGAACTCTAAAATCAAAAAATAACCTTTTTATTTCTGAGAGGGCACTTATCAAAAGCCTCTGCTGTTCAACCCACAGCAGAGGCTTTTGTTTTATTTCAAGAATCTTCTACCTTTGCTTACAGAGATGAAACCCGGGCACTACATACAACGTAATTGGCGGCTGCTGTTCACCAGCATTGCCTTGCTGTTGGCGCTTACTGTAAACCACAGGGCTCTTCCGGCGTATGCCCACGCGGCTGCCTCTCCGACAGACCATACCTCAGTAAACAAGCAGGGCCGCGACGCGGAATCATCGGTGGTGAAACAAAAAGTCTCTTTTGAGGCCACCACTTCCTTTGTAGACTTTCAGATTGCCCAACCTGTCCCTTTCCAGCCGTTCACCTTTGTGGCTCCGGTGCAGCAGGCGGTAACAACCTCTTTAGGCAACCCTTACTGGACGTTCCTGCTCCAGAAGGTAGCAACCCTACCCATCTCCCCCAACGCGCCCTGACGGCAACTTCTTCCAACTCTGTATTTCCTTTTGACTAACCTACGATCTCCTGACAGGCCATTTCTGGTTTGATTGGTGATCAACACGTTGGTTTTTATCTCTAGTATCATTCATTTTATTTATCTATTTATCACCAATGCGTAACAAAGGTTTTATCCTGGTATTGACGGTAATTGTATCGGCGTTGTGCCTTTACTATCTATCGTTCTCGTTGGTCTCTAAAGGCGTTGAGAAAGACGCCACTGCTTTTGCCACCATGGCAGATGGCAAACTGGACCACTACAAAAGACAATCTTACCTTGACTCAGTGTGGAAAGCTCCGGTTTTCAACTTCCTGGGCGCTGAGTACACCTATCAGCAGGTAAAAGAAAGTGAATTGGGCCTCGGCCTTGACTTGAAAGGCGGGATGCACGTAACCCTGGAGGTTTCTCCGGTAGAGATCATCCGGGCGATGGCCGGAGGCCGCAAAGACGCCGCGTTTGAGCAAGCCCTTGCCCGCGCTCAGAAGTTACAGGCCACAAGCCAGCAGAGCTTTGTGAACCTGTTTTACCAATCTTACCGTGAACTTCAGCCAAACGCTAAACTGGCTTCTATTTTCGCCAACAGCACTACCCGTTCGTTAAGCTACAACTCTTCTGATCAGGATGTACTTAACGTCATCAATAAAGAGGTAGATGACGCGGTAGCCCGTTCATTCAACATTCTGCGTACCCGTATTGATAAATTTGGGGTAAACCAGCCAAACATCCAGCACCTGAAAGGTACCAACCGTATCCAGATTGAGTTGCCAGGTGTAGACAACCCGGAGCGTGTGCGTAAACTGTTACAAGGAACTGCCAACCTGGAGTTCTGGGAAGTGTGGAACATTCAGGACTATGGTCCTAACTTCACTCAGTTGAATGACTACCTGGTAAAACAGGAAGCCGCTAACAAACTGAAAGGCAACGTCGCCGGTGCTTCTGCCCTTACTGCTGCTACTGACACCACTTCTTCTGCCTTGACCAAGGCTGCCGGTGCCGATACTTCTGCGCTAGCTGCCCAGTTGAGCAAACCAGCCGATAGCGCTGCTGCCAAGAAAGACTCTATCAACCCGAACCAAAGCTCTCTTCTGGCGCGCCTGTTCACCACTTTACCTAACGGTTTAGGCTCTAACGTGCGTGACACTGCTAAAGTAAACGCCCTGTTTGCCAGACCAGAGGTTCGTGCCATTTTTCCACAAAACCTGAAGTTCTTATGGGGTGTGAAGCCAATCGTTTCTAACGATGGTGCTGAGTTCCTGGAACTGTATGCCGTGAAAAAAGGCCGTGATGGCAAAGCTCCTCTTACCGGTGAGTACATTGCCGATGCCCGTCAGGATTACGATCAGCAAGGCCGTCCGGAGATCAACATGAGCATGAACGCCGCCGGTTCTAAGAAATGGCAGCGTTTAACCAGCGACAACATTGGTCGTCAGGTGGCTATTGTGTTGGATGACTATGTGTACTCTGCCCCAGTGGTACAAAGCGAAATTGCCGGCGGTAACTCTTCTATCTCTGGTTCTTTCACCATTGAAGAAGCGCAAGACTTAGCCAATATCCTGAAAGCCGGTAAAATGCCTGCTCCTACCCGTATTGTGGAAGAAGCCATTGTAGGTCCGTCTTTGGGTCAGGAAGCCATCAACCAAGGGTTGCTTTCTTCTTTGGCCGGTATGGGTCTGGTAGTTCTGTTCATGTTCGCCTACTACAATAAAGGTGGCTTGATCGCGAACATCGCCTTGTTTTTCAATATCTTCTTCATCATTGGTATTCTGGCCCAGTTTGGTACTGCCCTTACCTTGCCAGGTATTGCCGGTATGGTATTGACCATGGGTATGTCTGTGGATGCGAACGTACTGATCTTTGAGCGTATCAAAGAAGAGTTACACAGTGGCCTGGGTATTGGTGAAGCCATCAAGAAAGGGTACAGCAAAGCATTCAGCTCTATCTTTGACTCCAACGTGACAACGTTATTGGCTGGTATCATCCTGTACTTCTTTGGTTCAGGTCCGGTAAAAGGATTCGCCATCACCTTGATGATTGGTATTGCTACTTCTTTCTTCACTGCGGTGTACATCTCTCGTTTATTGATTGAGTGGATGACCAAAGGTAAAGAAACCGCCAACCTTTCTCTGGAGACGCCACTTTCCAGAAGCTGGTTTAAAAACATCAATTTTGATGTTCTGGGCAACCGTAAGAAAGCTTACATCTTCTCGGCTGTGTTCATTCTGTTCGGTATTGTGGCGGTGTTCATCAAAGGTGAATTGCCGTTGGGTGTTGACTTCAAAGGAGGTCGCTCTTATGTGGTTGATTTCAACAGCGCGGTTCCTGCGTCTGAGGTACGTTCTTCATTGGATGACGAATTCAAAGGTGCCGGTACTGAGGTAAAAACCTATGGTGCCCCTAACCGTCTGAAAATCACCACCAGCTACATCGCCGAGGACGAGTCTACCAAAGGCGATGAAACCGTAAGAGCTGCCTTGACCCAAGGTTTGCAGCAATACCAGACCCAGAACCCGAGAATTGTAAGCTCTTCTAAAGTTGGGGCCACCATGGCCGATGACATCCAGAAGACAGCCATCATGGCGGTGTTACTTGCCTTTGCCGGTATCTTCTTGTACCTGGCCTTCCGTTTCAGCCGCTGGCAGTTCAGCTTGGGCGGGGTAATCGCCTTGATCCACGACGTGTTGGTAGTATTCGCCGCCTTCACCATCGCCAACCTGTTCGGAGTTTCCTTCGAAATGGACCAGGTGTTCATCGCCTCCATCCTGACCATCATTGGTTACTCTATCAACGATACCGTGGTAGTGTTTGACCGTATCCGGGAATTCACCAATGATAACCCACGCATGAAGTTCCGTGACATTGTGAACCCAGCCTTGAACAGCACCTTCAGCCGTACCATCATCACCAACTTAACGGTATTGCTGGTAGTAATCATCCTGTTCATTTTCGGTGGTGAGACCCTGAGAGGTTTCTCCTTCGCGATGCTGATCGGTTCATTGACCGGTACTTACTCTACCTTGTTCATTGCCGCTCCAATTGTAGTGGACACCACTAACGTAGACAAAGAGAAATTGGTAGCCGTGAAACCAGTGGTAACCGCTGGCTAATCCCTCTAATAGCATAAAAAGAAAAAGGCCGGGCATATGTCCGGCCTTTTTTATTGCTTCTTTCTAGGCAGAATCTACCTCCCTTCCCCGCAACCCTTTGCCATCACTGATGTTTCTATCTTTTTCGAAAAAGAGGCTTGAAAAGGCAACACCTCAAATCTCGCTTCTGACAAAGTATGTTTTGCGGGTCATTTTAGAAAAGTAAACCAAAAAGGCCAGAAGTGTATCTGGCCTTTTCTAGTGTGATCTGCTTCTAAAGCACCCTAAGTCTTTTTAATTGGAAATGTTTTAAGCTTGTTTTGCTAAACTCAGGCTCAAAATGGAAGTCTTGGGTTCGCTTCATAGAAGGTCAATCGGTTTACAAAGGAGCTGGTTCATTCACGAGGGTACCTTCCAGTTGCTTGATGCGTCTTGGCACGCCTACAATCCAAACGATGTCGCCCTCCTCAAAGACGAGTTCAGAGTCTGGGTTAAGAATGCGCTGACCTTTCCGTTCAATGCCCACAATCAAGCCTTTGGTTTTTTCCCGGACGCCTGAGTTACGGATGGATTTCTGCAACAGCACCGAATCTGATTTGACTTGCAGCTTTTGTAGCCGGATGTCTTCCCGCTGTCCTTCCACCTCATCGGGCAAGGTGATTTTTGTCTGGATGAACTGCCGGAAACCCTCCATCTGTTCCTCCGTCCCGAACACATACAGTTTGTCTTTAGGGAACAGCAGCTCGTTGCGCGTGGGGGCCAGAATGGTGCGGTCGCCACGTTCAATAACGGCCACATTTATCCCGTATCTTTCTCTTATCTGAAGATCAACCAGGCTCTTGCCTATGACGACGGACTCAGGGCTTACTTCAAAGCTGGTCAGGTGTACATCCCAAGGTGTGAGGGTGTGGTGCATCTTAGCAGCCTCATGGATTTCGCGGGCATTCAGGTTTCGTACAAACCGGTTCTCTATTCTAATGTAAAACCGTTGAATCCTTTTGGAGAAGACCACCATCAGGGCCGTAATCAGCAATCCGCCTAGAACGGCTAGTTGCGCAGAGAAAAACTGATTGAGCAGAAACCCGATGAACAGGATTGCCACCGCAATGCGGCCGAACTCCAGCACAATGATGAGGCTTCTATAGTTGCGGTTAGCCCAGATACGGCCTTGCGCCTCTTTCTGCGGATGGTGCACGGCTAGTGCCCACAGGAAGGGAGCCATAAAGACCAACGTAATAGCGGTGGTTGCGATGTTGCCCAAGGTTCCTGCTACCAAATGCTGGGTGATAAGCGGGTTCAGGTAACGGCCCGAAAGCAGCACAATACTGATGATGATCACTGAGTACACAACCAGATTAATGCCATAAGATCTGAGCACCAGTTTCCAGTCGCTGGTGGTAGAAATGGTTTGAGTGCCGGAACTATACTCGTTTAAAGATTTACGCCACTTCTCCGGCAGCGCGCGGTCCACCTTCCTGTACAGGGGCTCGGCCAACCTGATCATGTAAGGCGTAGTGAACGTGGTGATCGCGGATACCGCCACCGCTACGGGGTACAGGAAATCACTAGTTACTTTCAGGGTCACGCCCAACGTAGCGATGATAAACGAGAACTCCCCAATCTGTGACACGCTCATCCCCGACTGGATAGAGGTTTTCAGGCCTTGCCCCGAGATCAATCCGCCGGCGGAAATACTCAAGGCCTTCCCCACCAAGGTTACAATGGTAATCACCGCAATGGGACCAGCATAATTGACGATGGTGGCCGGGTCAATCAAGATACCGACCGAAACAAAGAATATAGCCCCGAAAAGGTCTTTTACTGAAGAAATTAGGTGTTCAATTTTCTCGGCTTTGGTGGTCTCCGCTAAGATCGAGCCCATGATGAACGCACCCAACGCGGGTGAGAACCCAGCTTGGGCTGCTAAAATCACCATGAGAAAACATAGCGCGAGCGAGACAATGAGCAGGGTCTCGTCGTTCATGAGCTTGCTGGCTTTGCGCAGGAACGTGGGGATAAGGAAAATACCGCCTAGGAACCAGAGCATCAGGAAGAAAGCGAGCTTGAGTACGGCGGCCAGCATCTCAGTACCGGCAAACTGCTGGCTTACAGCCAGCGTGGAAAGTAGCACCAAAAGCAAGATGGCCACCAGATCTTCCACAATCAATACGCCGAACACCAGGCCCGCAAACCGCTGCGACTTCACGCCCAGTTCGTCAAAAGCCCTAATGATGATGGTGGTGGAGGAAATAGAGAGGATACCGCCCAAGAAGATGCTGTCCATGGTTGACCAGCCCAGAATCTTTCCGGCCAGGTAGCCCAGCAGCAGCATCACCACTACTTCAATGAGCGCCATTACGGAGGAGGCTCCTCCTACTTTAACTAATTTCTTGAAGCTGAACTCCAGCCCCAAGCTGAAAAGAAGGAAAATAACCCCGATCTCGGCCCAGATAGTAATATTCTCGCTTTCCATGATGGTGGGAAACAGAGCTACGTGGGGTCCAACCAATAGCCCTGCAATAATGTAGCCCAGCACCAAAGGTTGCTTCAGCTTTTTAAAGAGAAGCGTGGTAATACCGGCCGCCCCAAGAATAAGGCCCAGGTCGGTTACCAAATGTGGTAGGTGTGTCATAAAGTAAAAACGTGTGATCTAACGAAAACGCAAGGGTGTGCCTGTGTACATCAAGCAATTCACCTTTGGTTTATTTTAAGGATAAACACGGGCTGCGTTTGCCCGCACAAATAGCAGAACCGTCAAAAGGGATTGCTCCAAAGTCCCATAATTCAACTCCGCTGAAGGCTTTAATACCTAATTTAGTTGTCCTAAGAGAGTATCAGCGGACGGGTACGAATTTGTTTTTAAGCCTATTTTCAAGAAAGAGCCCCCAATCGAAATTGGTAGAACATAAAACCCATCAGCCTTAATGAAAAGGTCAAATGATGGCATGTTTGCCAAAAGCGACACTGAAATAAAGGGATATTTTCAAATCGATTTCTGCTCCTCTTTCAAGGGCCGGGCACCTTGCCGGGTTGTCTTTTTACGTAAAAGAGATTATTCCTTATAAATCAAGAGCAGAAACAGGTAAGTTGCTTAGGGAGCATTGGGCTGCTGCGTGGAGGGCAACAACCTGGAAATGAAGAGAAAGGCAAAGGAAACGCCGCTTTGGAGGGCTGGTTCCAGGCTACCCAGAATGTCAAAGGGGAACTCTGGTAAGGTAGGTTTTAAAGCGAAGGGGAATTTGAGGAAAGGCGGGGTAGAAGCCTTGGCATCGGGGAATGCATGTACGCCTTCCTGCTTTACAACAGAACGTTCATCTTCTACAGCGCTTAGTCCGGTTTCAAGGGAGCTTTGGGCAGAAGAGCCGAAAAACAGGAACCGGTACACATCCACCTCTTGCCCCGGAAGGGTTACCGCCCATAGCAACACCACCCACATAAGCGGGTATTTTAAGTGATGTTTTGCTATGTTAAGGATGGAATTCAGCATTATCACAAAATAAAAGCTATTTGCCTTAAATGGCAAATGTACCTGAACACTAGACCATAAACGCATTTTACCTATATTTAAGAGTCTACACCCCCAAGATGCGTCTTATAGTCACCTCAACCCCTTTTTAATGCTAACCGCCGCTACCAAACATGCTACGCTTGCCTCAGAAATAAAAAACGTCATCCTCATTATTCTGGGCATTCTATCGGCAAGCATGGGCCTGAAGGGCTTTTTACTTTCCAGCCACCTGATTGACGGGGGGGTGACAGGTATTTCCATGCTACTGACGCACCTCTTCGGGATACCGCTTTCCCTGCTGATTGTGGTCATCAACCTTCCGTTCATATTCATGGGCTACCGGTATGTGGGCCACCTTTTCGCGTTTAAAAGTGCCTTGGCCATTATTGGGCTTTCGCTGAGCCTGGTTTTTATCACGTTTCCAGATTTCACCTCAGATACCATGCTCACTGCCATCTTTGGCGGAGTGTTTATTGGCTCAGGAATAGGATTGGCTATGCGGGGCGGATCGGTGCTGGACGGCACTGAGATTGCCGCCGTTTTGGTAAGCAAGGTGTACCCAGTTTTGAAGGTAAGCGATGTGATCCTGCTTCTGAACATTCTCATCTTCCTGACCGCTGCCTTCTTCTTGGGGATGGATGTCGCTCTCTACTCTATCCTGACCTACTTTTCGGCATCTAAGATGATTGATTTCCTGCTGCACGGGATTGAGCAGTACACGGGCGTAACCATTGTATCGCGCATGAGTGAGGAGATACGGGTTGCCATCACCGAGAAACTGGGCCGCGGAGTGACTATTTACCAAGGCAAGCGGGGATTTGGGAAACGGGGCGATAACCTGGAGATTGACATCATCTTCACTGTGGTCACCCGCCTGGAGATTCCTGCCCTCCGGAAAGAAGTAAAAAGCATTGACCCTGAGGCTTTCCTGATTCAGCAGAGCATTGATGACACAGACGGCGGAATGGTCAAGAGAAGAACCTTGCATTAGAACTCCCCGGTACGGAGCATACAAGTATAGAAAAACCTTCCTCTTTAGGGCTAGTTTTCAAAAAGCGAGCCCTAAAGAGGAAGGTTTTATTGCTAGAAGGCTTACCCATTAACCTCTACTGGAGCGGGTTCTTCTTTCAAGGTATTGTTTTTCAGAAACCACCAGTACATAGGAATACCCGTCAGCATCAGGATCATGCCAATGCCTGCTTCCCGGGGACGCACCAGAATGGTGTTAAAGAACAGGGCCGCGCAGAACAAGACCATAATAGCCGGCACCACCGGGTAGCCCCACACCTTGTAGGGCCTGGGGGCATCTGGCATCTTGCGCCGAAGGATGAACACGCCCAGCGTGGTGGCGCCGTAGTAGATGAAGACGGCAAAGATGATCATGTCGGTGAGCTGGTCAAACGTGCCCGAGAGCACCAGAATACAGGCCCAAACGCACTGAAAAATAAGCGAGTTAGCGGGTACCTGGGCTTTGTTCAGATCGGCGGCTTTCTTGAAGAAGAATCCTTCCCGGGCCATGGCGAAATACGTGCGGCAACTGGCCAGAATAGTAGCATTAGTACAGCCCAGGGTGGTGATCAAAATCAGAACTGAGATGAAAAACCCACCCGCACTCCAGAAGCTTTTCACCGCCTCAATGGCCGCAATCTGGTTTCCGGCAGCGTACACCTGTTCCAAAGCGGAAATAGGCAGCAAGGCCAGATACGTGGCATTCACCAGCAGGTAAATAGCGATCACTGCCAACACCCCGATAAATATCCCGCGGGGGATATTCCGTTTGGCGTCTTTGATCTCACCGCCCACAAACCCGATGGAAGCCCAGCCCTGGTACGCCCAGAACGCAGACAACATGGCCGCAAACACCGCACTGAAAGTAACGGGCGTGTTGTTGGTGGTGCTTACATCAAAACTGCGGGTGATATCTGCCTGTCCGCTGCTGAGCCCAAAGAAAACAATCATGAAAATACCGGCAAACACCAGAATGAGAATGGCAGTACTCAGCCCTGCTCCGGCGCGCATGCCGCGACTATTAATCCAGGTCAGAAAGACGATGAGGAAAATGGCCAGCAATTTCACGTTAAAATCAGCGAAAGGATAGAACACCCCGGCAATACTGACATCGGCTAGGGAGCTTAAAACCGGTGGTAGCGGTCCTATGCTGTGAAAAGATTGCGCAAAGACGTACGCCAGCGACGAGATGCCTGCCGTTTGGATGACGGTAAAAAGCGACCAGCCATAGATGAAGGCGAAGAACCGGTTGTAGATGCGCTTGTAATAGGCGTACTCCCCGCCGGTATCGGCCAAGAGGCCGGCAATTTCGGCATTACTTAAAGCCCCAAACAAAGTAATGATGCCTCCCAGAATCCAGCAGATGAGCACCCATCCTGGCGAGTGCAGTTCGGCGGCCATGGGGGCCACTTTCTTGTAAACTCCAGACCCAATGATATTGCCTACCACCACTACCACCACCAGGCGCAAGCCCAAGGTCCGGTTCAGCTGCTTTGTATTCTCCATATTCCTTTGAATGATTCTATAAATAAACAAATTATCTCAGAAACCTTGTCTATAACTTCCACCCGGCGCTTGTTGAAACAGTTGTTATTAGAGGAATTTTACATCACGTTTTTGTTTCAGGCTTCCTTTGGAAAAACACTTGCAAAGCATAGGCTGCTTGAAGAAAGTACAGGTCGGTATAAGCTTTTAGACCTTTTTAAAGAAAACAAGGCTGAAACAGAGTCTTGAAGGATGCTTCTTCACTACTAATAACTAGGAAATTAGCCCTTTCTAAAGCAGAATGAGAGTCCCTTTAATGTAGGAAAATAACCAGACAAGCTCCTGCCTTGGGCAGTTAGATAAAATTTTAGCGGTTAAGGTTTTACAGCTAATTATCTGTATTTTTGTAACCATGTTTTTTAACATCACCTCCAAGACGTCATCCAAGAACACTTTCGCTGTGGCGACGTTGCTGTTTTCGGCTGCCTTTTCTTCTCTTGGCTTGTCTTCAATCCTTCATCTGGCTGCCTTTGGCGGAACAAATCTGAGAGGTGGCCAATGATCGTTACTTTCACCTGGTCTTGGTTGGTCTTACAGCCAATTAACATTCAAAACCCTTTTTCTCTTATATGAACCGATTTACCGGCCTGATTGGCATTGTTCTGATCTTAGGTATTGCATTCTTACTCTCCAATAACCGAAAAGCCATCAATGTAAGGCTGGTGGTGGTGGGGCTGGCGCTCCAACTGGGGTTGGCGTTCTTCATCCTGAAGGTGCCCTTCGGACAAATGGTTTTCCAAAAATTAGGTCATTACATTACCCAGATCCTAAGCTTCTCTGACCGTGGAGCCGAGTTTGTGTTTGGCGCTTTGGTAAACAAGGAGAAAATGGACCGTGCGTTTGGTGTGGGAAATGACGTGATCTTCTTCTTCAAGATTGTTCCTACCATCATCTTTGTGGCGGTTCTGGTAAGTATTGCCTACCACATTGGGTTGATGCAGCGCATTGTATCAGTAGTGGCCCGTGGCGTGCACAAACTCATGGGGGTAAGTGGTAGCGAGGCGGTTTCTAACGTGGCCAGCGTGTTTGTGGGCCAGGTAGAAGCCCAGATCATGATCAAGCCGTATTTACCCACTATGACCAACTCAGAGCTTTTGGCTTCCATGGCCGGAAGTATGGCCTGTATTGCGGGGGGCGTAATGGCCGTGTACATTGCCTTGGGCGTACCCGCCGAGTACCTGATTGCCGCCAGTATCATGGCCGCCCCGGGTGCGTTGGTCATCTCCAAAATCGTTTTCCCTGAAACCGAAGTTTCTGAGACCAAAGGTAAAGTAGGAATTGAAGTGAAAAAGCAAGACGCCAATCTAGTAGATGCCATCTCACACGGTGCGTCCGACGGCCTGCGCGTAGGCTTGAACGTAGTAGCGATGCTGGTAGGTTTTATCGCCTTAATTGCTTTAGTAGACTACTTCTTGGGCTTTGTGGGAAGGTCTCTTGCAGGAATGGGCATGTCTTTGGATGCTGTAGGTATTCCGCTAGAGAGCCTGAGCATGAAGAGCCTATTAGGAAGTGTGTTCTCCCTTTTCGCCCTGGCGATGGGCGTTCCTTCGCAAGACATGTTCACCGCAGGCTCTTTGATGGGTACTAAAATCGTGATTAACGAATTTGTGGCGTATCTTGACTTAGCCGCCATAAAAGGAAATATCCACCCTAAAACGCTGCTTATTACTTCCTTTGCCCTTTGTGGTTTCGCTAACTTTAGCTCTATCGCTATTCAGGTGGGAGGTATCGGGCAGTTGGTGCCGGAGCGTAGAAAAGACTTAGCAGCCCTCGGTTTGAAGGCTTTGATCTGTGGTACGCTGGCCTCTTATATGTCTGCGGCCTTAGCCGGAATCTTGTTGTAAAAGTATTCCTTCTTCCTTAACAAAAGCCATCGCCGGCCATCCTGCTTTACAAGTTGGATAGCCGCCGATGGCTTTTTAAGTACTTTGGGGAAACCACAGTAAAATCAGCAGGAAGACAAGTTTGTTTTAATGTATACCCTAAAGAGTTGCAGCCCACCAATCCCTTGAGTGAATTGCTCTCTAAGGAGTCGGTTAATACCCATGCCTTATAAAGCAAACGCCTCCCATGAAGTTCATGGGAGGCGTTTGCTTTAGTAACTGTTTAATTAGATAGCGGGCTTTTCCATGATGCGGCGGAGCCACTTGAGCATCAGCACCAACACCAGAGCTGCAGAGACAGTAACCGCAAAGTTCACCCAGAAGAAGTAGGACTTATCATCATAAGTGTCCCAAAGGCTGGCCAGGATACCAGATAGTTTGTTCCCAATGGAAGTAGCGATAAACCAACCGCCCATCATCAGGGCCGTTAAGCGCGGTGGGCTTACTTTTGATACCAAAGACAAGCCCATCGGGCTAAGGCACAGCTCCCCTATGGTCACCACAAAGTAGGTACCCACCAGCCATAAACTGGACACCTTGTCTTGCCCGTTGTTTCCGGCCCAAACGGCGCCAACCATCACCAACGTAGATAAACCAGTAATAAGGAGACCTAAAGCCATTTTAGCAGGGGTGCTAGGTTCTTTCCCCTTCCGACGCATGAATCCCCAGAAAGAAACAACCAGTGGGGTTAAGGCAATCACAAAGAACGGGTTAATGGACTGGAACAGCTCCGTAGAGATCAACGACAAGGAGCTGCCTTCCTGCGGCCACTCTTCCTTAGGCAAATTGTTCAGGTACGGAGCGGGTCCTTCCTTAGTCACTACTTTTCCCTCGGCATCGGTGCGGGTCCGGAAAGCGGCGTCGAAGTCTGGCACGGTGGTAGGAGTGGCATCTACCTTCTGCACCATGCCTAGGGAAGCGGCTGGTTTTTCTAAAGTCTCTGGCAAGCTACGGTCGGTGTAATACTCGGCCCAGGTGGTCAAGGCGGTGCCGTTTTGCTTAAAAACGCCCCAAAACACCACTACTACCGCAAAGATGGAAAGCAAGGCCGCAATGGGCTTCTTGTCTTCCACAGAAGCCTTGGCCCAAAGGCTCACATAGAAAAGAATAATAGGAATAGAGCCGAAGATAAACGCATCGGTAGAATCAGAGCCAAATACATCACCCGGAATCAACACCCAACTCAATACTCCAACTACAAAGGCCGGCAAGATTACGATGCCAAATACTTTCCAGAGCGGCATGTCATGAGGTTGAGCAGGCTTCCGGATATCATAGTCGCGGTGGGTTTTGTTTCCGGCCCAGAAGATGATGAGACCAATAAACATGCCAATACCAGCCGCCAGAAACGCAAAGCCCCAGCCGTAGGTGTTGCGCAGGTAAGCCGCCACGAAGTTGCAGATAAAGGCCCCCACGTTGATTCCCATGTAAAAGATGTTATACCCGGTATCTTTCTGCGGCAGGTACTGAGGTTCTGAATACAGGTTCCCCAACAGGGTGGAGATGTTGGCTTTGAAAAAACCATTACCAATGACAATCAACACTAGGGAAAGGTAGAAAAAGGTATCACCCGGAATGGCTAACCCGCAATAACCTAAGCCCATCAACACTCCCCCAATAGTAATGGAGAGGCGATATCCCAGCAACCTATCGGCTAGAAGGCCACCAATAAACGGGGTTAAGAAGACCAGCGCGATGAACGTGCCATAAATATCAGATCCCTGGTTTTTAGATAGTCCCATTCCTCCGCTCTGGGTATCGGTCATGTAGAGGAAGAAGATACCTATCATGAGGTAGTAACCGAAGCGCTCCCACATTTCCGCTAGAAAAAGGAAATAGAGGCCTTTCGGGTGCTTAGAAGCTGGTGTTGACATTCGGGTGGTTTTGGTTAATCTGCTTTGAAAATAGGTAAAAGAAACGGAAATATATCGTTAGCGATAGGTAGAACGTGCTTTTAGGAAGAAAATTGACCTATTTCCTGTTTCACCCAGTCTCAAAAACCGAAAACCCATAAAAGTAAAAAGGCCCTGAGTTTTCAGGGCCTTTTTACTTTTATGGGTTAAATCACCTTAGAGCACTACGCCTTCGGCTACTACTTCTTGCACTTCAGGAACCATCCGTTTCAAGAGGTTCTCAATACCAGCTTTTAAGGTTACGGTAGCTGATGGGCAGCCGCTGCAAGATCCTTGCAGGTTTACAGTCACCACACCTTCTTTGTAAGAACGGAAGGTGATGTTACCGCCATCTTGCTCCACCGCAGGGCGCACGTAGTTTTCCAGCAGGTCAATCACTTTCTGGGAAATTTCGGTGTCTTCAGCAGAAAGGTCAGCGGGTACCTCGGCCGCGGCAGAAGCCGCAGTGGTAGTAACCGGGTTTCCTATGAAGATAGGTCCGCCAGCTTCAATGTATGATTTGATGAACGTTCTAAGCTCTGGGATCAAATGCGCCCACTGCACCGGCGAGTTCTTGGTTACCGTAACAAAGTTGCTCGCGATGAACACACGGGATACATAGTCAAAGTTGAACAATTCCTGTGCGAAAGGAGAATCAACAGCACTTTCCAGAGTTGGATAATCCACACTGCCGCCCTCACCCAGCAAGGTAGAGTTCAGGACAAATTTCATTGACTCCGGGTTTGGGTTCGCCTCAGCGTACACAGAAACCGGTTTGGTTGTATTATCAGTCATGGCTGTCTTCTTATTTATAGTAAAAACTTACCGTCAGGTATTTAAGTTTCCAAAATTAGTGAGAATTTCCGACACCTGATAGTTACTTCTTGGGTACCGCCTTTCTGCGTTTTAAGGCACGTTTTGCGAAAGGAAGGCGAATACGCTCCCCCTTTTCATCAGAAACCGTTACTTTAGCCTTATTCTTTGTTTCATTAACCCGCGTGCCTATGCTTTTTGCCACTGTTCTACTGGCAACCACCCCTCCAGACGTGCCTGGCTTCCTGATTGCTCCCTTTGCCTTATTAATTGGCTTGATTGCAACCGGCCCTATTTTCTTCCCTGATTTCTGGCATCACCACTTCAAAAAAATCTCAGTAGGCTTGGGTCTGCTGGTGTTGGCTTATTACCTGTTTGTCTTGCATGACACGCACCTCCCTGCCGAGACCCTGGCTGAGTATGCCTCCTTTGCCATTTTACTTAGCTCCCTCTACATAGCCGCCGGCGGTATTTACATCAACGCCAACGCCAATGCCACTCCTCTGATCAACGTAGGAATTATGTTGTTTGGCGCCATCATCGCCAATGTGATAGGTACCACCGGTGCCTCACTCCTGCTCATCAGGCCTTTCATCCGGTTGAACAACCACCGCATACAGCCGTACCAGATCGTTTTCTTTATTTTCATTGTGAGCAATGCCGGCGGACTTCTAACCCCATTAGGCGATCCGCCCCTGTTCATTGGCTTTCTGAAAGGGGTGCCGTTCTTCTGGACACTGCAGCACCTTTTCACGCCTTGGTGTATCGCCGTTGGCGCGCTCTGCCTCATTTTCTTCATCCGAGACAGTCGCAACAAACCGCAATTCAAACCAAGAGCCGAGGTGGTGGCAAAAAACGAGGCCAAAACGGAGTTCTTCTTCACGGGCAAGCGTAACCTTCTCTGGTTAGCCGTGATCATCGGGGCCACTTTCCTTAATCCTTCTTCTTACGAATGGCTGCCTTATATTCCCTTAGAAGGAGGAATCAAGGTTTCTTTTGTGCGCGAAATAATCCAGTTAACCGCGGCTTTGCTTTGCTTTAAATTTGCCAGCCGCACGGCCCTTAACGGAAACCACTTCACTTTTGACCCTATCATGGAGGTGGTATTCCTGTTCTTCGGGATTTTTTTTACCATGATGCCCGCCCTGCAGCTATCTGCCGAACTAGCCTCCTCTCCCGAATTTGCCGCTAAACTGACGCCCTCCGTCTTTTACTGGGTGACGGGATCCCTTTCCGGAGTTCTGGACAATGCCCCTACCTACGCTAACTTTTTATCACTGGGCATGGCCAAATACCACATGAACTACGCCAACACCACCCAGGTCCATGACTTTGCCTACGGCTTAGCCCAAAACCCCGAAACCCTTCTGGTTTTAGAAGCGATCTCTATTGGAGCAGTCCTCTTCGGCGCCATGACCTACATCGGAAACGGCCCAAACTTCATGGTGAAAGCAATCGCCGAGCAAGCCGGCATCAAAATGCCTCCTTTCTTCCAGTACATGTTCAAATACTCTTTGGTCTATTTGTTACCCGTGCTAGTTTTGATCTGGATCTTGCAGATTTTGTAAGGTTTTGAACCTCCTAATTACAAAAGGGCTTTGGGGCAGTTTTGCAAGAAACTGCCCCAAAGCCCTTTTGATTTAATTAAACATTTCTAAAACGCATTTGAGATTAGCGCCTCACTGCAGTTACAAACTGCAGAGCATGGTAGGTCCAAGTCACAGACTTGAACCATGGAAAATGGTGGTCATGAAACTTCAAGTTGGAAGATGCCTTTTCCAGTCTTTCGGCAGAGCGCCTTTGTTTTAGACCTGGTGCCGCGCATGCGGCAGGCCTACTGGCCAAGGCTAAAACAGAAGCGCGAGGCCGGAAGACGAGGCCCCGCGGCCTTGAGCGCACCAAAGCAAAGCTGCAACAACAAAGACCCTCAAAAACTGTAAAGCCGAAACGCCAGCAAAAGCCCTCACATTCCCCTAAAACCAATTTGGGCCTGCTTTCCAAAAAACAGGCCCAAATCCAAGTTCTATTCTACTCTATTCGTCCGCTGTCTCAGCACAAAATCAGCGAGCACCAAGGCCGCCATAGCATCCACAATCGGGACCGCCCGAGGAAGTACACACGGGTCATGCCGTCCTTTTCCCTGCAACGTGATTTCCTGCCCACTTTGGTCAATAGTGGTTTGAGGCTGCAAAATGGTTGCCACTGGTTTAAAAGCGACTTTGAAGTAGATGTCCTGCCCGTTAGAAATCCCACCTTGGATACCACCCGAGTGGTTCGTGCGGGTTCGCACGTTGCCTTCCTCATCGGTGTAAAAGACATCATTGTGCTGCGAGCCGTACATACTCACACCTTCAAACCCACTGCCGTACTCAAATCCTTTCACGGCATTAATGCTCAGCATGGCTTTGCCCAACTCCGCGTGTAGTTTGTCAAAAACAGGCTCTCCCAAGCCAGCCGGAACACCTTTGATCACGCAGGAAACCACACCTCCCACCGTATCCAACCTATCACGGGTTTCCTCAATGAGCTGGATCATGGCTTGGGCGGTCTCTGGGTGAGGGCAGCGCACAATGGTACTGTCTACCTGACTTAGATCTAGTTGAGTGTAGTCGGCAGGAGCATGAATGGGACCAACCTGAGAGACATACGACGTAATCTGAATGCCCTGCTGCGCCAGAAACTTCTGGGCTAACACGCCAGCCGCCACCCGGGCCAAAGTTTCCCGCGCCGAGCTTCTGCCACCGCCCCGGTGATCACGGGAGCCATATTTAGCGGTGTAGGTGTAATCTGCGTGCGACGGACGATACGCATTCTCTATGTGCGAGTAGTCATGGCTTGCCTGGTCTTTGTTGAAAACGGCTAATGCAATAGGGGTTCCTTGTGTGTGGCCATTGAAGATACCAGAAAGAATCTGCACCTGGTCTTTCTCGTCACGCGGGGTGGTGATCTTGGACTGACCAGGACGCCGGCGGTCCAAGGCAGCCTGGATTTCTTCAATGGAGATAGGAAGTCCGGCGGGGCAGCCATCCACAATCACGCCAACCGCCGTTCCGTGCGATTCTCCAAAGGTGGTGATCCGGAATATAGATCCGTATGTATTACTCATTTCCTCTTTAGTATGAAAATAAACAAAGCTACTCCCAGCATGACGCCTAACACCACGTTGGTGTACAGGCGCACTTCCCTGAATTGATCTATGCTGATAAGCTCATTGCTTTCTGTGGCGGCAATATTGTAAAAATCGCCCACATCTTGGGCCCTAATAAAACTATTTTGGTCTTCCTGCCCCCGCACCTGCACGGTTAACGACGGCTGAAGCGTATCATATCTGGCAGTAACCGGGTTGAAATACACCCATTGGAAGAGCTCTTTCAACGGGAACTCACCGGCTTCTCTGCCCACAATGAAGTACCGGAAAGTCTTGTTTCCCACTAGCCTGCCCTGGGAAATCTGCTGGTTCTGCCTGATCTCGGGAGAATAAATTTCCAGTTCGCTGGAGACAGCCAAACTCTGCGGAGTAGGCAGGGTCCTTATGTTTCCTTCTCCTTCAATCCGGAGGTGATATATAAGGTTTTGATTCAGGGAGATAGTCCTACGGGACAACTGCTCCTCTAACCTGAACACGCCTACCGCTACCTGGTCGCGCAGAGGGTGTGGGGGAAGGGTTCTTACCGTCACCTCTTTACTCTGGGTTGAGTAGGTCTTGTATTCTGGCAATCGGTTCTGGGTGAGCAACGAAGGGTTCTTGGCCACTTTGTACTTGATCATTTTCAAGCTCACGGCCGGAAAACGGAGAGGCTGCGGCGTAATCGGGAATAAAATGGCCTCGTACAGCTTATAGCGGGTAAACCCTTTCTCCCCTATTTTAATTTTCTCGGGCAGGATCTCCTCTTGCTGCACCACTTCCTCTAAGGCGCTCCGCTGCTTGAGCTGCTGCACAATGGCCACGATCTGAGTTTCAAACTCATGGAAATCCAGAAGGCCCAGATCCGTATCTGCCAGGTAAAACCACAGGGAGACCGGCACCGCCTCTCCCACAAACACTCTTCCTTTGGGCACATGCAAGGTCAGGAAAGCATTCTCCTTCACCTCCACAAACTCTGGTGCGGCCACCGTGCCGGGTACGGGGGCCAAACTGTCTTTGGCGTGCACACTTGGTGGGGCAGTTGGTCCTACTTTCACTTTGACGCCGGGAGCAGAAACACTCTTACCGTCTACCAGCAAAGTGAAGGGCTTTACAGTCACCTCGCCTTCTTTCAGGGGAGCATATTGCTGGGTAAGGGTGTATACCACCGAGGTCTTGGCACCTTGGGTGTACGTGGTGGTAAAAGACTTTTGGGTACTCTTCTGCAGTCCCTCAATCTCGGGAAAGCCTTCTACTTTGGTGGGCCTGGTGGCAGGCGACTTTAAAGAAATAGTGAAATATTGGTCAATGGGAATAGCGGTGGGCCCATACTCTATGGAATGGGTCTGGGCCATCCCAAAGGCCGCCCAGCACATACACCACAGCAAGAGAAAAACCGCTTTTTTCATTCGTTTTAGGTAAAACAGCCACAAAACAGCTGTCTTCTACTTTTCACAAAAGTACACATTACCGGGCAGCCCTTCCCCTTTCTCAGGGTATAAAAAGGAAGTCTAAATCAAATACTTCAATTTTTTTTCCACTTTTTTTCACTGCCCCGAAATCCAGTGAAATATCTATCGTCGTAGGTCTCGCTAATTCCGCCGGTTTACGCCAGCTGAATTGAGCTTTACCAATAGCTTATCGAAGCGCAGGTAATAAAAATTGTTTCATCTTCAATTTTAAAACTATGGCAAAAAACACAAATTCAGTCCCTGAGCAGGATTTCATGCAGGGATTGAAGAACTCTCTCAACCGACGTTCTTTTCTGCAGTACACCGGTGCAGGCGTAGCCGCCTCAGCGCTTTTATTAGCTGGCTGTGATGACGATGATGACGCGCAGAGCGGCCCCGACATGACCGGTGCCGTGAACCTAGGCTCCGGCGATGTAGGTGTCCTGAACTACGCGTATGCCCTGGAGCAATTGGAAGCTGCCTTCTACACCGCAGTAGTGGCCCTGCCAAACTTCTCTACCTTGTTCACCAGTGCCGTTGAAAGACAGGTATTGACTGACATCCGGAACCATGAAGTAGCGCACCGCGAGTTCTTCAAAGCCGCCATCACCAGCGCCGCTCCCAGCCAGATCATTCCTAGTTTAACCCCTGTTCTTCCGGCCGCTAACCTGGCCAGCCGGGCCTCTATTCTGGCGACTGCCAAAACCTTTGAGGACTTGGGCGTAGCCGCCTACAACGGTGCGGGCAAACTTCTTTCAAACCCTACCTTCTTAGGTCTTGCTGGCAAAATTGTTTCAGTAGAAGCCAGACACGCGGCCGAGATCAGAGACATGATTGAGAACGGCACATTTGCGAGTGGCCCCGCCGGCATCACCTCAGGGAACATTGTAGATGCCAACGGATTGGATGTTGCCTTAACACCAACCCAGGTGTTAGCTGCCGCGCAGCCTTTCATCAAGGAAATGATCAACGCAAGCAATTTGCCAACCACTTAATCATCAGAAAGCCATGAATATCTTCAATATACTAAAAGAAGTAGAGAAAGTAGATCCGGAAATCTTTGAACGTATAGATCCGCGCAGAGCCGTTTTCAAACATTTTGGTGGCTTTGGCAAGAAACTGGCCGCTGCTGCTATTCCGGTAGCTTTTGGCTCTATGCTGAACAAAGCCTATGGTCAGACGTCAAATCCATCGGTACGTGAGGTGCTGGAGTTCGCGCTTCTGCTTGAAAACTTGGAATACCACTTCTACCTGCGGGCCGCGGCCACTGATATCTTCCCAACACCGGCAGGAAAAACAGCTTTTGGGGTAATCCGCGACCATGAGAAAGCACACGTAGACTTCTTACGGTCTGCCATCTCAGGCATGGGCGGTGCTGCCCCTACTACTTACACTGATGCCAGCTTTGACTGGACGGCTAATGGTATATTAGGCAATAACACCTTCACCAGCTATCCTACCATGCTGGCTGTAGCCCAGGCTTTTGAAGACACCGGCGTACGCGCGTATAAAGGAGCTGCCCCGGCCCTTATAACCAATGACATGGTGTTACAGGCTGCCCTGCAAATACACTCAGTAGAAGCCAGACATGCGGCCCACCTTCGCCGGATGCGCAGAGACATGACGAATGGGATTGCCGGTCTTAAGCCATGGATTACCTTAAAAGACAGAGGCGGTCTTCCGGCCGAGTTCCAAGGAATTTATGACGGCGAGGAAGTAACCAGCCAGGCAGGTGTGAACCTGGTGGGTACCTTTGGCGGAATAGCGATAGATGCCAACGCTGCGTCTGAAGCTTTTGATGAACCACTAACGGTAGCACAGGTAAATGCAATTGTTGGTCCATTCATTGCTTAACACCTAAGTAAAATACAAAACAAAGTACAAAAAGCAGGTATCTCCTTTGTGAGTGCCTGCTTTTTTGCATTAATAAATTGTAAAATCAGTATAAAATTTTAGACAATCCGTATAAAAACAGGAATTAAAAGTAGCATATTTGTGTCTGAAACATATCCTATCAAAAATCATTTAATATTATTTCATTTAAAGCCATGTTAGAGTACGTGAAATTGATTTTGGACAAAGTAAGTTTTGACTCCAGTCTGTTTGAAAAAGAGCTGAGAAAAAACATGCGTTTGTTAATGCACAAAGAGTTGGAAACTCTACGTGAATGGTGCTATAATCGCTTCTCCGGCTCTTACAACACAATCTTAGATGAGGCCTTCGGACCCGTGCTAGTCGCCTAAAGGCTGGACTAGGCCATTCTCCACAAAAAGCAGGTTACGGGTAAGCCCTTCAAAACCCGTGCGTTTAACCGCTGATTTCCTAAAAACATTCTGAAACACCTCCTGGGTGAGCTCCAACCAATCGCTTTTAGAAAGGTGGAGCAACTCTGGGTGGGGCGCAAAGGCAGGTTCCCGGTGCGCCTTGCTAAACCGGTTCCAGGGGCATACATCCTGGCAGATGTCACAGCCAAAAACCCAGTTCCCAAATTTCCCTTCTACTTCCTGCGGAATCTGGTCTTTCAACTCAATGGTAAAATATGAGATGCATTTGCTGCCGTCTACCACGTACGGTGCCGAGATGGCATCGGTGGGGCAGGCATCCATGCATTTGGTGCAGGTACCGCAATAGTCTTTAATTGGCCCGTCCGGCTCCAGTTCCAAGTCCAGGATGAGTTCGGCAATGAAAAAGAAACTGCCCACTCCAGGTCTGATGAGGTTGCTGTTTTTTCCTACCCACCCCAGGCCGCTCTTCTTGGCCCACACTTTATCCATCACCGGGGCAGAGTCCACGAACACCCGGCCGCCCACCTCGCCAATCTCTTCCTGAATGAAATTGAAAAGGGTCTTCAGCTTGTCTTTGATGACAAAATGATAGTCCTGGCCGTAGGCGTACTTTGAGATCTTGAAGGAGTCTTCCCGCTGTGTCTCCTCCGGAAAATAGTTCAGCAGCAAACTCACCACCGACTTCGCCCCTTCCACTAACAGCCGCGGATCTAAGCGTTTGTCAAAGTGATTGGCCATGTAGTGCATCTTGCCGTGCATGTTCTGGTTGAGCCAATTTTCTAGCCGTGGCGCCTCTTCCTCCAGAAACTCCGCCTTGGACACACCGCAGTACATAAAACCCAGTTCCTGGGCCTTCTGCTTGATGAGTTGCGTGTGTTTGGGAGCGAGATTGAACATGGTGCTTTGAACGTTTCCGTTTCTGGAGAACAAAATTGGGGGAAAAGAATTTCAGTTATCAGATTATTTCTGCTTTCAGGCAGATTTCGCAGAAACAGATGCAAAACGCCGCTCTTTGTTTGATGCCCGTAAGGTTATTCTTGATTTGGGCTGTCTACTACAAACTAACCTTCCACTGTTATGCAGAAATTATTATTTACGCTACTATTCCTTCTACTGGTCTTTAGCTCTCAGGCGCAGGAAAGTAATAAAGCTTCTACTCCACAGGGCAAGACTTTACCTAAAACGTTTCGCCCTAACCAGAAATGGAACTATGCTCAGGCTTACCGAAGTGGCAATCTTCTGTATATATCTGGCACGGTAGCCAGTGGCCCCATGGACCAAGCCATTGACAAAGTGTACCGCACGTTACAAGCCACTTTGAAACAGTACCATCTGGATTTCACCCATGTGGTAAAGGAGAACCTATACACCACCAACATGGAAGAAACATCTAAGCACCATCTAATTCGGAAGAACTTTTACGGTACGCATACGCCAGCCGCCACGTGGGTGCAGGTGGTACGCCTGCTGGAGCCAAACACGGTGCTGGAGGTAGAGTTGATCGCCGAGATTGAGAAAACAGAATGAGATTACTCCTAAGAAAGAAGCCCCAACCTACATGGCCGGGGCTTTTTTCTTGGTATTACTGGGAAATACCTTACTACCTATTCAGCATTGTCAAACAAGGTACCGCTGCGCACGTGGTTAGGTGGAATCTTGCCTAGGTGACGGTAAGCGGCTTCGGTGGCTTCACGGCCCCGGCTAGTACGCTTGATGTACCCTTCCTGAATAAGGAAAGGCTCGTACACCTCTTCAATGGTCTCTGCTTCATCACCACAGGCCGTTGCAATGGTAGAAAGGCCTACTGGGCCACCCTTGAACTTGTCTATGATGGTACTCAGAATGCGTTTGTCCATTTCATCCAAGCCGCTTTGATCTACGTCCAGAGCATTCAGGGCGAATTTGGCAATCTCCACGGTAATGGTTCCATCGCCTTTGATCTGGGCAAAGTCGCGGGTACGGCGCAGCAGGTTGTTGGCGATACGGGGCGTACCACGGCTCCGGCGGGCAATTTCAAAGGCGGCATCCTCATGGATAGGCGCTCCTAAGATCTCGGATGACCGCTGCACAATAGTGGTCAACAACTTGGAATCATAGTACTCCAAACGGGAGTTGATCCCGAAACGAGCCCGTAACGGCGACGTTAGGAGACCAGAACGCGTGGTGGCACCAATCAGCGTAAACGGATTCAGGGTAATCTGCACAGAACGGGCATTTGGTCCCGAGTCCAGCATGATGTCAATCTTATAATCCTCCATGGCGGAGTACAGGTACTCCTCCACAATAGGGTTCAGGCGGTGAATCTCGTCAATGAAGAGCACGTCGTTGCGCTCCAGGTTGGTGAGCAAGCCTGCCAGATCGCTGGGTTTATCCAGTACCGGACCAGACGTGATCTTTATGTTAGAACCCAGTGAGTTAGCGATGATATGCGACAGTGTGGTTTTTCCAAGACCAGGAGGTCCGTGCAGCAGCACGTGGTCCAGGGCCTCACCCCGCATAATGGCTGCACCCACAAACACCTTCAGGTTTTCCACTACCTTTTCTTGCCCGGTAAAATCGCTGAAGTCTAACGGACGAAGGGCCCGGTCTAACTCGCGTTCTGTAGGGGAAAGCGCATCAGCGCTGCCTTTTAAATAGTCTTCTCTCATGATAAAATCTCTTGGCAGTAGTGCACAGATTCAGATGTAAAGATAACAATCAAAGAGGGAAAAACGGTCCAAACCCCTTCTAAAAAGCCTCTCTTTTTGCTATTATTTTTACTAAAACTCAATGAAATCTAATATATTTAGCAACCATTGTCGACAATCACCCTTCATGTTGAAGATTATTAGTTCAGGACAAATTTGTTAGCTGGGTATCCTGCCTAAGAGGTCTCTTCCTTCCACCCGGACCAAGCAAGAGTTGTGTCATTCCTCCATTTAGGACTTGTTTTCGAAAAAAAAGGCCAGAAAGAAAAAAGCAGTCACGTTTCCGCAACTGCTTTAAAGACCCTTGAACTAGGGTTGGTTTCTTAAAACCTTTATTTAAACGCCTGAATGCCGGTGATGTCTGCGCCGGTAATCAGTAAATGAATGTCATGGGTGCCTTCGTAGGTAATTACGCTTTCCAGGTTCATCATGTGCCGCATGATCGGGTACTCACCGGTGATACCCATTCCGCCGTGAATCTGACGGGCTTCGCGGGCCACGTGGAGCGCCATGTCCACGCTGTTTCGCTTGGCCATGGAAATCTGCTGGGTAGTAGCTTTTCCTTCGTTCTTGAGGGTACCCAGGCGCCAAACCATGAGTTGGGCTTTGGTGATCTCGGTCACCATCTCGGCTAGTTTCTTTTGGATAAGCTGGTAAGAAGCGATGGGTTTATCAAACTGGATGCGCTGCTTGGCATAGTTCAACGCTGATTCATAGCAATCTATAGCCGCCCCGATGGCTCCCCACGCAATACCGTACCGAGCCGAGTCCAGGCAACCCAGTGGTCCTTTTAAGCCATCAATGTTGGGCAGAAGATTTTCTTTGGGCACCTTCACGTTATCAAACACCAACTCGCCGGTGGTAGAGGCCCGCAAACTCCACTTGTTGTGGATCTCGGGGGTGGTAAACCCTTCCATGCCGCGCTCCACAATCAGTCCTTTTATACGACCTTGCTCATTCTTGGCCCACACCACCGCTACCTGGCACTCGGGGGAGTTAGAGATCCACAGTTTGGCGCCGTTAAGCAGGTAATGGTCGCCCATGTCTTTGATGTTAGTGACCATGCCACCGGGGTTGGAACCGTAATCTGGTTCTGTCAATCCAAAACAGCCCAACCACTCGCCACTGGCTAACTTAGGCAGGTACTTGCGGCGCTGCTCCTCAGATCCGTAGGCATAGATGGGGTACATCACCAATGAGCCCTGTACCGAGGCCGTGGACCGCATGCCGGAGTCACCACGCTCAATTTCTTGCATGATGATGCCGTAGCTGATGTAGTCCAGGCCACCCCCGCCGTATTCCGTTGGAATGGTAGGCCCAAAAGCTCCCACCTCGCCAAACTTAGGCACAATCTCAGAAGGGAAATGCGCGTCTTGGGCCCATTTCTCAATGCTTGGGGAAATTTCGCGCTTCACGAAGTCGCGCATGGTCTGCCGGATGAGTTTATGCTCATCGGTGAGCAGGTCGTCTAGGTTGAAATAATCTGGGGCGCCGGAGTTGTCTGAAGCCATGGGTAGTAAGGTTAACTCTGATGTCTGTTTTCAAACTTAGCAAGAAACCGCACCTCTGCCAACACTTGTTAGCAAAACCTTTCACGCTATTGGTGTAGGTCTTCGTTATCGGGCTCTTTTCTTGAAATCAGGGCGGAAACAAACCTCGGTCACCTATTTCCCCGAGTTGTAGCTGACTTTCAGGTTTTGGTAGACTTGCCCTAATTGGGCAATCTCCTGCCCGTACTGATGCAGGTTGGTCTGTCCGGCAAACGCCTGGTAGCACTTCGGACCCAGGGCCACAAGACTAGATTGCCAGGCTGTCCACTCTGGTAAGTTTTGCAGCTGCTGTCCGTAGTACTGATTGAAGGCCTGTACCAGGTAGTGCTGGGTGCGATCTTCCACTAGCTCTCCGCCAGGGCCCAGCACAAAGATGGCCATGGGCACGATCATGTCATGGCCAGTGGGGTCCAGCAATTGCCGGTCCTCAAACAAGACCCGGCTCCGGAGCCAATCCTGCAGCCCCACCAGGCCCAGCGAGGGATCTACCGGTTGCCACTGTTTAGTGGCGGCATCGTACACTTCCAGCCAGACATGGTCATTGTGCTGCCGACCAAATACTGACCCTCTGTTTCCTTTTTCCTGCACCAACTTTCGGGCACTCTCCTGCCGTTGCGCGCTTTCTTTATGGAGGTTGATTTCCTGCACCGTGCGTTGCTGCACCTGCAGTTCTTTCAGCATGGCTTTGGTGATGGAAGCCAGCTCAGCGCAGTTCCCTCCACCCCGGGCGATGATCTGTTCCACCGTGCGCTTCTGGTAATCGGTGGCTTTCCACTCGAAATGCTGCACCAGCCAATGCACCACTTTCTGGGTCTTGGCGTAATCGGTAGGCGAATCGGCGGTGAATTCCCGGGCAAACTGCCGGTAGTCCCGCTTGATCAGTTGCAGCCAGTCTGCGTCTGTTTTGTGCTGCGCTGTAGCCGTTGAAACAACACAGAAGAATGCCACAAGGAGTAGTAAAGGGAAAAGTTTTTTCATAGATGGTTTAGTATTCGGGGCAGGTTATAGATTGGATGAGAGAACGCTTGTAGGTCATAGACCCAAAAAAATCGCCGAAGTTGCATCTTATGTGCAACTCCGGCGATTTACGCTTCCAGTAAGGGTGAAAATCTAACCAAACACCCCAAATTCATCTTTAGGGCTGTTTCTATGAAAGAGGCTTAGAAACGCAGGCTAATTTGGGCCATGTAATTACGAGGGGCTTGCGGAAAGTAGTAGTTGTAGTCATAACGGGTATCATCACCGGTGTACAGTTCAGAGAAGGTGTAGCCATTGGCTTCGTACACTTCATTGAACACGTTGTTCACCAGCAAACCTAGTTCTACTTCCTTTACCGAAGGCAAAGGTTTGAAGCGGTAAAATACCCGCACATCTCCTACCTCGTAGGGCTTAAGCCGGCGGTTCTGGCTGGCCGTGTTGTCCAGGAACTGCTCGCTCACGGTCTTGTATTGCAGTTGGAACCGGAGGCCGCTCAAAGGCTGCACCTCTAACTGAGTGGAGGTTACCACACTTGGCGAGTAGGAAATGGTGGTCTCTTCATAGCTATTGGTCACTTCTCCTTCCAGGTCATAGTCTGGGGTGTAGCGGTAGAGCGTCTCCCCGAAGTTCTTGATCCGGTTGCGGCTGAGCGACAGGTTAGAGGTAAAGCGGGCAAACTCCCCTACTCCAATCCCGGCCGCTAACTCTACCCCGGTACGGTAACTTTCCGCAATGTTGGTTCTAAGCGGGGTGCCTACATCATTCACCTGACCGGTAAGCACCAGTTGGTCCTTATAATCCATGTAGAAATAGGTTAAGTCAGCGGAAAGGCGCAACGGCAAGCCTATCATTTCGCCTAAAGGTTGGTTTAAGCGGTAGCCGGCTTCCCAGTCTACCATGCGTTCGGCCTTGGCCCGGTCATTGGCCGGACGATCGGTGAAGTCTGAACGGGTAGGCTCCCGGTGCCCTACTGCCACAGAGGCATACAGGTTATGGGCGTCAGACACGTTGTAGGTGATACCAGCTTTGGGGTTGAAAAACTCATAGTTGGCCCTGGTAGTGACATCGCGTTGGTCATCATCGGTGCCTTTTAGGCTGTAGTCCACGGTACGTAGTTGCAGGTCACCAAAGAAGCCTAGTTTTTCGGTGGCTTGCAGCATTACTTTGCCATACACGTTGAAATCGGTTTTCAGGGCATCTCCGTCATAGTAGCGGTGCCGTGGCCGGATGGAGGAGGCATACTGGGCCCAGATCACTTCCCCGAAGTGCGCGCCTTTGTACCGGTTCCAGCCGCCACCCAGAACAGCCGAAAGCCTGCCGGGGCCGCGGTACTGCAATGCGAAGGTGGTACCGTAGAAGTCATTGTCCAGCCATTTCTGCCGAACCAGGTCGGTTTCTTCAATGGTGGTGCTACCTACGGTTAAAGCAGGCATGTTGTAATCTGCAAAATCTTCACCGGCCTTGTAATTCTCATAGAACCCAAATCCGCGGGTATAATGCAGGGCCGCATTCAAGGATAACGCTTGGCTGAATTCGTGGCCGTAGTGTAACTGGTAATGGTACTGCTGGTAATCGTCTACCTCATTGCCGTAGGGGGTGTCTTCGCCCATCTCGGTACCGGCAGAGTTGTACCGGCGGTTTGTTTCCAGGAAATCCTGGGGTATGCCGTTCCAGGCCTGATAGGTTTTCTCATGTCCTCCAAAGACCACTACTTTCAGCAGGTCTTTGGTGCCATAGTAGCCACCCGAAAGGTAAAACGACTTCAGGTTAGAGGAAGCCCGGTCAATGTAGCCATCAGAAGTAATGCGCGACAAACGGCCATCCACCGCAAATTTGCCACCCAGCAAGCCGGTGCCAAACTGCACGTTGTTTTTCCAGGTGTTGTAAGACCCGTAAGCGTTGTCGGTGCGAGCGTAGGCCTCGGGGCTGGCATCCTGGGTTTGTAGGTTCAGGCTTGCGCCGAAAGCTCCCGGTCCGTTGGAAGACGTCCCTACCCCGCGCTGAATCTGCACATCCTGCAAGGAGGAGGCAAAATCTGGCATGTTCACGAAGAAAACGCCGTGGCTTTCGGCATCATTCACCGGTATTCCGTTCACGGTCACGTTGATGCGGGTAATGTCTGACCCTCTGATGCGCATGCTGGTGTAACCCACCCCGGCTCCGGCGTCTGAGTTGGTCACCAAAGAAGGCGTGTTTTCCAGCAAATAGGGCAAATCCTGGCCAAAATTGCGGCTCTCCAGTTCCTGCTTGCCCACGTTGGTGTACGTGGTGCCGGTTTTCTCATTGGCCCGGGTGGCCGTTACCAGCACTTCTTTGGTGGCCACGCTAGTACGGGTAAGCCCCAAAACCAAGGGTTGCGAAACGGGCAAGGTCACCGATTGAGAAAGGGTGGCGTAGCCCAGGTAGCTTACTTGCAAGGCGTATTCACCGGCTGGGAGGTTGGAGAAAGTGAACCGGCCGGCGGCATCGGTGAGGGTGGCACGGGTACCTGTGGAGAGCGAAACGGTACTTCCGGTAAGCGGTGCTTGCGTGGCGGCGTCTAAAACGCGACCCGACAATGTGTTCTGTGCCATGGCAAACCAAGGCAGCAGGCAGCCCAAGAGGAGGGCTAAAGCTTTTTTCATGTGAAAAAGTGAAAAAGATAAAACAACCAGGAGCCACCAGGGGCCGGTGCTCCCACTCTGTTTTGTTTCCCTTGTTTTTCCCTTCGCCGGCATTACCCGGATCAGGTTCAATGGGTATGATCTCAGCCCGTTATATTAAGGCACCCCTAAACTGAGGCAAAGCTACGCCCGCCTTTTATGAAAACCAACCCGCCAACAGAACTTAAAAGATTTTTTTGCCTCAGCAGTCAACATAGCGAGGCTGCCATACGTTGAACAGAAAAGAGTCGCCAGCCCGGCTGTGGATGTGATGTGAGACTTTTAACTCATCGGATTTTATGATGATCGTATACTCTTTGGCCATGTTTGCCTTGATAGCTTTTCTTGCGCTGGCCCCCCGTAAAAGAATTAGTGTGCCACCACAAGATGACAACGACGATGACGGAGGCGAACCAATCAATGATGGTTTACCCGATCTGGACCTTCCACCAGGCATTTGCCTGCCTATCAATGACTGGGAACCTGATTACAACAGGCCGTCGGTGAAGACCACCATTTGACCTGATCAGAGTAGTGCAATTGAAAAACCCGAAAGCATGGCCAAGAGCTAAGCTTCCGGGTTTTCGACTTTTTAGGCTTTCCTCAGGTAATTTCCTCGTGGTTTCCAGAAAACGCCTTCAAAGCCGTAGTTGGAACGCACAAAAAAACGGCCAATACCGGGGTAAGGTACTGGCCGTTTCTATAACGTTGAGGTTGCTTATTTTTTGGCTACCGCTTCTTGCTTGGCTACCAGTTCAAGGTTCAGTTCCACGTCATCCATGATGGCTTTGTCGCCCAGGTTCTCAAAGAAGTTACCTGACCGGAATTTAATGTCCCACTTGGTGCGGTCAAATTTCAGGGTGGCTTTGGCGGTGGCTACCCCTTTTTTCACGGTTACCAGGGCCGGGAATGAGATCTGGTTAGAGATGCCTTTGATGGTAAGATCGCCGGTTACGGTGTAGTTGGCGGTACCAGCCTTGGCATTCTGTCTTGGTGTAAGGTTGGTGATTGAAAACAGAGCGGTTGGGTTTTTCTCCACGGAGAAGAAATCGTCTGATTTCAGGTGGTTCACCAGGTTCTTGTTTGAATTGCCTTGCAGGTCATTGCAGGTAATGGAGGTCATGTCCATGATAAAGGTACCTCCGCGCAGGTTGGCTTTGTCCATCAAAATGGTGCCGCTGGCCAAGGTGATGTTTCCGTTGTGCTCGCCGGTAACTTTACGGCCCACCCAGGTGATTTTGCTTTCGGCAGGAATTACTTTGTACGACTGTACAGCGGCCGCTACCACGTTTTTAGGGGCTACAGCTTTCTCTGGAGAACCCGGCTGCACCATTTTAAAGGCAGAAACCCCAACAGTGGCCGCTACCAGAACAGAGAGTAACATTTTTTTCATGGCAAAAACTCGTAAGAGGTTTAGTATAAGGTTGTAAGTTAAAGAATTAAAACAACAGTTAACTTCTGATTTTGTCTAGCAGGTTGCTGAGTTGCTCGGCATCCTCAGAAGACAAATTCTGCAAGCCAAACTGGCCTCCTACAGTGATAGAGTCCATTTCCTGCAGAAGGTTTAAGCCTTTCTCGGTGATGAGAATATCTACGGTGCGCCTGTCGGTGGGGCATTGCTCGCGGGTCACCAGTTTCTTGGCTTCCAGTTTGTCTACAATGCGGGAGGCATTAGAGGTTTTGTCCAGCATGCGCTCAATGAGCAGGTTCACGGTGGCAGGCTTTGGATGCTGTCCCCGCAAAATTCGCAACAGGTTGTACTGCGGCAGAGTCACGCCGAAGGGCTTGAACAACGCCGCCTGTCTTTGTTGCAGCCAGTTAGAGGTAAACACCACGTTAATGAATGCTTTCTGATAGGCATCTTTAAAGGAACTCTGCTTTATTTCGTCTTCTATTTTCATCTTCAAGGCTCCAGTTCTCAGGTTTATTCAAATATATGTAGCTACCCCAAAATCAGCAACATAGCTACCGTATTTATATAGGAGGCCGCAAAGATACAACCAACATCTGGCATCCTCTGTGCGTATTGCCCGTGAATCTACTTCTAAAGGCAAATGACAGACATTTTTCTGGTTTCATGGGCTGAATTGTTTTCCAGCCCCGAGAACATGATCCGGTACGGCGGCCTCACGCTCATTCTGATTGTAGTTTTTGTGGAAACCGGTTTGCTGATTGGGTTGGTCATTCCGGGTGGAGACTCGCTTTTGCTGGCCACCGGCCTGCTGGCGGGCGCCGATATCCTGAAAGTACCCGTGGGCGTACTGCTGGCTAGCATGACGGCCGCCGGCGTGGCAGGCGACCTGCTGGGTTACAGCATTGGCAAACGGATGGGCAAAAAGCTCTACCACAAACAAGACACCTGGTATTTCAAGCGCAAGAACTTGGATCGGGCTCAGAAGTTTTACAAGGAAAAGGGCAAGTCCGCCCTGGTGCTGGGCAAGTTTGTGCCGGTAGTACGCACTTTTAATCCGTTGCTGGCGGGGGTGACGGGCATGACGTTGGGAAGGTTTGTGCTGCTCAGTTTTGTGGGCACCGCCCTCTGGATTTGCTCGCTGGTACTGGCTAGTTACTACCTAGGGCAGCAGTTTCCGCAGCTGAAAGATTACCTGCACTACGCCATTCCGGTCATTATCTTCCTGTCTGTCCTTCCGGGAGTTATCCAGTATCTGAAAGAACGCAGAAAAGAATCTAATGCTTAGACTTGGTGCCAGAACCAACTGCTTTTCGCCTGTTTTACAGAAATCATCGTATAAATACCCACACAACACGTTATCATATGCTACCACGTTTCATTTTAGCTGGCGGCCTTTTGCTGGGGATTTTCCTTTCCCCGGTTTTAGCCCAAGCCCAGAATGCCTCCATTGGAAAAAGCCAAAGCGGCCGTACCACCAATACCAGTGTCGCCCCTTTGCGCCAGGGAATCATCATGCGCAACGGAAAAATGATGGAGATAAAAGGCAAAGACTTTATCCCTTTAACCCAAGCCAGAACGTTTCCTAACGGAGCCACGCTGCAACCAACTGGGGCCTTCACGGCAAGCGGGGGCGAGGCAATCCAACTGAACGAAGGCGACCATGTAGACTTGAAGGGGACCGTTCACCGCACAACAGTCATCACCCATAAAAGCACCACTCTCACTGGCGACACCACCGGCATAGGAAAGGAACTGATGCAGGCCCAACAGGCGAAAGAGCAGTTGAAGCTTTTACAAGAGAAACAGCGCGTGCTGCAACTTAAGACCGAACTCCTGCAGAAAACCGCCCAATCCAAACCCAACCAGACAGAGTTGAAGAAACTGGACGCAGATTTGGCCAAACTACAACAGCAGCTAGCCGCTGAGGAAAAGAAAAACCAATAGGAGCTTTCTGCCGCCAAAACAACCCAAATGTGCCCCATATTTTCAGTGTGCCTACAGCAAGACTTCTTCTGCTTTGGGTACACTTTTTTGTTTTTGGGGCTTGAAATTTACTCTTGAAGCTAAAAACTCATAAATAGAATTATATAAATATAAGAAATAGTGTTTATACCCAAAATCAAGCTATTTCTTGTACTTTATATAGCCTTTAAAATTTAGACCCGTAAAACAGGGGGTACTTAAACCAATTTTCAAATACCCCCTATGAAAAAAACCAACGTATGGATGCTCTTTTGGGCATTATTAGTCAGCAGCACGGCTTTTGTATCTTGTGATGACGATGATGAAGATGCGGACCTGAGCCAGGATAACGCACGAGTAGCCACCTTTCTGCAGAGCGCCGCTCAAAGCGACATGTTTGAGATTACCACTGGCACCATGGCTCAGAACAAAGGAATGACCAGCGATGTGAAGATGTTTGGCGAAATGCTGGTGGAGGATCACACCATGACTTCTGAGAAAATCATGGAAATGGCCGATGAAAGAGATGTGCAGCTTCCTACCACTCTGCCCCCAGCCAAAGTGACCATTGTAAACCGTTTGCAGGGAGAGTCTGGAATCGTGTTTGACAAAGACTTTGCGGCGGCACAGGTTCAATCTCACCAAGAAGCCATCACTCTCTTTGAAACTGCGGACCAACAAATCAGCGACCAAGAGGTTCAGGCGTTCATTGATGCCACGCTGCCAGCTCTAAGGATGCACCTACAGCATGCCCAAGAAGTAAAAACCAAAGTAGACGCTATGTAAGCCCTACCATTCAGTCAGATTAAACAGAAAGCCCCTTGTCTTTGCAGGCAAGGGGCTTTCTGTTTTTGATGATGAAGTATCTTTAGGGTTGTTCCACGGGGTACAATCTTCCTTTTTCTTCCCGCACCAATTGAAAAGGTTCATCTTTGACTACCAGCATCCCGTCAAGGTCCAGCAAGTGCACCCTGTGGGCCAGTTGCAGCGCCGACCAAATACCCATGGACGTTTCCATCATGCAGCCGATCATGGTTTTCAACCCTAGCGAACGGGTCTTTTGTAAAATGGCCAACCCGTTAAGGTACCCGCCGGCTTTCATCAGTTTCATGTTCACCCCGTGGAACTGCTGCTGCAGAAGCTCCCAATCGGCGTGGTCTGTTACAGACTCATCAGCGTACAGGTCGTAGGGCGAGCGTTTCTTTAGGTACAGGTACTCTTCTTCCAAGGTGGAAGGCATGGGTTGCTCAATCATGAGGATGGGGTACCTTTTAAGGCCCTCAAAAAAACGCATCAGCGAATCTGGGTCTTGCCAGGCCTCGTTGGCATCTATGATCAACCCCTGCGAGGTGGCTTTGGTGACCTCAGACAGCATATCCAATCCGCTTTCCTGGTTTACCTTCACTTTTAGGTATTCAAACCGGTTTAGGCCGTGCTCTTGGGTGAAGGCGGCAATTTTGCCCGGGTCCATGATGGGGTAAGAGTACGCAGTGGGAGCCGAGGAAACAGGCTGCACGCCCAGGAACTCGGGCACCGTCTTCCCGCTTTTCTTGCACAAGTAATGCACAAAGGCAGACTCAATGGCAAACCGAAGGGCAGGCAACACCGGGTGCAGCGTCATGAGGTGCTGCAGTTCTTCCACAGATCCTACCTGGTCTAAGCCGTTGGCTTGTAGTTTCTGGAATTGCTCCTGCAGAATATCGGGGGTTTCACCGTAGCGGGTGTTGGGGGCGGCCTCTCCCCTGCCCTGAAACCGTTCGTCTCCAACGGTCACGAAAAGGTTGGTCTTTACATCGGAAGCGTTTCGGGAGATCTTCCAGGTGTAACGGAGGGTGAGGTCCCGAGCCTCCAGATTCCATAGTAGCATAGTGAATGGTAGCGTTTGCAAAGCCCAAGTGTAGTAAAAAAGACGCAAAGGCCAATAAAAAACGTGTTTTTGGGTTCTTCTTCCAAAAACAGCCCCAGAACGCCCGGGCTGTTTAGGAACCGGAAGAAAAAAGTATATTTGTAGGTTCCAAGACGTGTAACGGTCTAAAGGACCGTCAACCCAACCAAAAAAACCTCTGCTTTTCCCCTTTTTCAAGGGAAAGGAGCTTAACTCATTTATGAAAAAATCCACGCTCGCCTTATCGGCTTTTGTGATTCTCACAGTGGCAATTGTGCTCACACTGTGTCAAAACTACGGCTATATAGCCTTGCCTGAAGTGGCGCTTACCGCCATCCGGTGGGTAGGTATTGCCGTGCTCATGCTGTTTGCCAAACAGAAGAAGTCCCTGACTACTTGGATTCTGGTGAGCATGGTCATTGGCGCCGAGATCGGCTACAGCTTCCCAGACTTTGCCCAGGGCCTGAACGTTTTAAGCAAGATTTTCCTGAAGATGGTGAAAACCATCATCGCGCCGCTCATTTTCGCCACGTTGGTGGTGGGTATTGCCGGCCACTCTAACCTGAAACAGGTAGGCAAAATGGGCGTGAAAGCCTTGGTGTACTTTGAGATTGTGACCACTATCGCTTTGTTCATCGGGTTGGCCGCCATCAACCTGAGCCGGGCCGGCGACGGTATTGTGCTCAAAGGTCAGACCAGTGACGAAATCACCGCCCCACCTGCCCAAACCTGGCAAGACATCGTTCTGCACATCTTCCCGGAAAACATCGCTAAATCGGTGGCCGAGGGGCAGGTACTGCAGATTGTGGTATTCAGCGTGCTCTTCGGGATTGCCCTGGCCATGCTGAATGAGCGCAAGCGCCGGCCTTTGCTGGAGGTAACTGAGAGTTTGGCCGAGACCATGTTCAAGTTCACCAACATCATCATGTTCTTCGCGCCAATTGCCGTAGGGGCGGCCATCGCGTACACGGTAGGCCACATGGGCTTCGGGATTCTGGTGAACCTCTTCAAGCTATTGGCTACGCTGTACGTGGCGCTGATTGCCTTCTTGTTGCTGGTGCTGTTGCCGGCGGCGCTTATCTTCCGGATTCCAGTAAAAATGTTTGTGCAGGCCATCGCCGAGCCGGTTTCCATCGCTTTTGCCACCACCAGTTCAGAGGCTGCTTTGCCGCGGGCCATGGAGGCCATGGAGTCTATCGGCGTGCCGCGCAAGATTGTCGCGTTTGTGATGCCGATGGGCTACAGCTTCAACCTTGACGGTTCCACGCTGTACTTGTCGCTGGCGTCAATCTTCGTTGCGCAGGCCGCCGGTATTGAGATGCCGTGGGAACAGCAGTTACTGATGGTGTTCACCCTGATGCTGACAAGTAAAGGTATTGCCGGGGTGCCGCGCGCCTCGCTGGTGATCTTGCTGGGTACCGCCGCCTCGTTTAACCTGCCGGTAGAACCTATTTTCATCATCCTGGGCATTGACGAACTCATGGACATGGCCCGTACCTCAGTGAACGTGATCGGGAACTGCCTGGCTACTGCCGTGATTGCCCGTTGGGAAGGTGAATTTGTGGACCTGGATGCCCCAAGAGCCCTGGAGACCGTTTAACGCAGAAGTTTTCCGCTAACGGATATCTTTTGGCGCAGGAAATTCGTTTCACCTTCACTGTGTTCTGTTTTATCCGATTTTCTTAAAAATAAAGATGAAGATGCATATCCGTTTGCTGTTTCTGTCTTTGCTGACGTTTGGAGCTTTTGCTTGCGCCCGTCAGTCTATGTCCTCTTCCTCTACCGAGCAATCGGGGTACTCTGCCGCGGGGCAGACGGGTATCGATGCCTCTAAAAACCGCGAGGAGAAGGACAAAGCAGGGAAAGAGAATATTCTAATTGGTCCTACTGACCGGGTAGCCTTTGAAAGCGCCCCGTATAGCACCTGGTTTCACCCGGCTTACCAAAAGTACCAGCCTAACCAGAAGATCATGGATGAGCTGCAGCCGCTCATGGAAAACATCACCGTGAAGGCGTATACCGGCAGTTGGTGCCTTGACAGCCAACGCGATCTGCCCCGTTTCTACAAGGTGTTAGACCAGGCACACTTTCCGCACTCCAGATTTCACCTGATCAGTGTACGCGAGGACAAAACGAGCCTTAGTGGTGAGGAAAAATTAGACAACATAACTGCCGTGCCTACTTTCATCCTGTACCGCGATGGCAAAGAATTGGGCCGGATTGTGGAGACCGCCTACCCCACCATTGAAATGAACCTGCTCACCATCATCAAAGGTGAATCTAAGTAGGGGTTTTAAACAGTTCTGCCGAAACTAAGCCTTAAACGCACCTAAGTAAGCCTACAAGCGAAAGCCTTTTTTCTGTCAAAACAGAGGGAAGGCTTTCGCTTTTAAGGTGGTTTGAACCTCTGCTCTTTTCTTGCTAAAACAAGGTCCTCTTCTCCCGCTTGTTTCAGGGGTATTTTATAGAAAAAGACCAGAAAACAGGCCTTCTGCAACGGTCTGCTTCCAGGTAAAGGCACATTGTTAACCGCCTGTTAATAGTTCCTTCGCGTACAAAGGTGTATTTTTGCCCGAATTTCTTTAGTACATGCTTTCTTCCATATCATCCCCCATCTCTAGAAAAGCTCATAGAATAGCCGTTGGCACCTTGTTTTTCCTTCAAGGCTTGTGCTTTTCCAGTTGGGGCTCCCGCATTCCAACCATCCAGGAAAAGCTTAACCTTTCTGAAACCCAACTGGGGGCGGTGCTCTTTGCTTTGCCAGTAGGGCTTATGCTTTCCTTGCCGTTCACGGGTTGGCTTACCTCAAGAATAGGCAGCCGCAAGGTGGTGACCATAGCCCTGTTGCTGTACAGTACCACCCTGGTCTTGATTGGGTTGACCCAAAGCATTCTACACCTTTCCCTGGTGTTGTTTCTCTTTGGGTTTGCGAGCAACATGGCCAACATCTCGGTGAACACCCAGGCCGTGGGCGTAGAGAGCCTGTATAAGAAATCTATTATGGCTTCTTTCCATGGGTTGTGGAGCCTGGCCGGGTTTGTGGGGGCCGCCATTGGTACTTTCATGATTGGGGCCGAGGTGGAGCCTTTGCAGCACTTCTTCATCATGATGGCCTTGATTGTGGCGGGCGTGGCCATTGCTTACCAGTACGCTTTCCCTAAAGATGCCCCAGCACCGGCAAACCAGCCCCTCTTTGTGATGCCAGACAAGTCGTTGATGGGCCTGGGTCTGATTGCCTTCTGCTCTCTTATCTGCGAGGGAGCCATGTTTGATTGGAGCGGCGTGTATTTCCAGAAAGTGGTAGGGGCCGAGAAGGCCTGGATTGCCGCCGGGTATACTGCCTTTATGAGCACCATGGCCTTTACCCGCTTCATCGCCGATTGGCTTACCATGAAACTGGGCTTGAAACGCGTGCTACAGCTGAGCGGCATTTTGACGGCAATTGGCTTAGCAATCTCGGTTCTCTTTCCTAACATGGTAGCGGCTATTGTGGGCTTCCTTTTGGTGGGGGCTGGCGTATCAGCGGTGGTACCATTGGTGTATGGAGTAGCCGGCAAAACGAAGACCATGGCCCCCAGTATGGCCTTGGCAGCGGTTTCCACCATCGGGTTTGCGGGCTTCTTGGTGGGTCCTCCCTTGATTGGCATGTTGGCGGGCATCAGCAGCCTGCGCCTTTCGTTTGCCACCATTGCCCTCATGGGCGTAAGCGTGGCCCTTCTTTCCAGCCGAATCAAGACAGAAGAAGCATAATTCCTTATCTTTAGAAAGTTCAGGAGCTGGATGGCTATTCCTATCCGGCTCCTCAATATAAGCGCGTTTTCCAAGGCGTACTCCATCCCTTTTCTACCTAAACCCATGAATTGCCGTAAGATTCTTTCAGTACTAACCCTCCTGCTGTACCTGATGCATTCTGCCACCCTCTGGGCCCAAGCCCATCCGTTTGACCAGTACCCCACGCCCGTAGAGGCCAATCTCTGGACAGAATACTCGCCAAAAGGCACCAAATTCAAGCTGTGGTCACCGGTGGCCGAAGAAGTGGTGGTAAAGCTGTATGCGAAAGGCAACGGAGGTTCAGCCAAGGAGAAACTCTCCATGGTGAAAGGGAAAAAAGGCGTCTGGTCACTTACGGTACAGAAAGACCTCGAAAGCGTGTACTACACTTACCACGTGAAAGTGGGAGGCCATTGGTTAGACGAGACCCCCGGCATTTACGCCACCGCCGTAGGTGTGAACGGCCAACGGGCTATGGTGGTAGACATGGCTTCCACCAACCCTAAAGGCTGGGACAAGGACAAAGGACCGGTGGTGAAAACGCCGAACGAGGTAGTGCTTTGGGAAGCCCACGTACGGGACATCACCTCCCACCCTTCCTCCGGCAGTTCAAAGCCTGGTAAATTCTTGGGCTTAGTGGAAACGGGCACCAAAAGCCAGGAAGGCCTGGCCACGGGCATAGACCACATGAAGGAACTGGGCGTCACGCACATCCACCTGTTGCCCGCGTTTGATTACCGTTCTGTAGATGAGGCTGCCCTGAACAAACCCCAATTCAATTGGGGCTATGATCCGCAGAACTACAACGTACCCGAAGGTTCTTACGCCTCTGACCCTTACCGGGCCGAGGTACGCATCAAGGAGTTCAAACAGATGGTGAAGGGCTTCCATGATAAGGGAGTAGGCGTGGTGATGGATGTGGTGTACAACCATACCGGCTTAACCAAGGGCTCTAACTTCAACCTGGAGTTCCCCGACTATTATTACCGCCAAACCCCGGATGGCAAATACTCAGACGCCTCGGCCTGTGGCAATGAGACTGCCAGCGACCGCGCCATGATGCGCAAATACATTATTGAATCTTGTAAATTCTGGGCCAGAGAGTACCACGTAGACGGTTTCCGGTTCGATCTGATGGCCATTCATGACCTGGAAACCATGAACCAACTCTCGGCAGAGTTGAAGAAAATCAACCCCAGCATTATTCTTTACGGCGAAGGCTGGACTGCCGGCAGCAGCCCTCTCCCCGACAATGCCAAAGCCTTGAAAGCCAATACCCACCAAATGACGCATCTGGCCGCTTTCTCAGATGACATCCGCGACGCGATCAAAGGCTCGGTCTTCGATGAGAAATCAAAAGGTTTTGTGAGTGGCGCCCCAGACACCGAGGAGTCCATCAAATTTGGCGTGGTGGGTAGCATCCGGCATCCGCAGGTAGACATCAAACAGGTGAATTACTCTAAGGCGCCATGGGCGCGCGAGCCGTGGCAGGCCATTTCCTATGTGTCTTGTCATGACAACCTCACCCTGTTTGACAAAATCAAGGCCTCTAATGAGAAAGCCACCCCAGAGCAGCTCAAGAAAATGAACCTGCTGTCAGATGCCATTGTCCTGACCTCGCAAGGGACAGCCTTTCTGCACGCGGGCGTGGAGTTATTGCGTACTAAGAACGGCGAGCACAACAGCTACAACCTACCCGATGCCATCAACCAGATCAACTGGAACTGGAAAGCCGCCCACCAGGAGGTATTCACCTACTACAAGAACCTGATTGCCCTGCGTAAAGCCCATCCTGCCTTCTGGATGCCTACCGCTGAGATGGTCAACAAGCACCTGGAGTTCAAAACAACTTACCCCGGTCTGGTGGGATATCAGCTGAAAGACCACGCGCACGGCGACTCTTGGAAAAACATTCTGGTGTACTACAACGGCCGCGAAACACCCGCTGACATCCGGCTTAACGGAGAGTGGACCATTGCCGCCGAAGGAGAAACCATCCAGCTTACCGGCGGCCGTAAGGCGAAGGACACCGTGTCTGTTCCGGCAGTTTCCATGCTCATCCTGTACCAAGAGTAACTTCTTTTTCTAGGGTTCACCTCCTCGGCCCCGCTTTGCGCCTGCTTTCTAAAAAACTGGTGTAAGGCGGGGCCGAGTGATTTTGTCTAGTTCTTTAAGCGTTAGAAACCACTATTTCCTGGTTTGTAAAATCCGGAGACAAGGCGTGTGTCGTAAGTGAGGCATTCGTATCTAACCAACCCAAACAAAACCTAGATGAAAAAGTCATTCTATCAACTTGCTTTAATCGGGGGCTTAGCATTGGCTTCTCTTTCTGTATCGGCGCAAACCACCAGCACTAAAGCCAAAGCCGCCACCACAAACAAGAAAGAGGGTGTGATGGTAGGCGGTGCCCTGATGGTACCTTCAAAGAACATTGTGGCCAATGCTTTAGGCTCCAGTGACCACACCACCTTGGTAGCCGCAGTGAAAGCTGCCAGTTTGGCTGAGACATTGATGGGCACCGGTCCTTTCACCGTCTTCGCTCCTACTAACGCTGCTTTTGAGAAATTACCGGCAGGCACTGTTGATGCCCTGTTAAAACCAGAAAATAAAGACAAACTGACTTCTGTGTTGACCTACCACGTGGTACCTGGCAGATTGCAGGCCAAAGACTTGAAGGATGGCCAGAAACTAACCACCGTACAAGGCGAGACGTTAACCGTTTCCAAAAAAGGCAACATGGTGATGATTAACGGCGCCCATGTCTCTACTCCTGATGTGATCTCCAGCAACGGAGTGACCCACGTCATTGACACCGTAGTTTTGCCTGGAATGTAGATTCCAGTCCATTTCCTGTAAAGAAGCCTGCTTTTAGCGGGCTTCTTTGTTTTCAGAGGACTTTTGAATATTCCCCCTGAAACAGCCTGAGGTACAAGCACGTCTTCCTATTTTCCTGTTGTGTTCGGGTTTAAAAAGCAGTCTGTGAGTTGATTGGCTTTTTTTGTATCTGGGGTATGATTTTCCCCGTTAAAAGCCCTGTATGCAATCCACCGATTTCCAGATAAGTGTTTCTTCCTTTCCTTTTAAGGCCTATTTAAGCCTAAAACCTATTATTACCTATTGGCAGCGGTACCAGGACGACTGCAAGAGCAGCCTCATGCTTAGCGCCCAGGAAATCACCCGGCAACTGAATGAGCTTCCGGAACTGATGGCGCCTATCACCAACGTCAGCTCGCTAGGCCCTGATCACCATTGCCTGATAGATTTGCTGATGACGGCTGTTTTCCCACCGGCTACCCATGAGTCTGAGGCCAGCGGTGCGGTAGGCCCTGAGTACGGGGCCAGTTTTTACCATACCCCGCCGTTCAAAAAAATCATTCTGAACGACCAGAACCATTTGAAACGTCCCCTCAACATTGATGAGCACCAGATGCTTTTCAACCGGGTGCGCATGATCTATTTGCTTATTCTGGAGAAATTCTACCAAGTACAGGTACCGCATGAAGAGTTCCTGATCTATACCGTTCCAGATTACCAGTTGGGGCTTTACCGGCACTACAATGTGGTACTCAACACGCAGTTCCTGGACATCACCCTTACCCAAGCCCTCCCTAATTTGAGCGAGGAAGATATCCAAACCATGCTGGACAACATCCGTGACATGGACATCTGGATGGAATTGCTGCCTCCCCAGAACTTTGAGATAAGCGGGTTTTACATCATGAACCTCTTTGACGTCACCGACCAGGAAGTGCTTTCTTCGCTTAAAAACGACTTGTTGGAACGGGATGTCATGTTAGCCCCTGACCGGTTTGAGCAGCTTCAGGAAAAGATACGCGTGCTCTTCAAACGACCGCACCTGCAGCTGGGGGTAGCGGCGTTCCATAAGAACAAAAGCGCGTTCGTGAACTTCGGGAATAAGATCAACCACAGTTTTCTGCTGCAGAGTGAGATCACCAGTGCCAGTTACGCCGGTTTCAAGGCCATCTATGACGAACTGGTAAGAGAAGGAGATCCGCTGGTGGTTAAAAATGTAGAAAATACCACCCAACTGCCCGATGGCGTCCGGGAGGAGATGCTGAACATGGGCATTAAAAATATTGTGCTCGCCCTGCTGCGCTACGGCAATGACCCCATTGGCATTCTGGAACTGGGCTCCCCGCACCCCGGTGACCTGGATAACTTCTCCATCTCCAAAGTGGAGCAGTTTCTACCTTTGTTCTCGGTGGCGGTGAACCGTAACTCAGAAGAGATTGAGGCGCGGGTACAATCGGTGATCAGGGAGAAATTCACAGCCATTCACCCTGTGTTGGAGTGGCGTTTCCGGGAGGCGGCCATGAACCTGCTGGACAAGATCAATGCCTCTCCTACTGCCCCAAGCCCCGAAATGGAAGCCATTGTCTTCCCGGATGTGTACCCGCTGTACGCCGTAGCCGATGTGCGCGGCTCTAGCACGGAGCGGAACACCGCTATTCTGGGAGACTTGGTAGAGCACCTGGAACTGGCGGAGCGGGTATTGAAGAAAGCCGTGGAAGTCCATTCGCTGCCTATTCTGGATGAACTGCGGTTCTCCATCTCAAAGCACCTGCGTCAGCTAAAAAAGGGCGTGCTGGTGCAGGATGGCATCACCATTTTTGAGACGTTGCGCACCCAGGTAGAACCTATGTTCCAGTTTCTGGAAGTGACGCACCCTGAACTGACGGTGTACATCCAAGACTACCGCAATGCCATGGATCCTTCGTTGGGTATTCTGTACAAGCGCCGGAAAGCCTTTGAAGAAAGCCTCACCTCTATTAACGAGACCATTTCTGAGTACGTGGAGCAGGAAGAACTGCACGCCCAGCAGATGTACCCGCACTATTTTGAGCGCTTCGTCACCGATGGTGTGGAGTTCAACATCTACGTGGGCCAGTCGCTGGTGGAAAACCAGCCGTTTGACTTGATGTTTCTACGGAATTTGCGGCTCTGGCAGCTGATGGTGGTCTGTGAGGTTGCCCGCCGCACGCAGGCCCTTAAGCCCACACTAAAAGTGCCCCTGGAAACTACCCACTTGATTCTGATCCACAGCCAACCCCTGGCCATCAGGTTCCGACAAGATGAGCGCAAGTTTGACGTAGATGGCGCGTATAACATCCGGTACGAGATTGTGAAGAAGCGCATTGACAAAGCCGTCATCAGAGACACCGAGGAACGCCTCACTCAGCCCGGTAAAATCGCCATCGTCTATTCCCAGGCCCGTGAGGCAAATGAGTACCTGGAGTACATAGAATACCTGCAAAACAAAGATGTGCTCACCGAGCACGTGGAACACTTGGAAGTGGAAGACCTGCAAGGCGTAAGCGGCCTGAAAGCACTGCGGGTACAAATCAAAGTCTGAGATTAGGGACGCAGTGAGCAGATCGGTTCTTCCGCTTGTTCGTTTCAAAGACTAGGCGGCTCAGGTGGTGGTACAAATCGTACAATCCTTTTTGGAGCAAAATGACTTACCAGTAGCCATTTTAGGGCTTAAAAACAGAAAAGACCCTGAAAACAAACAAGATTCACTCATGAGTTGAGTTGTTCCAATTTGTTTTCAAGGTCTTTTCTACAAGCTTAAAGAAGGTAAAAGCAGGGCCTCTTTTACCTATCAATGTCCATTTTTGGCTTACACCAAGCCCGGTACTTCCACTACTTCGTTCACGTCCGTTTCATATTCTACCCCCGCTACTTCAAAGCCGAACAGGTTGAAGAAGTCGGTGCGGTAGCCGTTCAGGTCGCCGATGGCCGGAAGTGTCTCGGTGGTGGCTTGCTCCCACAGGGCAGCTACTTCGGCTTGCACGTCGTCACGCATTTCCCAGTCATCAATCCGGATTCTGCCTTTCTCATCCACGGCAACTTCACCGCTGGTGTACAATCTCTCCTGGAACAAACGCTGGATCTGCTCAATAGTCCCTTCGTGGATTCCTTTCGCCTTCATTACTTTATACAGCAACGAGATGTATAACGGAATCACCGGAATAGCCGAGCTGGCCTGGGTTACCAAGGCTTTGTTCACCGATACATACGCTTTCCCGTTCAGGTCTTTCAGCGAATCGGAGATGGTGAAGGCAGTGGCCTCCAGGTGATCTTTGGCCCGCCCGATGGTTCCTTTGCGGTACACGGCCTCAGTGAGCCCGGGCCCGATGTACGAGTACGCCACGGTGGTGGCACCCGGCGCCAGCAGATCTGCGGCTTTCAGGGCCTCTATCCACATGGCCCAGTCTTCGCCTCCCATTACGGCTACGGTGTTCTCAATATCCTCCTCAGAGGCAGGTGTAATGCTTACCTCGGTGACATTGCCGGTATGGAAATCCACGGTTTTGTTGGAGAATGTCTGTCCGATGGGCTTCAGCACAGAATTGTGCACCACTCCGGTTTTAGGGTGTACCCGGCGCGGAGAGGCCAAGCTATAGATCACCAGGTCTACCTGGCCTAGATCGGCTTTAATCAGATCCAAGGTTTTCTGCTTGATTTCGTCAGAGAAAGCATCGCCGTTGATGCTCTTGGCATACAGCCCGGCTTCGTGCGCCTGCTTCTCAAACGCGGCGGTGTTGTACCAACCTGGTGACCCTGGTTTTCCCTCGGCCGACGGCTTCTCAAAGTAGACCCCAATGGTGGCCGCATTTGAGCCGAAAGCGCTGGTGATCCTGGAAGCCAGACCAAAACCGGTAGAAGCCCCAATGACCAATACCTTTTTTGGTCCTTCAATAGAACCCTTGGATTTCACATAGTTGATCTGGTTCACTACATTCTGCTCGCATCCTTTAGGATGGGAGGTTAGACAGATAAAGCCGCGTACTCTGGGCGTAATAATCATATAATGCTCTTTAAACAGATGACTCTGTAAGTAAGGTGTGTCGTTTACTGCCGTAAATTTGTCATTTTTATTTACAAAATACACCAACCCGGGTGCTTTGCCCTTCTTTAGGGTTTCTGAACGGCTGAAAAAGGGCTTGATTCCCTCTTCAGGGGTTAGTTCTCCATCTCCTTTTCCACTTTTCTCCCTAACCGTTGCTGTAATCTATTGAGCAGGAAAATTGCGATGATGAGCCAGAAAATACCTGCGGCCCAGCCTGCCAGCACATCAGAGGCGTAGTGCACGTTCAGGTAGACCCGGCTAAACCCAATGAGCAGGATCCAGATGGCTAACAGGATACTTACTGTCCACTTTAGCCAAGGATGCCGCACATTAGTCCAGACCAGGTACACCAATAAGCCCCAGAATGCTCCGCCAATCATGGCATGCCCGCTGGGAAAACTGTTGCCATTCACCTCCAGGAAAGCAGTCTCGGGGCGGGAGCGGCCAAAGATCAGCTTCATACTTTGGTTGAAGAGCGTGGTGGTGGCCGAAATGGCAATAATCTTTAAAGAATAAAACCGCCATTTTTTGAAAACAAGGAAGAAAAGCGCCAAGCCAAGTGACCCAAAAATGAGGAAATTCTTAGAGCCGAAGAAGGTGATGAAGTACATGGCGTCGGTGGTCTCGGGATCAGTGATGTCACCGGCAAAAGCGAAGGCGGCCCGGTCTAAGTCCTGCTCCTGCTCTATGAATACCACGGTAGTCATCCAGACAAACAAGAAGGCCGATCCTACAAACACCACCCAGGCCAACACCATTTGCAGGGACATCACCGTCAGCACAGCACCTACTTTTTTACTTTTTTCTTCCGCTTTCTCCTGCATAGGCTAACCTGAATGTTTCACCTCTTGTACGCAACAAATACCCGTGACAGATACATAACCGCTGGCCTTTGAGAAAGCCATCTTCTTTAAAATCCGGAGGAACGGGATGCTGCGTATGTGTGGTATGTTGTACCTGCTGGGCTTTATTTATCTGGATTTTAACGGTAGAGCTGACTACCTGCTCCACCATGGCCGGTACCTGGCAAGCAGAACAGAAGAAGAGTTTGAGGTACAGCTTTACTGGACCATGAATTTCTACGCCGAGGTTTATTTCTCCAAGGCAAAGCGCAGAGTTGAGAAGATAAGCGCCCTTACCGAAAAGCCCTTTTTTGACGCGTACTTGGAGAACATCAGCCTGAACCATCTTGAGATAAACTAACTGCTGCTGTTTACTTAAAAAGACTTGAAAGCCTATGGGAAACAGCATTGGAAAGCTTAGCAGCGGCATGCGGTTTTATACCTGATTTTAAATGGTTTAATGAACAGATTTTGAAAAGAAGCTTAATTGTAAAAGGTTTACTATCTTAGTAAAAAGGGAATTCTATGAGAAAATTAATACTTGTTTTACTAGCCCTCAGTATCTCGTTTGGGGGAATGGCGCAAACCACCTTGGCCCTGGCCACCAAACCTCAACCCAGAACGGGCATCAACCTGAATTTACCTTCCTCTACTCAGGAAACCCATCCATACGCCTACACCAAGCGGGCCGATCGGTTTTTGTTGGTAGGCTTAGCCTTGAACATTGCCAGTGCGGGATATTACATGATGGCGCCGGGGTTGTACAAGAAACCGTATGACCCTACCCTGGAGTACAGTTACGCCCTGGAAGCCGCGAGAAACGATCCTGTCGCGTTTCAGGCCCTAAGCAACCAATACAAGCAGGCCATGGTAGTCTATAACCAAAAGGCCCTTGAACGGGATAAGAAAGTGAAAAATGCCCGCACCGCGTTTGCCGCGGCTTTCTCGCTAGGGATGGCCTTTGATTTAGCCGCTATCCTGACCTTCAAAAAAGGAAGACAGTAGTTACCATTTCCTTACGCCCTTATTTCAACTTTATGAACTCCAAAGAAACATTTTGGCGGTGCGATGGCTTAAGCTCATCTGAGTAAGGATCATAGTATTGCGATTGGAAATTATCCCAAGACCACGTCATCACTCCCCCAGAGATCTTCAACTCATACTTTTTAATCGGGGTGTCCTCCAGGACAATATAGTCTTTGTTATTTTCCCTCACAATGGAATATCCTCTAGACAGGAGCCCGTTCTCACCTATTGAGTAAGTAGTCTCCCCAAAACCATACTCAGAATTGAGTCCGTGTAGTTCTCGGTGCAATTCCCGGTTGGCCTGGTCATAGAAGATGGAGATGGTTCGGTTTTCTTTCCACGTGCCCAGAATCTGTTCACTTAGCGGAACAGGATCCTCTCCTTCACAGGATACCAGTGTAAGGAGAAACAGCAGAGGTAAAAGGCAAAGCTTTCTCATATGGGTTTCAGGAGTTTACCAAATATAAGAAGGTATCCTTTTTATGCAAACCATTGATATAGGACCTGCTTGCTATAAAAACCAGACAAGAACCAAAAGCAAAAAGCCTTGCAACTCTACAGTTACAAGGCTTTTGTTTTGTGCGCAGAGGGAGATTCGAACTCCCACGATTGCTCGCTGCCGCCTGAAGACAGTGCGTCTACCAATTTCGCCACCTGCGCATCAACATCCCTTTCTTGCGTTAGGGAGTACAAAAATATCTACTTTTTCATTAACTGCAATATCCAACCTAATTTTTTGGTGAATTTTTAAAGCCTTTTGTTTCTTTTCCCACACGCACAGGCACTTAAATTTCTACTCAATCAAGGGCACATCGCCTTTCACCACCGGATTCAGATTACGCTTGGAGAATTTTTCCATCCGGTTCAGCACGAAGAGGGCCAGAATCACCCAGCCTAACCCGGCGGCTAACCCGGCAACTACGTCGGTGGCGTAGTGCACGTGCAGGTACACCCGGCTGAATCCAATGAACAGAATCAATAGACAAAGCAGCGTAATCAGCAGAAAGCGCCAGGCAGTCTCCTCCACGCTTTTCCAGACCAGGTAAATAAGCAATCCATAAAAAGAAGCACTGATCATGGCGTGCCCGCTGGGGAAGCTGAGTCCATAGGAATCTACCAGGTGGGGCACCAACGGCCGCGGTCGGTTGAACAAGTACTTAAGCAACAGGTTCAGGCTGATACTGCCCACCGCAATCACCGGCACTTTAACTGAGTACCACTTATGTTTCTTCACGAATAGAAAGTACCCAATGAGCATGACCCCGGCCCCAGAAATGAAGTTCCGCGAAGCCAGAAACGTGATGCCCTTGATAAACTCAGTTAAGGTAGGGTTGGCCCGCTCATCGGCCCAGGCAAAAGCCCGGCTGTCAAACTTAAGCTCCCGGCCGGGCAGCACCTCCTTGGCCAGCCAGAAAAAGAGGACCAAACAAAGAATAAAAACCGTCCACGTTACCACCAACTCCACCGTGAACAAAGCGGTAGTTGCTATAAATTTCCGAAATCTCTTTCTCATAGTGTCATTTGCATAGAGCCCCGCCTTTTAGGCTTATTTCCTGAAAAGGGGCTTTAAACCGTAAGATTTTTAAAGTACGTATCTGGCCTAAGTCGTGTTGGGCAGAAGCCAAAGGCAACCCCTGTCTGTAAAAACAGTATGATGCCTCATAAGCCAAAACCAAAAGCCATGAAACCAGAAGACCTGACGCAGCTGATCATGAAATTGAAAGACAAAGGCCTTTCCCTTGCGTTTGCCGAAAGTTGCACCGCAGGAAGCCTGGCAGCGGCCGTAAGTGAAGCCACAGGCACCACCGATGTGTTTCTGGGAAGCATGGTCACCTACAGCGCCACCGCGAAGAACAAGGTGCTGGGGGTAAAAAACGAAACCCTCAAATTGTACACCGCCGAGAGCCAGCAGACCACCAATGAAATGGTGCAAGGCCTCTACAAACTCCTGAAAGCCGATGTCTGCGTAGCCGTTACCGGGCTTTTCGGGCAGGGCGGCTCTGAGAACGCTGAGAAACCCGTGGGCACTACTTTTATCTCCATCCTTTTCAAAGATAAAGTAGAAGAGTTTAGACAGGTATTTAAAGGCGATGCCAAGAAAATGCGGGAACAAACCGAAGACTTCATTTTCAATAAACTGAACGACACCGTTGAGCGGCACTTCCAGCACGACTAAGCTTCCAAACCTTTCTTTAACTCTGGGTTCTTTAACTTAGGGCGGCGTTTGAGCAGTAGTTAGAAACCCTCGTTTGTAGGTCAGAAACAGGAAATAGCAAACTAGTGGGTCACCTATCTACAACCTGTTTTTGCCGTACTTTGGGGAAATAGCTCTTTTACGCAAGAGAAAGAACCCACATGCCGCCAACTCCAGACTTCAACCTCATTGCGCCAGTGTATGATACCCTGGCGCAGCTGGTGTATGGCTCAACCCAAAAAAAAGCCCAGGCAAACTTCCTTTCCTTTATTCCATCCGGCTCCAAGGTGTTAGTGTTAGGTGGAGGAAGCGGCTGGATCCTGACCGAATTGCTCCGGCAAAGCACCCCGGGGCAGGTGCTGTTTCTGGAGCCTTCCAGCAAAATGCTGCAAAAAGCAGAAAGGAAATTTCGCCAAACTGCGGTCACGGGCAAAGTGGCGTTCAGACTAGGTACCGAAGCCAGCCTACGGCCAGCTGAAACGTTTCACGTGGTGCTTACCCCCTTTGTGCTGGACCTGTTCACTCCGGCAGAGGCTTTCGCCATGATGCAGCGCCTTTCTTCTGCCCTGTTGCCCGGCGGCCTTTGGCTGCATACCGATTTTTACTCTCCTAGTTCTGGTACCCAGCCCCTATGGCAGAAAGCGATGCTCTGGGGCATGTACCGCTTCTTCAGATGGGTAAGCAATATCTCGGGGAAAGGCTTGCCCCCGTTTGAGGCCTTATTTGAGAAAACAGGTCTTAAACCCCTACAGGAGGCCTTTTTTCACAAGGGCTTCATCCGGGCGCAGGTCCTGCAAAAGCCCGTTGTCACGGCCAAGCCAACTAATTAAGCAAGAGATAGCGGTATTTGGCAATCGTGTGTATCTTGGGGGTTGAAACATCCCTCTCCATGAAGAAAACCCTCTTCACAGCCTTGGCCGCAGCGGCTTTGGCGTTTGCTACCCCGGCTCTGGCGCAACAGAGCGTCAATTACCAGGTATCTTTTGAAAACGCAGTGCACCACGAGGCCTCCATCACAGCTACCTTCAAAGGGGTGACCACCCCGGTACTGGAAGTCAGGATGGCTCGTTCTTCCCCCGGGCGCTATGCCTTGCACGAATTTGCCAAGAATGTCTACAGCGTGCAGGTCACCGACGGACAGGGCCGCACTTTGGCCGTGAACCGCCCCAATCTGCACCAGTGGAACGTCTCAGGCCATGACGGAACCGTGGTGGTGAAATACACGCTCTTCGCCGATCACCCCGATGGGACCTATGCCGGAGTCAACCCCACGCACGCCCATTTGAACGCCCCGGCTACGTTTATGTATGCCAATGGCTTGGAGAAAGCTCCCGTACAGGTGAAGTTCATCCCTCCGGCCGGACAGGACTGGACCGCTGCCACCCAGCTGAAACGCGAGGCCGCTCCTCTCACCTTCTCGGCTCCTGATTTTCAGTACCTCATGGACAGCCCTACTGAGTTGGCTAACCTGCAGTGGCGCGAGTGGACCGTACAGGAAAAAGGACGCCCCCAGAAAATCAAGATTGGCCTGCACCACAAAGGCACGGAACAGCAACTGGATGAGTACACCCAGCGGGCCAAACGGATTGTGCAGGAAGCGCAGGCCGTGTTTGGCGAGCTTCCGGCTTTTGATTTCGGGGAATATACGTTTATCGCCTGCTACCTGCCCGGCACCCCGGGCGATGGCATGGAACACCGCAACTCCACGGTCATCACCAGCTCACGGCCGCTGGAAACCGGCATGAACCCCAACCTGGGCACCCTGTCGCATGAGTTCTTCCACGCCTGGAACGTGGAGCGCATCCGCCCAAAAAGCCTGGAGCCCTTCAACTTCGCTGATGCCAACATGAGCGGGGAACTATGGCTTGCCGAGGGTTTCACCAGCTACTATGGTACGTTGCTGATGGCCCGGGCCGGCGTAACGACTTCAGCTGATTACCTGCAGAATGCCGGCTACCCTATCCTGGCTTTGCGGGTTTCTCCGGGGAAAGACTACTTCTCGCCGGTAGAAATGAGCCAGCAGGCCCCGTTTGTGGATGCCTCGCGCTCCGTGGACCCTACCAACCGCACCAACACCTACATCTCCTACTATACCTACGGCAACGCAATCGCCATTGGGCTGGATTTCACCTTGCGTACCAAGTTCAAGAACCTAACCTTGGATGATTACATGCGCCTGCTCTGGCAACGCCACGGCAAACCCGAGAAACCGTACACCCTGCCTGAACTGGAAAAAGCCCTGGCTGACCTGACCAAAGATCCTGGTTTTGCTCAAGATTTCTTTAAACGCCACATTTACGGCAAAGAGATGATGCCGTATGAGGCCTTAGCCCGGCAGATGGGTTTGGCGCTGCAACCGTCTAAAGAGGCGGTGCTGGGCTGGGAAGGACTTAAGTTCCAGAACGACCAAGCCACCATCGCCCAAGGTACCTTCTCCAACAGCCCGCTTTACAAAATAGGCCTGGACCGTGACGATGTGCTTTTAACCCTGAACGGCCAGAAACTCACCGACCAAAAAACGCTGGACAGCCTGTTGGCCAAACACAAACCTGGCGACCAGGTACAACTGGAGGTAATCCAGCAAGGCACCAAGAAAACCGTACCGCTTACCCTTGCTCAGGACCCTCAGGTAGAGTTGGTGCCGCTGGAGAAAACCGGCCAACCCGTTCCTAAAGAGGCCAAAGCCCGCAGAGAAGCCTGGTTGGGCAAACAAAGTAAGTAATCTGGCCTTTCCTTTGTTGCCAATCACAGCAAGTACCCCGTTTCGGGCCTGTTTAGTTAAAAACAGACCCGAAACAAAATTGCGTAAACTATTGAAGGTGTGTTTTGCGTTAAAACAGGAAATACCTTTATCTTAGTAGGGCGGCAGAAGGGAGTTCCCTTCATCTTTTAAGCGCCTTCTTCTTATACACAAGATGTCAAACAGACTTTTTATACATAACCTTTTCGTTTTGCTGGTTTGGGCAGCAAGCATTTTGCCTGGGCAGGCACAGGGTCTAGAAAGAACTTCTTCCTTAGACTCCCTCAGGGCTTCGGCACCGTTTGTTCCACGGGTGAGCTACGGCCTCAACGCGGGCGCGGCCTTTAGTAACTTCGGCTCGGTTTCATATCTGGAGCCACAGGTAAGATATCAGGTTTCGCCTAGGTTCAGTTTCTTCAGCAGCCTCACGATGCTGCAGACCTGGGGTGGCCCTACTTTCAGGACCGCTACCGGTGAAGGTACTTCTACGGTCATGACCGCGGCACCTAATCGCCAGTATTTGTTACACGTGGGAGGCTCCTATGCCATGAGCGACCGTCTTCTGCTTAGCGGCAGTGTCTGGAAAGACTTGAACCCGTCTGCCACTAACCGGTGGAACAGCAACCCCTTTATGTATGGGCGCCTGCCTAACCAAGGATTCCATTTCCAGGCGCAATACCAGGTGGCTCCTAACTTCACCGTCTCCGGCGGGGTACGGTACAGCAACGGCGGCAACGCTGGTTACGGATCCGGCTACGGCGGGTATCCCGGAGGTGGGTTCAACTCGCCTTGGGGCTTCTAAAAAGCCGTCGTTTTTACCAATTTTATAAAGAAGCCTTTCCAATACCTCTTGGAAAGGCTTCTTTATGTCTGTTTACCTCTGTTTTGGTTCCTTTCTTTCAAATACGCCCTATTCTTTTTTGGTTATATTTGTCGCTGCACCTAAAACAGAAAAACTCAACACCCCTACCCTCCGGCTCATGTCATCAACGCTTATCTTAGGCATTATCTGCGCCTATTTCTGTATCCTGATCCTCATCTCATTTTTAACCAGTAAAAAAGGAGAATCCACCGATAGCTTCTTCCTCGCCAACCGGCAGTCGCCGTGGTACGTGGTGGCTTTCGGGATGATCGGGACGTCCCTTTCCGGGGTGACCTTTATCTCGGTGCCGGGCATGGTGGAGAATGCGCAGTTCTCGTACCTGCAGCTGATCCTGGGTAATATGTTGGGGTATTTTGTGGTGGCGTTGGTGCTCATGCCTCTGTATTACCGCCTGAATTTGGTGTCTATCTACACTTACCTAGAGCAGCGGTTTGGCTACTGGTCTTATAAAACAGGGGCGGGTTTCTTTCTGCTTTCCAGAACCTTGGGGGCTGCCTTGCGCCTATACTTGGTAACCGGTGTGCTGCAGTTGGCGGTGTTTGACAGCCTGGGTGTACCGTTTGAGGCTACGGTGGTCATCACTATTGGGTTGATTTGGGTCTATACCTTCAGGGGCGGCATGAAAACCATCATCTGGACCGATACATTCCAGACTCTGGCCATGCTCATCTGCGTGGGCATTACCATTATCACCATCTCGCAGGATCTTAACCTTTCCTTCAACGGCATGGTGAATACCATCAGTGAAAGCAAATTCTCGCAGGTGTTTTTCTGGGATGTGAAAGATCCGCGTTACTTCTTCAAGCAGTTCTTCTCTGGCTTCTTTATTTCCATTGTGATGGTAGGGCTGGACCAGGACATGATGCAAAAGAACCTGAGCTGCAAAAACCTGAAAGAGGCGCAGAAGAACATGTTCTCGTTCACGGTGATTATCCTGTTTGTGAACATCCTTTTCCTGAGCTTGGGCGCATTGCTGTATCTATATGCCCAAGCCAAGGGCGTAACCCTCCCCGAGAAAGGTGACAACGTGTTCCCGTTCCTGGCTTTGAATTATTTCTCTGCCTTCATGGGCATCGTGTTTATTCTGGGCATCACAGCCATTACCTACGCCTCGGCAGACTCTGCCTTAACCGCCTTGACTACTTCTTTCTGTGTCGATTTCCTGGACTTCAAGAACCGCCCGGAGACGGAGCGTGTCCGGCTAAAGAACTGGGTACACCTTGGTTTCTCCGTGATTATGGCCATTGTAATTGTGATCTTCAAGATTGTGAATGATGAAAGCGTGGTGCAGGCCGTCTTCAAAGTGGCAGGCTACACCTACGGCCCGTTACTGGGGCTCTACTCGTTCGGCGTGTTCTCCAACCGCCCTGTGCGCGACAGCTTGGTGCCATTTATCTGCGTATTGGCCCCTATCCTCACGTACATCATCAGCCTTAATTCGGTGGAATGGTTCTGGGGGTATGAATTCGGCTTTGAAGTGTTGATTCTAAACGGCTTCTTGACGTTTATGGGCCTTCTCTCCATTTCCAGAAAAAGAACCGAGTTTGTAGACGTAACTCAGACGTATTAATTAAAATACTCTCCTGTTTAGCCCCTGTGCTTTGAGCTTGTTTCTACAAAACCGAGCTCAAAGCACAGGGGCCTTCTTTTTCCTGATTTTGTAAAAAGAAGGCTAAAATCATCGCTCAAAATAATAAGAGGTAAGCGAAGAGATTTCAGGCGTTTCTAAGATTATCTTTTTTTCAGCTAGGTTCCAGAATACGGCTTAAAAGCAGTATTTCTGAACCCACACGCAAAACAACTTACTTCGGTGTACTTTTGCGGATAGATTACCCTCTATGATTACACCGAATACTTAATTTCCCAAAGTGTCTCCTCTTTTCATCCTCGGCATCATTGTCGGATATTTCTGTCTGCTGCTGCTGGTTTCCCTCGTCACAAGCAAGAAAGGCGAATCTACGGCAAGCTTCTTTTTAGCCAACCGGGCCTCACCGTGGTACGTGGTAGCGTTTGGCATGATTGGCACCACCCTCTCGGGCATCACCTTCGTGTCTATCCCGGGTATGGTGGAGAAAACAGGTTTTACCTACCTGCAAATGGTGCTGGGCTACGCGCTAGGGTATCTGGTCATTGGCCTCCTCTTGCTACCCTTGTATTACCGCCTGAACCTGGTTTCTATTTACACTTACCTGGAGCAGCGGCTGGGGTTCTGGTCCTACAAAACTGGGAGTGCCTTTTTCCTGCTTTCCCGTACCCTAAGTGCAGCCCTGCGGCTTTACTTGGTGGCGGGCGTGTTGCAACTGGCCGTGTTTGGCCCGTTGGGCATCCCCTTTGCTGGAACAGTAGGTATTACCATTGCTTTCATTTGGGTCTACACCTTTAGGGGCGGCATGAAGACTATTATCTGGACCGATACCCTCCAAACCTTGGCCATGCTGGTATGTCTGGGAATCTGTATCTGGGTTGTTTCTGAAGAGCTACACCTTCCTTTTACGGGCATGGTGGACACCATCGGCCAGAGTAAATACGCTCAGGTATGGGAATGGGACCCGAAGGCTCCTAACTACCTGTTCAAACAACTGGTGGCCGGAGCCTTTATCACCATTGCCATGACGGGCTTGGACCAGGACATGATGCAGAAGAACCTGAGCTGCCGCAATCTGCCCGAGGCCCAAAAAAATATGTTCTGGTTCACCGTAATCTTGCTGGTGGTGAACCTATTGTTTTTGTGTTTAGGCGCATTGCTGTATCTCTACGCTACCCAGAAAGGGATAGTGCTTCCTGCTAAAGGAGACGATGTATTCCCTGCGTTGGCGCTGCACCATTTTCCGGCGATAGCCGGAGTAGCCTTTATCTTAGGAATCACGGCCATCACCTACGCCTCCGCTGACTCGGCACTTACCTCGCTTACCACCGCTTTCTGCGTAGATTTCCTAAACTTTCAACATCGTTCGGAAGATCAACGCATCCGGTATAAAAACTGGGTGCACCTGGGTTTCTCCTTGGTTCTGATGGGCGTGATCCTGCTTTTCAGATTGTACAATGACGAAAGCATTATTGCCACCCTCTTCACATTGGTGGGCTATACCTATGGACCGCTGCTGGGCATGTACAGTTTTGGCTTGCTAACAAACAGGGCGGTAAAAGACAGGGTGGTACCCTTGTTGGGGGTAGCCTCGCCGGTGCTTACATACGTGCTCAGCGCCAACTCTCAGGAATGGTTCTGGGGCTATCAATTTGGGTTTGAGGTGCTATTGGTAAACGGATTACTCATGTTCCTGGGTCTATGGCTGGTGTCTTCCCGTAAAACATCTTAGCAGGCGGTTTTCTACCAGTTTAATGGTTTTTAAGTCATCAGTAATACCTACCTTTGTAGGTTGCTTTCTCTGAAAGGCCAAATTTGTTCCTGTTTTACCCCTATCTTCTGAAAACGGGGCCAAAAAGGAAACGTCTGATGAGAAAGCTATCCTGATGCCGCTTACCGGCGGCACGATTTTTACTTAACGGTAAATAGTACATGGCAAAACGAGGATTCGGGCCGGGCGCCGCACCCGAACTTGAAACAGAAGGCAAACCCAGGCTAAACAAAGAAAGTCTGCGTCGGGGCCTTCAGATATTCAGATTTCTTCTTCCCTACAAAACCAAGTTCTACATAGGCTTGGGATTTCTACTGTTCTCCAGCTTGACCTTCATGGCTTTCCCAGCCGTTACCGGTATGCTCCTGGATGCGGCGGTAGGCAAGCCTAACGCTTTTTTTCAGGACATTGACTACATAGCGCTGTTGCTGTTTGGAGTGATTGCCTTGCAGGGTATTTTCTCTTTTTTCAGGGTCTACTTCTTTGCCCAGGTAAGCGAGAACGCTATCGCCGATATCCGTAAAAGCCTCTACTCCCAGTTCATGGGGTTGCCCCTCACGTTTTTTGAACAGCGCCGGGTTGGCGAAATCACCAGCCGCATCACGTCTGATGTAAGCTATATCCAGGATGGTTTCTCTATTACGTTGGCAGAGCTCTTCCGCCAGGTCACGACGCTGTTGGTGGGCATCGGGTTTATCATGTTCATTTCCGTGAAGCTTTCTCTGTTCATGCTGGCCACTTTTCCGGTGCTGGTCATTTTAGCCATGGTTTTCGGAAAACGACTAAAAAAGCTTTCCCGCAGAACCCAGGATGAGTTGGCCATCACCAACGTGATTGTGGAGGAGACCCTGCAGGCCATTCAAGTGGTGAAAGCCTTTACCAATGAGCTTTTTGAGATCAACCGCTACAAACAGGCCCTGGATAGATCGGTAAAGACCGCAATCTCCACATCCTTTTACCGGGGTGCTTTCATCTCCTTTATTATAATAGGGCTCTTTGGCGGCATCATACTGGTGATCTGGTACGGGGCCACGCTGGTACAACGCGGGGAATTAAGTTTTGGCGAGCTTACCTCTTTTATATTATACACCACGTTCATTGGAGCCTCCGTGGCTGGCCTTGGCGATTTGTACGCCAAAATTCAGGTATCCATCGGGGCCTCAGACCGCATTCTGGAAATTCTGGATCAACCGGTAGAGCAAACCGACTTGGGTCTTCCAACTTCGGCTGCCGTCCGCTTCAACGGAAACGTACGCTACGAGCACGTGGGCTTCTCCTACCCTACCCGCCCAGACTTGCCGGTTTTGCAAAACATCCATTTTGACATAAAGGCTGGTGAGAAAATAGCCCTAGTGGGTTCCAGCGGCGCGGGTAAGTCTACCATTGCGCAGTTACTCATGAAGTTCTACAAAGTAGAGCAAGGCAGTATTTTCGTGGATGGTCAGAACATAAACCAACTTCACCTGCACGATCTGCGCGGCAATTTGGGCATTGTTCCCCAAGAAGTACTCCTTTTTGGCGGTACCATCCGGGAGAACATCGCTTACGGCAAGCCCGATGCCACGGATGAGGAGGTTCACCTCGCTGCCCAGAAAGCGAATGCTCTCCAGTTTATTCAATCCTTCCCCGAGGCATTCGGTACCGTGGTGGGTGAGCGGGGCATCAAACTTTCTGGTGGTCAGCGTCAGCGGATTGCCATTGCTCGGGCTATCCTAAAAGACCCAGCCATCCTTATTCTGGATGAGGCTACCAGTTCTTTGGATTCTGAGTCTGAGATGCTGGTGCAGGAAGCCATGGACGAGCTGATGAAAAACCGCACCACCATCATCATCGCCCACCGTTTGGCCACCATTAGAAAAGTAGACAAGATTCTGGTTATTGACAGAGGCCAGATTGTGGAACAAGGCTCCCATGAAGAACTAGCCCATAATCCAGAAGGCATCTACGCCAACCTTCTGAAACTTCAGTTTGACGTGCACTAATCAAAACGCTTGTAAATTTAGAGCAGAGCCAAGGCAAGACCTAGGCGTACAATTCTAAAATCATTTAAGTACAAAAGAAGAAATCCCCGGTTATTCTCATCAAGGTATCTGTAGCCCTCTTGATGAGAATAACCGGGGATTTCTTCTTTTATGGTGACGCCCTAGCTTAGTTTTCCTGCCAAGTTTATTTATCGATTATTCTTTTATAAAATTTCAAATTCAGCATTTACTTATGTAAAGATTTCTTCTTATCTTTTAAGAGATGTAAAAACCAAATCAAAGTTTAGCCGTTTAAAGGGCAATACCAGCAATACGTTATCTTAGCAAGGCTCGACACGAACCTTCTTCGTAGCCAAATGGCCTGACTTGAAGTTACTCTAGCAGTTAGATGGCTGAACAGGTCACTACCACCAAGAATCTATTACGGCAATTAAACAATCACCTATAAAAGGCTTACGCGAGAAATAAGCCAAGTAGAAGCTATATAACTAAAGAAGAATTAGGTTCTGGCTGTTGCATAGCTTTTGTGTTGATAGAGATAATAGAATACGGCAAGTAACCAATCAGCATCTAACTTTATATAGCAAGTTGAATTCAAGCATAAAAGAATTCCTACACTTCAGGTGCAAATGGGGCAATATCTGCAGCACCCAGAACTCTACAGGAGGTAAAACCAAAGCCCGATCCAGAACAACCCATGTACTCCATCTTTAAGGACGTAGAATTTTGCCGATGTAAGCTTCAACAAAGAAAAACAAACATTAGTGTACGCTTGGATGGTACTTTATTTTAAGTACCCTTAAAAAAGACCCTAAACCATAAAATTTCATAAACCTCCTCTATTACGACTCCCCGTACTCTGAAAGATTTGTTTGTTGAATCAAATCTGCACTCGGAAGGTAGAATGACGCTAAGAACAAAGAAAAACCCCGCTCTTTTCTAAAATGAAAACCGGAAAGGGCAAACAAGTGTGAAGTGTATTTCTTAACCCAATTTTTACATTGTGTTAAAAAACGCTTATTATTAGACTTTCATAAACTAACCAAACCTCAACCAACATGAAGAAAATCTTACTAATGAGTCTCTTGTTGTTGTCTGTGCTTCTGAACGAAGCCATGGCACAATCAAGGACTATCACAGGAAGAGTGACTGATGCATCCACAGGCGAAGGAATGCCTGGGGTGACAGTACAACTCAAAGGAACCAGCTTCGCGGCTCCTACTGATGTGAATGGTGGTTATTCCATTTCAGTACCCTCAACTGGTGGAACCTTGGTATTCTCCTTTATTGGATACACCAATCAGGAAGTGGCCATTGGCACCCAGTCTACCATCAACGTACGGTTAGCTACAGATGCCCGTCAATTACAAGAAGTGGTCGTAACCGCCTTGGGTGAATCACGTGAGAAAGAGACCCTACCCTACTCGGTTGGTGTTGTTAGCGGTGATAACGTAACACTGGCTAAATCAAACGACGTGAGTACTTCTCTTGCCGGTAAAGTATCTGGTATTCAATTACAAGGTTCTCCAAGCTCTTCTTTTGACAATGCGTCAATCGTAGTTCGTGGAGCCAACGCGTTGAGCATCCAAAACCCACTTTATGTAGTAGATGGTACTGTAACAGACCAGCAGAACGTGATCATGGACAACGTAGCAAGCATCTCCGTTCTGAAAGGTGCTGCTGCTACTGCTCTTTATGGTAACCGTGCTGCTGCCGGTGTAATCATCATCACCAGCAAAAGAGGAACCCAAGGAAAACCTACTGTTGAATTAAACTTAGGAGCCACTTTTGAGAAACTGTACTTATTACCTCCTTACCAGAATCAGTATGCCGGTGGTTACACCTCTGTGGTAAACAGCCCTGCAGCTGGTGGTTATGATGACGAAGGATTCTATGTATTCCATTACGATGATGAAATCCACCCTGCAGAATGGGCTGCCTTTGATGGCCAACGCATTCTGGAATATGGCGCTGATGAAAGCTGGGGTCCAAAAATTAACGGACAGTTATACCGTCCATACTATTCTTGGTATCCAGGTGAAAACTTTGGCAAGCAGATTCCATTAACGGCTCAGCCTGACAATATCAGAGATTTCTTCAGAACTGGTATGTTCTTGAATAACAGCATCGCCTTCAGCGGAGCTGGTGAGACCTACAATTATCGTTTGACGTATTCAAATCAGCAACGTACGTTGACTATTCCAAACGCACGTCGTGATCAGCATCAAGTTGGTTTGAATACTACATTCAATGTAACACCTAAATTCACGGTTACCACTGATGCAACTTTGACTTACAATGACACTAAAGGTGCACCAGCAGAAGACTACCGTAACGATGGTTTGAACGTGACCCAAGGCTTCAACCAGTGGTTCCAAAGACAACTGAACTTGGATGACTTAAGAAACTACAGAACGCCAGACGGAAGATATGTTTCTTGGAACATTGGTGACCCAAATGCCAGTGGTGACCTGGATGAGATCTTAACTCCTCAATATTGGGAGTCTCCTTATTTTGTAACTGAGAACAACTTCACTACACAGCAAAACACCCGTTTAGCTGGTAACTTAGGTTTGAACTACAAAATCACAGACCACATTGATGTGCAAGGTAATGCTCGTATGAGCTACAGAAACGGTAGAAACGATGGCCGTATCGCTTTCGGTTCTATTGCTACTCCTCAGTACGAAGTAAGACAGTTCATTATTCGTGAGTTCAACTACGAAGGCCGTGTTAATTACAAGAGAGAATTTGGTGATTTCTCAGTAGATGGCTTTGTGGGTACTGCATTACGTATCAATGATTATGATGATCTGTTACAAAGAACCCAAGGTGGCTTAACCGCTCCAGACTTCTTTGACATCGGGGCTTCAGTTGCCCGTCCTACCAGCTTACGTGATTTCCAAAACACTGAAGTAAGAAGCCTTTTAGGTCGTGCTTCTCTAGGTTATAAAGGATTCCTCTATATTGACGGAACCTTACGTAATGATTGGTCATCTACTTTACCACAGGAAAATAACTCCTTCATGTATGGTTCACTTGGTTCCTCTATCGTCTTTACTGAGGTAATCAATAATGAGAGTATCAGAAGAGTACTTACTTCAGGTAAACTGAGAGCATCTTGGGCGCAGGTAGGTAATGACATCGGGTTTAACCAAGTTAACATTTCAAATGTTAATGAGTCTGCTTACGGTGACAATCCTGCTGCTTCTATTGGTAACCAATACAGATCTGGTCTAGTGAAACCAGCCATTACTACCTCTTGGGAAGTTGGAACAGATTTGCGTTTCTTTAACAGATTTGGGCTAGAGTTCACTTACTACAATGATGTGAATGAAGACCAAATCATCGGATTGGAAATTGACCCAACTTCAGGCTTCAGCACTGCTCAGGTAAACGCCGGTAAATTCGTTCGTAAAGGGATTGAATTGTCATTGAATGCAACTCCAGTTCAGAGTGATAACTTCACCTGGAATGTGATTGCCAACTTTGCTAGAAACCGCTCTGAAGTAGAAGAACTTACTGATCTATCAAGTACTTACTTAGTAGGTACTGACTGGAACAACACCCGTTTAGAGCATCGTGTTGGACAACAGTGGGGTATGTTGGTAGGTAGAAGATGGAACAGAAATGAGGCAGGCCAGATCTTAGTAGGAGCTAACGGTGTACCAACGTACAGCATTGGCCAGGAAAGAGGTTCAGTTCAGCCAGACTTTACTGGTGGTTTCTTCAACACTTTCAACTACAAAGGTATTAGCTTAGGCTTTTCCATTGACTTCCAGAAAGGTGGTTTATTCTACTCTTCTACTAAACAGTTCAACTTGGGAACTGGTTTATCTGAGTACACTGTTGGTGTAAATGACAAAGGTAACGACTGGAGAGATTTCCCATCAAATGGTGGTGGTATCTTAATTCCGAACGCTGTTTTTGCCCCAGGTACTCCTAAAGCAGGTCAGCCAAACGATGTGTACATGCCAGCTCGTCGCTACTTCTACACAGCTTTACAAGCAGGTTCTATTGATGAGTTTGTATTAGACGCATCTTACCTGAAGCTTCGTGAAGTAAGACTTGGCTATGATATCCCTAAATCTTTCTTGGGCAGAATGCCTGTAACTGCAGCCAGCATTGCTTTCATTGTAAACAACGCTTGGTTAATCAGCGCTCCTGCTAAAGATTACGGCATTGATCCTTCAGAATTAGAAGACTACTGGACAGAAGGCGGTCAGCTGAGCTCTACTCGCACCATGGGTGTTAACCTTAGACTAACATTCTAACAGTACAAAAAACTTTAAAATGAAAAAGAAATTTCTATCAATTGCAACGGGTGTACTAGTGTTTCTAGGCGCCTGCGATTTCAGTGATTTCGGAGACACCAACGTATCTCCTACTCAACTACCGGCGGTTTCAACGGCCGCTTTGTTAACTTTTGCAGAACAGGGTATTTCCTTCACCACGTTTAACTCGCCTGCGAGACAAACGCCTACTGAAGGTCCTTCCTCTACTGCAGGTTACACCACTGAATACTTTCCTTTATACGCTCAGTACCTCTCTGAGGGACCATATCCTGAATCTCAGAACTACAGTGACCGGAATATTTCCTGGACAGAATGGTACAGAGGGCCTTTGGCCAACTTACAGACCATTATTGATTACAACAACCAGGATCTTCCGGCGGCTGATGGTGCTTATGGTTCTAAAAACAACCAAATTGCGGTAGCCCGTATCTTGAAGGCTTACTACTTCTGGTGGTTAACAGACCGGTATGGTGATATTCCTTACTTTGAGGCATTGAAAGGAATTGAAGGTCCACAGCCAAAGTATGATGCTCAAGCAGATATCTACAATGACCTGTTCAAGGAATTCACTGAAGCACAGGCTCAAATCAATGTGTCAGAGGCTGCTGTAAGAGGTGATGTTCTTTTGAACGGAGATATGGCCGCCTGGAAGCGTTTCGCGAACACTGCCCGTATGTTCATGGCCTTACGTTTGATTGAAAGAAACCCAACCAAAGCGAAGGCAGAGTTTGAAGCAGCTATGGCGGCTGGTGCCATCACCAGCAATGATGAAAACATCATCTATCAATTCATTGGTGGTGATCCAAATAACTGGAACCCTTGGTATGAAAACTATACCAATGACAACCGTAATGACTATGCGCTAAGCAACACCTTAGTGGATAACATGCAAGGTGACCCTCGTTTGCAAGTGTACGGCGAGTCCATCAATGGTAAAATCATTGGACTTGAGTACGGAACTAACGTTGCCCGTAACATTCCTTCTGCTTACAGCCGCTTAAGTCAAAATTTCCAAGGCGCTGGAAACGCTGCCCCTATTTTCACTTACTCTCAGGTTTTGTTTGCAAGAGCCGAAATGGCCAACAGAGGCATCACTAGTGAAAATGCTGCTTCTCTTTATGAAGAAGGCATTGAGGCTTCTGCTGAGTACTATGACGTTGAAGATATCCCCTTTGCGCCATATGCAGGCAATAACGCACAAGGCCTTGAGCAGATCATCACCCAGAAATGGAAGCACCAATTCTTGAATGGATTTGAGGCTTGGACAGACTGGAGAAGAACTGGCTTCCCTTCCTTCCTGAAACCAGGTCCTGGTTCTTTGGAGGCCGGCGGAATTCCATTACGTCATAGCTACCCGGCTAATGCCCGTACTGTAAACCAGGCGAACTACGAAGCAGCAATTGCACGTCAGGGTGCTGACACCAACTACACCAGAGTTTGGTGGGATGTGAACTAAGTAGAAACTTCAACCTTACTAAAAACAAAAGAGCCAGGCACTGCCTGGCTCTTTTGTTTTTAGTAAGGTTGAAGCCTTAATAAATTTAAGCCTACGACTTAATCTTTTCTGATAAAATACCTCTCATAGAATTAATGCCTCCTATATCTTAAGGCTTCTTCAAACTTTAAACTAAAAGCCAAACTCAGATTAACATAATTATAAGTTTATAATTTTATATACTCAAAGCAACCACTAAGAAGGGAGTTACGTCCCGAGATTGTGCAAGACGGCTAAGAATAACCATATCAGAACTTTGCGATACTTAAAAAAATCTTTTAAAAAATAAATTATTCAGCGTTTTCACTATTACTTTATTTATTAAACCATTATTTTTATAATTACGATTTACCATTTACAAACAAAAACCAACATGAAGAAAATCTTACTATTGAGTCTTCTGTTTTTGTCAGTGCTTCTAAACGAAGCCATGGCACAAACAAGGACTATCACAGGTAGAGTTTTGGATGCTACTACCGGCGAAGGAATGCCTGGTGTAACAGTTCAACTCAAAGGATCCAGCACTGCCGCCCCCACAGACGTTAATGGTGCTTACACTATTACCGTTCCATCTTCTGGTGGAACCCTCGTGTTCTCTTTCATTGGCTACACCAACAGAGAAATTAACATTGGGAGCCAATCAAATATTGACGTTCGGTTGTCTACGGATGCCCGTGCTTTAAGTGAAGTAGTTGTAACTGGTTATGGTACTCAAACCAAACTGGAGCAGACAGGTGCAGTATCACAAGTAGGTGGAGCCGAAATAGAAAACATCCCCATGTCTTCAGTGGATAAAGCCTTGCAAGGCCGTGTACCTGGTTTACAATCTGTGGGTGCTTCCGGTCAGCCTGGTTCTGCTCAACAGATTCGTATCCGGGGTATAGGTTCTATCACTGGTTCATCTGCTCCCCTATTCGTAGTGGACGGAGTTCCAATCAACTCTGGTGACTTATCCAGAAATACCACCACTGCTAACGCGTTGGCGGGTATCAACCCAAATGACATTGAAAGCATCAACGTTTTAAAAGATGCGGCGGCTGCCTCTATCTACGGTTCAAGAGCTGCTAACGGGGTAATTGTAATTACCACAAAAAGCGGAAGAGCTGGTGCCACCAAAGTTCGCTTTGACGCAGAGTATGGTGTTTCCCAACGTGCCTACTACAATGACAACACCAGACCATTAACCACTGCCGAAAACATTGAATTGTTTGCTGAGGCCCTTAGAAACGATGGCTACAATGTTCCTACAGATCCGGCTGAAGTAGCTGAGTTCGTAGGCATTGACCCAGCAGTTAACACTAACTGGGAAGATGCGGTGAAGCAGACTGGTAAAACGCAGCAGTACAACCTGGCTGTTTCAGGTGGTAATGAAAAAACAACGTTTAACCTTTCTGGAGGCTACTTCAACCAAGAAGGTACAGTTATCAATTCTGAGTTCGAACGGTATTCAACCAACTTCAACATCAGACATAACTTAAACGAAAAGCTTTCTGTTGGTACCAATTTGCTTGCTTCAACCACAAGCCAAAGAGGTCCATTGAATAGCGGTTTCTTTGCAAACCCAATCTTGGGAGCGTTGTTCCTGATGCCTAACCTTCCGCTTGATGCTGAGCCCCAAGGTCCTTTCAACCCACTTCTATTAGCTGATCTGGACAAAAACGAGAGCAACACGCTTAAAGCAGTAGGAAGCATTAATGCAGAGTATAAGATTCTTCCTGGTCTTTCCTTCACGACCAAGTATGGTATTGACTTCAACAGCCTGGAAGAAGACAATTATCAGAACCCTTTCTACGGTGATGCAGAATCAACTCAAGGTAGCTCTACAAGATTCTACACGCGTTACTTCAACTGGGTATCTACTAACTTATTAAACTATACTTGGGACATCACCCAGGATAACACCTGGCTTTTAAATTTAAAAGCTGGTTATGAAGCCCAGAGGTCTTCATTTTACACCACCTCAGTGTATGCTGAGAACATGCCTTTGAACACTGACTTTACTGCTCCTTCAAATGCGGCCACCCCAATCACTGCCAATGGTGCCAATGAAGGGTACACGTTCAACTCCATTTTATCTTTGGGTGATATCTCCTACAAAGGAAAATATGTTCTTTCTGGTTCATTCAGAAGAGATGGTTCTTCTAGATTTGGCGCAGGAAACAAGTATGGTAATTTCTGGTCAGTGGGTGCTAGCTGGAACCTAGATCAGGAGGGCTTTATCCAGGAGTATGACTGGATTCACCAATTGAAATTAAGAGCTTCTTACGGGGTTAACGGGAATGCCAGCATTGGTAATTATGACTGGAGAAGATTATATTCTTATACCAGCACCTATGAAGGCTCAGTAGCAGCTGTTCCTTCTTCTTTAGGAAACGAAAATCTAACTTGGGAAAAGAACAAACCTTTTGACGTTGGATTTGACGCGATATTATTTGACAACAGATTGAGCATTACTGCTGATTACTACTCAAGAGAAACCTCTGACCTGTTGTTGAACCGTCCGCTTTCGTTAACTACTGGTTGGGGAACCAGATTAGAAAATATCGGAGCCATGAGAAACAGCGGCTTTGAATTTGCTATCTCTGGTACTCCGGTACAAGTTGGGGATTTCAAATGGGATCTTAGCTTCAACATCTCTAAAAACAAAAACGAGATCACTGAACTAGCCGTTGACAAGCAACAAACTACTCCTTTCATTAGACAAGTAGGTCAGGATATTTACCAGTATTACCTCCCATTGTGGGCTGGTATTGATTCAGAAGATGGCGCGCCAATGTGGTACAAAGATGCTTCTCGTACAGAGACCACCAAAACTTATAGCCAGGCAGCCTACTCTCTTACTGGCAAGTCTGCCCTTCCTACCGCTTTTGGTAGCTTTGGCACTACCCTTTCTTTCAAAGGCCTTGCCCTTGATGCCTTGTTCTACTACAGCTATGGCAACTACATCTATGACCCATACTATCAGTACCTGAATAGCGGTGGCTGGTTCCTAGGAGCATATAACCAAAGAGCTACCCAGCTTGACAGATGGCAACAACCAGGTGACCAAGCTAGTGTAGCCAAACTATCTTATGATAATGATAACAGATTCAGAGCTTTATCAGACAACATTCTTGATAAAGGTGACTTTGTACGTTTGAGAGATGTTACGTTGAGCTACAGCTTACCAGCAAGCATTACCGGCAGATTGAAAATGTCTAACCTGAAAGTTTACGCCAGAGGAACCAACCTACTTACTTGGGCGGCAGATGAGAATCTACCTTATGACCCAGAAGCAGGTGGAGTTGGCGGAACTACAAACTTTGATATCAATGTTCCCAAAACAATCACTTTTGGCATCAACGTTGGTTTCTAATAATTAAAGAGAATTCAAATGAAAAATAATTATAAGATATTCCTTTTAGCAGGCTTAATGTCCGTTGGCACATTCAGCTCTTGCGATGACTTTCTAGATGAGTCCCCTTCTACCCAAATTAACACTGGGGAAGCCCTTCGGACTGATAATGATGTACTGAGTGCGTTGAGAGGAGCTTATGCCGGATTAGCGTCAGTTAACCTGTATGCCCTGAACATTCCTATTATAGGAGATATGCTGGCAGATAACTTGTATGTATCTCAAGCAAACTCAGGGTATTTCACGGGCTTTTCTAGCTACAACTTCTTAAACAACAATGGTGAAGTAACTGAATTCTGGTCTGGTGCTTATGATGTGATCAATAGAACTAACTCTATTATCAACTCAACACCAACCGTTACCGATGAAGAAGCCGTGAACCAATACAAAGGTGAGGCATATGCGGTTAGGGCGTTGTTGTACTTTGATTTAGTGCGCCATTTTGCAAGACCATACAATGACACTCCTAATGCTTCGCACCTGGGGGTTCCTATTGTATTGACTCCTTTTGAATACAATGCTTTGCCAAAGAGAAATACGGTAGCAGAAGTATACGCCCAAATCTTATCTGATCTTGATAAGGCCTATACCTTGATGACCTTGGAAGAAGGCAATGTGCGTATGTCCAAATATGCTGCCAGAGCATTACAAGCAGAGGTTAACCTGTACAAAGGTGCCAATGATTTAGCCTTGCAACAAGCTGAGGAAGTAATCAATGAGAGTGGCAGAGAGTTGTTGCCATACGGTTCTGTTCTGGACTACTGGGAAGAAACCGACGCCACTAAACTTGATGTTGAGTCTTTGTTTGAAGTATCAGCTACGCAAACTGAAAACAACGGGGTTGATGAGTACGCATACTACTTCAACCAAACAGGTTATGGCCAGAACTTGGCTACTCCAAGTTTGTATAATTCATATGCGGCAAATGATATAAGAAGAGAACTGATCACTGTTGGTATTAGAAGATCTGGTAACACCGTAACGGACAACCCTGCTTACATTGTCAATAAGTACAATGCCGTTGCCGGTGATATTGATGATAAGGTGGTAATCCGGATGTCTGAAGTATATCTAATTGCCTCTGAAGCAGCCTACCGTGTGGGTAATGAGCCATTAGCCTTGGAGTACCTGAATGCTTTAGCAGTTGAAAGATATGGCAAGAATGAAGATGATTCTCCAAAATTGGTTTACGCCTCTACAGGTACTCAATTATTGGATGACATCATTTTGGAGCGCAGAAGAGAACTTGCGTTTGAAGGAGACCGCTTTGCAACCCTTAACAGGTTAAAACTACCTATTACGGGAAGAAGAAGAGCTCCACAAACAGTAGAGTACACTGATACCAAAAGGGTTCTTCCTATTCCACGTACCGAACTTACCTCTAACCCTAACATTGAGCCAAATCCGGGTTGGTAAACCTTTTTGATCTAGTTAAAAATAAAGCCCTTAGAAGATTCTAAGGGCTTTATTTTTAACTAGATCAAAATAAGCTAATCTAAGCGTTGCAATAGCTTCAATATATCACCCGTTTTAGGTATAATAAAGTTGTTATTCCACCATTCTAACCATTATGAAACCAATTAAAACCACCATATTTATCTTACTTCTTTCAGCTTGGATTCCGTTGAAAACAAACGCGCAAAATGTTTATTTGGAAGAAGTGAACGGCAAACCTATTAAGGTAAACCAATATGTGAACGTGGAAGGCTCACCTTACCTATCAGATAATTGGAGCAAAGGAACGGTGAAACTTGCAGACGGAACCGCCTACAAAGACATTGACTTGAAATATGAAATGGTAGAGGGTCTTCTGCTTTTCAAAAACAAGCAGGGAATTATTCTTGAACCTTTACAACCTGTTACCGAATTCAGCATCAATTACTCCCCTAACAATGTAGTGGAAGAGACAAAGACGTTTATCAAAGGAACCTCCTCCGAAAGCAAAACACAGCCTAATGAATTTTACGAAGTATTAACCACTGGGCCGGTTAGTTTGCTTAAAAGGGACTTCAAAGTGGTACGTCAGGAAAGCGCTTACAACTCTGCTACTGTCACCAAGAAATTTGTACAGATCACGACCTATCACATCAAAAAAGGCGATGAGATTACCAAAATAAAGAATGATGAAAAGTCTGTTCTATCAGCCTTAGGCAACCAAAAAGACAAGCTGAAAACCTACATCTCCTCAAATAAACTAAACCTGAAAAACGAGAAAGATTTAGTTCAACTTTTCAATTATTATAACACCATTTAAAGGCATCGCCTCCTGAGCAACCTTTCTAAAAACTGCTCTTCTTGTGCATGAATGCAGGCATATAACCGAGCCAGGTAAATCGGAGAAAAACAATCCTCTCTGATCTACCTGGCTCGATACTTAATCCCCTTTACTCTAAATATTAGTGCACTAAGACAAGTAGACTGTTTCTAACAAGACTAACAAGCTTCTCACAATCCTCCCGCCTGATCTGTTTTAAGGGCATTTTCTTAAAAAGAACCCCTAAACCCTCTCTTCTGGTCACAATAGCCCTATAATTTGGCTGATCCCTCTAGCCATGCAATAAATTATCCTTAAGAAATGAACCAAACTTTTGGTATTTTCATTTTTTATGTAGAATCTTTGCAGAAGCTTTCAAATAGAAGCTCTACATTTTTTATATTATCATAAATCAATGAATAAAAAGTCGCTTTTATCAGTTGTTGTGGCAACGGTAAAACGCTCCGTTTTGAGGAGTGCGCTTTTTTCTGTTCTGCCCAGAACAGTTTTTTGTCACCCCCTTTACCTTACCCGATCCAGGCGCTAGGCCACCGGCGCAGGTTGTGATCTACAACCAACCCGGATGCATCTCTGTATACCAACTCTTAGGTTGGTAGCAGTACCCCTTTTTTCTTTTATTTTTTAACAAACATATAGCGATGCGTACATACGCTTCGGCTGTAGCGTTGCAGCCTATTGCATCTGTTCCTTCCATGGAAACTTCTAATAACGCTTTCACAGTAGTGGTGGCTACTGAGGAGCACACCCCCTTTGCGCAGCAGATTTGTGATGAAATGGAATCCTCGGCGAAAGCCCGCGGCACCGGTATTGCGAAACGCTCCCCAGACTACGTGGCCCAGAAGATGCGGGAAGGCAAAGCGGTGATCGCGTTTGATGCCGAGGGCAACTGGTCTGGGTTCTGCTACATTGAAACATGGGGTCACGGCGAGTACGTGGCCAACTCGGGCCTGATTGTCTCGCCGCACCTACGCAAAAGCGGTTTGGCTAAACGCATCAAGCAGAAGGTGTTTGAACTGTCGCGCACCAAATACCCTGAGGCGAAAATCTTCGGCCTTACTACTGCCTTGGCGGTGATGAAGATCAACTCAGACCTGGGGTACCGCCCTGTGACCTATTCAGAACTAACCGATGACGAGGAGTTCTGGAAAGGCTGCCGCAGTTGCGTCAACTTTGACATTCTTACGGCCAAAAACCGCAGCAACTGCCTCTGCACGGCTATGCTGTTTGTTCCGCCTAAGGACAATGAGTAATTGAGAGATGGAGTGAATGGGTGAATATTGTTTTAATCACTCATTCACTCCATCTCTCAATCACTCATTAAAACTATTCTCTCAATCATTCATCTCTCAATCACTCATTACCAACATGAAAAAAGTAGTTCTCGCGTTCAGTGGCGGCTTAGACACATCTTTCTGTGTGAAGTACCTGCTGGAACAAGGTTATGAAATCTATTCGGCCATCGTAAATACCGGCGGCTTCTCTGAAGAGGAGTTAGCCGAGATTGCCCGAAGGGCCGAGAATTTGGGCGTGGCCCACCACGTAACCTTAGACGAAACCGATAACTACTACCAGTCTTGCCTGAAGTACCTCATCTTCGGCAATGTCCTGAAAAACAACACGTATCCACTATCGGTGAGTGCGGAGCGTATCTCACAGGCGGTAGCCATTGCTAAGTACGCCCAGGAGATTGGCGCCGAAGCGGTAGCGCACGGCAGCACCGGCGCTGGTAATGACCAGGTACGGTTTGACATGGTGTTCAATATTTTGGTGCCAAACGTACAAATTATAACTCCCATCCGTGACCTTAAACTTTCTCGCGAAGAGGAGATTGCTTACCTGAAAGAGCGTGGCGTGGAGATGGACTTCCAGAAGGCGCAGTACTCTGTCAACAAAGGCATCTGGGGTACTTCGGTGGGGGGTAAGGAGACGTTGACTTCTCACCAGGCATTGCCAGAATCTGCTTACCCTACTCAGCTTTCTAAAGAAACGCCAGAGCGTATCACGCTGCACTTCAAAAACGGTGAGCCTGTTGGATTGAACGATGAAATGTTTGAGAACCCTGTGCATGTCATCCAGAAGCTGCAGGAGATTGCCGGTGGGTTCGCTATTGGTCGTGACATTCACGTGGGTGATACTATCATCGGGATTAAAGGCCGTGTAGGCTTTGAGGCAGCGGCACCGATGGTTATCATCAAGGCGCACCATGCGCTGGAGAAACATACCTTAACCAAGTGGCAGTTGTACTGGAAAGACAGTTTGGCTACTTGGTACGGTAACTGGATGCACGAAGGTCAGTTCCTGGACCCCACCATGCGCAACATCGAGACGTTCCTGACGGATACGCAGAAAACCGTGACAGGTAAAGTACACGTTTGGCTGGCCTCGTACCGTTTCCAAATAGAAGGTATTGAGTCTGATCATGACCTCATGTCTTCTAAATTTGGTTCTTACGGCGAAATGAACAATGCCTGGACCGGCGAAGACGTGAAAGGCTTCTCTAGAATCTTCGGGAATCAGACCATGATGTACCGCTTAATCAACGGCGAAGATGGCGCAGAGTAATCTTAAAAAAGTGGGCATAGTAGGCGGAGCAGGCTACACCGGTGGTGAACTGCTTCGGCTACTGATGCACCACCCGAACGCGGAAATCAGCTTCGTACACAGCAACAGCCAGGCCGGCAAACCTGTCACCGACACCCACACCGACCTGCTGGGTGACACTGATTTGGTCTTTACCAAAGAACTGGGCACTGATGTAAACGTTCTCTTCCTTTGCGTAGGACACGGCGATGCTAAGAAGTTCTTAGAAGCTAATCCTATTCCAGAGACAGTAAAGATTATTGACCTGAGCCAGGATTTTCGCTTAACAGCGAAGTCTACTTCTGGTAATCGTCAGTTTATATATGGTTTACCGGAGCTGAATCGTGAGCAAATTAAAACTGCGGACAACATAGCAAATCCAGGCTGCTTTGCTACGGCAATTCAATTAGCCCTGCTGCCGCTTGCTCAGAATGGTTCTTTGCCGCAGGAAGTACACGTAAGCGGTATTACAGGTTCTACCGGTGCTGGTCAGAAATTGGCTGAGACTTCGCACTTCAGCTGGCGCAATAACAATATCTCCAGCTACAAAGTGTTCGGGCACCAACACCTGTATGAGATTACTGAAAGTCTGCAATCACTGCAATCAGACTTAGATACAGCCATCCGCTTTGTGCCGTACCGCGGTAATTTCAGCCGGGGCATCATGTGCACCACGTATTTACGCTCAGACCTAAGCTTGGAGGAAGCGCAGCAATTGTATAGGCAATTCTACGAGGGCCACCCTTACACGCTGGTAACAGACAAGAACCCTGACTTGAAACAAGTGGTGAACACGAACAAGTGCCTCCTGTATCTAGAGAAGCACGAAGACCAGTTAGTCATCACCAGTATGATTGACAACCTGCTGAAAGGTGCCTCGGGCCAAGCAGTGCAGAACATGAACCTACTGTTCGGACTGGACGAAAGGGCTGGCTTACAGTTGAAGGCCATCGGGTTTTAGAACCTCAGTGCTGAGGCGAGTGGCCGTAAGCGCCGCTGATTTAGTTCTGACAGTAAAAGTTACCCAAAATGCGCGCAGACACGAGCCGGAGGCTCGCGCCAGCGGAATAGATAAAAGTCAGAATTAGCCATTTTCAAGCTGTTTTCATAAAAATAGACAAAAACAGAAATCGTGTTACGCGAGTCGTAATACGTGCTACCACCTATGAATCTCTTTGACGTTTATCCTCTCTTTGATATAACCCCCGTACGCGCCCTCGGCTCCAAGCTTTGGGACGAGAACGGTACTGAATACCTAGATTTGTACGGCGGCCATGCCGTAATTTCCATTGGTCACAGCCATCCGCATTATGTGAAGCGCCTGACTGAGCAGCTGAACAACATGGGCTTTTACTCCAACTCAGTTAAAATTCCGCAGCAGCAGAAACTGGCAGATAAATTAGGCAAGCTAAGCGGCTACGATGATTACCAATTGTTCCTGATTAACTCAGGTGCCGAGGCGAACGAGAATGCCCTGAAACTGACCTCGTTCCATACCGGCCGTAAGAAAGTGATTTCTTTCAGCAAGTCTTTTCACGGCAGAACCTCAGCGGTAGTAGCAGCCACCGATGACCGCAGCATTGTGGCCCCGGTGAACGAAACCGAGAACATCTTCTTCCTGCCGTTCAACGATTCTGCCGCTGTGGAAGAAGCCTTAGCCACCAACGAGGTAGCCGCCATTATTGTGGAAGGCATCCAAGGTGTGGGCGGTGTGAACATCCCTACCACGCAGTTTCTGCAGGATTTGGAAAAACTAGCCAAGAAATACGGCTCGTTGCTGATCCTGGACGAGATTCAGTCGGGTTACGGACGTTCGGGCAAGTTCTTCGCGCACCAGCACTCGGGCATCAAACCCGATTTGATCACCATCGCCAAAGGTATGGGCAACGGTTTCCCGGTAGCGGGTGTGTTAATTTCCCCTGAGATCCCAGCTAAGCATGGCATGCTGGGCACCACCTTTGGGGGCAATTACCTGGCCTGCGCTGCTGCTTTGGCGGTTCTGGAAGTGATGGAGCAGGAAAACCTGGTAGAGAACGCCGCCAACATGGGCGAGTACCTCATGGAGAAAGCCAAAGCCATTCCCGGCGTGCGCGAAGTGCGTGGCCAAGGCTTAATGGTAGGCATTGAGCTGGAAAACCCTTGCGCCCCCCTCCGGAAAGCCTTGCTGGACGAGTACCGCATCTTCACCGGCTCCGCCTCCAACAAAAACACCATCCGTATTCTGCCCGCCCTAAATGTAACACAGGCCGAGCTGGATAGATTCTTAGAGGCGTTTGCTGCGCTTGTATCACGTAGCGCGTAGCTCGTCTCACGATTTTAGATGTATGTAAAACCGGTGTCGTGCTACCCAGTACGCGATACTTGATCCCATAAAAAGATGAAGCAATTCACTTCCGTTCACGACGTAGAAGATTTAGAGTCACTGGTGCGGGAAGCGCTGGTGTTGAAGCAGCACCCCTACGCTCATGAGAGCCTAGGCAGACATAAAACACTTGGTCTCATCTTCCTGAATCCTAGTTTACGGACGCGCCTCAGCACGCAGAAAGCGGCGCAGAGTTTGGGCATGAACGTGATGGTGATGAACATGGGGCAGGAAGGCTGGGCGCTGGAAACCCAGGACGGTGCTATAATGAACGGCACCACCGTGGAGCACATCAAAGACGCCGCTGCCGTCATGGGTCAGTACTGCGATGTGCTAGGCATGCGCTCTTTCCCGAAGCTGCAGAACGTAGAGGAAGATTACTCTGAGGAGATCCTAAAGAAGTTCATCCAATACGCCAATGTGCCGTTTGTGAGCTTAGAATCTGCCACGCGTCACCCGCTGCAGAGCCTTGCTGATCTTATTACCATCACGGAACATGCGCCTCAAGGCCGTCGCCCAAAAGTGGTATTAACCTGGGCTCCTCATATAAAAGCGTTACCACAGGCCGTTCCTAACTCTTTTGCCGAGTGGATGTGCGCGGCGGATATGGATTTTGTGATCACTCATCCCGAGGGCTACGAACTGGACCCGCAGTTCACCAATGGCGCCACCATCACTTACAACCAGCAAGAGGCCCTGGAAGGCGCCGATTTTATTTACGTGAAGAACTGGTCTACCTACCAGCCCAAGTATGGCGAGGTGCTCACGCAAGACGCTAGCTGGATGCTTACCAACCAGCACTTGGCCAACACCAACAACGCCAAAGTGATGCACTGCCTGCCAGTTCGCCGTAACGTGGAGTTGAGTGATGAAATCCTGGACGGTCCAAATTCACTAGTGGTGAACACTGCCGCCAACCGTGAGTTTGCTGCCCAAGTGGTGTTGAAGCGTCTTTTAGAAGGTATACAGTAACAAAACTGCAAAGACCTCACAGGTATTGAAAACTTGTGAGGTCCCTCTATCTTCTTATCATTCTGGAAGAATCTTGTTGGCGAACCAGATAAGCCGTTGCTAAAAGTGAAGCCCCTCTTTTAAGGTTGATTTCTAGAATATGGGCCAAAATGAAAGTAAAGTTCTTAGCCACCGCTTTCCAAATTAGCCCACAAGGTCCTTGCAGGATGACTAAATAATTTGAGCAAGTCTAGTATCTAACGTCTAACATCTAGTGACTACCAAAATCAACGTCATTAAAATAGGGGGAAATGTGCTGGACAACCCGGCGCAACTGGAGCAATTCCTTACTGATTTTGCCTCGGTACAAGGTCCGAAAGTGCTGGTGCATGGCGGCGGGAAAATCGCATCAGAGCTAAGCAAGCAACTGGGCATTGAACCTAACATGGTAAACGGCCGCCGCATCACTGATGCTGATACTCTGCGCGTGGTCACCATGGTCTACGGCGGACTGCTGAACAAGAACCTGGTGGCGCAACTGCAGGCCCGCGGCTGCAATTCCCTCGGTCTCACCGGCGCAGATGCCAACGTCATTCCCGCCCAGAAACGCCCCGTCAAAGACGTTGATTACGGCTTTGTAGGTGATGTGGAAAGCCCCGAGCAGGTGAATGTCACCTTCCTGGCCTCTTTAGCAGAACAGGGCTTGACTCCGGTTTTTGCAGCGCTCACGCATGACGGACAAGGCAACATGCTCAATACTAACGCTGATACCATTGCCTCTACCCTGGCGGTAGCCCTGAGCCGCCAGTTTGAAGTGAACCTGATTTACCTCTTTGAGAAGAAAGGCGTGCTGCTGGATGTGAAAGATGAAAACAGCGTGATTCACCATCTGCAACCAGATAACTACGCTGAGCTGAAAGAGCAAGGAGCCATCTTCGCGGGTATGCTTCCTAAACTGGACAACGCTTTTTCTGCCCTACAAGCAGGCGTAAATGCGGTTATCATTGGGCACGCAGGCGAAATCCAATCCTTTGCCGCTAGTGAAGTAGCGGGTACTAAGATTACGCTGTAGCCAAATAAGGATATCTGTTTTCTGGCTGTTTTAATGAAAAGAGGCTGAAAACAACGGCAGTTATTCCTTTATCTGTTTTCTTGCAGAAGTAAAAACTTGATTCACAGCAAATCACCGGCGTAAAACATATAAGAACCATGAGTGAACAGTACAAGAAAATAGCCATTCTGGGCGGCGGCAATATGGGCATTGCGCTGGCCAAAGGCATGGTAGCCTCCGGTAAATACCGCGCTGAGGACATCACCCTTACCCGTCGTAATATTAAGCTATTAGACGCAATGGTGGAGCAGGGGTACCGCGCCTCCAGCAACAATGCCTTAGCCGTATCCGAGGCCGACATTGTGGTTTTGAGCATCCTACCGCAGCAACTGGACAGCGTATTGGACAACATCTCCGAAAGCATCGACCCGAGCCGCCATCTGTTCATCTCTATTGTGACTGGCGTGGCCGTGACGGATATTATAACTCGTATTGGTAAAGTAGTGGAAGTGGTGCGCGCCATGCCTAACACTGCTATTGCTATCCAAGAATCCATGACCTGTATTGCCAGCAAGAACGCTTCTGCTGAGAACATGACCCTTGTAAAAGACATCTTCTCTGCCGTTGGCGAAACCGTGGAAATTGAGGAGGAACTGATGTCCTCGGCTACGGCGCTGGTGGCTTGCGGAATTGCCTTCTTTCTGCGTTCTATCCGTGCGGCAGCCCAAGGCGGTACCGAAATTGGTTTCCATGCAGGTGATGCCTTGCGTATGGCTGCTCAAACTGCCAAAGGCGCCGCCTCCTTGCTATTGCATTTTGGAAGTCACCCAGAGAACGAGATTGACAAAGTGACTTCCCCTAAAGGCTGTACTATTGCTGGTCTAAACGAAATGGAACACAACGGGTTCAGCTCTGCTATGATCAAAGGCATCCGTACCTCTGCGGAGAAAGCACAAAAGCTGTACACTGACGAAAAGTAGAGACTAGGCGGTGCATGGTCTCTACACGCATTGCTGATTTTGGCTTGTTTATCATAAAATAAGTTAAAATCAGTAATGCTTGAATCAGCAGATGTACCCCCCTACTCCCCTTCAAGGGGAACTATCTAGTAGCGTAACCCTTACATGAATAGCACCTTATACCAAGAAGCTCTCAACCTGCTCCAGCAACTCATCTCCATCCAATCTTTTAGCCGGGAAGAGGCAGGAACGGCGGAGGCGATTGCGCAGTTTTTGCAGGCCAGAGGGGTGGAGATTCACCGCACCGAGAACAATGTCTGGGCGTTTAATAAACATTACAATCCAGCCATGCCTACGGTGCTGCTGAACTCGCACCATGATACTGTGAAGCCGCACCCCAGTTGGACCTTTGATCCGTTCACGCCTACGGTGCAAGACGGCAAACTCATTGGGTTGGGCAGCAATGACGCGGGAGGTTGCTTAGTGTCGCTCATCGCTACGTTCCTGCACTTTTATGAGCGGCAGGATTTGACTTATAACCTAGTGCTGGCGGCTACGGCCGAGGAAGAAATCTCAGGAAGAAACGGCATTGAGCTAGTGTATCAGGAATTAGGCGAAGTGGAGTTTGCCATTGTAGGTGAACCTACCCAGATGCACCTGGCCGTTGCTGAAAAAGGTTTGATGGTGTTGGACTGCGTCGCGCACGGACAAGGTGGCCATGCTGCTCGCGAAGAAGGCGTAAACGCTATTTATGAAGCATTACCAGATATAGAGTGGTTCCGTACGTTCCGTTTCCCGAAAGAGTCTAGCTTCTTGGGGCCAATCAAAATGAGCGTGACCATCATTCAGGCGGGATCGCAGCACAACGTAGTGCCGGACCAATGCAAATTCACCGTGGATGTGCGTATGACCGATGCCTACCAGCCTGAAGAAGTGTTAAGCATCATTCGGGAGCACGTAAAAAGTGAGGTGACGCCAAGGTCCACGCGTTTGCGGCCCTCGTCCATTGACCAGAACCACCCCATTGTGCAGTCGGGCTTCAAGCTGGGTCGGAACCTGTACGGCTCCCCTACCACCTCAGACCAGGCCCTGCTGAACATCCCGTCGGTGAAGGTGGGCCCGGGCGACTCGGCACGTTCGCATACCGCCGACGAATACATTTACCTTTCAGAATTAGAAGAGGGCATTGCCCTGTACATACAATTATTGACTCCTGTTATTACCGCTTAGCATGAAACTCTGGCAGAAAGAAACCTCCGTCGCGCAAAATGTAGAGAAGTTCACCGTAGGCAAAGACGCCCAAATGGACTTACAACTAGCCCCTTTTGATGTGCTGGGCTCCCTGGCACACACGCGCATGCTGGAGAGCATCGGGCTGATGGAGCCAGAAGACCTAACTGCCGTGCAGCGCGAACTCAAGGAGATTTACAAGAGCATTGAACGTGGTGAATTTGAGATTGAGCCCGGTGTGGAAGACGTGCACTCGCAGGTAGAGCTGTTGTTAACCCGCAGATTAGGCGAAGCTGGCAAGAAAATTCACAGCGGCCGTTCCCGTAACGACCAGGTGTTACTAGACCTCAAGCTGTTCATCCGCCATGAAATCCGCGAAACGGTAGAGGCGGTGCACACGCTGTTCAACACCTTGCAGGAACTCAGCGAAAAGAATAAGCACATTTTGTTACCGGGTTACACGCACTTACAGGTAGCCATGCCTTCTTCGTTCGGGTTGTGGTTTGGTGCGTATGCCGAAAGCCTGGTAGATGACCTGCAAATTCTACAAGCGGCTTATAAAATTAGTAACAAGAATCCGCTGGGCTCGGCGGCTGGGTACGGTAGCTCGTTCCCGCTCAACCGCCAGATGACCACGGATTTACTGGGCTTTGAGGCGCTGAACTACAACGTGGTGTACGCACAGATGGGCAGGGGCAAGACCGAGCGCAGCGTGAGCATGGGCTTGGCTTCCATTGCCAGCACCCTCAGCCGCATGGCCATGGACGTGTGCCTGTACATGAGCCAGAACTTCGCCTTCGTGACCCTGCCCGATGAACTGACGACCGGTTCCAGCATCATGCCGCACAAGAAAAACCCCGATGTGTTTGAAATCATGCGTGGCAAATGCAACCGCTTGCAAGCCCTACCTACTGAGATTCAGATGCTCCTCGGCAATCTGCCCTCCGGTTATCACCGCGAACTACAGTTGCTCAAAGAAAGCTTCTTCCCGGCCTTTGGCGAGATTCGGAATTGCCTGGAGATGATGACGTTCATGCTACCGCATTTGAAGCTAAACGAGGATATCTTAAAAGATGAAAAGTACCAGTACCTCTTCAGCGTGGAAGTGGTAAACAATCAAGTTCTCAACGGCGTGCCGTTCCGGGATGCATATAAGAACGTGGGATTGGCTATTGAGAAAGGCGAATTTGAACGGCCAGAAACTGTAAATCACACGCATGAAGGCAGCATTGGCAATTTGTGCACAGCAGAGATTAAAGCGTTGATGGACGTGGTATTGAGCGGCTTCCAGTTTGAGAAAGTGGACAAGGCCATTACTGAGTTATTGGCTTGATCCGTTTTCGGCACGTTTTGGTGAAAACAGGCTAAAAGCGTAGTAAACCTCACAGGTTTTCAAAACCTGTGAGGCCTTTTCTTTGATAGCCAATACGGCGTAACGGTGTTACACCGCTACGTTTTTGTTTTGGCCTGATCTCTACAAATTAGCCTCGAAACAGCCTACTTTACCTCACGCTAATCTCTAGGGACTGCAGCTGAAAACCGCCTTGTTCGGCAATTATTCTGAAAACGTTCTTACCGGGTTTCAGCGGAATATTCTTTAGGGAGACGGATTTCCATTTCTTAGGGCCGCAGGTGTTGGGGATGCCCATGCCAGCTTTCACCACGTCTCCGTTCACGGTGAGGGTAAGTTTACTTTTGTTGGTATCAGAGGCAACCAACAGCTTAAGCGTGCCCGTAGTTGCTTTGTTTTCCTCGAAGGCGGTGGTGTATTGCAGCCACTCGCCGGTTTCTATATGGTTCACGAAAAACTTCTCCGAAATGCTGTCCTGGGCAATGTCTACGCCGTCGTTGCGGTACGTGGTGCCGCGGTTCCAGTGCGTGCGGGGGCCGCCAGTGGAGATGTAGTAGTTGGCGGTGTCTTTGTCCAGGTACGCGAACCCGTTTCGGCCCAGGTCATAATTCACGGCGGGGATGGTCAGTTTCTTGACGAAACTGTAGTTCCCGAACGGAACCGTTTCAGTTGATTTCACCTGGCGGAACATGGCATCGATTACATCGGGGTGGTAGAGGTTGTTCTCCAATTTCAGGTTCTCGGTTAGTTCCATCAGGGCGGCGTAGGCTTCATCGGCGGATGGTTTGGGGCCTTTGCCGTGCCAGTAGGTCAGCAGTTTCTGGTAGCCGGGCGTCATCGGCACTTCCAATGGGTTGTTGAAGCCCAGTTTTTTGAGCGGCCACCAGGCCCAGCCGATGCCCTGCCCTTCCACCAGCTCAATCGCCTGCCGGAACCACACGTTGGAGTTCTCGCCGGTCTCGCCCAGCCAGATGGGCACATTGTGCTGGTCGCGCAAGTCCAGCCATCCTTTAATGGCGCTCAGATCGTTGTAATTCCAGTATTTGTGGAAGCTGAGGCCCATGTTCTTGTCCCAAACTGGCAGTACGCCGTTGTAGTTGTTGCCCCAGCAGTTGCCTTCAATGAAAATCAGGTGCCGTTGGTCTACTTCCCGGATGGCTTTAGTGATGTCCATCATCAGTTGCCGCAGCGGGGCGTTGTCTTTCTCGGCGCAGCCGTTTTTGTCTTCCTTGCTCTGGAAACCCCAGTTGGGCTCGTTGATGATGTCGTAGGCGCCTATCCAGGGCTCGTCTTTGTAGCGCTCGGCAAGTTTGCGCCACAGCGCGATGGTCTTCTGTTTGTTCGCCTCGCTGTCCCACAGTGAGGGTTTGGCAGGATCGCGGTCCGAGATGTTGTTGTCGTTGCCTTGTCCGCCGGGGGCGGCGTGCAGGTCCAGGATGAGGTACATGCGGTTGGCTTTGCACCACTGCAGGAGGCTATCGGTCATCTGAAAACCTTTCTCCAGCCAAGTGTTCTGCCCCGCCACCGGCTCCTGCTCCACGGGCAAAGTGTACAGGTTGAAGTGCATGGGCAGGCGCACCGAGTTGAAGCCCCAGGCGGCCATAGAATCAATGTCGATCTTGCGGGTGTGGTTCTGCAGCCAGGCGTTGTAGAATCCCTGCGTGCGCTCCGGACCGATCAGTTCCTCCATCTTCGCTTTGATGCGATGCTGCTGGCCGGCAAACTCGGCGGTTCTGAGCATGTAGCCTTCTTGTAGCATCCAGCCCCCCAAGCCCATACCGCGCAGAATGACCGGCTGGTTCTGTCCGTTCACAATCTGCTTGCCTTCGGCGCGGAGAAAGCCCTGGGCCTGGATCTCCCCAAGGAAGAAAAACGAGAGGCAACATAAGACCATGAAAAGCTTGGGCAAGGAACAGGTACGTGGGTGCATAGATATCACAGGTGTTAGGGGAGTTCAGCTTCCTGCCAATATATCAATCTTTTGGATAATCGCATTTCCGCGGAAGCTTCTGATGAGAAACGGCCAGCCAAATCCACATTGTTTTTAACCTCTTTTAGGGAAATCGGCTTAAAAATGAACCGGCCTTTCTTCAGATTCCTGTACCGTTTCTTTGCCCAGTAGCCCGCCTAGCACATACCCAAGTACACTTCCGAGCAAGCCGTACCACATCGGCTCCACCTCGGTGCCCGCTATCCGGCAGAAAAGCCAGGCGCCCATGCCCACCACCATGGACAGAATAGCGGCAGTGGCCGAGGCTTTCTTCAGGTATATGCCGGCCACCAAAGGCACCAGCAGACTCACCAGACTCAACGCCGAGGACTCGCTCACCAGTTCATGGATGTTGTTGCGGGACAGGGCAAAGCCCAGCGAAATCACCGACACAATCAAGACGCTGCCTCTGGACAAAGCCAGCAGTTTTTTATCGGTGATGTCTTTGAAAAAAGGACGCAGCAGGTTCTCGCTCAGGATAGAGGCGGGGGCCAAAATAGCGCCACTGGCGGTACTGATAATAGCGGAGATCAGCGCCCCGAAGAACAGCACTTTGATCACCATGGGGCTGGAACCTAAGATGAGGCTGGGCACCAACATCTGGGCATCGTTATTGAGCAAATGCGGGTGCAGCACCTTGGCATACAGCGCCAGAATTAAGGGCAGCAGAGCCACCGTCACGTACAGCAAGGCGGCCAGCAAAGAAGCATTGATGGCCACCTTTTCAGATTTAGACGACATGACCCGCTGGAACACATCCTGCTGCGGAATGGAGCCCAGCCCGATGGTCATCCAAAGCGCGAGGTAGTTGAGCCAACCGGAGAACGAAGTACCCGTTTTGGGCGTGATTTTGTAAAAATTGGGAGGAAGCGTGGCGGTTACTTCTGAGAAGGACTTCTCGCGCATGACCCACCAGGTCACAATGAGCAGCCCCAGGATGATCATGATGGTTTGCAGATAATCTGTCACGCTCACGCTCCACATGCCGCCAAAGTAGGTGTAAAGCACCACCAGAAAACTCCCGATCAAAATGCCCTGAACCAGCGTAGTGCCCAGCAGCAGGTTAAACGAAATACCCAGCGCCACCATCTGCGCGGCTACCCAGCCGAAGTAGGAAATAACCAGGCAGAACGAAGCAATGATCTCGGTGGTGCGGCCAAATTTGACGCGGTAGAAATCCCCGAAGGTGAGCAGGTTCATGCGGTACAGCTTTCTGGCGAAGAACAGGCCCACCAACACCAAACATAGCGCGGCACCCAAAGGGTCTTCCACCATGCCTATCAAGCCATCTTCGGCCACCTCGGCCGAGGCCCCCAGAATGGTTTCGGAGCCAAACCAAGTGGCAAACACTACGGCCGTGGCCATGGGCAACGGCAATGCTCGGCCGGCCAACATAAAGTCTGAGGTATTGTGCACGCGGCGGGCGGCCCAGAGCCCAAGCAGCACGTTGAGTACCAGGTACAGAAGAACGAAAAAGATGAGCATAGAAAGGCAATTTCCGTTTGGCGGCTGTTTTCAGGAAACGGGTTTAAAACCAATAAGCAAGATAGCCTATTTCGCTTGTTTCCCAGCTCCACTTCCTCCGTTTTGCCAAGAGAAATACATCTTCAAAAACGCCGAGAGATTTAATGCATTCTCAACCTCTTCTCCTTAGCTAATTGCGTATTATTTAATAACTTACTTTCATTATCAATTAAATACCAAATTTGATCCTGTATATCTAACCTCTACTAATTTATAGCTGTATGCAACCTCCCCTACCCCTACAGAAAGCCAGAAATCTATTATTCCCATTTTTACTTATTTTATTCTCTTCCTTCTCGGCGCAGGCCACCCATTTACGGGCCGGGGAGTTGTACTATAAAAGCGATACCACTGCTGCCCGCAACCCCTTGAAATTCTTTATCACGCTGGTTACCTACTCGGTGGCTCCTCCGCCCTTTGAAGACTTGGAGGCTACCCTTCACTTCGGGGACTGTACCAACCAGACGGTGGCCCGTTCATCAAGAGTGTTGGTCCCAAATTCACAAGTGGGGGGCACCTTCAAGAATACGTACCAGTTTGAGCACACTTATTCGGGACCGGGCACTTATAATATCACGTATGTTGCCTCCGGCAGAAACATCTCTGTCAATCTTCCTGGCTCGGTTCAACCTTATATTCTTTTGCAGAGCACTCTGGTAGCAGACCCTTTGCTGGGCCTGAACCGATCGCCCGTCCTAAGGACTCCCCCGGTTGACCTGGCCTTGCGCAATCAGGTGTTCACCCACAACCCTTCGGGCTTTGATGCCGACGGCGATAGCCTCTCCTACAAACTGGTGTCACCCCAAACAAGCAACGGCCAGAATGCCTGCAGCATCCCCATCAGCACAAACTCACCCGGGTACAGAGGTTTAGAGAACTTTCCCGGAATTTTGGATTCCAGAAGCCCAGCCGGAGTTACCCTGAACCAAAGCACTGGTCTATTGACCTGGAATACGCCAGGAGTTCTGGGGGAATACGCAGTGGCGATGGTGGTGGAGGAGTGGCGCAATGGTAGGCTTATTGGCAAAATTGTCCGTGACAGGCAACTTGTGGTGCAGGAAGCCCCCATTGTCACCGGTACTTCTGAAGAGTGGCAAAAGCAGGTGATCACCTACCCTAACCCAGCTACTTCAACCCTGCTCCTAAAGGTACCTTCCTATTTACAACTGCGTGAAGCCTTGGTGTATACTTCCGTTGGAACGCTTATCCAACTGCCAACTCCTGTAAGAACGAAGGAAGGATGGGCTTTTAATGTAGAGAACCTCAAGGAGGGCTTTTACCTGCTGCACCTTAAAGCCGCGCAGGGTAAAATGGTCCAGAAATTCATCGTAAAAAGATAAAGTCTGTTTAAGGTCTTATTTTAAGAAAACTGCTTAAAAACAGAAGGTCCGTAGCTTTTCTGTTAGCTGTTTTCCTCTTAAAGCAAATACAAAAAGAAAGGGAGCCGCCCAAGTTGGGTAGCCCCCTTTCTGTTGAAACGTAATAGGTTCTTAGTTAAAATCGGCGGCGGTTACGCCTTCGTTTACCTTTACGGATTGAGCTTTCATCTCCATAACCTGTTGCTGGCCACCGGCAGATACGGTTAACGTCTGGGTGTACGGGAACAGGATACCACCTACTTTTTTGTAATCGGCGTACTCCATGGTGTTGCTGATGGTCATGTTGTTGGCTGTGGTGGCGTCTTCGGTTTTCACCAACAGTTTGCTGGCCAAATCATAATACTCAGTCTTGGTTTTACCTGTTGGGTAAGTAATCACCACTTTATAGGCGTCTGACCCGTTTACTTTCTCCAGGCCTTTCACCTCAGATTTAAACGCGGGGTTATTGAGGTAATCCATTTGCTCAAAGATGCTGGAAAGAACCTTCTTCTCCTTGATTTCCTCAGGGGTCATGGCTTGCTTCTGGCCCATCTGCTCCTGGTACCCAGTAGTACCGTTGAATCTGGTTTTAACCACGGGGTTTCCACCCATCGTCATGGTCATGGCCTGCAAGTTGGGAGCCATCATTTTCACCTCGGCGTTCAGGTTGGCGCCTTGCATCTGCAGGTTCATGGCGGCAGCAATGGATTTCACTTTCTTCAGTTCGGCTACGCCGCCCAAGGCTTTCAGGTAATTGCTGAACACCTCAGAGGCTTTCACATTGGTCGTCACCGCCGAAGTGGCCCCGGCTGTAACAGGGTTCGCGAACGTGTCAAACTGTTTCACCGGGTAGTTCAGCTTCTTTAAGCCTTCCTGCATCTGAGAGGCGTTGCCCACTACTACCACGCGGGTGTTGGTACTGTTGAAGTACTTCTGCGCCACCCGCTGGATGTCTTCTTTGGTCACCGCATTGATTTTCTGCAGGTAGGTACGGTAAAAGTCTTTGGGCAGGTCGTTAATCAAAATGTTGCGAGCGAAGGCGGCAGTGCGGCCTTTGTTTTCCAAGCCCAGGGCAAAAGAACCGTTGTACAAGGCCTTGGCGCTGGCCAGTTCCTCATCAGACACTTTCTGGGTACGCAGGGCATTGATCTCGTTTAGGAACTCCACCACGGCACTGTCGGTCTTGGCGGTTCTTACCGAGGCAGAGGCCGAGAAGTCGCTCTGGAACCTTCCGGCCCCGATGTTGGAATAAGCGCCGTACGTAAAGCCGTGTTTCTCGCGCAGATTATTGAAAAGACGGCTTTCAGAGCCGCCGCCCAGAATCTGGTTCGCCAGCAAGGCCGCGAAATAATCGGGGTGGTTCATTTTCAGGTCGCCCAAGCTGTTCACGGTGATTTCAGACTGCACCGCATTAGGCATGTCCACTACGTTGATCTCGGTTTGGGCGGGGTTTGCCACCTGGTTCCAGGTTGGGGCGGGCAAGGCAGGACCCTTCAAGTCACCTAACACTTTTTCCGCAATGGACTTGGCATCTTTGGGTTTGATATCGCCAATAATGGTGAGATACCCTCTGGATGGGGTAATGTAGTTGGAATAGGCGTTCCGCACATCGGCGAGGGTCAGGTTCTTGATGGTTTCCTCGGTGGCGAACTCCCCGCTAGGGTGGTTTTTACCGTACACCAGCGCGTTCACCACTCTGCCCGAGACAGCCTTCACGTTCTTCTCATCGCTCTTCATAGCGGTGAGGGTCTGCGACTTCAGTTTGTCAAAAGACTCCTGCGTAAAGGCGGGGTTCTTCAGGCCCTTGCCCATCAAGGCGAAGGCCTCGTTGAAATAGCGGGTCAAGGCTGCGGCACTTCCGCCGGCGGCATTTAAATTCACCTCAGCCCCTATTCTGTCCACGGCTTCGTCAAACTGGGCTTTGGTCAGGTCTTTGGTGCCTTCATTAAGCATTTGGCCCATCAGGCTCATGACCCCGGCCTTAGAACCTTCGGTGATGGGTCCGGCGTCTATGAAATAGCTGGCCGACACGCGGGGTAGTTTGTGGTCTTCTACCACCAACACGGTAATGCCGTTCTTCAGTTTAAACGAAACTGGGTCTTGCAGTGTAATGACCGGAGCCGGACCCGCGGCTGGCTTATTGGAGCGGTCTATTTTCACCTGGGCCTCTGCGTTGAACAGCAACAAGGCGCTGGCGGCAATTAAGATATATTTCTTCATGGTGAATTCTTGGTTGAACTGGCGCAGCCTTCTCTGGGAGGTGGCTGGGCAGAAGTCAATGCGTTTATGAATTAGTTAGCCGATTTAGCCGGAGCCGGTAAGTAATACAACACCACTCTAGAACTGGGTTGCAGGTACTTTTTGGCGGCATCCTGAATATCCTGGCGCGTGATGCTTCTGATCTTTTCCAGTTCCTGGTTCACGTTGTTGGTGTTCTTGTGATGGAAAGTATACCCGCTGGCCAGGTTCTCGGCGACGCCTAACATGCTGCTGTTGGAGGTTACGTAGTTGTTCTCAAACTGATTCTGGATCTTCTTGTAATCTTCTTCAGAAATGAGGTTGTTCTGCAGTTTCAGGATCTCGTCATCCACGTCTTTCAAGAGCGTGCTCAAAGGGGTGTTGTTGTTGGGCAACGCAAAGGTGATGTAAGCCCCGTAGTCTTCCAGTGCAAAGTTGAAAGCCCCTACCTGCAAGGCGTTCTTTTTCTCATCCACCATTTTCTTGTATAACCTAGAACTGGCACCCCCAGACAGAATGGAGGTAATCATTTCCATGGTCTTGGAGTCTTTGCTGCTCATACCCGGCACCCGGTACGCTGACATGATAGCCGGAATCTGAATGTTGGCATCATAGGCGGTGTCTACCACCATTTTAGTGATAGGCGCTTCCTCTATTTTCTGGTACACCACAGGAGCTCCCTTGGGCACCTCCCCGAAATAAGCGCTTACCAGTTCTTTTGTCTGGGCAATGTCAATGTCTCCGGCAATGGAAAGCACCGCGTTGTTTGGCACGTAATATTTCTTGAAAAAGGCCTTGAACTCGTCCAGCTTAGCGGCATCCAGGTCTTCCATAGACCCGATGGGCTGCCACCGGTAGGGGTGCTTGGTAAACAGGCGCTTGAAGATCTCATTGCTGAAATGGCCGTACGGTTGGTTGTCAATCCGCATGCGTTTCTCTTCTTTCACCACCTCGTTTTGGGTTTTCACGCCAATTTCATTAATCACCGGGTGAAGCATGCGCTCGCTTTCCAGCCACAAGCCCAGTTTCAACTGGTTAGACGGAAAAACCTCATAGTAAAAGGTGCGGTCATGCGAGGTGGTTGCGTTGTTCTGGCCTCCATTGCTAGACACCAGCTTCATGAACTCGCCGCGCTTGATATTCTCAGATCCTTCAAACAGCAAGTGCTCAAAGAAGTGCGCGAAGCCAGAGCGGCCCACTTGTTCGTTTTTAGAGCCCACGTGGTACATCACTGACACCGCCACCACCGGGGCAGTTTTGTCCTGGTGCAGGATCACGTGTAAACCGTTGGGTAAATCATACTCTGTGAACTCTACTTTTTGCGCCTGGGCAGCCGTAGAGGAGAGCATGGCCGCTGCCGCCGCAGCGAAGAAATGCTTCTTTGAAAACATACTGGATTTAAGTTTGGGAAAAATCATGAAAGGGATCTAGACTGCTTTTGAAGGATGCTATTTTGGAGTGGCTACAGGAAACAGTCTTTTTTCTTTTGGCAAGTGCAAGATAGGTTGAGCACGGCGCCGTTCTGGCACTTTGACCTACTGGATTCTTAGTAGCAAAAGCAAGCCTTTTATTACAGCGGAACACACCAGAAGCTCAGATTTATTTGGGTGCCTTAGGGCCCGTTAAGGCGTTTACTCGCTTTTTTTGGAAAAAGAGCCCTTAAACAGTCTATTTCCTGAAAGCAGAAAGGGAGAACCAATGCTTTTTACCAATTCGTTGCTAAGCAGTAAAGAATCAATCTGTTGAATTTTACTTATTCAAGTAACCATCCTAGAATAGCAGTATGAAGAAATTGTATTATTATTAACAAAAAATACGCTCATCATACCCAATACCATATTCAAATAGGGCTAAAGCCTTCCTCATGAATACTCCCTTACTTCCCACAAAGGCAAAGTTCCTTCTGCTGCTCTTCTTATTTTCGGTTGCTTCTCTTATAAGTCATTCTACACAGGCTACCCATCTAAGAGCCGCCGAAATCTATTACAAGAGTGATACAACTGCCGCCCGTAACCCCCTGCGGTTTTTCTTTACGCTGGTAACCTACAGCGTTGCCCCTCCGCCATTTGAAGACTTAGAAGCCACGCTCTTCTTTGGGGATTGTACAAGCCAACGGGTGGCCCGGGAGTCTAGAACGGAGATCAACAAGTGGCAGAACAGATCCTTCAGAAACGTTTACAAATTTGAGCACATCTACTCAGGACCAGGTACCTTCCATGTGACGTTTGTGGGGGAAAACCGGAATGGAGGGGTGGTGAATATGTCCTCTTCTGTACAGCAGACATTATTTCTGCAAAGCATGCTCACTGTAGACCCGCTTTTGGGCGCAAACCGTTCACCTGTTTTACAATATGCTCCCGTAGATGTTGCCGTTCGTCATCAAGTTTTCGCCCACAATCCTGCCGCATTTGATGCTGATGGCGATAGTCTTTCCTACAAACTACTGCCCACAAAGACCAGCAATGGGGTGAACCCATGCGGCGACCCCTCCTCGATTACTTCCCCTGGTTACCGCAACCTTGACACCTTTCAGGGTACCTCTTCTGCGGGTGCTCCAAGGGGTGTTGCTCTGGATCAAAATACCGGGCAGTTTACTTGGAATACCCCAAATGCGTTGGGTGAATTTGCCACAGCCATTGTCATACAAGAATGGCGAAACGGCAGGTTAATTGGACAAGTAGTGCGAGACATGCAAATCTTTGTACGAGAAAGTGGCAACCAGATTCCAGTCCTAACTACTCTCAAGGATACCTGTGTTACAGCAGGCACTTTGTTGCGCGGAATACTGAAAGTAAGCGACCAAGACAAAGACCTTACCTTGGTAGAAGCAGTAGGCCATATGTTGCCAGCTGCAACATTGAACAACGCTGGAAACGATACCACCTTTGCCTTTGAATGGCAACCCGGTTGTGAAGGTATAAGCATGCAGCCCCATCAGGTGGTGTTTAGAGCCGAGGACCAGCCATCCTCTGGAGAAACCAGGTTAACTGCTATGCAGCCCTGGAGGATAAGAGTATTAGGGCCTCCACCAGTGCTTCTCTCCGCTGTGCCCCAGGATGGCAACAAAATTAGACTTACCTGGGAAAACTACTCCTGTACAAATGCCCGACGTATCTATATTTTCAGAAAAGTAAACCCATCCTCCTTTTCTCCCAACTCCTGTGACGCAGGCATGCCTACTTCAGCGGGTTTTACGCTGGTGAACTTCGTGACAGCATATGCCACCTCTTTTACAGACAACAATAACGGGCAGGGCCTAGACCTTAACCAGAAGTACAGCTACCGGATTTACGCTGATTTCAATGAACCCAAAGGAGGTAGTAGCCGGGCATCCAATGAAATGGGTACTACCACCTTAACCAGCACTGCGGAAGGTATTCAGAACCAGATCAGCTTTTACCCTAATCCGGCTACCAGTATCCTGAGGCTAAAATTCCCAGCTACAGAAAAAATAAGAACGGTACAGGCATTCAATTCGGTAGGCCAGTCAATAGCTTCTCTGCTGCCTCAAAAATCAGCAGAGGAATGGACACTAGATGTGAGTAACCTCCCCAATGGTTTATACCTGCTCTCCCTGCAAACCGATCGGGGTACCGTAATCCAGAGGATAGTAGTAAAACATTAAGGAAGCGGTCTGTTTAGGTCTGTTTCTCAGAAAATAAGCCTGAAACCAAATTTCACCCTTGGTCTTTCTCCCTGATCAACTTAAAGAAGCCATCTCTGTAAGTCTCGCCAATGGGGATGGATTTGTCTTGGATGTATAGGGTATGGCCGTCTACCATGCTCACTTTATCAATGGAGATGATGTAGGATTTGTGCACGCGGTAAAAAGGCGGCTGGGGCAATTGCTCTTCCAGATCTCTCAGGGTCTGGTAGGTAACCACGCGCTGCTGTGGCAGGTACAGAGAAACGTAATTTTTAAGACCTTCAATAAAAAGAATATCAGAGTAGTTGATGCGCAGGAACTTGTTTTTGCTCTCGCCTTTCACAAACATGTAGTCTGGGTGCACCGGAGCCGTAGCTGGACCAGGAACCACGGGCGCAGCGGGGGCCTGCAGGGCAGAAGCGATAACAGGTGTTGGCTGCAAAAGAGCCTGAGCTTTCTGCACGGCCTTCAAGAAACGGTCAAAGGCGATGGGCTTGAGCAGGTAATCCACCACATCGTGCTCGTAACCTTCCAGGGCATATTCGGGGTAGGCGGTGGTCAATATAACTTTGCACTTGTTGCCGGCAAGCTTGAGGAACTGCAAACCGGTGAGCTCCGGCATCTGGATGTCCAAAAAGACCAAATCGGCGCGGCTTTCACTGACCCAACCTAGGGCCTCAATGGGGCTGGTGGTACTGCCCACAAACTCCAGAAACGGAATTTTCTGGATGTACGCTTTCAACAGGGTAGACGCGTACGCCTCGTCATCCACACAAATACACCGGATCATGGGTAATGAAAGTTTAGGAATTTAGAAGTAAGGTAAGTCTTGAAGAGAAGAAATGGAAAAGTGACTTATGGTTTTGCCGCTTTCCTTCTATGGCTTACCCGCAGCTACCGTTTAAGACACGGTTTTCAGAAAAAGCGTCTTAAACGACCTTACAGGTTCTGCAACGTTAGCTGGGTCTGGTGCACTGTTCCATCTGTGTCAACCGTCAGTTGGTGCTGGTTGGGGTAAAGCAGTTCCAGACGTCGTTTGATGTTCACCAATCCGATGCCTGTGCTGTGGTCTTTCTGCTGCCGATTAACCATGTTACTGACTTCAAACAACAACTCTTTCCCGATTACCTGAAGGTAAATCTGCACCGGGTTGGCGGGGTCATTGACCACTCCGTGCTTGAAGGCGTTCTCCACAAACGGGATCAGCACCAGCGAAGCCACCCGCTGTCCGTCTACGTTTCCTGCCACGGTAAAGTCCACGAAGAACCGGTCTTCAAACCGTAGCCGGAAAATATCAATGAAGCTGTGCAGGTAATCTACTTCTTTCTGGAGCTCCACTTTCCCATCGGGGCTGTCATAGAGCATGTAGCGCATCATGTCTGAGAGCTTCAGCACCGCCTGGGCCAATTGCTCAGACACCGGGTACGCCAAGGCATAGATGTAGTTAAGCGTGTTGTAGAGAAAATGCGGATTCACCTGTGATTTCAGGAACGCCAGTTCAGCCTGGGTTTTCTCGGTGCGCAGCATTTTGTTTTCCTTTTCTTTTTTGAAGGCGTCTTGCACGTTCCAGACCACCGCGCTGATGGCCATCATGGGAAAAGCCCTGAACAGGTTATCGGTGAGGTAAAAAGAGAAGGTTGTATTCACCCCATAGTTCCTGAAACCAAACAGCGCCGGGTACATCATCTCCTCCAGAAAGTAGCGGGTGAACGTAAACAAAAACGGGGCGAAGACTAGGCAGGCCAGCAACTGGGCTATTTTCTCCCGCTTCAGAAACCTGGGGTACACAAAAGAGTAGCAGAAATAAAAGGTAAGAGCCAGGCTGGTAAAATACGTCAGCGACAGCAGGTGCATCCAGGTGAAGGGTCCAGGTCGGCTCAGGTAGTGCTCCAGGTAGCTATACCCAATGTAAAGGCCCCACGCCGCCAAATGGTAAAGAAGGTTTCTGCTTTTCTTCATGCCTCAAAACTACGCTCCCCGCGCATGCCTCGCTCTTTTTTTATCCCAACCCCCTGTTTTCTGATGCCAACCCAAGCTTCGTGCTTCTTTTTCTGAAAACAAGGAAAAAACAGCCGTTGGGATAAAAACCGGAGGGCTTGGGATTATTTTTTTCCAGACGTAAGCAACCCTCCTCACCTTTGGTTCATCCTTAAAGCACAACCAACCCCTATGAACCAAACCGCTACTTTCCGCCCTTTTGCCTTCCTGGTTTTTCTGAGCTTTCTCCTCTCCTTCGGTGCCCTGGCGCAGAACGGCACCACGGTGAAAGGAACCGTTCAAGACGGCAAAAAACAGCCTCTTGCCTTTGCTACCATTGTGCTACTATCTCTGCCTGATTCTGGCATGGTGAACTCCCAGATGACGGATGAAGCCGGGGTCTATGTTTTTGAGAAAGTGGCCTCCGGTAGATATGCCATCAAAGCCAGCCGCATTGACCATAACCTGGTGGTAAGCCCGGCGTTTGAGGTGGGCAACCAGCCGGTACAGGTTCCCGCGCTGCAAACCACCGAGAAAACCACCGCCCTCAAAGAAGTGGTGGTGCAAGGCCAGCGCCCCTTGCTGGAACAGCAAGCCGACAGGTTTATCATGAACGTGGAAAAGCTGAACACCGCCGGCGAGAACTCATTGGAAGTGCTCAAGAACGCGCCCGGCGTGCGGTTAGACAAAGACGACAACATCCTGTTCAGGGGCAGCGGGAGCGTGAACGTCATGATCAACGGCAAAATGACGTACATGACGGGTTCTGAACTCAGCAACTACCTTAAATCTTTACCCGCCTCCGCGGTGAGCAAGGTAGAACTGATCGCTAACCCACCGGCGTCTTTTGATGCGGCAGGTACGGCAGGCATCATCAACATTGTGCTCAAGCGCGAACTCACCAAAGGCATGAACGGCAGTTTGACGGTGGGCTCCGGCTACGGCACCTATGAGAAAGCCTGGGCGGGGATTAACCTTAACTACAACCTGGGCAAGGTGAGTTTCTACACCCGCTTGAACACCAGCCACTCCAATTCCTATAACCGGCTGACCATGGAGCGCCTCATCAGAAACAGCCTGTACCGCTCGGTCAACTACTGGCACCCCATTACCAAAAGTGTAAACGTGGTAGCCGGCGCCGATTACTTTATCAACCAACAACACACCGTGGGGTTCATGTTCAAAGGCTACACCTCCCCGCAGGATGTATTGACCACTAGCAACTCAGTGAACTACGACATTCCCGGCAACCCCATTGGCAGCGTGCAGATGAACAACCCGCGCGATGTGGTCTCCAACAACTACAGCCTTAACTTCAACTACAAATTTGACATAGACACCACCGGCCGCTCCGTCACTTTTGACACTGACTTTGTGCGCTACCGCAACGGCGCCGATGAGTCTTTCCGAAACCAGTACTTTGCCGAAGCCATCCAGAACGGCAGGGAGTTTGAAGACTTGCGCAGTTTCTCAGATGCCGCCATCCGGATTTTTGCCATCAAAGCCGATTACGTGCACCCTCTGGCCAACAACTGGAAAGCTGAAACCGGCTGGAAAAGCAGTTGGGTCCGGAATGACTCAGACATCCGGTTTGAGGCCCTGCAGGAAAGCAACTGGCAGGTAGATGACCGCCGCACCAATCATTTCCTGTACGACGAGAACATCAATGCCGGATACGTGAGCCTAAGCAAGAAAGTAAACAAACAGCTTAGTCTGAAAGCCGGGCTAAGGGCCGAGCAGACCATCTCCCAGGGCAATTCGCTAACCACCAGAAACGTGGTAGACCGCAACTACTGGGAGTTGTTCCCCAGCATGTTTGTCAGCTACAACCCCAATGACGACCACCAGTTCTCCACCTCGTACAGTCGCCGCATCAGCCGCCCCAATTACCGCAGCTTGAACCCGTTCACGTTCTATTCAGACCCTTACACCGGCTTAAGAGGCAACCCGTTTTTGCAGCCCTCTTTCTCCAACTCGCTGCAATTCAACTACACGTTCAAGAACTTCCAGCTGTTAAGCATCAGCTATTTGCAGCAGAATGATTTTGTAATGGAAGTAGTAAGCCAGAACGATGAAACCAAGGAAAGCATCAGCACGCCGCAGAACCTGAGCCGCGCCCGTTCTTTGAGCATCAGCAGCGGCGGCACCTTGCCCGTGCGCAAATGGTGGAGCGCCAACCTGCAACTGCAAGGCAACCTGAACAAAGTGAGCACCCCGGTACAGGGCGAGCAATACAACCAAGAGCAGTTCTCCTGGGACTTCAGCACGGACAACAACTTCACCCTGCCTAAACAGTTTACCCTGCAATATTCGGCGTACTACAGCTCGCCCTCGGTGTCAGGCTTGTTCCGGAACAAAGCCTCTTACCTTATGAGCATCGGGGGCAAGAAAACTTTCATGGATGGGCGCGCTACCCTCAGTGTGAAGCTGAATGACATCTTTGACACCGCCCGCTTCAGAGCCTTCCTGAACTACAGCAACGTGAACATGTACTGGGAAAACGAATGGGAAAGCCGTCGTCTTAACATCACCTTTGACTATAAGTTTGGAAATAGCAAAATCAAGGCCGCCCGTAACCGGAGAACCGGCACCGCCGACGAAGAGAACCGCGTTTCAAAGTAGAACCGTTTCTGTATCATAAACCAAAAAGAGGCCTGGAACAGACGTTTCCGGCCTCTTTTTGGTAGAAGCAGCCCAAACCAATGACGCCCTCCCGCTTTTATTCCGGTAACTCCCGCCTTTTGTCCTATCCATAACAAGGGCAGGTACGTACCTTTGTAGAGAGATAAGATAGAACGTTATGTTAGGAAAAGGCTCTAAACTGTACAGCATCTGCAAACTGAAATGCCCGCGGTGCCATGAGGGGAACCTCTTTGAAAACAACAGCCTGCTGGGGTGGCGTAAAATGTCCCAGATGCTGGACCACTGCCCGGTTTGCCACCAGATGTATGAACCAGAACCAGGCTACTACTACGGGGCCATGTTTGTGAGCTACGGCCTTACCACCGGCCCTACCCTTGGCATTGTGGGTCTGATGATGCTGTTCTCCGAGGAGATCACCCTGTGGATGTTTGTGGGTGCGTTGCTTTTGTCGTTGGTTTTGTTTCTGCCGGCCATCTTCAAGCTTTCCCGCGCCATCTGGATTAATATTTTCATCAGCTACAACCCAGAGGCAGCGGTGCATCCGCAGGCCCGGGGACATTAGAGGCACTCCTTTTTAGAGCTATTTTTCGCAACTTGGGGCAAAACCGGCACACCACCGGTGGTTTGCCTTATGCCAGAGAAGCTTCCTATTTACCGTATCCCTGATTTTACGCCTGCCAAAGGTCTTTCCCGCGGCATCCACGTGACCGATTTACAGGCACATCGGCAGAAGCACGCCTTTGTACAGGCCCCGCACAAACATGATTTCTACTTGTTGCTGGTAGTCAGGACTGGGCAAGGCACCCACACCATTGATTTCACCCATTATGAGATCAAACCCGGCAGCGTTTTCTTTCTCACGCCCGGCCAGGTGCACGCCTGGGACCTTTCCCCTGAGACCGAAGGCACCCTGCTGTTTTTCACCCCAGAGTTTTACCGCGGCAGCCGCGAAACCGACACCTTGCGGCAGTTTCCCTTTTTCCAGACTTGGCAACATCCGCCGGTGTTATATGCTCAGGCAGATGACCTTTCGCCGGTGGACCAGCTCCTGCACCAGATGCAACAGGAATACTCTGGGGCTGCCCTTTTCCAGACCGATGCCTTGCGCGCGTACCTGGAACTGCTGCTTATTCAACTGGCCCGGCTTTATCCCATGGCACCTGTTACGCAAGAAGAAAATACCTGGCCTTTTCAGTTGTACCAGCTGGAAACCTTGGTGGAGAACCACTACCTGGAGCACCAGCCCATCGGTTTCTACGCCAATGCGCTGCACCTGTCGCCCAAGTACCTGAACGAGCTCTGCAAACAGAACCTGGGCAAGACCACCACCGATCTGCTGCAGGAAAGATTGATTCTAGAAGCCAAGCGCCTGCTCACCCACTCGCCGCACCTCAACATTGCGCAGGTGGCGCTGGCCCTCGGCTTTGAGGACAATTCTTATTTCAGCCGATTTTTCAAAAAACAGGTAGGAAGCACCCCCGAACAATTTCGGCAGAAAGGATAAATACGGAATCTACTTCATAGAGAACCTTTTACGACAACCTAATACCTTGAGGCGGGGTTTAAAGGGAGGAAAATTGATGTCAGTTTTACCGTTTTCCGCCCATGATGCGCTTCCCTCTGCTCCTGCTTGTTCTTCTGTTTCTTGCCTGTTCCGCTCACCTCACCCATGCCCAGGATCTCACCGGACCAAAAGGCGAGACCTTCACGGTGCGGGTAGTAAAAGACAAACTCAGCGATCCCTGGGAAGTCACCTACGGCCCCGATAACCACCTCTGGATCACCGAAGCCAAAGGCTACAAAGTAAGCCGACTGAACCCCTCCACCGGCGCACAAACCGTTTTACTGGATCTTACCTCGGCCCGTAAATTCCCGCGCTACGACAAGGTTTCTGATTCAATAGACGGCGGTAAGCCCTGGCCGCAAGGCGGATTGATGGGCATGTCTCTGCACCCCCAACTACTTTCCGGCAAGCCCTACGTGTATCTGGCTTACGCCTATGAATTTGCCGGAGCCGGGAAATCGGGTGAGGGTTGCGATCCTAACTTCGGGGGTTGCCACTACACCATGCGGGTGGTGCGGTACGACTATGACGCCAAAGGGCAGAAACTAGCCAACCCGATGGTGCTTTGCGACAGCATTCCGGGGAGCAACGACCATAACTCCGGCCGCTTGTTAATTGCGCCGGTGCAAGGCAAAGACTTCCTCTTTTACACCGTGGGTGATATGGGCGCCGGGCAGTTCAAAAACGTAGGCCGCCCTAATTACGCCCAGCTCACCAGCAGCTATGAAGGCAAAGTACTTCGGTTCAACCTGGAGCCCGATACCGATCAAAACCAGTATGACCGCTGGATTCCGAATGACAACCCGTTCACTTCAACCCAGAAACAGAACGCGGTCTGGAGCCTTGGGCACCGCAACGCGCAAGGGCTGGCCTATGCTGTGATTGGCGGCACCGGAAGAGTCTACGCGAGCGAGCACGGGCCTTTTTCAGATGACGAGATCAACGTGATTGAGCGAGGCAAGAACTTCGGGCACCCGCTTGTGATCGGGTACAGTGACAACAACTATAACGGACTGGCTGCGGGCGTCAGCAACCACACCCAACTGCCCGGCGAGTGGCACACTACCTACCCCACCATCAAAAGCGAAAAAGCCAACGCGGCTGCCCTTGGCGCGCAGACGTATCGTGACCCTATTTACAGCTTCAATCCCAACTCGAACGCGTTTCTGACTAAGGTTATGACGCAGACGAGAAGTGGTGGCGAAAAGAACTCCCCGGAGTGGCCGTCTGAAGCGCCCAGCAGCATAGGCGTGTACACCGCCTCGGGCATTCCTGGCTGGCAGAACTCCCTGCTTATCCCCACCCTTAAAACCGGGAAATTGATCAGGCTGCAACTAAACGCCGCGGGCACTGATGTGACCGGCGACACCCTCACCTACTTCCGGTCAAAAATTCGGTACCGGGACTTGGCCATTTCTCCAGATGGCAAAAAGCTGTACCTGGCCGTGGACAGTTCCTCGGTGACCTCAGGCCCCTCGGGGGAAGACCCTAAAGGCAGCCAGTACCGCGGTTCCATTCTGGAGTTTACGTACGTTAAAGGCGGCACTGCCTTAAAGAATGCCTCGGGCGGAGCATCGGGCGGGAAGCCCCAAAATGGATCAAAGGCGGCATCCCAAGTGGCTGAAAAAAGACGAGAGGAGTAACTCTATCTTTTGCTTTTAGCCTATTTCTAGAAAACCTATGCAAAAACAGATAACCGTAAGCAGACTCCCTCAGTGACAAGCCCCTTCTCCTTATTGTCATCCTGAAAGGATCTTGTGGGCCAACAATAGTAGCGTTTACACGAAGCCTGTCCAGTTCGCTCACAATATCTTTCCAAAAAAGACAAATGCGAGGTATTAGCTTACTTGACTTTGAATTTCTGCTTGCCGGTAAGCAATTGAAAGAACAGCACAAAATCTGAGGCCAGACTGTAAAACGGGTATTGAAACGTAGCCGGTTTGTTTTTCTCAAAGAAGAAATGCCCCACCCACGCAAAGCCGTACCCAATCACTGGAAGCCACCAAAGCCAGCCATACTGCCCCAGCACAAAAGCTACTAGCATGAGCAGTAGCAACAACCCAGTTCCCGTGAAATGCAGCACTCGGCTAGTAGTGTTCTGGTGCTCCGAAAGGTAGAACGGGTAGAACTCTTTGAAGGAAGTAATGCGGTTTGGCTGTGGCATGGCACAAATCATTTGGCTTACACTGGTTTATACGAAAACAAAGGAAAGGTACTAACGAGGTTACTCTTTCGTTGATTCTATACAATTACAAATAAACCAGCTTACCTGATCGCATTAAGCCTATTTGTGAAAATACAGGTAATAAACAGAGTTCCCTTTTGATTATCTTGTGCGGGTAAATTCCAATTCATCATCTCTTACCCCATGAAACATCTTTACTTCTGCATTTTATTTCTTTTTGTAAGTATTCCTTCTTTTGCCCAGAAAGAAAAGTCAAAAGAACCAAAAATTTACATTGCAGTAGAGGAAATGCCAGAATTCCCCGGAGGGACGAGTTCTCTGCCTACGTATATTGCACAAAACTTCAACTTACCCAGATACCCTACTATCCCAGATTCTCTGACAATTTTGGTAATGTCATTTGTCATTGGCCCAACAGGAAATGTACAGGATATACAATCTTTCAACAGGATCCATCCTTTGATAGAACAGGAAGCCCGTAGAGTTCTTCAGAATATGCCACGTTGGAAACCTGGCAAACAAGATGGAGAACTTGTTTCTGTCAAATATTCCGTTCCACTTAAGGTTCCGGCACCTCAACATGTGCCAAGTTTCCTACAAGGCAAGTCACCCCATTACTACTATTATGATGAAGAAGCTTACGAATCTGGAGTCTATATTGGATATTTAGAAGGACTAGAGTTTCCAAACGGCAATAAAGCATTCGCCACTTTTATACAGGAAAACTATAAAATTCCAGAAACAGCAAGGAGAAAAGAAGTAGATGGCAGTGCTAAACTTTCTTTCATCATCAATCCCAAAGGTGAGGTGACAAAAGTGAAGGCACTAACTACTATAGGTTTCGGTGTTGAGGAAAATTTAATTGAAGTTTTGAAAAAAATGCCAAATTGGAGGACTGGAAATCTTAAAGGTGTTCCTCACTATGTAAAGCGGACTATTGAGGTAGAGATAGTAGACGGAAAGGCTGCATTTAAAGACTTTATTCTTTCAGAATTTGACAATCCAGATTTTAAGTAACTAGGCCACCATTATCTAAAATGGAAACTACTATAATCAACCCATTTTATTCGCCACTTGTAGCAAAGAGCCTAATTATAGTAGTTTCCTAAATTCTAGAATAAACTTTCACCTAAGGCTAAATCCCCTTCGCCTTTTTCCGCTCCTCAAAATAGCCAGCTACTTCATCGCGCGATTTGGCATTAAACGTCATCTCAGGGGTTAGTCCGCCTTTACGGCCGACGAGTACCCCGTAGCGCATGTCATCGTAGCCGCGCATGCTGTGGGCGTCTGGGTTGATACTGAGGAGTACGTTCTGGCTGAGGGCGTATTCTACCCAGCGCCAGTCAAGGTCTAAGCGCCACGGATTGGCGTTTATTTCAATAATCACTTGGTTTGCTGCGCAGGCGTCAATCACGATTTTGTGGTCAATGGGATAGCCTTCGCGGCGCAGAAGCAAGCGACCAGTGGGGTGACCCAGCATGGTGGTGTACGGGTTCTGGATGGCGTTCACCAATCGATCAGTAGCCTTCACGATGTCCATTTTCAGGTTGCTGTGAATGGAGGCCACAATGAAGTCAAAAGAAGCGAGCACGTCGTTGTCATAGTCCAGCGAACCATCGGCGAGGATATCAGACTCAATGCCTTTGAAGATGCGGAACGGTCCTAATTCTTGGTTCAGGCGGTCAATCTCCTGGTGCTGCGTCTGTACTCTGAACTCCTGCAAGCCGTTGGCATAATAGGCAGATTTGGAGTGGTCGCAGATGCCCAGGTACTCAAAGCCCAGTTGCTTGCAGTGCACCGCCATTTGCTCTAAGGTATGGGCGCCGTCTGAGTAGCTGCTGTGGTTGTGCAGGATGCCTTTCAGGTCGCTGTCCTGGAGCAAAGTGGGCAGTTGGTTTTCACGGGCTAATTCCAGAATCCGGGCACTTTCCCGCAGTTCCGGCGCGATGTAGGGCAACTTCAAGCGTTGGAAAATCTCTTCCTCTGAGGCGGCAGGCTCACCATAGGCTTCGGCGATAAGCGTATCACCAGCCTCGTTCACGGGCAACGACAACCAGGCAGGGTTCGCCGAATACAACAGGGCTTGGTTGGCGAACCGGCGCTCCGGCACTAAGCGCACCTCCAGTTTCAGACCGGTAGTGTCTACCAGTCCCCGCCACACAAACGGGCCAGAAACCGTTTCCTGCGGCGATACACCCGGCAGCTCGGCCAAGAAGGCAGGCCAGTTGGCCTCACTGTTCAAACTCAACAGAAACTGCAAGGCTTCCACGGTTTCTAAGTTGCGGCGGATTTCGCCTACTACTTCGGCGGCTACCGTTTCGGGCCTGTTTTTCAGGAAAGAAAGTAACTCCAGCGCCAGGGTCTCTGCCTCGGCCCAGAGCACCTTTCCTTTGTTTGACTCGGTGTACTGCAGCCCCTGCAAGATGGTCTCCTGGGTTTTCGCCCCGAAGCCTTTCAGCTTGGACACCTCGTTTTTCTCGCAGGCCTCGCGCAGGCCTTCAATGGTATCCACGCCCAGGTCTTTCCAGATGGTTTTGATTTTCTTAGGGCCTATGCCTTTAATGTTGAGCATCTGTACCACACCCTCGGGGGTAGTTTCCAAGAGGCGGTTCAGGTCGGCGTGAGAGCCGGTCTGGATGGCTTCCATGATCTTGCCAGCCATGCCTTTGCCAATGCCGTCCAGCTTCTCCAGCTGGGCTTGGCTCATTTGATGAATGGGTGATTCTATGCGCTCCATCACCATTACGGCGCTGGTAAAGGATCTTATTTTAAACGGGTTCTCGTCGTGCAGCTCCATCAAAGAAGCCGTGAGCCGGAACATACGAATGAGTTCTTTATTCTCCACGGGTAAAGGTTCTGAAAGGGATTCAGACAAAGATAAGAAGATAGTCCTGAGTTCTGAGTCTTGGCCTCTGAGTTGGATTTAAGCTTTATTTCGGCAAAGCCGATTTGGGCTTGGTTTCAGGAAAAAGCCTTGAAAGGCTAGCCTAAACCCTTTCAGCCAGCTTACATTTTCCCAACTCTGGACTCAGAACTCAAGACTCAGAACTCTTGTAAAGTTTGTATATTGTGGCAAGATTGTCAGGGGCATTCTGCTGAGGCAACACGCAAGCATATGAAACACTTCTTCTTACTGAGTTTGCTGGCCTTGATCTTGATGGCTGCCAAATGCGGAGCCGGGCCTGAGTTGCCCGCCTCGGTGTACGGAAAAACCTGGCTCGTTTCCTACGAAGAAGACTCGGCTGATGTGCGCACCTACCGGCCCAACACGTTTGATTTCCCGCCGTCGCGCGGACGTACCGGGTTCATGATTCAGGAAGACGGCACGTTCATGCGGTACGGCATTGCCCCTACCGATGGCCTGGAGGAGCAACCCGGCAAGTGGGAGACCAAGGGAAAAAACGGCCTTATGGTTACGTTTGACAATCCTAAACACCAACCGGAAGAACTGGAGATTCTCTCGGCAACGCCCGAGCTGATCAAGGTCCGCCGGAAAGAGAAACAAGAATAGATACCTTTTACCTTTAAACAGTGTACAAGTGCCCTCCTCCCTAAGAGGTGGCCCCTTGTTTTAGCTTACCTATGAACTACTGGCTCGTTAAAACTGAACCTGAAAAATACGCCTGGTCTGACTTAGAACGTGATACAAAAACCACCTGGGATGGCGTTAGAAATTTCCAGGCCCGCAACAACTTACAAAAGATGCAGCAGAACGACTTGGTGCTGTATTACCACAGCGTTTCTGAGAAATCTATTGTAGGAGTGGCCAAAGTAGCCCAGGAAGCTTACCAAGACCCTACCACCCAAGAGACGCAATGGGTGGCGGTCACGCTGGTACCTGAGCAGGCTTTTGCCAAACCAGTGACCCTGGACCAGATCAAAAAAGAAGAGCGCTTGCAGAACATTGCGCTGCTACGGCAGTCACGCTTGTCTGTGATGCCCTTGACGCCAGAAGAGTTTGATCTCTTGCTCAGTATGGGCCAGTAAACCGGCCTATAACCCTGGGCAGAAGGTTGGCGTTTTTACTGAGTTCCCTGTACTTTCTTAAAAACACCTTATGTGCTCACCCTTCAGAAGCAACTATTGGCGAACTCTGCTCCTCCTGCTTTGCTGGGGAGTGGTTTTCTCTGCGCAGGCCCGTCAGAAAAAGGAGAAAGACAAAGAGAAACCGGCACCTCCTAACCAGAACATCAGGGTAGAACTGGAAAGCGACTCTTTTGACGATGAACATACGGTGCACTCGCTGCCAGACAGCACGCTTCTGGTGGTTTCCACCAAACGCAACGGGTGGTTTGGCAAGAATGAGTTTACGCTCACCCGCTATGACCGCACTTTAAAGCAACTCTGGCAAACCAAACACGAGCATAAGGCAAACCACGAGCTGTTGTTTGTCACCGCCGAGCGCCGCAAGTTGTACTTGTTGTTTTCTACCCTTAACAACAAGAAACTACTTTTATACCAGGTAAACCACGCCAACGGAAACGCCACTTCCAGTGAGCACACGCTTCCTTCTTCCTACATCACCATCAGGGAGATGGCAGCCCTGGATGGGCAGGTGTTTCTGAGCGGTCTGGAGCGCAATACGCTCAACATGCTGCAACTGAACCCCGCCCAGGAAGAAATTCAGTTGCTGCCTGCCGTTTTCGGGATGGAAGATGACTTAGGCGAGTTCAGGGTAGACACCCTCACCCATGCCGTGGAGTTTGTGGTGGAGGAGTCTAATGGCTGGCGCTCGCGGGTGCAAACCAAACGCATCAACACCAAAGGTGAGGTGATTGGCACGTACTTCATCCAGCCCGAAATGGATTACCGGAACGACAACACCCTGCAGAGTGGGCGGCTCACGCCCGGCGATACCCTGACCAAAAGGCTGATTGGTACTTACGGCTTCCGCACGTCTGTCTTCTCCAAAGGGTTGTTCACCAGTGACCTGGCTAGCAACTTAAACTACTACGATTTCAGTAAGCTGGAGCATTTCTTTGAATACCTGGGCCCACGGGCGCAACGTCGCCTCAAAGCCAAGTTTGCCCGGCAAGAAGCCAAGGGTAAGCCCCTAATGCTTAGGTACCGCATGTACCTGCACCCCATTATGCCGCACCCCTTGGGTTACGCTTTGGTGGGAGAGATTTACTATCCGCAGTACCGGAGCAACAGCGGGTATAACCAGTACGCCAACGTTACCGGCAGATACCCAGACTTGCGGCAAATCAGGAGCACGTTTGACGGGTACCGTTTCTCGCATGCCATTGCTTGTGTTTTTGACAAAGAGGGAAAGCTGCTGTGGGACAATGCCTACAAACTCAAAAACGAGACCTACCCAGAGCTGGCCCCAACGGTAGAGGCCGGGGTCTCGCCCGCCGGTAACATTACCCTGGCCTTCCCCGAGGATGAGTATATCTGGTACAAAACCCTGAAACCAAACGTCTCCATTGCCAACGAGGAGAAAGTAGAAGTACGGCTGAAAGAGGAAAATGAGAAGCGGATCACCAGCAGCCATGAGGGCATTGTGCACTGGTACGGCAGCAACTTCATTGCCTTCGGATTCCAGCGCATTAAACCAGCCCATGGCGAGGGCCGCACCGTCTTCTACCTGCAGAACATGACCTTTGAATAGGCAATATTCTAGCGTTTTACCTCGGTTGGCCTTTTGCAGAAACAGCCTTTAGCATAAGGCACCCCAAGGCACCAGACAGCACAGAAGCCACCAGAATAGAAAACTTGGCTTCTGTCTGGTGCGCAGGGTCTGCGAAAGAAAGCAGGGCGATGAAGATGGACATGGTGAAGCCTATTCCGGCAAGCAAGCCCAAGCCTGCCACCATTTTCCAGTTAACGCCTGAGGGCAGAACGCTTACTCTCAATTTCACGGCCAACCAACTTGTCAGCAGGATTCCGATGGGTTTTCCTAAAAATAGCCCTAAAACGATTCCAATCCCCAACGGACTCAGCAGCCCCTCCACCATCCCGGCTTCAAACCTGATGTTGGTATTGACCAAGGCAAAGATGGGCATGATGAGGAAATTGACGGGTTTGGTAAGCGCATGCTCTAAATGTTCCAACGGAGACTCTTTCGCGTCTGGCGTAGTAGGAATGGTAAGCGCCGTGAGCACCCCGGCAATGGTGGCGTGTATGCCCGAGTGATGTATAAAGTACCACATGAAAAGCCCCGGCACCAGGTAAAAGAACAACGACTTCACCCCAAACCGGTTGAACAGCAGCAAAAGCAGAAAGATACCAGCTGCGTACAGCAAATAGGAAACCTGCAGCCCTGCCGAATAGAAGACGGCAATCACCACAATAGCGCCTAAATCATCTACAATAGCCAAGGCCGTCAAGAAGATTTTCAAGCCTGTTGGCACCCTGTTTCCAAGCAGCGAAAGTAACCCAATGGCAAAAGCAATGTCCGTAGCCATGGGAATACCCCAGCCGCTGGCCGTGTCAGTCCCTCCGTTCACCAAGGCATAGATACCCGCCGGGACCAGCATTCCGCCCATGGCGGCGAATACCGGCAGAGCCGCCTTCCTTACCGATGACAATTCCCCTTCCAGCATCTCGCGTTTGATTTCCAGGCCAACCAGCAGAAAGAAAATGGCCATGAGCCCGTCATTCACCCACAGAAGCAAGGGGTACCTCAGGTGAAGTTGTCCGGTTTCAAACCCCAGTTCTGTCTGCAGGAAATTAGCAAAGGCATCGCCCCAGGCGGAGTTGGCGATGAGCAAAGAAATGACCAGGGAAATGATCAAAATGATACCGCCAGCCGAGGCCGAACGGAAGAAGTCGGGGAAAACTCTTAGGTTAATGAATTTAGCCATAACTCAAACGTACGGCAAAATTTGGTTGAGGTAGGAGTGTTTTTCTAATTTAGCTAGCAGCTACTCTGCTGCTCCTGAGCTCCAGCGGCAAGAATCTAAGTCTAGGCCACCAGAAATACAGTTTTTGAACTGACAGGTCAGAAAAGAGAAAAATTACTTTCTGTTACCCTAGGCTGCCGGTAAGTCTTTATATTTGCCCAAAACCCGGCCATGCACAAACGCCTCATTGTTCCGCACGCACTGTTTCAGATCATGATCCGGCGCCTGGCGCACCAGCTCATAGAGACGCACCGCGATTTTTCTGATTCCGTTATTTTAGGTCTGCAGCCCCGTGGCATTTACGTGGCCGACCGCCTGCAGCAGACGCTTCAAGAAATTCTGGGCATCACCGTCCAGACCGGTTACCTAGACATCACCTTCCACCGTGATGACTTCCGCCGCCGCGCTACCCCGCTGGCACCTAACGCCACTAAAGTAGATTTTACCCTGGAAGGCAAGCGCGTGATTCTGGTAGACGATGTGTTGTACACCGGTCGTTCGGTGCGGGCCGCCATTGACGCCATGATCTCCTACGGCAGACCTGCCCAGGTAGAGCTTTTGGTGCTCATTGACCGCCAGTACACCCGCGATTTACCTATTGAAGCAACCTATACCGGCCAGCGCGTTGACTCGCTGCACTCGCAGCGGGTAGAAGTCACCTGGCAAGGCCAAGATTCTCCCGAGGATGTCATCTGGCTCCTCACTCCTACCCCAGAACAAGAAGAACCCCATGCAACAGCTTAGCGTCCGGCACCTGCTGGGTATCAAAGAGATTACCCCCCAGGACATCCAGTTGATTTTTGAAACCGCTGACCAGTTCAAGGAGGTTCTGAACAGGCCCATCAAGAAAGTGCCTTCGCTGCGCGATGTCACCATTGCCAACGTCTTTTTTGAGAACTCCACTCGTACCAAGCTCTCCTTTGAGTTAGCAGAGAAACGCCTCTCGGCAGATGTGATCAACTTCTCGGCCTCGGGTAGTTCGGTAAAGAAAGGTGAAACCCTGCTAGACACCGTGAACAACATTCTGTCTATGAAAGTAGACATGATTGTGATGCGCCACAGCAGCCCCGGGGCCCCGCACTTTCTCTCGCGTAAGATCCAGGCCAACATTGTGAACGCCGGTGACGGAACGCACGAGCACCCCACCCAAGCCTTGCTGGACTCTTTCTCTATCCGGCAGAGATTAGGCGAAGTAGGTGGCAAAAAGGTGGCCATCATTGGTGACATCACCCACTCACGGGTGGCGCTATCCAACATCTTCGCGCTGCAGATGCAAGGAGCCGAGGTATCCGTGTGCGGTCCGCCCACGCTGTTGCCCAAGCACATCGCCGATTTAGGCGTAAAGGTATTCTGGAACGTACGGGAGGCCCTGCAATGGTGCGACGTGGCCAACGTGCTGCGCATCCAGCTGGAGCGCCAAACCGGCAAGCTGTTCCCGTCTCTGCGTGAATATGCCCTGTATTTCGGGATCAATAAAAAGATGCTGGATGAGTTGGACAAGGAAATTGTCTTGATGCACCCTGGCCCCATTAACCGTGGGGTGGAACTCACCTCAGACGCCGCTGACTCCCACCACTCCATCATCCTGGATCAGGTAGAAAACGGCGTGGCCATCCGGATGGCGGTGTTGTATCTGCTGGCTAGCAAAGGATAAACAAAAAAACCTGAGGAAAGACCTGGTTCATCCACGCAGGTTTCTTTGAATAAGTCAAAATATGAAAAAGGGTAGCATTCAAATACTTTGTTTGCTACCCTTTTTTGCTGATGTCATTTTATGCTTCAAATTAAGAAAAGAGGCTTTAAACTACTTTTTTACACCTTTTAGTATTTTGAACTAAATTTTAACCATTTGTATTTACATCAAAATAGATACATTTGGAGCTCCAAAAAAACAATCTGCACCACACTATGACCAAAGAACTTGTTAATCCTTTTGGAAGAGTTTACCTAACCATCGAAGAAGACTCTAAAAACAGGTTGATTTATGTGAATTGGATGGGCTATTTAACCGAGGAAAATGTTAAGTCTGGCGCCAAAGCGTACACCCAGGCTCTGGCTGATGCGAAATTCAATTGCGTTTTGAACGACACCCGGCTGATCATTGGCTCCTGGGACCACTCCATGGATTGGGTATTGAATGAATGGGCTCCCAACGCTGCCAGAGCCGGACTGAAACGGTTCGCGATGCTGGCCAACCCGGAAAGTTTTGGAGAATCCTCGGCCTCTACCTTCCTGAAAGAACTGAAGTCTTTTGAAGCCAGATCTTTTGACAATATAGACAAGGCCAAACAATGGTTAAGAGAATATTACAAGGGGTAAACTCCTGAGCCCCTCAAGGTCTACCAAACAGAAGAGCCCGCCGGCAATACCGGCGGGCTCTTCTGTTTGGTAGCTGTTTTCTAAAATAAGCCTTTAAACGGGCGCAATACCTTATCTAATGATTAGAACGGCAGCGGCATGGTCAAGGGTTGGTTTGTCTCAAAGTCATAAAGGGTTTGCAGCCGAAGGTTATAGTAGGCATCCCAGAAGTTACGCAGCGAGCTCACGTAGCTGCGGCGGGCCGAGTCACGCTCCGTAGCCGCTTGGTTCAGCTCCAACAAGTTTATCTTTCCTCCTAGGTAGCGGTCTTTGGCTCCCAGAAAGCGACGCTCGGCCAGGCCATTGGCTTGCTGGGCAATCTTCATCTGTTCGCGCAGCATTTTGAACCGTTTTACCTGCAAAAACACGTCCTGCTCAAAGCTTACGCGCTGTTGTTCCAGGTTGGCCTTCACCAGTTTCAGGTTGGCTTTGGCGGTCCCAATTCTGGACTTGTTGCGGCCCCAGTCCATCAGCGGCACGCTGAATCCTAGGTTGACGCGTTGCTGATCGGTAGGGTCTTGGTACACCGGTCCCAAAGAGCCTGCCCGCTGGGTTAAGCCATACTGCAGGAAAAGATCGGCGTTGACTCCGGCACTGGCCTCAGCCCAATCCAGGTTACGTTCAGCGTCCATCTCCTCCCGTTTAATCCCAATCATCCGGGACCGGTTTTCGCGGGCTTGTCTTAGCGCCACTTCTTCACTCACCTCAAATTGCGGGATAAGATCTGGCGGAAGCAGCCGAATGGGGTACGTCTCAGTGAAACCTAGGTACGTTTTCAGGCGAAGGGTGCTGGTTTCAATATCCAATTTAGCCTGCTCCAGACTTTGTTTAGAGGTGAGCAGACTTAATTCCAACTGCAGCAATTCGTTTACACTGATTTTGGCGTCATAGAAGCGGCTTTGGGCAATCTTGAAGAGCGTGTCATTGTTGGCCACGTTCTTCTGGGCAATATCATAGCCTATCTGACTTTGCAATTGCGAAAAATAAAGGTCTGTGGCCCGCACGGCAATGCGTTCCATCTCCTCCCAGAAGTTACGCTTTGCTTCCTCGTACCGCAGGGGCTCTGTTTTGCGGTCCCACTTCAACCCATTGTGGTTAAAAATAGGTTGCCGAAGCGTTACCACCACCGGGTTAGAGGCATAGATAAAACTATGCCCCTGGATTTCGTGGAAGTTGTCAATCCGGTTTAGCTTAGAATCAATGGCAATAGTACCCCCGGTTAAGCCAATATTCTGCTTTAGCTCTAAATGCGCCGAAGAAATGGCCGATTGAACAGGAACAAAGTTTACCCGCCCCTCAGGATCTGTGACCCGTTCATAGTCTTTGGTGTAGGAAGGCAAGGTGGCATACAACGCCAATTGGGGCAGGTAGTTGCTTTTATAGGTCTGGTACTGCCAGGTGCGGTTCTCCAACTGGGTAATGGCCTGCTGATAGCTGGGAGATTGCTCCCGGGCCATTTTAATGACTTCCTCCAGCGTCAACCGCCGGGTACCGGGCTCTTCTGTATCTGTGGGCAGAGGTATTTCTTTCTCTTGCCCGGCAGCCGTTGCCCCTGTCAGGAAAACACCGACCACTCCCACCCGCGTAAGGAGGCAGACGGCTTTTGCTACACGATTTAAGATACTCACCTTCACTTCTGAAATTTGTATTTGTCTTTTGTTACCCTATGATAAAAGCTTTTAGTTTTAGCACTATTTCCACGAAAACAGCACAAAATCTATTCTTGAATTCAGGTTTTTACCCGCGCATCTCGCGCTCAATGTCCTCCAGCTGCAGTGGGATGTTCTCCATCAGATCTACCGGGCCATTATGGGTGATAAGGATATCGTTCTCCAGCCTGATGCCCAAACCTTCTTCCCGGATGTAGATACCCGGCTCGCAGGTGAACACCATGCCTTCTTCAAACGGACGGTATTTGTCGCCTACATCATGCACGTCTAAGCCCAGGAAGTGGGAAGTCCCGTGCGGGAAGTATTTCTTGTACAGCGGTTGGGCTGGGTTCTGGTTTTTGACATCGCTCTCGTTGAGCAAGTCTAATTTGATGAGTTCGTTTTCCATCACCTTGCCCACAAACTGGTGATATTGGTCCAGCGTGTTGCCGGGCACCAGCATTTGTTTGGCGGTATCCATCACGTGCAGCACGGCATTGTACACAGCGGCCTGGCGTGGTGTGAACTTGCCGTTCACCGGAATAGAGCGGGAAAGGTCAGACGCGTAGTTGGCGTACTCCGCCCCAAAGTCCATGAGCAACACATCGCCGTCTTTACACTCTCTGAAGTTGTCAACGTAGTGCAGGATGCAGGCATTGGCGCCTGAGGCGATGATAGAACCATAGGCTGGTCCGCGGGAGCGGTTACGCAGGAACTCATGGCTGATCTCGGCCTCAATCTCGTACTCCATCACACCGGGCTTTACAAACTTGAGTAGTCTTCGGAAGGCTTTCTCGGTGATGTTGCAGGCGGTGCGCATGAGCTCAATCTCACGCGGGTGCTTGATGGAGCGCAGGTAATGCAGGTATTGAGTGCTGCGGCAGTAATGATGCAGCGGATATTTCTCACGGAGCTTCTTAGCCAGGCGCACCTCACGGGTTTCTACCTCTATCACGGCACGCAGGTGCTCGTTTGTATTGAGATACACGTTCTCGGCGTACGGCATGAGAGAATTCAGGATAGAGTCAAACTCGTGCGTCCAGAAGATGGTCTGAATGCCGGAAACCTCGCGGGCCTGTTCCTTCGTAAGTTTATAACCCTCCCAGGTGAGAATATGGTCATTGGTTTCGCGCACGAACAGGATCTCTTTAAGGCGCTCCTCACGGGCATCGGGGAAAAGAACCAAAATGCTTTCTTCCTGATCAATACCACTCAGCCAAAGCAGGTCGTTGTTCTGCCGGAACGGCATGGTGCCGTCTGCATTGGTGGGCATCACATCATTGGAATGGAAAATAGCCAATGACTGGGGTTTGAGGTAAGGAGTGAATTTCTGGCGGTTGTGAATGTAAAGGTCTTTCCCGATAGACTCGTATTTCATGGCGGTACGTTTTGTAGTAGTTTGACAAGCTACTGCTCTGGGTGCTTCAGGCCTGCTTTTCTGAAATAAGCCCTGAAACGCTGTTTTGGAGGCTTAAATGTATGACATTAAACCGTAATATGCAGGCAAATAGCCTTCATTTAATCTATTGAACGTGAGGGTTTGTACAATAGTGTTTTTTTTCTGTGCCTTCTTTATAGGAAGCTTCTTTTCTCCGGAGGTGCAGGCGCAGCAACGGTATTGGGTCCTCTTCAAAGACAAACCTCTGGCAGGAACTAAAGCCCTGATCAGCAAGGCCACCCAGGAGCAACGCCGCCAGCAGAACCTCACCCTCGCGCAGTTCACCGACCAGCCCGTACACCAGCCATACCTGGACAGCCTTTCCGGCCAGGGATTTAATGTAACCTCGGTCTCAAAGTGGCTTAATGCGGCGGTCATCACGGCAGAGGCAACCCAAGCCAGAGCGCTGAGACACAAAAGTTTTGTTCAGGAGGTGCGCCCCATTACCGGTTACTTTACCCCCACTCAGGCAACTTCTCCCTTCACCCCGCAACTTGTGGGCAAAGCCCTCACGCAGCTCAAGCCCGAAGCCCTCCTGGCCTCTGGCCTTACCGGCAAAGGGGTGAAAGTGGGCGTGATTGACGCTGGCTTCTACGGAGCTCCCCAAAAAGCGGGCTTAAAGGCTATTTTCGAGAATAATCGGCTAAAAGCCTACCGTGACTTTATAAACCCAGGCCAGCCCCAGGCCTTTGATAAGCGCGAGAGTTACATGGATGGGCACGGCACCGAGGTACTGCTGTGCCTAGGTGGGACAGACCCTAGTGCCGGGGTGTTAAGCGGATTTGCGACGGAAGCCGATTATTACCTGGCCCGCACTGACCAAGGCAACCGCGAGGCCCGGATAGAAGAGGAATACTTTGTGCGGGCGCTGGAGTGGATGGATAGCCTGGGCGTGCGCTTAGTGAATTCCTCCCTAGGCTATGGCACCGGATTTGACAACCCCGCCGAGAACTACAAACCCGAGCAGATGAACGGCAGCAGCTTTATTGCCCGGGCCGTGCAGCTGGCCGTGGAGCAGAAAGGCATGTTTCTGGTAATTGCCGCCGGAAACGACGGAGGCAACAAGAAGTGGCAGATTGTGAACACCCCCGCCGATGCCGCCGGCGTGCTCACCGTGGGCGCTACCACCTATGCCACCTGGGGTAAACAAGGGTATAGCAGCATTGGTCCCTCCTTCCTGCCCTACCTGAAACCCGATGTGGTCTGTTTCGCTTCCTCAGGCACGTCTTTCTCCGCCCCGATCATTGCCGGTCTGGCGGCTTGCCTGTTGGAGGCGAACCCAGCGCTCACGCCCCGGCAACTTTCCTCCATCATCCAGCAGAGCAGTAATCTGTACCCTTTCGGGAATAATTATGTGGGGTACGGGGTTCCTAACGCCAGCAAAGCCTTGGAGTTGGCGCTGGGCACTATTGCTGCTCCTGCCCCAACCAACGCCCCTGTCCCTGTATTCGGTACTCGCTTTGTCTGCAAAGAAATGAATACGAAGGACATCACTCAGAACGGGGGCATTGTGCTTTTCCGGAAGGCATCTGAGACCAAGGTCATGCGTCAACAGAAGATCTCTTCCCAGTCTAAGAAGTTTGTAATCAAACGCCTGCCTGGCGAGACCCATACCACGGTTCAATTAGGTTCTCAGGTGATGGAGTTGGTCTGGAAATAAGGAAACCTTTAGGCCTTACCAGAAGAGATGTTTTCCTTTTCGGGTTTCACCTCAGTATCGCCTTTGTAGACTTTGCCAGCCTCCACCTCCACGCGATATTCTGCCTTGGGGTCAAAGGGGATGCTGTAGCCGGTTTCACGGTCAACTACCTTCCCTAGCCGCGGGTAGAATTGCAACTTAGAAACCGGATCCCAAATAAAGCCTTGGTCCTTCCGGATGGCATTGGGGATTTCGGCTGATTGGTTTGCCTCGGGCTTCAGGATAGGCATGGGCCGCTGTACCTTGGGGTGGAACTGCGCCTCAAACGTTTTTAACCGGTTCAGGAATTTAGTTAAATCTGAATCGGGCTGTTTGGCCTGCGCTTCAAGGCCAAAAGCCAATGTTAAATAGAGAACCAGAAATTTCATCGCTTTCATAGCAAATACCGCTTTAGAATTCCCTGTGATACTTTTCCCAGCTGCTTTCCCTAAATCAAGAAATAAGCGGGGCAACACTCTATCAACGTAGTATTTAGCTACGAAAGTACGTCCAACGGGAGTACTCCTATACAGCTGCTTTTACTAGCCTCTACCTTTGTTTTAGGTATGATTTCATCAAAAGAGCCCAGAAACAGGTCTGGGCTCTTTTGATGAAATCGGCTATAAGTAGAAAAGGTTATTTTGAATGCATAAATCGGAAAGGCACGGTGTATTTCACATTTACCGGTTTGCCGTTCTGCATGCCTGGCTTCCATCTGGGCATTTTCTGCAGAGCATTTACAAACTCCTGGTCTAAGGACGGATGCACTTTACTAAGTACCTGCACTTTGGTGATTTCCCCTTCAGTAGTTACTATGAACGAAGCCACCACGGTACCATCTATTTTTGCCTGCCGGGCATCTTCAGGATAACCCACCTTCTCTGAAAAGTACTGGTACATGGCTTTTTGCCCGCCCGGAAACTCCGGCATTTCCTGAACGGCGATGAACACCCGTTCATCTTGATTGGCAGTAGTGGGTTGTAGTTTTGCCGAGCTCGGCCTTCCGGCTACTTCTACCTCGTTCAAGGAACCGGTAATCTTGTGTCCTTGCTTGGCAGCCGTTTGTTTTCCTTCCAATGTTACCTCCTCGGCTTTTTGCGCTGAAGTATTTTTACTTGATGGGCTTACCACCCGGTAAGGGATTGTGTATTTTACTGCTACTGCTTTCCCGTTCTGCATGCCGGGTTTCCAGTCTGGCATCTTTTTCAACGCAGACACCAACGCCTGATCCACGCTTGGGTAAAGCTTTTTCAGCACTTGTACATCGGTCACTTTGCCTTGGGCATTGATAACAAACGAAGCCACCATGGTGCCCTCTATTTTAGCTTGTTTGGCATCCTGAGGATAACCGGCCGTCTCTTTGAGGTACTTGAACATGGCCGCCTGCCCACCCGGGAACTCAGGCATCTGCTCAACAGCAATGAACACCAAATCTTTTGTAGGGGTGGATGGCTGTGTTTCGAACGGTAAGGCTTTTGCGGCCGCTTTCTCATGGATCTGCTTCGCCTTTTCATAAGTAGTCTCCTTACCATATGTAGTAGTCGCTGAAAACTCAATTATTTCACGAGAAGCGACAGGCTTGCCGTCCTGCAAGGCAGGGGTCCATTGTGCCATCTTTGGGGCTACCCGCAGAAACTCTTTCTCAATGGCTTTGTTCGCCTCTGCCGTGTTGCCGGGTTTTGTTTGAACTTTAAGAACCTTAACCTGCGTCACACTCCCTTTTTCATCTATAGAAAGTTCAGCTTTGATCTCCCTGTAGAAATCCAGGAGACTATCCCGGGCAGGCCTTAGTTTGAATACTTCTTCCGGTGTAATAGAATGCAGGAATAGAAAATGCATCATGGCACCTCTCCCGCCGGGGTATTCTGCCCGTTTGGTGAGGGCGCCTTTGGCGGCTTCTGCTTTGGAAGATACCGAGGTTTTCTGCTGCCGGCTGGCCAGATACTCAGTGTAACTCAGGAAGTTCCCGCCCACGCTGGATACCGAGATGGTTTCTTTGGACACTACGGCTTTTCCGTCTTTCTGGGCTGGGGTCCATTTGGGCATCTGCTTTACCAACTGGGCAAATTGCGCATGAATGGCGTCTACCACCTCGGTATCATTAGGTCGCACCTCCAGACTCAGGCTTTTCCCGTAGCGGGGCGTGCCGTCTGTCCCGATCTCCACCTCAATGCTGCCTTTCACCTGCACAAACTCGTTCTGGTTTTTCCTTTTCTCAAAAGCAATCTGAGGCAGCACCAAATGATTCTTCACGTAGGTATTAAGCGCCTCGCGACCGCCAGGGAATTGGGCCGGTCCGTTCTGCACCTTGACCGCTGCCTCTGCGCTACTTTTTGGAACCGATGCCGGGCGCATGGCAGCTATTGCTACCAAAAGCAAGGCCGTAACGGGTATAACCATCAGCATACGGCTGAGTTTGGGGGACTCATGTAGTCTTTTCATCATCTTGATTCTGGTTAGGGTGAGGGATTTATTAAGGAAAAAGTAACTGCCCAAAGGGAAATCTGCGTTTCTGAACACCTGCTTCACCAAAAGCGAAGCGTACAAGCCTGCGCCCGAGGTTTTGGCAACATGGGCATCGGCAATGAACTCGTGGGTCTGTTCCAGCGCCTTTTTATAAAGTACCATCAGCGGATTAAACCAAAACACAATCCCTGCCAGGGATACCAATAACACATCAAGCGTATGACGCTGATCAAGGTGGACCTGCTCATGCTGGAGTATGCGCTCGGTTTCCTCAGAGGTGAGCGTTTGACTGTTGTCAAAGAAGACCCAACGCCAGAAAGAAAAGGTGGGAAACTGCCCGTTGGTGAGAACCACGGGGGCCCGATTAGGCAGGTAAAAGGAAACACCTTCTTGTTGGGCAAACCGCCGGAGCCGGATCATCTGGATCAGGAACCTTCCTGTAAAGAAGAACACGCCTATACCGTAGGCCGCGTACAGCAGATTCCAGTAGTCAAAGGATTCCTCTGGTGCAAGGACAACCTCAGAAGCAACCAAGGGCATTTCCATTGCCGTTTCAAAAACCAAGGCTGGTTCTGGCTCTTGCTCCTGCGGCCAGATACTGAGGCCTGGCAAATTGGAGAGCGGCAACAGGAAAGACAGCAGAATGGCCACCAATAGGAAAAACCGGTTAAATTGGAAACAGGTCTCGCATTTCAGGACCAGCACGAAGAAGAGGTAGAGTAACACCAGGCCTGCGCCCGATTCCAGCAGGTACTGCAGCAGGGCCTCATTCATCTTCCTTCTTGTCTAGGTCCTCTTTCACGTGCTTCAGCATTTCTTCCAGTTCCTGCAGGTCCATGTTCTCCTCCTTCGCGAAAAAGGACACCAAACGCTTGAACGAGCCTCCAAAGTAGCCGCTTACAAAGTTCTTCAGGTAGAAATGGCGGTAATCGTCACGCGCGATGAGCGGGTAGTACTCGTGGGTCTTGCCATAGGCCTTGTAGCCCACAAAGCCTTTCTTCTCCAGAATGCGCACGATGGTGGAGACGGTATTGTAAGCGGGCTTAGGTTCCGGCAACTGGTCCAGGATGTCTTTCACGAAGCCCTGCTGCAGGTTCCAGAGAATCTGCATGACCTGCTCTTCTGCTTTGGTTAACTCTTTCATAGGTAGGTAGTGATGGTGATGAAATAAACCTACAACTATTTCTTTAGTTATCAAACTAAACACTTAGTTATTTTCAGGTAAAAACAGAAGAGCCCCATGAATCGGCATTGTATACCGCCTCATGGGGCTCTTCTAGTACAACTGTTTTGCTTCTAGAATATTCTTTAGATTAGGAATGTAGGCATATGGTTTTTAACTTATTATTTGAATAAGCCACCTAAACCACCCAGATTACCTAATCCGCCTAAACCACCTTTGCCCAACATGCCTGTGAGATATTCTGTGATGCTGGTAGGCGTAATGCTGTGATCATTGGGGTCGTTGGCCTTATGGGTGAATTTCTGCAGCAATGCCGGCAAGGCCGCTGCGATGGCGCTGGTGGCCGCCGTAGGCAACCCGAACTTACTTCCCAGGCTACTCACCACATTATGGGTGATGGAGGCAATCACAGGATTACCTGCGGTCGCGCCGCCGCCCTGCAACATAGACAATAATCCGCCTATTCCGCCTTGGGTAACCAACTGGTTGGCTAATCCATTGGTTACCTGATGGGCAACCTCATTGTGCACTGCATCTGCCTTTCCTGGGGGGATGGCTGCCGCCACCTGGGGGTTGCTGCCCAACTGCTGCTTTACTAAGCCTAAAATCTGATCAAACATGCGTAACTCCTTTACATAATTGAATGTGGATTCTCTGTAAACGGAGTTCAAATCAGAATTGTTAATACAGGCTTTCCCTGGTATTGCAATAGAGAATCTGAATTAAAACGCTTCACGCAAGAACAGGAATTCACTTCAGCTACTCTGATTCTATCGAAGAAGGGGCACACGCAAACTGGGGCAAAGAGGCATTTACATGCTAACCGTATACAGGCTAGGTACCAACCGGCACTATGGCATTGTTCCTTACCATGAAAGGAATCTTCAGCCGCACAGACACCTTCTTCTTGTTCTGAACCCCAGGGTTCCAGGCAGGCATTTGCTGCAATACTTTCACCATGGCTTGGTCAACAACGGGGTGCAAAGCTTGTTTCACTTCCACATCCTTAACGGTGCCACTGGCATCTACTACAAAACTCATGACCAGCGTACCTTCTACCTGTTCTGCTTTCGCTTCTTCCGGGAAAATGGCATATTGCTCAAAGAACTTACGCAGGTCCTTTTCACCTCCCATGAACTTTGGCATCTGTTCCACCCCCAGATACACCTTTTCCTCATAGTACTCTTGCGCATCGGCCCGCTTCTCTCCTTCCGTTACTTCATAGGCAAATGAATAGATGGCCGGCACTGCCTTCCCTTTTTGCCTCGCAGGTTTCCAGGCAGGCATTGCCTCAATGGCCTGCCTTACCGCCTTGCTGAAGTCTGGGTGCAAGGCCTTGGTGATTCGGACATCTGTTACTTTACCGGTTTCTGTGACCAGGAACTCTGCCTCAAAAACACCCGCTACTTTCATCTGTTTGGCGTCATCCAGGGAGGCTTTCTTTTCCTTCATGTACTCCCACAGGGCCTTCTCTCCGCCCGGAAACTCTGGGGTTGTCTGTAGTTTAGGCTGTTCCTTCTGGAGGTGTCCGTTGGCAATGGTGGTAATGGCATCTTTAAGGTTGATGCCTTGCCAGGCTACCTTAAGCGGAACCGAAGACCTAACGGCTACGGGAACCCCTTGGTGCACGCCGGGTTTCCAGGTGGGCATGGCGGAAACTACCCGCACCATTTCGGCATCCAGAATGGGGCTTAATTTTTTCACGATCTCCACCTGAGACACTTTTCCCTCTGGGGTGATGACAAAAGACGCAACCATGGTGCCATTCAAAGGCTCATTGGGCAAGCCCGGCAGCATCCTGAAATTATCAGTCACAAATTTGAGCATAGCGCTTTGCCCGCCCGGAAATTCCGGCATCTGGTCTGCGCTCATGTACACTTTCTCCTCAACGGGCTTTTCTTGGGCGGCCGCAGACAACCCAACACAGAGCCCTGCCCAAAGCAAAACCGTGAATCTAAACCCTTCTGCAGGAGAAAAGGGCCAAAAAAGACCAAGTGTGCTTCTTATCATAATGTAGGTCCTATGGGGAGATTATTAAAGGAATGGCTTTGCCCAAATCAGGAGCAATGTGGCATCAATATAGGATAAATCATTTATATATTATCACCAACATTTAAAACCTGGAGCAATCCCGCTGGAGTTATTTCCTATGCAGGTTACCATCCCTGATCTGGCCCGAACGCTGCGGCGGGCAAAGCCTTTGGCCTTTCTTTATCGTAATTTCCTACCTTGGACCTCCGGCTCCGCCTACTTGTTCGGGAAGAATGTTAATATTGCGGTGTTGATATGAAGATAGGATACGACGCAAAACGCGCTTTTACCAATACCTCAGGTTTAGGAAACTACAGCCGCTTTATCATTTCGGGCATGATGATGCAGTACTCGCAGCATGAGTACGCCCTGTTTACGCCTCGTAAAAATGACCTGTTCAAAGACTTTTTCCCGCCGGTAGCCAAAACCCAGATTGTACAGCCTTCGGGGTTGGCCAAGCGGTTCTCTTCTATGTGGCGCACCTTTGGGCTGCGGGCTGCCTTGCCCCGCCACGGAGTGCAGGTGTATCACGGCCTCAGCAACGAATTGCCTTACGGCCTGGACCGCCACCGCACCAAACTGGTGGTTACCATCCATGACCTGATTTTCCTACGCTTCCCAGAACTGTACCCTACCATTGACCGCTACATCTACCGCAAGAAGTTCAAAGATGCCTGCGACAATGCCCACCAGATTATTGCCATCAGTGAACAGACGGCCCAGGACCTGGAGGAATTCTTTGGCGTGGGCCGCGAGAAAGTGCAGGTGGTGTACCAGGACTGTGACCCTGTTTTCCAGCTGATTCCTGAAAAGGAGGTGCAAAACACCATCCGGCAGAAATACAGCTTACCGGCTCAGTTTATCTTATGCGTGGGTACGTTGGAGCGACGCAAAAACCAGTTGCACCTTTTACAAGGATGGCATGCCGCCGGTACTCCTGTTCCGTTGGTATTTATCGGTCGCAAAACAGAGTACTTCCAGGAGTTGCAGGCGTACCTTCAGCAGCATTCCCTGCAAGACAAGGTGCTCTTTCTGCCGTACATCCCGTTCCAGGAACTGCCTATTATTTACCAGCTGGCTACCCTGTTTGTGTACCCTTCCATCTTTGAAGGCTTTGGAATACCTATAGTAGAGGCCTTGAACAGCGGGGTGCCGGTGATCACCTCTACGGGGTCGTGCTTTTCTGAAGCCGGCGGAGCGGCGGCCCGGTATGCCTCCCCTACCGATGTGGAGGGCCTGGCCCAGACCATTCGGGAGGTACTAGGCAGCACCGAGCTTCAAAAGCAGATGGTTAAGCAAGGACTGGAACACGCGCAGTCGTTCCGCCCACAGGTCACCATTCCGCAGCTTCATCAGGTATACGAACAAGTCCTAAACCAATAAGGCATCTTGTTTAGGAAGTAGCACAGATATGCTTTGAGGCTTATTTCTGCAAAACAGCCTCTAACTGCAAATCCTATTTTTCAATCGGGCAGAAGGCCGTCATTGACTGGAATTGCCGGAATCTCACCAGACCTTCAGCTCAGGACTTGAACAGTTCCATGTACAGGATGGGGTGTGGCTTGCCCATACCATCTAAGGCAGACCGCCTGATCACCTTGAAACCGTGGTGCTGGTAAAAGCCGAACGCCATCTCGTTTTCTTCATTCACATCCACCTTGGTGACGTTCTTATGCTGGAGGACGTGCTGCAGCAACTTGGAGCCAATGCCCTTGCCGCGAGCGGTTGGGTGCAGAAACAGCATCTCCAGTTTCTTGCCCGCCACTGCGGCAAAGCCCGTAATCTTTCCCTGGGCATCCCGGGCGCAGGTGAGGTCCATCTGCTTCAGGTAGTTGTTCAGGATAAGGGGCCGGTAAAACTGGATATCTTCCTCCGTGATAAAGAAATGGGTGGCACGCACCGAGGCTTCCCAAAGATCCACAATCTCGGGGTACTCATCGGGCGAAACACTATCCAGGCGGATGTCAGCGGTATGGGTTGGAATCATGGAAAGGGGAGCTTTTCTGTAAGACACAAAAGGCACGGGGGTACCCTATCTTTCACTAAAAATAAAAAAATAGTGGAGACTTCTAGCTTTCCGCAGAAGAAAACTGCCTGCCCACAAAATTGCGCCCACGGTATTTCTAATTCTGCTCCTTTTCACGTCAATCCTCCGTACCTTTGCAGGCTGCTTTTTCATATACCCTTAAAAGAGCGGCGCAGAAGTGTTTTACTTGTAAACGCACCATAGAAAATTGACAAAAATACCTGATTACCATATCCATACCTTATCAAATGGCATTAGAGTGCTGCACAAGCAAGTGCCGCATACCAAAATTGCGCATTGCGGTTTCATGATGGACATTGGCTCCCGCGATGAACTGCCGCACGAGCAGGGACTTGCCCACTTTTGGGAGCACATGGCGTTTAAAGGAACCCAGAAACGAAAATCATTTCACATCTTAAACCGATTAGAGAGTGTCGGCGGCGAACTGAACGCGTACACTACCAAAGAAAAGATCAGCTTTTACGCCTCCGTTTTGGAAAACCACTTTGAAAAGGCGTTTGAACTGCTCACTGACATCACCTTCAACTCTACTTTCCCGTCAAAGGAAATTGAGAAGGAACGCGGCGTGATTCTGGAGGAGATGGCCATGTACCTGGATACCCCCGAAGATGCCATCATAGATGAGTTTGACGCCGTGGTATTCCAGAACCATCCACTGGGCTACAACATTCTGGGCACCCGCGAGAGCGTGAGCGGTTTCACCCGCGAGAACTTCCAAGCTTTTATTGAGCGTAACCTCAGCACTGATAAACTGGTGTTTTGCTCTGTAAGCAACTGGCCTATTGAAAAAGTGGTGAAGCTGGCGGAGAAATACCTGGGTCATATTCAGAGTAAAATACAGCCTCGGGAACGGCTTGTTTTCAGTGCCTACCAACCCCAGACCCTGGTGGTAGAGAAAGCCATTCAGCAGGCGCATTGTGTAATTGGCTGCCCTGCGTATCCATTGTCAGACCCCAGGCGCTTGACGTTCTTTATGTTGGTGAACATTCTGGGTGGCCCTGGCATGAACTCAAGGCTTAACCTTGCCGTGCGCGAGAAACACGGGCTGGTATACACCATTGACGCCAACTACTCTACTTACATTGACACAGGGCTTTTCGGGATTTACTTTGGCACCGAGAAAAAGCAGTTGAAACGCACTGTTGGTTTGGTTTTGAAGGAGCTGAAGTTATTACGGGAGAAACCCATGGGTTCTGTGCAATTGCATACGGCCAAGGAACAGCTTATGGGCCAGTTGGCTATGGCCGAGGAAAGCAACATGGGGTTCATGATGATGATGGGCAAAAGCATTCTTGACCTGAACACCATAGAAAGCCTGAACGACATTTTCGGGCAAATCAGGAAGGTACAGGCCAACGATCTTCTGGAGATGGCCAACGACACCCTACGAGAGGAAAATCTAAGCTTTTTGCAGTACGTTCCTAACTAGCCCCAAAGAGGGTCATACTTACTTTAATCTTTTCTGGAAGGCTGCCCAAGGGGCAGCCTTTCTTTATTTACATAGGTCTTCTGATAGTGCTACGGCAAGAAAGACGAATACTCTCAGATTTCAACAACTTACTCACTTTTACTACCCTTCTTTTTTGCAGAAGCACTAAGTGAACCACCCAATTCAGAGAATAAAACGGTTCATTTACTTCTATTGCCTTTACGTATTTATACGCACTATCTACCTTATTACGGAATTGGTTTTTACAAAATAAATCAATGTTTGTACATACTTTCAAAATTCCTTTTAGCATTATCCTACCCTTCTAATTTTGAAAATAGTTTTAAATATTATACACTTTATATGTTAAATACAAAACCTTTTATAGAACGTTTTTGATACACTTTTTAAATAATTTTATTTTTAACTTAGGAGCATTATCGCTTGCACTCCTAATTTTTTATCCATAAAATAGTCTATTATTCACTAACCCCAATAAGCAGTATGAGAAAGAATTACATGATTAAACTTCTTGCTTTCGCCCTTGTATTAGGCGGAACCTCGTGTTCAGTAAGCGAAGAAGAAGTGGTTGAGAAAGCGGCCATTTCAAAAGAAAAATTGCAGCAAATTTATGACATGGGTTTTGGCACTACTGATGTTCAAGTAGTGGACGGTGGCTATCTGGTAGAGGGAGATATTTTCCTGACCGATGAGCAATTAAATAGCCAACATGACCGGAAATTCTTGCGCGTAGGTGAAACCGAACAGTACCGTACTAACAACCTGGTAAATGTAGGAAGTGGCCGTACAATTAGAGTGGCTATTTCTACTAGTTTGCCTTCTTCGTATGTTACTGCTTTGGATGAAGCCATTCGCCGGTATAATGCCGAGAACCTGCTGATTAAATTCCAACGGGTTTCTTCCAGCTATAACATTCTTCTCACCAAATCCCCAACCAACGCCACCTATCTGGCTTCTGCCGGTTTCCCATCAGGCGGAAACCCGCACAACCAGATCTTGGTTAACTCTACCTATTTAGGATCTAACCCAGGTACTAATTACCTAGCTACCATCTTGGCGCACGAAGTAGGCCATTGCATCGGGTTCCGCCACACCGACTACATGGACAGAAGCTATAGCTGCGGCGGCGCCTACACTAACGAAGGCGCCAGCACCGTGGGAGCGGTTCACATACCGGGCACTCCTACTACCGCCGATGCCACTTCCTGGATGTTGGCTTGCGTAGCCACCGGCCAAAACCGTCCGTTCAACACTAACGACCGCACGGCCCTAAATTACCTCTATTAATTTCTGGATACTCTTTAGAAAGGGATTTGTCTTTCTAAATGTAAAAAGACAAATTCCTTTTAAGGCAATAGAATACTTTACTTGGTTTATTTCAAAACCTATAAGTATTCTATTGCCTTCATTAATCAGAAAACAACTTATTTATTTTGCTTTTTAATTTACATTTAATTAACTTTCATTTACGCCTTACGTTACAACTTTAGCAAACCGGAAATCCAAGCTCTTTTTCACACAAGCTCCCTACAATTGACATTAATAAAACAAACTTGAAGCGTAATTCCCCCTTTACGAAGTTTGTTTTCAACAATATTTTTCCCTTCTACTTGTAAATTTTTAACCCTTTAGGTAAAACAAATAGGAATCTCATCACAAATATCAAGGAGCAGATTATTTTTCACATTTTACACCAAACCTTAACAAACAAATTATGAAGTTAACGCACACCCTTAAATTGGCTGCATTGGCCTTAGTACTTGGTTTCTCTTCTTGTTCTACTGCAGAAGAGGAAATTGTTGAGAAAGCAGCGATTTCAAAAGAAACGTTGGCTAAAATTTATGAAATGGGCTTCGGTACCACAGATGTAAAAGTAGTGGAAGGGGGTTACCTGGTAGAAGGGGATATCCTTTTGACGGATGCTGAATTGAATGCCAAACATGACCACAAATTTCTGCGGGTAGGTGAAACCGAGCAGTACCGCACCACCAACCTGGTAGATGCCGGAACTGGCCGCAACATAACCTTGTCAATTGACCCAAGCTTGCCAGCTACTTATGTAACTGCCCTTGATGCTGCTATTGCCCGTTACAATGCCCAAGGCCTGACCATCACCATGAGCCGCGTTTCTTCTGGTGGCCAGATCTATCTTCAGGCAGCTCCAAAGTCAGCTCAATATCTTGCTTCTGCTGGTTTCCCAGTGAACGGCAATCCACACAACAACATCAAAATAGCTACGCGCCACATTGGCACCAACCCCAACCAAGCTTGGTTCACCACTATTCTGGCCCACGAAATCGGTCATTGCATCGGGTTCCGCCACACTGACTACATGGACAGAAGCTATAGCTGCGGTGGTTCTTACACCAACGAAGGTGCTTCAACTGTAGGCGCCGTCCACATCCCAGGCACGCCAACTACCGCTGATGCCACTTCCTGGATGTTGGCTTGTATCGGGTCTGGCCAGAACCGTCCGTTCAACACCAATGACGTAACTGCCCTTAAATATCTATACTAGTCGGGTTTAAAACATTCCTTGAGAAAATGGCCTCCAGTTACCTGGAGGCCATTTTTGTTTTCGCCCTGTTTAATTCAAAAATTCTTTCGCCTTTTAGCGGATTAGCTAGGTGAATTGAAACACTACCTAGAAAACTTCTTTACTCTTTGACTTTTAGCTTTTCGTTATCCCTCAGGCGAAAGCGTTTCCTTTGGAGCAATAGTTTCCGCCTAATTTCAAAAAACCACCGCTTAAGCGTAGAAGAAACGTCAATTCCTTATGGCTGTTTACCTTTGCTTCTTTACGCGAGTAACCGCCGTTTCCAGACTGATTTCCTAAAACTAGCCCTTAAGCGATTGGCTTAAATCTACCTTCTTGTTTACAACAAAATAACTTTGGCTTGGGTGAGCACGCCGGCAGAAGAAAAGACTTTGATGAAATACGCTCCTGGAGCTATGCCTGTGGTATCAATCACCTTGATGGAGCCATCCTGAGAATACTCCCTAATCAGGCGTCCCATTTGGTCATAGAGGAAAATGGTGTTCTCGCCATCATCTTGGGTAATGATATTCAACTCACCACCGGCCAGGTTAGGGTTTGGGTACACCTGGATGTAATTCGCTGGGGTGTAAAAAAGCCCCTCTTCCTGGCTGTAGAAGATGTTTCCTGCTTTGGTGACCATCTTTATCCGGTACTCATTTCTACCCGAGACTGGAGTTAAATCCTGAAGCACGAACCTGGTCTGCTGACCTAAGGCAATGGTCTGGATCGGTTGGAAGGCGCCCTCAATTTTCTTTTCCAGGAAAATGCTCTCTATTCCCACCCAGGTGCTGATTTGCAAATCCAACACAACAGAATCTGACACAAAATGCCTGGGCAGAAAGCTGATGATGTAACAGCCCACGCCTTGTTGGGTATAGTTCAGGGTAAGGCTTCGTTGGCCTGGTTTCCCGTTCACCACCGGGGCCACGGCATAGTGCACTCCGGGGTGTTGGTTTTTTTGGAACACCATCACGGTATCTGAAGTTTGGGCCACAGGCTGCAGGTATTGGGCACCCAGTTCATACACCTCATACCCTTCGGCTCCTGGAGTTTTGGGCCAGAACAGCATGAACTCCTCGCCGCATTGGTATCCCACTTTCAGAGGCAAGGTGGGCCCTACTGTAAACGGACCGGTTTCATAGGTTTCATTCCCTACCACCATCCGCAACTGAGCCAGGGCTAAGGTATCGGGGAAGGCAACATCAAAAGACTCTGTTGCCAGGGAGATGTTTTCTTGTAAGGTTTGCCATTGACCTCCGGTGCTCGCCCATTTAAATTCCAGCTTGCCCCTGGTGCCGGCTTTCACAGGAAGTAGCCAACGCACCCGGTTCTTTTCGCCGCTTTCTACTTGGCTCCCGGCAGTAGGATATCCCCAAGTAAAGGCTTTCTCCACTTCATAGACCACGCTGTATTCCTGCGCTCCTTCTACCCTGAACCCCTTTACCTGCACTTCGTATTCACCGGCCATCGGATTAGACACCGTCACCTGCTCCACATTGTTCAGGTGATCGGCTTTTCGGCGGGCGGGTGCCAGCAGAGAATCTTTGTGGGCGAAGGTACTCAAGCCCCAGGGCTGCCATTCATTTCCGCTCACCACCGACCGTAAGGACAGATCCAGGTCTTGGATCAAGGCTTTCTCGGCAGAAGGAGAACCTTCCCGGTCTTGCCACACCAAAGTCACCTTCACTTTGGCGGTTCCGGTGGGCACTGTGAACCGGAGGGTGCGGGTAGTGGACTGGGTTACCTCTCCAAGAACGTATCTTTTGTCTAGGATAGACTGGACCGCGCCCAGCGCATCGGCATTTCCGAAACCAGCGGCATAGTCCACCTCGGGCCGGCCTTTATCATCGGCGGAGTTGATTAAAGTAGCCTTGACCAAGGACGATGGAGGCAAAGTTCCTCCGTTCTGTTTCTGATAGGCGTCCTGCACCACTAAGGCTATCCCGGCCACCACAGACGCCGATTCTGAGGTGCCGGCCTCGCCAAAAGCCACCAGTTCCGGTTTGATGCGCCCATCATACGTAGGTCCTTTGGAACTCAACAAGCTCACCTGTCCAGAGGTATCAATAGCGCCCACGCTCAAGGTGTTTTTGGAGACCTTGAACTGCCCGGTAAGATTCGCGAAACCCGAGATATTGGCATATGGGCCCTCTCCTGCTGCTTGAGTCCCTGAATTTCCGGAGGAGAACACATGCAGCAAGGCCGGCAATTGGAGAGTTTGCTGGTCATAGGCCTGACTTTCCAAGCCATAGTAATTCTCCACCCCCACACCATAGGAGTGATTCTGCACCGTGATACCCTGTGTTTTCAGAAGATCGGTATTATCCGGAAGGAGGTTAGAAAAATCAGCAGGGGTGATCCTGCTTTGCCAAGCCACGCCTTTACTAGAAGGCGAAGTATTTCCCGCACCTGCGATCAAGGTGGCCATGCTGGTCGCGTGGGGTGTAGCCAATTGGGTAAACCCAGAGGACGGCAGTACCCGGGATTTGAAATCAATATCGGTAGAGTCAAAGGGTCTCTCTTTCACAGAAACCACTAAGTCTTTGCCGTGCAGATCGGGGTATTGGAGATGCAGGGCTTCTACCCGGTTCACCCGGAGATCGGCGTTTTGCAGATACGCCTCTTCGCGAGCCTTTCGGTTGGGTACGTCAATAAACTCAACCCAGGGGCTCTGGGCCAAGGTTTGGAGGCTTTCCGGATTGATTTTCTCCAGTAAGTAAACCTGAGACAAGGAAGTGGCATGGACCGGGACCTGTGGCAAGGAGGACTTCATCCAAGCCAGGAACTGTTTCTGATCCTTAACCTGAACCCTCACCTGAGTCAGCTTCCGCAACTGGCCGGCTTGTTGCAGCACCGGGGCTAACTTGCCTTGTTTTCTTGGGATTGCGTGATCCTGCCCCAAAGCAGCAAATGATAGGAATAGTAACCCCGCCCCACAAGCCCATCGTCCTAAAATATTCCTAGTAAAAAACTGCCCCATCCGGTAATCTACAAGTCTGCTTAAAGAGATAATTTACCGGGTATTCTTCAGGAAAACAAGCGTATACAAGCAAAATAAATTTGCGCCTCGTTTCTAACGCCCAATGCAACCCGCTTCAAATGATGCAATACGGGTGAAGCAAACTGCCTTTCTTAGCAAATGGTTACAATCTTCGGTTTAAGGCATGTTTCCTGAAAAGAAGTCTTAAATCGAAGCGCATAAATAGAGTTAAGGTGCCGTTTTTATGTGAAACTGCGGAAATGGCAGAAAGAGCCTTATACCACCATGGCTCCGTCATACTGCTTCAGGAACTCGGCTAGTTTGTCTAAGGTCAAGCTCAGTTCTTCCACCATGGGCAGGTACACCACCCTGAAATGGTCGGGTTGGGGCCAGTTGAAACCAGTCCCCTGCACCAGCAACACGTGTTGGTCAATGAGAAAGTCCAGCACCAGTTTCTCGTCTGACTGGATGTTAAACTTCTTGGTGTCAATCTTAGGGAACATGTAGAACGCCCCAGTTGGCTTCACGCAGGTAATGCCCGGGATAGAGGTTAGTTTCTCATAACATACTTCACGCTGCTTGTGCAACCGCCCGGTGGGTAACACCAGATCAGTAATGTTCTGGTAGCCACCCAAGGCTGTTTGGATGGCGAACTGTGAGGGTACGTTACTGCAGAGGCGCATGCTGGCCAGGGCATTCAGACCCTCCAGGTAAGACGTGGCAATAGCTTTGTTTCCCGAGGCCACCATCCACCCAGCCCGGAAACCGGCGGCCAGGTAGTTTTTGGAAAGTCCGCTGAAGGTCAGGCACAGGATGTCCTGGGCGAAGGAAGCCGTTGAATGGTGCACCACCCCATCGTACAGGATCTTGTCGTAAATCTCATCGGAGAAAACGATAAGCTTGTGCCGCTCGGCTAGTTCTACAATCTGCTGCAGCACCTCGGCAGGGTAAACGGCCCCAGTGGGGTTATTGGGGTTGATGATGACCAGGCCTTTGGTACGAGGCGTGATCTTGCTTTCCATGTCTTTCAGGTCTGGGTACCAGTCAGAAGCTTCGTCGCAGAGGTAATGCACGGCTTTTCCGCCTGACAAGTTCACGGCGGCCGTCCAGAGCGGATAATCCGGGGCCGGGATCAGGATTTCATCGTCGTTGTTCAGGAGGGCTTGCATGCTGAGCATGATCAGCTCGCTTACGCCGTTGCCAATGATAATGTCGTCTTCATGCACGTTTTGCAAGCCTTTGCTTTGGCTGTAGTGCATGATGGCTTTGCGGGCGGCGAACACGCCTTTCGAATCGGTGTAGCCTTGGCCGTTGCGCAGGTTCACCATCACGTCATGCACAATCTCGTCTGGCGCCTCAAACCCGAACGGTGCCGGATTGCCGATGTTGAGTCGGGTGATGCGGTAGCCTTCCTTCTCCAGATCTACTGCTTTTTCAAAAATAGGACCTCGGATCTCGTAAAAAACATTGTCTAAGCGGGTACTCTTCTGTATCATAATGCCAAGCCTGAAACACTAAAGATAGGGATATCCGATGGGGAAGGAAACTTGTTTTAAGGGCCTTTTTCGTAAACTGACCGAAAAGGAGCGCTAAAAGCCTTGGAGCTGGACACAAAAAAGCCACTCCGTGGGGAGTGGCTTTCCTTGGTTAATACTCTATTTAAGGCTCATTTTCTAAAGAAAAGCCTCAAAACACTACAGGTCGTCCTCGTCGTCGTAGCCTGCATCCTCATCTTCGTCCGGGTCTTCTTCATTGGATTCGCCGGCGTCTGCCTTGGGATCATCGCTTAAGACATCAATGAGTTTTTCAATTTCGGTGGCTTTCTCAGGATCGTTTAGCTTCTCGTAGGAAAGCGACAGGTTCCGGAGGGCGCGGCGCACGATGTCAATAGGTGCGCAGGGCTCGTAGAAGATTTCTACCGGGCTCAGGTTAAGTTGCAGCAGGTAGTTGTCTATATCGCTTTTGGAGAGGATAAGGCCTCGGTTGTACACGTTGATGTAGAACTGCGGGATCACCTCACTTTTAAAGGTCAGCACAAACAGGTTAGGCAGGTTCACGCCGTAAACGGGCAGACCAAGCTTCTGCGCCAAGGTCATGTAAATAACGCAGAGGGTCAACGGATTCCCGCGCTTACTTTCCAGCACCTGGTTGATCATGGAATTGCCCGGTGCATGAAAATTCTTGGTGTTTGCCGAGAAGTGGTGCAGTTTGAAGAGTACGTGGTTGAGGGCTTTCACCTGGTCATAAGGGTGCATCTCGGGCCGCACGTTTACCCAGGCCTCGTAATAGAGTTCGGCCAGAGTCTGCTTTATATGCTGCAGGGTCAGGTCTGGGTACTGATAGGTGCTCACCAGCCACATACCCCGAACCAGATCGGTGCCGCCTTCCTCTTTCCACTGTTTCAGGCGCTGCGTAAGGGAGCTGTACTGCAGGTCATGGATGAGTTCTTCCAGTTTCTTCTGGTGCTCGGGGTCCAGGCTTTCTTCCCAAGCTTCCTCTAAAAAAGGGGTAATGGTATCGCCTAGCTCCACAATCCGTTGGTGAACGTGCGCCACCACATCCGGATCTTCATCGTCCAGGAGAGAGATAAGCGCTTTTATTTCTTTATTGGTCAAGGGCTCTGTAATTAAGGATTCAAAATTAGGTATTAAGATTTGAAACTGCTGCGCTAATGTGAAAACACCGCCATGTCTCAGCAGCACGCCTCCTCTGAAGAACGTGAATCAAGGCCAAAGCGTTTCCGGGCAGTTTTTCATCTAATTGCTCCAAAGCAGCTTTCTTACACACTACCACCTTCCTCTCTTTAACGAAAACCAGCGAACTTCCATTATTCCTGCTTTTAGTAGCTCTGGGGAAGTTACTGTAAACCAAAACCCTCGCTGGGGGTCCAGCGAGGGTTTTGGTTTTGTAGCAGTTCTCATATTTTCGGCTAAAATGGAAATCATGTCTGGATCACGCCCACGTTGAACGGCTTGGTGATAGGTGCGTTATTAGCAGCCTCAATGCCCATGGAGATAACCTTACGTGTTTCCAACGGATCAATGATGCCGTCTACCCAAAGTCGGGCGGCGGCGTAGTACGGAGAAAGCTGCTCGTTGTACCGATCAGTGATTTTGTCCAGCAGTTCTTTTTCAGCCTCGGGGGTAATCTCCTCGCCCTTGGCTTTCAAGGAGGCCACCTGAATCTGCAGCAAAGTTTTGGCCGCCGAAGCACCAGACATGACCGCCAATTGGGCCGTGGGCCAGGCGTAAATGAGCCGCGGGTCATAGGCTTTGCCGCACATGGCGTAGTTGCCCGCGCCGTAGCTGTTGCCCACAAGAATGGTGAACTTAGGCACCACGCTGTTGCTCATGGCATTCACCAACTTGGCGCCGTCTTTGATGATGCCGCCGTGCTCGGCCTTGCTGCCCACCATGAACCCCGATACATCCTGCAGAAACACCAGCGGAATCTTCTTCTGATTGCAGTTCATGATGAAACGGGCCGCTTTGTCAGCGCTGTCTGAGTAAATCACACCGCCCATCTGCATCTCGCCTTTCTTGCTTTTCACAATTTTGCGCTGATTGGCCACAATGCCCACGGCCCAGCCGTCAATGCGGGCCAGGCCGCAGATGAGGCTCTGGCCGTACAGGTCTTTGTAAGGCTCAAACTCAGAGTTGTCTACCAGCCGCAGGATGATGTCCATCATGTCATAGGGCTTCACCCGGTCCTGCGGCAGGATCCCGTAGATCTCCTTTGGGTCTAGTTTTGGTTGCGATGAGGCTACGCGGTTAAAACCAGCCTTGGGATTATCGCCCATTTTATCGAAAATGTTCCGGATGTGGTCCAGGCACTCCTGGTCGGTCTCAAACTTATAGTCAGTGACGCCGGAGATCTCTGAGTGGGTAGAGGCGCCGCCCAGCGTTTCATTGTCAATGGTTTCGCCAATGGCTGCTTTCACCAGGTAAGAACCGGCTAGAAAGATAGAACCCGTGCCTTCCACAATCATGGCCTCGTCGCTCATGATGGGCAAATACGCGCCACCCGCCACGCAGGAACCCATAATGGCCGAGATCTGCACAATGCCTTCTGAGCTCATGATCGCGTTGTTGCGGAACATCCGCCCGAAGTGCTCTTTATCAGGGAAGATCTCATCTTGCATGGGCAGGAACACCCCGGCACTGTCTACCAGGTAAATGACCGGCAAGCGGTTTTCCATGGCAATCTCCTGCGCCCGCAGGTTCTTCTTGGCGGTGATCGGAAACCAGGCCCCGGCTTTTACGGTGGCATCATTGGCCACTACCATGCACTGTCTTCCTTTCACGTAGCCAATCCCAGCCACCACGCCACCCCCAGGGCAGCCGCCATATTCTTTGTACATGCCTTCCCCGGCAAACGCCGCGATCTCCAGAAACTCTGAACCTTCATCTAACAGGTAGTTGATGCGTTCACGGGCAGTGAGTTTGCCTTTCTCGTGCTGTTTGGCAATGGCTTTCTCGCCGCCTCCCAAGGCTACCTTGGTGTGTCTGCTCTTGAGTTGGAAGCAAAGTTGTTTCAGGCTGTCTTCGTTCTTATTGAATTCAATATCCATAGTTCTGCGAAAGCGGGTGGTTAGGGGTTTTTACCCCATGCGGGGTGTACAAATATAGTAAAATCCAAGAAAGGCTAACACTTGTTAGGCATTTGCTTTTCCCTTACGGATGGCACAAAAAAGCGTTATGGCGCCGCTTTCTGCAAAACGGCGCCATAACGCTTTTCCTGCTGGGTTAAACCAGGTTATTTCTTCTCTTCTATGTTGCCCGCATTCTGCACATTGCCCGCGTTTTTCACCTTGTTGGCTTCCTTCACATTAGAGGCTTTGTCTACTTTGGTACCGCCGCCAATTTGTAGCAAGGAGAAATGCACGTAGCGTTTAGGATTGGCTTTCAGATCCATGAGCAGGGCATTCAGGCTCTCGCTGGAACCGTTCAGGTTGCGGTAGAGCGAGTCATCGTTCATCAGTTTCCCTAAACTGCCGTTTGCCTGGTTGATTTTGGCCATGGTCATCTGCGCCTGCGCGATGGTGCTGTCTAACCCTCTGATGGCGCTGTTCATAGAATTTACGTCTATGGTGTCCGTGAGGGTGTTAAGGTTACCTGCCAGACGGCTGAACTTGGCCTCAGTACCTCGTAGCGAAGCAGTTAGTTGAGCTAGGTTGCTCGTGATCTCATTAATGTTCCCCTGATTAGCCAAGGCAACAGCGCGTAAGGTCTCAGAAGTGGCCTGCGCATTAAGCAAGATAGACTGAATGCTCTGTTTGGCATCTTTGTCCAAGAAGGCGTTCAGTCGCTGCAAGGTGGTATCAACGGTGCCCAGCACAGGCATGGCTCTCTGTGAAAGCATGTCGGTGATGCTTTTCTTCACGAAAGGAATGAGGTATTCGCCTCCTTGGTACCGCACTCGGTTACGGCCCATGTACAGTTCCACGGCTTTGCTGCCCAATAGATCTGAGCTAACCAGCATGGCCACGGTAGAGTCTCCCACGTCAATGTCTTTCTCAATATCCAGGGTTACCAGAATCTTATTTCCTTTTTTCTGGTCTAGAACCATTTCTTTCACCAGCCCTACCCTGAAGCCATTGATGAGAACGGGGTTAGACACAGCCAAGCCTTCTACTGAGTCATAGGTAACGTAGTAGGTACGGGTAGAAGAAAGGATATTACTTCCTTTTAAGAATAGAAAGCCCACGTAGAGTGCTGCTAAAGACACAAGGCCCAGCAACGCTACTTTGAGTTCTTTGGAAAATTTCACAGGGGTACGTTAATTAGTTCATGGCTTCAAGCTCTTGCTTGTATTCTTTAAAAGCCCGGTAGATACCTGATGCCATATACGATTGATTGGCTTTATCGTTGAGGAACTTCTCTTCCTGCGGGTTGGTCAGGAAGCCAATTTCAATCAAAGTGCTGGGCATCGCCGATTTCCACAGCACCAGAAAGCCCGCCTGCTTCACCCCGCGACTAGAGCGGCCCACCTTAGATTTAAACTCCCTTTCTACCTTTTGGGCAAACCGCAAGCTGTTGTCCAGGTAAGCGCTTTGGTACAAACTGAAGAGGATGTGGCTCTGCGGCGAGTTAGGGTTGAAGCCGTTGTACTTTTTCTCGTAGTTCTCTTCTTGCAACACTACTGAGTTCTCCCGCTTGGCAACGGCCAGGTTGCCGCTGGTTTTGTGCTGCCCCATGGTGTAGGTCTCGGTACCGTAGGCGTTGCTGGGCCCCGAGTTGCAATGGATGGAGATAAACAAGTCAGCGTGGTTTTTATTCGCGATCCCCGCCCGGTCAATCAGTTCCACAAAGCGGTCGTCTTTGCGGGTGAAGATCACTTTCACATCGGGGATGTTCTCTTCCATAAGCTCCCCTACTTTCAAGGCCACCTTCAGGGCCACATCCTTCTCCCTGGCCGAGGCCCCGTTACAGCCCGTGTCTTTTCCGCCGTGGCCGGCATCAATTACCACTGTTCGTACCTTTACCTCCTTCCGATCAAACGTGGTGAATGAAGAGAAAATCAATAAAGCAAAAACGGTAAGCGAGACAATATTTTTCACGAGATGCGTTAGTTAAAAGCTATTGTTAATAACTTTGTCACAGTTAACAAAATAACAAAAAATTTACTTGAATCAGAAGAGATCCCTCCAGTTTTTGGCAATCGCCCTTTATTCAGTGATTGCCTTTTTTTCTGCTACGGAGGGAACCGCGCAGATTCGCCGCGGCGCCATCGCTCCCCCTTTGCCTAAGCGTGACACACTGGTAGTCACCACTCCTTCAGATACTGCCAACGCAAAAACCCGAGGCGATATTGAGACCACAATCAATTATAAGGCCAAAGATTCTATCCGCTATGACGCGGTCAGTCGCATCATGCACCTGTACGGTGAGGCGCACATAGATTACGGTGACATTGCCCTGGATGCGGCCTACATCCAGATCAACTGGCAAACCAACATCATCAACGCCGAAGGCATCTTAGACTCAGCCGGAGTACTCCAAAACAGGCCTTTGTTTAAAAGCGGGGCGGAAACGTACCAGGCCGAGCGGATGGCCTATAACTACAAAACCAAAAAGGGCCGTGTGATTGGCGCCATTACCACGCAGGGCGAAGGGTACATCCATGCCGAGACCATCAAACGCGACTCGCTTGGGAGTATTTATGGGCGCCATGCCCGCTACACCACCTGTGACTTGGAACACCCGCACTTTTATATAAAGGCCACCAAAATGAAGGTGATCCCGAATGACCGCGTGGTAGCCGGACCTTTCCACCTGGTGTTTGCCGATGTGCCTACGCCCATTGGATTACCTTTCGGTTTCTTTCCTTCGCCGCGCAAAAGAGGTTCCGGGATCATCATTCCTACGTTTGGTGAGTCTAACCAGCAAGGCTTCTACCTGCGGGAGGGCGGGTTCTACTGGGCCATGAACGAATACATGGACATGCGCATCACCGGGGATATTTTCTCTTTGGGCGGATACGGCCTACGCGTGCAGTCTAACTACACCAAACGCTACAAATTCACCGGTAACTTCTCGGTAAGCCACACCTTTATCAAAGCCAGCGAAAACATTGGTGTGGGTGTGACCACCGATGCCGTCTACAACTACGGTTCTGACTCACGGGATATCTGGATTAGCTGGAGCCACTCGCCGGTTACACGTCCCGGCAAAGGACAGTTTTCGGCCAACGTGAACGCCGGTAGCCAGTTCTACAACCAACGGAACTCTACCAGTGCACAGAATGCCCTGTCGCCGGCGTTCAACTCTACGGTTTCTTACCGCAAGAGCAGCCCTAACTCCCCTATCAACTACGGGATAACCATCTCGCAGAGCCAGACCACCAGAAACCAGTACAATGAGGCCGGTGAGTTGGTACCTACCCAGCAGATGAGCTTTACCTTGCCAGACTTCAGCTTTGGCGTGGCCAGCCAGAGCCCCATTGAATGGTTTGGCGGTACACTTACCGGCCGCTGGATTGAAGGCATTCGGATAGGGTACAACCTGAACGCGCGCCAGTTCGTGACCAACAACATTTCAGGTAGCTCCAGCCTAGGGTTCCCTTTCTCTTCCAGACAAGCCCGTGATACCATCTTGGCCATCAACGGTTCTAACCTGTCTCAGATTTTCCGGAACGCCCGCACCAGCATTAACCACGACATTCCTATCACCTTAGGAACGGTTAGCCTCTTCAAGTACTTTAAACTTACCCCTGGGGTAAGCTACAGCGAAAGCTGGTTTACCAAGAAATACTCGTACCGCAACATACCAGGGTCTAATCTTTTGGCGGTTGATACTTTAAAAGGCCTTCAACGGGCCTACCAATACCAGGGAAGTTTATCACTTACCACCAACCTGTACGGTATTGCCCAAATCAAAGGGAAAAAGGTAGAGGCTATCCGGCACACCTTAACACCTAACGTGTCTTACAGCTGGCGTCCTGATTTCGGGCGGGCTGAGTATGGCTTTTACCAACGGGTACAGCGGGACAGCTTAGGAAATACCCAGTTGCTTTCCAGGTTCCAAGGACTGGAAGGGAACGTACCCGGCCCGGGCTTGAGTAGCGCCATCTCCTTCTCGGTGAGCAACAACGTGGAGATGAAAGTGAAGACAGACAGTGCGGGCGTTTTCAAGAAAGTAAGCTTGATTGACGCGTTTAACTTCTCGGGTTCCTACAACATGGCCGCCGACTCGTTTAAACTTTCCAACATCAACGTCAACCTGGCCACCAAGCTGTTCAACAACGTGGGCGTAACCGTATCGGGTAGCTTTGACCCGTACCAGTACATCAACGGGGTACGGAGAAACATCTACCTGGCAGAATCAGGAGGTTTCCGGTTGGCCCGCCTCATGAACTTGAACTTCAACACCGGGTTTGAGTTCAACCAGCAGGCCCGTAAGCAGCAAGCCCAATCTGGGGCGGCTCCGCCTACCAACCTTCCTTCGCTGGAGCGTGCCGCCACGGCCGCCGACTACGTGGAGTTCAACATTCCCTGGACGCTCTCAGTGGACTTGACCTCCAATTTTACCCGTGACCTCCTAACCGATAAACTGGTCAACAACGCCACTTCGGCAGGTATCAACGGTTCAGTGACCCTTACCGATAAATGGGCGGTAAACTACACCACCAGTTACGATTTAAAGAATCGTATCCTGAGCTACACCAACATAGGCATTGTGCGCGACCTGCACTGCTGGCAGATGTCCATTGACTGGGTACCGTTTGGGGTGCTGCAACGCTACTCCATCAACATCAACGCTAAGTCTGCCCTGCTACAGGATTTACGCATCCGGCGCAGCAGCAGCGCCACCGGGCGACCTTATTAATATTAAAAGCAGAGCGGCCATCTTTTAGAAGATGGCCGCTCTGCTTTTAGCCCCTTTCCATCAAAAATGGCTGCAAAACTCCGTAGGGGATCTTCGTTTACCTCAGGCAACTTGCTATCATTGATACACAGAATTTCTGGTTTTTAATTTCTGATTCCTAAATTCTCACTCCTTACCTTTGCCCAAGGCAAATACACTACTTGATTATGTCGGTTCAGAAACGCGAGGTAAAAATAGTTACCACCCATCAGTTGCAGAGCATGAAAGAGCGCGGAGAGAAAATCTCTATGCTAACGGCCTATGATTTCTCCATGGCCACCTTACTGGATGCCGCCGGAACAGATGTTTTGCTGGTAGGTGACTCTGCCTCCAACGTAATGGCCGGCCACGAAACCACCTTACCTATCACCCTTGACCAAATGATCTATCACGCCTCCTCTGTGGTGCGGGGCGTGAAACGCGCGTTTGTAGTGGTGGATTTACCCTTTGGCTCGTACCAGGGAAATTCCTCAGAAGCCTTGCGTTCCGCCATCCGGATCATGAAAGAGTCTGGTGCCCATGGCGTGAAACTGGAAGGCGGTGTGGAAATCAAAGAATCCATCACCCGTATTTTAAGCGCCGGAGTACCGGTAATGGGGCACTTGGGCCTTACGCCGCAATCCATCTATAAATTTGGAACCTACTCCGTACGGGCCAAAGAAGAAGCCGAGGCGGAGAAACTTCTTTCTGATGCCCGCCTTCTTCAGGAACTGGGTTGCTTTGCCATTGTGCTGGAGAAGATCCCGTCTGCGCTAGCCAAGCGCGTGGCCCAAGAGTTGGCGATTCCTATCATCGGGATTGGCGCTGGCCCCCACGTTGATGGTCAGGTGTTGGTGATCCATGATTTGCTAGGTATTACCAAAGAATTCAAGCCTCGCTTCCTGCGCCGCTACGCCGAGCTTCACGAGATTATCACCGGTGCGGTCAGCAACTACATCCAGGACGTAAAATCGTTGAGTTTCCCCAGCGAAGAGGAAGCTTATTAATTGATTGTTCACTGCTGATTGTTTTTTCAGATCACAACAATCAGCAATGAACAATCAACAATATTTCCGCTTTTGGCCTCATTTCTCAGAAACACCACTGAAACCGCATGTCTGCCCCCTTCCAGCTAGACGTCCTTTTTGAAGACAACCATATTCTGGTGGTAAACAAACCTAGTGGGGTACTGGTGCAAGGCGATGAGACTGGTGATGTGCCGCTTTCTGAGTTGGCCAAGGAATACGTTAAGGAGAAATACCAGAAACCGGGCAATGTGTTCATGGGCGTGGTTCACCGGCTGGACCGCCCGGTGAGCGGTGTGGTCTTACTGGCCAAAACCTCCAAGGCACTAAGCCGCCTGAATGAACAGTTCAAAACGCGCAAGACCCAGAAGGTGTACTGGGCCATTACCCAACGTGCGCCTCAGCCGGAAAGCGGAACCCTGGTCCATTGGCTGATCAAAGATGCTGAGCGCAACACCACCAAAGCCTTAACTCAGGAAAAACCCGGCAGCCAACGGGCAGAACTTAGTTATTCTTTGCTCAAAAGCACTGCCGGCAAATACTTGGTAGAGGTGAGGCCGGTCACCGGTAGGCCGCACCAGATCAGGGTACAACTGGCATCCCTAAAATGCCCAATCATGGGAGACCTCCGGTACGGGGCCCCGGAGCCTTTGCCTAACAAGAGTATCTGCCTGCACGCCCGGGAGCTGGGTTTTGAGCATCCCGTCCTGAAAACATGGATCACGGTTCAAGCCCCTCCGCCACGCATTTCCGCCTGGCAGTCCTTCCAACCTTAAGTACTCGTTGCTCGGTTCAAAACCTTTACTTACAGATAGGATAGCGCTTTCTGACGGGTTGCCTAAAAGAAGGATTCAAGCAGAAGTTGCAATTTTAATTGCCTCACCCTAAACGCTTTTAAGAAAGCAGCTGTTTTAGCAGCAATTTGGCAAACGGAGGCTAAAAATGATTCTTGTCACTTTTACGCAATTAACCGGTTTGTCTTTTGCAGCGTTTGCGAGTTGCGTTGTAGCTTTGTGAACTTATTTACCGCAGGACTGTTTTCCTAAAGCCTGCCCACTTTGGCTTAAACTATTAATTGCATCACCCAGCATGATCATTCTTCTCTTTTTCGTAGCCCACTGGTACCTGTCGCTGTTTGTGCAGACCTTTTACCTACACCGCTATGCTGCCCATAAGATGTTTACCATGAACGCCTTTTGGGAAAAATTCTTTTTCCTGTTGACATACCTGAGCCAAGGATCTTCTTACCTATCGCCCAGGGCATACGCCATCATGCACCGCATGCACCACGCGTTCTCAGACACTGAGCGCGATCCCCATTCTCCGCACTTCTCCAGCAATGCCTTTACCATGATGTGGAAGACCAAGAATATCTACAATGATTTCTTGAACAAGCGTGTGGAACCAGAAATGCGTTTTGACGGCAACTATCCCGTTTGGCGCTTAGTGGAAAATATTGGTGATCATTGGGGCTCAAGGTTAGCCTGGGGCGTGATTTACGTGCTTATCTACATCAACTATGCAGAATACTGGTGGATGTATTTATTACTTCCGTTGCACTTCCTGATGGGTCCTATCCACGGGGCCATCGTAAACTGGAGCGGGCACAAATACGGGTACCAGAACTTTGACAACAACGATAAGTCTAGGAATTCCCTTTTCTTTGATTTCCTGACCGGGGGCGAGTTATTCCAGAACAATCACCACAAACTGCCTAACCGCGTGAACTTCGGGGTGAAATGGTGGGAAGTAGACCCAACGTATCCGGTGATCTGGACCTTAGACAAATTGGGCATTATCAAATTGAAGAAAGCAGCCGCTTAATTTAAAGCAATAACAGCTAAACAGAAAGGCGTCTCCTACTCAGGAGGCGCCTTTCTGTTTTTTACCCGCCACCCAACGCAGCAGGAATTCAATGGGTCCGTACCGATAACGCCTGAGCAACCAAGAAGAGAGAAATAGCTGCAACCCGATGATAGCTACATACAGAAGGAAGCATTGCCAAGGGTCCAACTGCTGGAAAAAGCCTAACCCGTATCGGTAGAAAAGTAGACTGAACAGCAGGTTTTGGAGGAGATAATGGGTCAACGTTAGCTTACCAAGCCAAAGCAGAGAAGAAAGCAGATGACGCAGCAAGGAAGTTCCCCACAAGACCACGGGTAAGAACGCCAGACTCATGAAGGCGGCATAGAAGTAAATGGCTAAACAGACTTCCTTCAGCCATACCGGATCACTCTCCACGGCCCGCCAACCAAACACCTGGATTAAAACTGCAACTCCTACTGTTAGGCCTAAATGAATCAGAAAAACAGTACGGATGCGAACAGGAGACGATAAAAGGGTAAAAGCTTTGCTTTTGGCAAAAGCATACCCCAATAACATGAAAGCGAAAATACGGGAGTAAAAGTAAAAGGCTTGCCAGGTAAAAACGTTCTGAAGGTATTCCTGCACCCTGAAGGCGACCATCTCTGTAAACGTACCCGTCTTATAAGCAGCCAAGTCTTGCAAGGTTCCTGATTCTTCTGGCACATCCCACAACTTGCCCGTAAAACTGAAAACCAGCAGCAAGATTCCCAGTATTCCCAGCGCTTTGGGATTCCAATCCTTCAGCATCAGCAGCAAGAACCCCATGGCCACGTACTGCACCAACACATCCCCTTCCCAGATAAACAGTACCTGTAGCACCCCCAGCAGAAGGAGTCCGGCTAACCGGCGCAGAAAGTACGTTGATCCTTGGCTTGGTAAGCCCAAAGCCGCCGAGGCTCCAAACACAAAGGAAAAGATGGGATAGAATTTACCTCTTACCAACACCATTAAACCCAAAAGAATCCAGTGGTTTACGCCATAGCCGTACTTAGCGCTATACTCAGCGAAATCAGCATTGGTGGTATGCATGGAAAACAAATTCTCCAGCCCAATACCTAACAGCGCGAAGCCACGCATGACATCTACCTGATCTACACGGCCAGAGGACCTGCCCTCCAGATTGGCAGATTGAACGAGTTCCATTACCTTCGGTTCCTAAATGAGAGAGCAAGTTACAGGAAATCCATGAGGCCACGCTTTTTAAGGAGCACTCCTTTCATCCTATTCTGCGCGTTGACCCTGTTTGTCCTGTTGGTAGAAATGCGGCCCGGGCGGTTTTATTTCATCACCACCTATCTCCTATTTCAGGACAGTCTGATGCACCTGCTGCTGTACCTGTTGGTGTTTGCCTTTTCCCTTACCGCCTTGCTTTTGTTGCTCTTCAATGCCAGCAGATTGGTCTATAGGCTCACGTTGGCGTTGCTCTTGCCTTGCCTGTTTCTCAGCTTCACTTTCCGGTTCATCACGGGCTACAACTTCATGTATTCCGATGCCGTGTTATCCTGGAACAATCTACAACTGGCTGACACCGCCCTCCAGAACTTTGGCGGACAGGCTACGCTTGCGTTTTTAACTTCTATTTTAGTGATACTGACCATCACTTGGATCAGGAAAAAAACAGCTTGGCGATCAGCATCCTGGACAGCTTGTTTACTACCAATAGCTGGCCTTGCCGCCTTTGCCATGATCAAAAGGACCACCGGCACTGTGGATGATTTCCCGGCGTTGTATCGGGTACCGTTGACATTAATCGTTGCGGCCACCGACCAATTGCCGCAACCCATCCGCACACCCGTTCCGGTTTCCCCCGTGACCGCAGGCGTGCCGCACCTGTTTCTGATTGTGGATGAAAGTATCACGGCCACTGAGCTAACCTTGCACCAGCCTAACCTCAACACCACGCCGTTCCTATCTTCCGTCAAGAACCAACTCCTTGATTTCGGGATTGCCAGTTCGTTTACAAACCAGAGCAGCGGCTCAAACATTGCCCTGATGAGCGGTACCCGAGTTTCAGAGATCCCTGATACCAATTACAGTACCTTCTCTCGCACCAATATCTTTCAATACGCGCAAAAGGCGGGCTACACCACCTATTATATAGACGCGCAATTAGGCGGAGATGTGCTGCAGAACTTCATGAGCCCCGAAGACCTCAAGTACATTGACCACGTGGAACGCCCAGCCGTGACGCACCCACAGGCTCCCTATTATGAGCGAGACATGTTAGTTGCCCGGCGTTTGGCGCAGCTTTCCAAGGGCAACAAGAAAGCATTTGTGTATGTGGTTAAGGCCGGTACCCATTGGCCTTATGCCCGCACCTACCCGGCTGATTCCGCTTTCTTTAAACCGGTGCTTTCTGCCCGCAGCATCTACAAAGACCGACAACGCACCCTGAATACCTACCATAATTCCTTAAGATGGACGGTAGACGAGTTTTGGCGCCAGTTAATGCAAAACATCTCCAAAGCAGACAGTACGGTCATTCTCTACACCTCAGACCACGGGCAAAACCTGGCTCAGGCGGGAATCAGTATCACGCACGCCTCGGTACACGAGACATCGCCGCAGGAGGCCGCTGTCCCTTTATGGATCTGGGACCCAAGCCAGCTTACCGGCCTAGCACCCTCCCCAAGACCGAAGCAGGGCTACAGCCACGCCCACATTTTTCCGGCTTTGTTGCAACTTCAAGGCTATTCTCCGGCTTGGATTCGAAAAGAATATGGTCCCTCCTTTTGGAACGATTCTACAATTTCAGCTTCGGAACGTTTCTTCTTGGCCGGAGACCTGTTCGGCCGCGGACCGCACAGCTTGGTGCCGTTCAGGTAAACTCCTCTTTAAAACAGAGTTCTGCTTCTGACTTGTTTTCAGAAACTCGGCTTAGAAACACTCTCTTTTGGCATCTCCACATTCTCAAATCCCTGAATCACCAAATCCCAAGCTTTTCTAAAAGGTCACATTCTCAAATCTTTAAATCAATAGTAGCAGTTTCAAAATTATTGCCGTACATTTGCACCCCAATGCCGGACGGGATCCGGCGCTTTAACAAAGTTTACTATGGCTGTTAAAATCAGACTGGCCCGCAGAGGCCGCAAAAAAGCTGCAATGTACGATATCGTAGTTGCAGACGCTCGTGCACCACGTGATGGTCGCTTCATCGAGAAATTGGGTACTTACAACCCACAGACAAACCCTGCCACTATCAACTTCAACGAAGACAAAGCGTTGGATTGGGTATTGAAAGGCGCTCAACCAACTGACACTGTGAAAGCCATGCTTTCTTACACCGGTGTTATGTTCAGAAAGCACTTACAAATTGGTGTATTGAAAGGCGCCGTGACGCAAGAGCAGGCTGATGCCCGCTATGCAGAGTGGAAAGCCGCTAAAGAAGCCAAAATCAGTGGTAAAGTAGAGAAATTAGGAAGCGACAAAGCTGCTCAGAGAAAAGCTGCTTTGGAGGCCGAAGCCAAAGTGAACGCTGCCCGTGTGGAGGCTCAGCAAAGAAGAGCAGCTGAAGCTGCTGCTGCCAACGCTCCGGCTGCTGAAGGCGATGCCGAAGGTGCTGAAGACGCTCCTGCTGCTGACGCTACAGAAGAAGCTCAAGCTTAATTTTACTAGCCATGACGTTAGACGCATGCTTCCAGTTGGGGTATATTGTTCGCACGCATGGCACCAAAGGCCAGGTGGTCGCGTTTTTTGACGTTGACTTTCCGGAAGAGTACGATGAATTGGAATCAGTTTTCCTGTTAGTGAACGGGAAACTGGTTCCTTTTTTCATTGATAGCCTCAACCCGCAGGACAACGGCAAGAGCATCATCAAGTTTGAGGATGTGAACACCGTAGCAGATGCCGAGAAACTCAAGGGCGTAAGCCTCTACCTGCCCCTGAACCAACTCCCAGAATTGGAAGAAGACCAGTTCTACTTCCACGAGGTAATTGGCTACACGGTAGTAGATGAGCAGTTAGGCGAACTGGGCACGGTACAGACCTTCTTTGACTTGCCTAACCAAGACCTGCTGGCCATGGACTACCAGGGCCATGAGGTGCTGATCCCGGTACAGGACGAGATTGTGTTGCGCACCAGCAAAGAGGAGCGCAAGATTTTCGTAAACCTGCCCGAGGGCCTACTGGAAGTGTACACCCAACCTTCTAACCGCCAATTGGAAGAACCGCCTCTTGAGGGCGAGGAAGACGAAGACGATGACGCGGTTTGATATCATTACCTGCCAGCCCCACCTGCTCACCGGCCCCTTTGACCACTCTATTCTAAAAAGAGCCCAGGACAAAGGCTTGGTGGAAGTGCACCTGCACGACCTGCGCAAATACGCCATCAACAAGCACGGCCAGATTGACGACTACGCCTTTGGCGGAGGCGCCGGCATGGTGCTGATGGTGGAACCCATTGCCAAGTGCATCCGGGAACTGCAGGCCCAGCGCACCTATGACGCGGTGATCTACATGACCCCAGACGGCCAGACGCTGAACCAGCCCATGGCCAACCGGTTGTCACTGTTGCAGAACATCATCATCCTGTGCGGCCACTACAAAGGCGTGGACCAGCGCGTGCGCGACCTGTTTGTGACCCACGAGATCAGCATAGGCGACTATGTACTCTCCGGAGGTGAACTGGCGGCCGCAGTGTTGGCAGACTCGTTGATTAGATTGATTCCAGGCGTGTTGAATGACGAGAGCAGCGCGCTCTCAGACTCTTTCCAGGACAACCTCTTAGCTCCGCCGGTGTATTCCAGGCCCGCTGACTTTGAGGGACATACCGTGCCAGACATCCTGCTATCTGGCAATACTCCCAAGGTAGAGGAGTGGCGGTTTGAGCAGGCCGTGCAGCGCACCCGCCAATTACGGCCCGATTTGCTGCGCGAAGAAAAAAATTAGTACTTGTTGATTTACAATTAGAAAAATAACGTCTATATTTGCACTCCGAATTTTGCAGATAAAAAGACACTATATTATAGTCATGAGCGATTTAATTAAATTAGTAGAGCAGGAATACACAGAGAAGCGTGCCTCAATCCCTGCTTTTGCTGCTGGCGACACAGTGAACATTCACGTGAAAATCCGTGAAGGTAACAAAGAGCGTATCCAGCAATTCCAAGGCGTGGTTTTGCAACGCAGAAACTCCGGCGCTAGCGAGACTTTCACTGTAAGAAAAGTGTCTAACCAAATCGGAACTGAGCGTATTTTCCCGCTTCTTTCTCCAAACATCGACAAAATCGAGGTTATCCGTCGCGGTAAAGTAAGAAGAGCTCGTCTGTTCTACTTGAGAGGCCTTTCTGGTAAAGCAGCCCGTATCAAAGAAAAAAGAAGCTAATCCCTTTTGGTTTAGTTTTCCCTATAGTTTTAGTTCCGAAAAAGCCGATCGTACAGATCGGCTTTTTTGTTGCCCTTGTGTGAGTCCTCTTTTCAACCTATGGGCATTCTCTCAACCATATGCTAAGGTCGCTTGATTATTTCGCCATTCTCCCTGACCAGATCTAATTAACGATAACGGAGATTTCTCTCATGCAAGAAGGGTTGGATAATAGGTAGGTCATGGCCTACATCGTACTGCTTCCAAGGGCGGCATGGAGGGCTTGCTCTTCCGGTTCATCTCCGAGACTAATGGTTACCAATATCCCAGTCTGGTGCAGAATTTCACCTTCATTGCCCTGGCCTCTATGGTAGCGGGCAGCCTGCTGGCGCTTTGGCAGAAGATTTACTGGTAACGTTTATGGCCACTCGGTAACTACGTTTTCAGACGAAGCAATCTTTCCTAAGCCAAGGGCGGCAAGCCGAATTCCGGACTTATTGTTTTTGGCTTATTTTTCTAAAAAGGTTCAGAAACACCTTTCTGAAGTAGGCCATCTGCCATCAAGCTTTCCGTTCTGCCGAATTCTGCGTAGACTTAACTTTTCAAATCATCTATTCCTAGAAAGAACTAAATGCAGAATAACCGTTGGAGTTTAGAAGGCCGCCGCGCCCTGGTTACCGGAGGCACCAAAGGCATAGGTGCCGCCATTGCGGAAGAGTTACTTTCCTTCGGGGCCGAGGTACTGATTGTGGCCCGCAAGGAAATGGAGGTAAACCAGGCCGTGACCGATTGGCGCGCCCGCGGCCTGAAAGCCTCTGGAATGGTAGCCGATGTAAGTCAGGCGGCTGACCGCCACAACCTGCTGCAACTGGTGGAGAATACCTGGGGCACTTTGGACATCTTAGTGAACAACGTAGGCACCAACATCCGCAAGAAAATTGGCGAATACACGCCCGAAGAATACAACTACTTACTTAACACCAATCTCACCTCGGCCTTTGAACTGTGCCGGTTGGCGCATCCGTTTCTGAAAGCCTCGCCGCAGGGCAACGTGGTGAACGTTTCCTCGGTGGCGGGTCTGGGTCACGTACGCACGGGCGCTATTTACGGCATGACGAAGGCAGCTTTAGTGCAGCTCTCCAAGAACTTGGCGGGTGAGTGGGCACCGGACGGCATCCGGGTGAACTGCGTGGCGCCGTGGTACATCAGAACACCTCTGGCCGAAGAAGTGCTGCAGAACCAGGAGTACCTTGATAGCGTGTTGAGCCGCACGCCTACCCGCACCATCGGGAACCCCGAGGATGTGGCCTCGGCGGTGGCTTTCCTGTGCATGCCTGCGGCTGCGTACATAACGGGCCAGTGCATAGCCGTAGACGGCGGCATGAGCATCAACCTGTTTGGGTAACCTCTCATAAGCCTATACAAACAGAAACTCCTCCCCAGTATTGATCGGGAAGGAATTTCTGTTTTAGGTTCGTTTCTCTAAAATAAGCTACGAAACGGAGGATGGAACCTCTTCCATCATCTGAACCAGAGCCTGATAATAGTTTTCAAGCGAATCTGGATGGGTGTGCAGGTACAGGAACGGCTCAATTAGTTCCAGTTCCATCAGTTGCAGTTCCTCGCCTACTACCACGCCGTCTACGCGGGCATACAAGCAACCCTCGGCAAACTGGTCTGCCATGGTTTGGGCCTGCGCCAGCAGATGAGCCGGAGCTTCCTGCGGATGGATGGTTCCCCCGAAAAAGTGCTGCACTCTAAAGTCTCCGTCCTTGGCAGACTTGAGCAGGCAGTGGCTGTACTGGCCGTTGAAGAACAGGAACGACCACTCGCCTTCTTCCTGAATTTGTGGCATGAAGGGCTGCGCCAAGAAATCTTCGGCTTTCAGTAGTTCCTCCAGCTTGGGTTTTACTTCCTCTACTTCGTCCAGAGACACAATGAACGTGTTCTTCGCGCCGCCGCTCACGCAGGGTTTAATGATGAGCTTATCGGTTTGGAAATGGCTGAAGAATTGCTCCAATTGTACAGCGGTTCCTCTTTTAAGTAAGGCAGTAGGCACAATCGGCAACCCGGCTTTCTCCACCTCCAGTAGGTAATGCTTGTCGGCATTCCAACGGATGGTAGAGATAGGGTTCAGGGTGCGGATGCCTAGGGCTTCCATGCGGTCCAGCCAAACGCAGAACTCTGGAAACTTGTCAAAATAATCCCACGGCGATTTGAAAACCGCTAAGTCGTATTGCTCCCAATTCACGGCCGGGTCATGCCAGTCTTCCAGGGTGATGTCAATGCCTTTGGAGGTGAGGTAATCCATCAGGACGCCATCTTCGCTGCCACTCAATGAGCCATAGCTGTGGATGGCTTCGTAGGTCACTAATGCTAATTTCAAGGTTGGTTTGATATAAAGTGTGATATGTAAAAAGTATCTGTGGAGGTAACACCTATCCCTTCGAGGAGGAGAAGCAGTGGTGCATTTCTGTTTTAAGGCTGTTTTCCCTAAAGTGGCTTCAGAACAACTTATTTCAACGGATTGTTCAAGTAATCAACGGCTAGGTTAGCCAAGGCACGCACGCCTAGTTTCAAGCCACTTTCCTCGATGTAGAAATCAGGCGTGTGGTGTGCGGGCGCTTTGGTTGGATCAGTGCCTTTGGGCATGCCACCTAGGAACAGGTAAAGCCCCGGAATCTTCTGCTGGAAATAGGCGAAGTCCTCAGCAATGGTCACGGGTTTGGTGAGCTTCACCTGGTTGGTGCCGGCCACGCGCTGCAACGAGGGCAGCATGTGCGCGGTAAGGGCCTCGTGGTTGTAGGTCACGGGCGTCATCTCCTGGATAGAAACCTCAGCGGTTGCGCCCGCGCCGGTGGCAATGCTGGTGGCGGTTTTCTTCAAACGCTCGTGGATCTGCTGCTGCATGGGCACGTCCAGGGCCCGGATGGTCCCGATCATCTCCACCTGACTGGGCACGATGTTGGCCCGAACCCCGCCGTTGATGGCACCCACCGTCACAATTGCCGCGGCGTTGGTCACGTCTACTTGGCGGCTCACAATGGTTTGCAGCGCTGTCACAATGTACGCCGAGGTCACCACCGGATCCACCCCCATCCAAGGAGTGCCGCCGTGCGACTGCTGGCCCTTTACGGTGATCTTAAAGTTATCTGAACTGGCCATCATGCCCTGCGGCCGGTAGGTAATGGTACCCACCTCCACGTCTGACCGGATGTGCAGCCCAAACATTGCGTCTACTTTGGGACTCTCCAGTACGCCTTCCTGCACCATGAGTTTCGCGCCACCCACCTGCCCGGGAGCCGAGCCTTCCTCCGCAGGTTGAAAGATGAATTTTACGGTGCCTTTTAGGTCTTTCTTAATGCCACTCAGCACCTCGGCCACGCCCATGAGCATGGCTACGTGCGCATCGTGGCCGCAGGCATGCATCAGCCCCACTTGCTGTCCTTCAAACGTGGTCTTCACTTTAGAGGCGAACGGTAGGTTGTGGGTGTTGTTCTCCGTTACCGGCAAAGCATCCATATCGGCGCGCAGGGCTACTACGGGTCCGGGCTGACCTCCTTTGAGAATACCTACCACGCCGGTTCTAGCCACGCCGGTTTTCACTTCAAACCCGAGGGCTTTCAAGTGCTTTGCTATTTTCTCAGCAGTCTTTACCTCAAAGTTTCCTAGCTCGGGGTTCTGGTGCAGTTCGCGGCGCCACTGAATGACTTTGGGCTCAATCTTATCAGCGAGTTGGTCAATCTGAGTTTGTGCCCCGGTGGTTTGCGCGCTGCTAATGAGCGACAAACTCAAGAAAGATGTCAGGAAGAGGAAAAGTGATTTATGGGAAAGCATTAGGTCTCTTTTGTTTAGCCGCCGATTTTGTGAAATCAGCTTGAAAACACAAAAGTACACCACCTAATCGGGAAAAGGAATTTTAGCGGCGGAAGGACCGAAGGGATTTGGGTGAGAAAAAATGTAGTAAGGGGATATTTTTAAAGAGCCATCTCATTCTTTCTTCCTAAACCTTCACCAAAACTCAACCATTACTACCTAAATATAAATTATTACAGCAATGTCTTCCAGTAAATTCTTTGAAAATCTTTCCTTTATCTTTACACCACCAGCAGAAAGCTGTTTTTAGCAACAATTGACTAAAGTCTCTATCAAGCAAACTATTCATATACCTATAATTACCTATTTCAATCATCTATCAAATAGAAACTAAAAGCCATTTCTTAAATGAAAAAACTTCTACTCCTATCTATTTTCATCCTAGTACAATTCCTTGCCTTAGCCCAAAAAGAGCAGCCTGAGGTCTCCTTTGTTGCTTACTGGGAGAAAGGCGATGTTTACAAGTTCAAGGTGACCAAATTAAAGCAACAATGGAAGAATGGCACCTTGGCCCAAAACGATTCGTCTCAATACATTGTCAATTTTGAAGTCATAGACTCTACAGAAAGTTCTTACCGAATTAAGTGGAGCTATAAGAACAATGTGGCGAGTACCTACGACATTCCAGAGACTTTGAAGGAGAAGTTCACGAAATATGATTTAACAGAAATCATTTACAAAACCACAGAAACTGGCCAGTTTGTGGAAGTTGAAAATTGGCAACAAGTGGCTGACATGATGAAAAGCATGTTTAAAGACATGATAGAAGTTAAAGCAGCAGACAACTCCATTTCAAAAGCCGATCTGGAGAAACGGTTGCAACCCATGATTACCGCATTCAATTCAAAAGAGGCAGTGGAACAGTTAGTCCTTAATGAACTTCGGTACTTACACTTCCCTTTAGGGGCAGTGTTTCCTACTTCAAAGGCAGTTGAATACGATGATGAGCTACCTAATATGTTTGGTGGCAATCCTATTAAAGCGAAAGGAAAACTATCTATTGAAAGTGTTGACTCAGAGAAAAGCCGCTGTGTGCTGGTGCAACAATTAAAGCTTAACCCTAAGGATACCAAAGAAGTGGTAACTCTTGTGTTCAACAAGATGGGATTAAAGGAAAAAGAGGTGAAAGCGGCCATGAAGACTGCAAAGTTTGATATAACCGATTTGCACAGATTTGAATACTTCTATTACCCGGGGATCCCCATCAAGATTGAAACGAAGCGAGAAACCTTATTAACCATTGACAAGGAGACAGGAAAACGCATTGACAGAGTTATGATTGAGCTCCTTGATTAAGCAAGATAACTTATAGAACAGATGGTACTGCTTAAAAAGTAAAACAAAGCTGGTAGTACCTCCCATTCCTTTTTTCTTTATCGCTTGTAGAAAATGAATTCCAGAAAGAAAAAGCTTCTATTCTGTATACTACTGCTTGCTCTGATAACACCTTTGGCCTCCTTAGCTAAAGCCAGTGAGGTTGCATGTTTCAATGAGCCTGACAGCATTGGCTATTTCAAACCCGTGTCTGTTCTGCGAGCCATAGAAAAGCACAACAAAGGGATTATTAGTCCTTCAATGTCAGAGGAGTCGGTCAGGTTATTGGACTCCATCCTGGTCACCAAGAAACAAGCTTATCATTTGGGGAACCAGCTTTTACCCACAGACTCTGCGTTGCTTACTAAGCTAAACAAAGAAATCAGTCATCTGGCCTTCCAGTCTAATATACAGCGGAAGTCCCACGGCTTAGAACTCTCCTCTACCATAGATTCTATGATGGAAGCAAACGGCCAGCGGTACGCGTTGGCTATTGTCGCAGCAGGTTATAGTAGATCAAGAAGAAACTACAGTAGAAAAGAAGCCTTTTACATAAGCAGGAGAATCTCTAACCTTGGACGTGACGATTTAACCAAGATGCCTGATAAAGCCACCTCTACCATTCATGCCTTGCTTCTTGACGCTAAAGACAACACAGTAGTCATTTACAGAAAGAATCATATTGCAGATAGAGAACCATTGGATAAAGTGGTTCTTTCTAATCAGATCAACAATATCTTGATTAATGTATTTGTAAACAAAGAGGTAGACTAGTCCTTCTGCTGGTTCGTTCCAAGACGATTTTTCCCAAAATAGGCTCGGAACCAGCCGGCTACTCTTGCCCTTTCTCCTTCGCTTCCTCCACGGCTCCTTTCAAAGGTTCTTCCAGGCGCTGTTCGGCGGCGGTGTCTCCTTTTTCAATGGCTTCAGCGATGTTCTCTGCGAAGTTGGCAGCCACCTGCGGGGTGATGGGCATGATCTCTGGGTCCGTAAGCGCGTCAATGACTACGGGGCGATCTGCGCTCAGAGCAGTTTCCCATGCGGCATCAATCTGGTCCGGGCTTTCAATCCGAATGCCGATTAACCCAATGCTCTCAGCGTAGGCGGCGTAATTGAAATCAGGCAGTACCTGGGAATCATCGAACTTGGGATTGCCTTCGCTCATGCGCTGTTCCCACGTCACGAAGTTGAGGTCACGGTTGTTGAGTACCAGCACAATTAAGCGCGGATCAGCCCATTGGCGGTAGTATTTCTGGATGGTGAGCAGTTCCTCGGTGCTGCCCATCTGCATGGCACCATCGCCCGCAAAAGCGAAGGCCACCCGGTCTGGGTAGGCGAACTTGGCGGCCAACGCGTACGGCAAGGCGCAGCCCATGGTAGCCAGCGTGCCGGAGACGGAAAATTTCATATTCCCCCTGATTTTGAGGTATTGCGCTACCCAACTGGAGGAAGAACCTGAGTCAGCAGCCAGAATACTATTTTCTGGGAGGCGCGGTGATAGCTTTTCAAAAACTAACCGTGGGTTCACAGGATTGGCCGGATGGTTGGCTTCTTCGGTTAACTGCTTTTCCCAAGTCTGGATGTTCTGTTCAATGGTTTGTCGCCAAGAACGGTCTTCTTTTGGTTGGAGCAGCGGTAGGAGCGCACGTAGGGTCTCGGCACTGTCACCGATGAGCGGCACTTCCATGGGGTACCGGATGCTGAGCATGCGGCCGTCAATGTCTATCTGCACGCCTCGGGCCTGACCTTCTTTAGGCAAAAACTCGGCATACGGGAAACCAGAGCCAATCATAAGTAGGGTGTCGCAGTGAGCCATCATCTGGTGGCTGGCCTCCGTCCCAAAGAACCCGATGGCTCCAGTCACAAAGGGCAGTTCATCTGACAAAGCGGCTTTGCCGAGGTAGGCTTTCGCCACGCCGGCACCAAGAACTTCGGCTAACTGGGTTACTTCCTCGGCGGCATCTTTCGCTCCGGCACCAATCAAAATGGCCACCTTCTTCCCGGCATTCAGTACTTCGGCGGCCTTGAGCAAGTCTTCGTCACGAGGCAGCACGCGCGGCGGCAGATACCCAATGCCTGAGTGTACTGTGCCGTGAGCGTGTTCTGGTTCCTGGTATTCCAGTTCCTGTACATCGCTAGGGAGAATGACACAGGTAACGGTGCGCTGGTCTTTGGCAATGCGGAAGGCACGGTCAATCAGGTGCCGAACCTGGCTGGGCTCGGTGGCCATCTGCACAAACTCACTGGACACATCTTTGAACAAGGTCAGCAAATCTACCTCCTGCTGGCTGTGCCCGCCTAGTGATTTACGCGCCTTCTGCCCCACCAACGCCACTACCGGTTGATGGTCCAGTTTTGCGTCGTATAAGCCATTGAGCAAGTGAATCGCGCCCGGACCCGAGGTCGCGAGACAAACGCCTACCTCGCCGGTGAACTTGGCGTGCGCACAGGCCATGAGTGAAGCTACTTCCTCGTGCCGCACCTGGATGAATTTAATTTGTTCGCTGGCGCGGTCCAGAGCACCCATGACGCCGTTAATGCCATCGCCGGGATATCCGAAGATGCGGTCCACGCCCCATTTCTGAAAACGTTCTACTATAAAATCACTGACTTGCTGTGGCATACGTTGCTGTCTAAAGGCTTCTTTTGTGAAAAGAAGTTCTAAACAGGTACGACCTTAGGGGCAGATGGTTCAACCCTTAGAGCTTTTCATGTTAACACACAGTGCCCCGTTTTGAAGCTGCTTTTTAGAAAGCAGCTTCAAAACGGGGCACTGTGTACGTAAGGACGGTGAGGTCATCAAACTACTACTTATTCGTCCCCCTTTGAAGGGGGTGGGGGGATGACCAAGTGGTTTCTAGAACCGATTACTTTAACCTTTTTGTAAAGGGCAACCACAAGGGATTGCCCCTACATTTCAGGAATGCTTGATCTACCCAAGTAATCATCCCCCTACCCCCTTCAAAGGGGGACGGAATGTGTAACCTTCACCCCTGAAGTTTACTTAGCTAATTACTTCTTCAACGGATTGTTCAGGTAATCAACAGCCAAATACGCCAGGGTACGGACACCTAATTTCAAGCCGCTTTCGTCAATCATGAAGTCTGGGGTGTGGTGGGCTGGGATTTTGGTGGGGTCCTGGCCTTTGGACATGCCGCCCACGAAGATGAACACACCCGGTACTTTCTGCTGGTAATAGGCGAAGTCCTCGGCGCCGGTTACGGCTTTGGTGAGCACCACGTTTTGCTGCCCCGCTACGGTGTGTAACACAGGCAGAATGTGGGCGGTAAGGGCTTCGTGGTTGTAGGTGATAGGCGTGTTTTTGACGATCTCTACGGTGGCGGTGGCGCCGGCGCTGGCGGCAATCATCTCGGCGGTGCGGCGCAGTTTCTCGTGGAGCTGGTCCTGCATTTTGGGATCCAGCGCCCGGATGGTGCCAATCATTTCTACTTCCTCAGGGATGATGTTGGTTCTTACCCCGCCGTGGATGGCACCTACCGTGATCACAGCCGCCTCGTTGGTGAGTTCCATCTGGCGGCTCACAATGGTCTGGATGCCGTTGATGATCTGCGCCGATACCACAATCGGGTCAACGCTCATCCATGGATAGGCGCCGTGCGCCTGACGGCCTTTCACCTTGATCTTGAAGTTATCGGAACTGGCCATGGTGCCCTGCGGACGGTATTTGAGGGTGCCCACCTCGGTGGCCGAGTTGATGTGCAGTCCGAAGATGGCGTCTACTTTGGGGTTCTCCAGAGCGCCTTGGGCCACCATCACATCGGCACCGCCTTCTTCCCCGGCGGGTGCTCCTTCCTCAGCGGGCTGGAAGATGAATTTCACCGTGCCTTTGAGGTCTTTCTTGTGCTGGGCCAGAATCTCAGCGGCACCCATGAGCATGGCTACGTGCGTGTCATGCCCGCAGGCGTGCATCACGCCTACTTCCTGGTTGTTGAACGTGGTGCGCACTTTGGAGGCGAAGGGCAAGCTGTTGCGCTCGGTCACGGGTAGGGCATCCATATCGGCGCGGAGGGCCACTACGGGTCCGGGTTGACCGCCTTTCAAGATGCCGATGACGCCGGTTTTGGCCACGCCGGTTTTCACCTCAAACCCGAGGCTCTTCAGGTGCTTGGCCACTTTCTCGGCGGTTTTCACCTCGCGGTTACTCAGCTCTGGGTTCTGGTGGAAATCACGGCGCCACTGGATGACTTTCGGCTCCAGTTTGTTCGCGAGTTGGTCAATCTGGGCGTGCAGGTCGGTGGTTTGGGCCTGGGCCACCTGGGTAAGCGCCACCAGCGCAGCCGCCGAGGCTAATTTCTTGAAAGGGCTCATTTGTTTGTTTGGTGAAGGGTAGTGATTTTTCGCACTCCTATGTTAAGCATAAATTCTGAAAAACAGGGCAAAATAATGGGAAGGGCAATCCCTTGTAGTTGCCCATTCTCCTTTCCAAACGCGTTAGGGCAACCACAAGGGATTGCCCCTACACCTAATAATTGTAATTTCAGGCGAACTTTAGACCTACCTGATGCGCCATCGGCTACTACTTCCGCTCTTGCTTTTGCTTCCTTTTTCTGTTTTCGCTCAGCAAGCCTATTGGCAGCAGGAGGTGAACTATAAAATAGACGTGACGCTGGACGATGGGCAGCACACCCTCAGAGCCACGGAGCAGATTGAGTACTTAAACCATTCGCCGGAAACGCTCACATTCCTGTACTTCCACCTTTGGCCCAACGCCTACCAAGACCGCGGCACCGCCTTCGCGCGGCAGCAATTACTGAACAACGAAAACAAGTTCTACTTCGCCAAAGAGGAGTCCCGCGGTTCTATTTCGGGGCTGGATTTCAAAATAGACGGCCAAAACGTGAAATGGGAACTGGATGCGAAGAACCCAGACATCGCGAAGCTTACCTTGAACCAACCATTAGCTCCTGGAAGTCGCATCACTATCAGTACGCCGTTTCAGGTGAAATTACCCGATTCTTTTTCGCGATTGGGGCACGTGGGGCAATCGTACCAGATCTCGCAGTGGTACCCTAAACCGGCGGTGTTCGACCACAAAGGCTGGCACCCGATGTCGTACCTGGACCAAGGCGAGTTTTATTCGGAGTTCGGGTCGTTTGACGTGCGCATTACGTTACCTGCCAACTACACCGTTGGTGCTACCGGGGTGCTGCAGAATGAACGCGAACAGGCACGCATGGACAGCCTAGCGCAGGTAACGGCTGCCATCAAAAAGTTTAACACGGAGGATCTGGCGTTCCCGGCCTCGGCGAAAGCCACCAAGACCCTACACTACAAACAAGAACGTATCCATGATTTCGCGTGGTTCGCCGATAAGCGGTTCCATGTCTTGAAAAACGAGGTGGTGCTGCCCTATTCTAAACGGCCGGTGACTACCTGGCTTTTGTTCACGAACCGGGTGGCGGACCAATGGATCCAAAGGGCGCACGAGATCAACGATGCCGTCTACACCTACTCTCTGTGGCTGGGCGATTACCCCTACAGCCAGGCTACGGCGGTTGACGCAGCGTTAAGCGCGGGCGCTGGCATGGAGTACCCCATGGTCACGGTTACGGAGCCGGAAGCCATCATCCACGAGGTGGGCCACAACTGGTTTTACGGTATTCTAGCCAGCAACGAGCGCCAGCATCCCTGGCTGGATGAAGGCATCAACTCTTACTATGAATTCCGGACCAAAGCGCTGCGCAACAAATATGCGGGTATGGTGTCCAGCGAGGTGAATACGAATCCCTTTGGGAAGTTCTTCGGGGTAGATGACTTGCCTCCGGCGGCGATTGACAACGCGGCGTACTTATCAGCGGCCAGCCGAGGTTTGGACCAACCGGTGACCGCCCCGGCAACCCAGTTCAGGACGTTGAATTACGGCACCATCGTTTACCTCAAAACGGCGCAGTTGTTCCAGTACCTGGAGAAGTACCTGAGTACTGCCCACTTTGACAGCGCCATGCACACCTATTACCGCCAGTGGCAGTTCAAGCATCCGTACCCCGAGGATTTGCAGGCGGTGCTGCAGAAATCGACGGGAGAAAACCTGGATTGGTTTTTCAAGGACTTGCTGCCTTCCACCAACCTGCCCGATGCGCACCTGCAAACCGTAACCACTTCCGGCGGATCTACCCAGGCAATGGTGCGGCAAACCGGGAAACTAGCCTTGCCCGTACATGTAGCCGCGCTGGACGCCGAGGGAAAGATACTGGAATCACACTGGACCAAACCGGGCGAAAAAGAGCAGACCGTCGCCTTCACCGCTGCAGGTATTGACCGCATCGTGTTAGATCCTGAGTACGTGTTCCCGGAGCTGGACCGCCGCGACAACCAATACCGTTTAGGGGCGCTTTTCCCAAAAAGTGAGCCGATACGCCTTCAGCCTTTTCTCAGCGCAGACCGGATAGACCAGAAACAGATCTTCGTGGCTCCATCTTTGGGGTATAACACTTCTGACGGTTTTCAACTGGGGGCCGCGTTTTACAACTCTTTTCTCACGGAGCAAAAGCTCAATTACATCATCATGCCAATGTACGGCTTCAAGAGCAGCCGTCTAACGGGCATTGCCGATGTCAAGTTCAGGATTCCGGCGCAGGGCTTTCTGCGGAAGGTGGAGTTGGGTGTGCTGGGCCAGCGTTTTGCTAACTTCCACAGCATCGCGCCTAGCCTCACATTCCACAACCGCCTGCATAACCCGAACACGGCTCGGCAGCAACTCACGCTGGCCTGGCACTTTGTGCAGGATGATATAACGCCAGACTACCAAGCTCCCCGGCTTGCCTACCAACTCACCACCGAGAACGCCATCAGCGGCACCCAGGTAGCGTTTGACGCTACCCTGTTCCAGTACCGCGTGGTTCCTTCTTCTCCAATTTCACTGACCGACAAAGGCCTTACCACCTTCCGCCCTTTGCGGTTCAGGCTAACGGTAGAGAACTGGCACGAATACAAAGCTGACAAAGAAATAAGGGCCCGGGGTTTTGTAGGGTTCATGGCGAACAACAACCAAGTCAGCAGTCCCTTTGTCTTGGGCTTAGCGGGCAGCCCCGATTACCTGAGACAAACTCCTTTCTTCAATCGCACCGAACTATACACCGCATCTGAAGGAATAACCTCCATCCGGCAAACCGACCGTCAGGATGGTGGCTTCCGTAACCCGGTGCCCGTAGTAAGCCGTGAATGGATGGCTACCTTCAACCTCACCGCAGATTTACCGGTGACACCCTTCGCCGTGTACCTGGACCTGGGCCGCGTGCAGGAACTTGACAGGGTGTTTTACGGCACAGGGCTGCAATGGAGTTTCTTCCGGGATGCCGTCCAGATTTACTTTCCGATAGCCGGTAGCAATTACGCCGATGACTTGCCCAAGAGCTTCAAAGACTTTAGAAACAGCATCCGGTACTCATTGAATCTGCAAAGACTAAATCCGTTCAGGGTGCTAGATGAGTTGCAGTAAGGGAGGTTGAACGATGGAGAGAATGTGTTGAAGAAGGCGCAAATGGTTTTAATGGAAAGATGCCTTTTTTCGCTTATCTTACAGGAAACAAGCTGAAAACGCTTCTACCCTTTCCACTAACATGCGCTTTACCTCAATAAAGAATGGGCAGCTCTGGCTGCTTTTTATGGCTATTCTCTGCCTTAGCTGCAAACCTGATTACCGCCATTTACCCGCTATCACCGAAACCAAGCACTGGCAAGCGGTGGTAGAAACGCCTTCGGGCTCCACGCTGCCGCAGGTGTATGACGCGCAGGAGAAAAAGTTTGTACCGCAACTGGAGGCCGGCCAGCCGCGCAAACTGGAGTTTCTGCCTTACCCGGGCAACGAAGGATTTATTCCGTCCACACTGGTAGACTCTGCGCAGGGCCGACCAGCCGCTCCTCTGAAGGTGCTGGTTCTGTGCAACCAGAAAGAGCCGGGCACGGCGCTGGAGATCTTGCCAGTGGGAGTCATGATCCTGGAAAGCGAAGGCGAACTGCGGCACCTGATTGTGGCGGTACCCGCGCGGCCTAGTGAGCAAACCATCTCGCCTAACTCCTACAGTGATTTCTCTGCGCGCTATCCGGCAGTTAAAAAGATTCTGGAGCAGTGGTATTTGAACGTGAACCCCCGGCAACCCACCCGTTTGTCGGCGTGGAAAGACGAGGCCTTCGCCGATAAGCTGATTCAGCAGTGGGTGCAGTAAGCCTGATCGTTTCACGCCTCGTTTATAAAAACTGCCTTTAAACCAAGGCGGCACCTCTGGCAAAAGCGGGCTCTTTTGGTAAGTATTTTCCAAAAGTCGCCACAATTCCTAACTTCGCTACAAATAGACCTGAATCAAAAGACAACGCATGTTTCCATCCATAAACCCTACCACCACGCAAGCCTGGGCCAACCTGACGCAGCATTACGCGCACATCAAAGACAGCCACCTCAAAGATGCCTTTGCCCAGGACCCACAGCGGTTTGAGAAGTTTAGCCTCACCTTTGAGAACATTCTCCTGGATTACTCTAAAAACAGGATCACCCAGGAAACCCAGGCTCTGCTTGTGTCACTGGCGGAGGAATGTGGTTTGAAAGAGGCCATTGAGGCGATGTTCTCCGGCGAGGAAATCAACTTCACTGAGCACCGCTCGGTGCTGCACGTGGCCTTGCGCAACCAGTCTAACACGCCGGTTTTAGTAGATGGGAAAGATGTCATGCCCGAGATCAACCGCGTATTGGCGCAGGTAGAAAAATTTTCCAACGCTGTGATCAACGGCGAATGGAAAGGCTACACCGGCAAAGCCATTGACACCATTGTAAACATAGGTATTGGCGGCTCTGATTTAGGCCCTGTGATGGTGACCGAGGCCCTGAAATCTTACCAGAAGCCTAATATCACCACGCATTTTGTTTCCAACGTAGACGCCACGCACATTGCTGAGACGCTGAAGCAGATCAACCCGGAGACCACGCTTTTCATGATTGCGTCCAAGACGTTCACCACGCAGGAGACCATGACCAACGCCCTGAGCGCGCGCAGCTGGTTCCTGGAGAACGCCAAAGACGAGGAGCACATCAAGAAGCATTTCGTGGCCTTGTCTACCAATGCCAAAGCGGTAGCCGAGTTTGGCATTGACACGCAGAACATGTTTGAGTTCTGGGACTGGGTTGGCGGCCGTTATTCACTGTGGTCCGCTATTGGCTTGTCTATTGCTTGCACCATTGGCTATGAGAACTTCAGAGAACTGTTGGCCGGTGCGCACGCCATGGACACCCACTTCCGCGATACGCCTTTTGAGCAGAACCTGCCCGTGATTCTGGCGTTGCTGGGCATCTGGTACAACAACTTCTTTGATGCCCAGTCACATGCGCTGTTGCCGTACGACCAGTACATGCACCGGTTCGCGGCGTATTTTCAGCAGGGCGATATGGAAAGCAACGGCAAGTACGTAGACCGCAACGGCGAGAAAGTAACGTACCAAACCGGTCCTATCATCTGGGGCGAGCCGGGCACCAACGGACAGCACGCGTTCTACCAGCTCATCCACCAAGGCACCAAATTGATTCCGTGCGATTTCCTGGCCCCGGCTATCAGCCACAATCCACTAGGCGACCATCACCCCAAGTTGATGGCCAACTTCTTCGCGCAGACCGAGGCGCTCATGAACGGCAAAACTGAGGCCGAAGCCATTGACGAGATGCAGCGCATGAGCTGTTCTGAAGAGGAAATCCAAGCCTTGAAAGCCTTCAAGGTGTTTGAAGGAAACCGCCCCACTAACTCTATCCTGTTCAAGCAACTGGACCCTAGAACGCTAGGCAGCCTCTTGGCCATGTACGAGCACAAGATCTTCGTGCAAGGCGTGATCTGGAACATCTACAGCTTTGACCAATGGGGCGTAGAACTGGGCAAACAGCTCGCCAAGAAGATTCTGCCAGAGTTAACTTCTTCTGAGGAAGTAACTTCCCACGATTCTTCTACCAACGGGCTTATCAACCAGTTCAAAGCTTTTAGACAAGAAGCGTAGAACTTGTGAGGTATTCATTTAATTCATTCTGGTCATCGGTTCCTAGGAACCGATGACCAGAATGAATTTTTGTTTATATTCTAATTATTTGCAAACAATAGAATAAACCTAAGATGTTATAACATGAATTTTGATTTTGCTGAGCAAATTAATCCATATCTGGAAAAACAAGAATATTCAGAAGCAATAAGCATAGCAGAGACTGCTCTAAAAGGCATTCCAACTTCAGAATTTCACCAGATTATCGGTCAATCACTTGTAGATCAAGCTGACGGAGTAGCAAACTGGATAAATGATTTCTACAGAAATGTGTCGAAAGTCATTGAGCCAAAGGCTTTGTATTTTGAAATGAACGAGTTTGACATCAATACGGACGCTTGGTACATAGACGGATTTGGGTTCAGCGAGGACGGCGGACTTGACCTTGAAGACATGGATTGGCTCTCTGATGTAAGCGAAGAAACCATGACATCGGAAGAGTATGTAATTGCTGGTTATGAGAAACTGCAGGAGGCTTTTGAGAGCATAGAACCTGACACGGAGAACTTACAAGATGCGAAGGACTGGTGCGAGCAACTCGTCATTGCAAGATTTATGGAATTGATGAGTGCAGCTCATTTTGGAGCTAAAGAACAGAACATGAAGTGGACAGAATTGCCTTTGTATTTCACAGAGCACTCCTATGACTTCATCGTAAAATCAGAATAAAGAAAAAAAAATGTTTGCACATACCAATGTATAAACACCAAGTTACGACCAATGGCTTTGCTCATTGTTCATACTACCTTTAACTTACACCATATAAATGAACTCCCCTTTTCATTACCGAAAATATCAAATTCAATATTTTAGTAGAACAGTTTTATAATGAATTCACTGTATGATTGCATTTCACAATTTCACCCTATTTCCTCAGGAGCATGGGAAGCCCTTTCTAAAAAGTTAACGCGGGTAGAGATTTCAAGAAATTCGTTTTTAATACAAGAAGGAATGGTGTGCAATAACCTGTACTTTCTTGAACAAGGTTGCTTGCGGGGATACTATAACCTGGATGGGAAGGAAATCACCTATTGGTTTGGCTTCGAAAATAATTTTATTACTTCTTTTTATAGCTTTATCTCCCGCAAGCCGGGAGTAGAGAACATACAGATTTTGGAAGACTCTACCTTGTGGGGCATCAGTTTTGAAGCGTTGAACCAGCTGTTTGATTATCATAATGACCTTGAGCGCCTTGTACGGATCATTAATGAGCAGTATTACATTAGACTGGAAGAACGATTAATGGCCATGCAATTCAGAACGGCGCGAGAACGGTATGAGCAGCTACTGGAGACTTCCCCACATATTCTTCAAAGAATCCCCCTCGGCCAAATTGCGTCTTTCATCGGTATTAGTCAGGAAACGCTGAGCAGGATACGCAGTCACGTTGTATAATTTTCCTTTTTGACAATTGTCAAAAGAAAGGACTAGGGACTGCTGTACTTTTGATTCATCACTTAATAAAAGAAAAAATGAATCAGAAACCTTCAAACGCGTTTGTTGCCGCTTCTTGGGCTACTTTACTTACTGGTATTACTGCCTACATGATTGGGTTGTGGAATGCCCAAATGTTGCTGAACGAAAAGGGCTACTATTTTACCGTACTGATGTATGGCTTGTTCTCAGCTATTTCCCTCCAAAAAAGTGTACGTGACCAACTGGACGGTATTCCTGTTACCAATATCTATTATGGACTTAGTTGGTTCTCTACTATTCTTGCCGTGGTGTTACTGACAGTAGGGCTTTGGAATGCCAATCTGCTCCTTAGCGAAAAAGGCTTTTATGCCATGTCTTTTTTACTTAGCCTTTTTGCAGCCATTGCAGTCCAGAAAAACACCAGAGACAGTTTAGGCAAAGAGGTACTTACTAAGAGGAATGTTGAAGTTTCATAATTGAGATCAGGATTTTATCTGAGCATAAAACAAATAGAAAAACTAAAAACAACTAACAGTGAACATCCGGAAGTTATGGCTTCCGGCAGCACCGCCACTTACAACAGGCGTTAGCCAAAAATGAAAGAATGAATAGAATACTGTCTTTCCTGTCCTTGGTTTTTTTCTTCAGCTGTAGCAATAAATCAGTTGAAACTGTCCCAACAGAACAAGTTCAAAAGGCAAACAAGCTTATCATAGAAGAAGAAGATGTCATGTCTGAAACTGCTTATTCTTCAGAACCTGCCTATAGTATTGAGAAGGCATCAAAGGCCGACTTTGACAAAGCGAAAAAAGTTAAATCTGTAGAATTAACTCAAGACACTACTAACTCCCGGAAGAAAGACGGAATGTTACAAGTACTGAGTAATGGAGATTGGAAGCCTTTGTTAGGTTTCAGAGATACATTGAACAGCCCTGACTCCGACGATGAGGGAATCAGAGAATACAAATACGTTGGACAGCTCAAGTTAATCAAAAAATATCTTGTAGAGGGATATTTCTGGGAGTTCTACGAATGCTATCTGGTTGATAAGAATACTGGCAGAATTGATACTACTTGGACAAGGCCATCTATCTCCCTAGACAACAATATGCTGGCTAGCCTTTCCATGCCTTACGGTTTAGAGGGTTTGCCGCTTGGCATACAAGTATTCAAGGTTGAAAAAGGCGGTCAGAAACTGACCAAAATAATTGAGATCAATCAAGACAAATGGTCGCCTTATAATATGTACTGGGAATCTCCAACCTCAATCATCATTCAAATAAAACCTATTGATAAAGTTCTGGGGAATGAAAATCCCACCCAAGAGGACTATAGCTATTTAAGGCTAAGGGTTAAATAAAAGCTTTCGTCCACTAGAGTCTTAAACTAAATTCCAACCAAGTTCTCTGCAAAAGACCGACAACTTTACTAATTAATTATATGTCACCCATTCAATTCAACACCCACATAGGCAAACTGGAGTACCTCATGGGCACGCACTACCTTGAGGTGCCGCAGGAGATTGTGCAGCAATTGGGTGGCAAGTTCAATGTGCGGTTGTTGTGCACCGTCAACAATTCACTGACGTACCAATGCGGCATTGTGGCCTTGGGTCAGGGCCGGGGATATATTACGCTTACAAAACAACGTCTAAAGCACTTGGGACTGAAGGAAGGAAGTTCCGTCACAGTTTCGCTGGTAAAGGACGATAGCCAATACGGCACCGCGGTTCCTGAGGAACTCACCGAGTTGTTCCTGCAAGACGATGCCGGCAAAGCCCGTTTTGACCAACTCAAACCCGGCATGCAGCGCTACATCATTCAGCACGTTGGGGCAGTGAAAAGCTCGCAACTTCGCATTGACCGGTCCATCACCCTTATTGAAAATCTAAAGCGCCTGAAGCCCGGTCAGGAAACATTCCGAGAAATTCTAGGAATGGAGAAGCGGGAACTGTAACGAATGTGCATCCCCGTAGAGACAAGGCATGCCTTGTCTCTACCACGCATTGCTCCTTTCATAAGCTACCAGATTTCAAGATGAATGCTATGACCTGCTGATATCATTACAGAAGACTATCTTGGCTCTTTGCAGTTCCGTATTCGAACCAATTTTCAGAAATCCCCGCTGAAACGTTTCTCCAATTCTTTCCTCCTATCTCCCATTCACCCGTACCTTTACCGGAACAACTTTTGACTTACCACATGACCATCCGCGCCATTTGCACCGATATTGACGGAACGCTGCTCAACAGTGACCGCGAGCTTTCCCAAAGAACCATTGACACCATTCAACGCCTGGACAAGAGCCTTCCCTTCATTATGGCGTCGGCCAGACAGCCCAGTGCTGTGCGGCACTTGCAGGAGCAGTTAGGCATTCTGCACAACCCCATGATATGTTTCAACGGCGGTTACGTGCTGCTGTATGAGGACTCTACCGATGCTCCCAAGGTGCTAGACACCGTGCAGATTCCGGCCTCGGTGTGCATGGAGATTGCCGAACTGACCCAAGGCACCAGCATCAACGTGAGTTTGTACCAAGACGATAACTGGCACGCACCGCAGGACGACCAGTGGACCCAGCGCGAGATCAAGCACACTAAAGTAATGCCTACTATCTCTTCCACGCAGGAAGTTTTGCAGGCTTGGCAAGCGGCTTCCACTGGGGCACACAAAGTCATGTGCATGGGCGCACCGGATGAAATCCAAACCTTATGGGAAGCCTTAGAGCCGAGGTTCGGGGGACAGCTGCACATCTACCGGTCCAATGACCGCTACCTGGAAATTGCGCCTAAGACCATTTCTAAGGCCACTGCTTTAAAGCTGCTTTTGGAAAAACATTATGATTTCGGGATGGAGTCGGTGATGGCTTTTGGCGACAATTACAACGATGTGGAGATGCTGGGTGCGGTAGGTCTGGGCATAGCCGTGGGGAACGCCCGCGAAGAGGCCAAAGCGGCCGCCAAAGAAGTAACCGCGCGTAGCATTGAAGACGGCGTGGCCATCGCCATTGAGAAGCATTGCCTGTCTTAGACTGCTTTCCTGAAAGTAAGTGAGCCAACCGGCATGTTCGGGGTGGTTTTCGTATATAGCAGCATATTCAATGTACCCACATGAGAAGCATCAAGAAAATCCATAAAGCCGAGTACTCGCCCATCGCAGATCTGGTGACGTATTCACCGCTGCCCTCGCGCAGCCTTCAGCAGATAGACCCGTTCCTGTTTCTGAACCACCACGGGCACCAGGTGTACAAGCCCAATAACCGGGGTTTGCCGTTTGGGCCGCACCCGCACCGGGGCATGGAAACCGTCACGTTCATTCTGGAAGGCGACATCATGCACAAAGACTCGGGCGGGCACGAGAGCGTGATCACCGCGGGCGGCGTACAGTGGATGACTGCGGGCCGTGGCCTGATCCACGCCGAGGTTTCCTCTTCTGACTTCAAGAAAACCGGCGGGCCGCTGGAAATCCTGCAATTGTGGGTGAACCTATCGGCCAAGCACAAGATGACCGAGCCGCGCTACGAAGGTTTGCAAAAAGACAGCATCCCCTCGTTCACGCTGGACGAAGGCATGGTAACGGTTAACCTGGTTTCAGGCTCGTGGGAAGGACATACCGGTGCGTTTGAAACCCTATCAGACATCGTGCTTAGCACCGTGTATTTCCAGCCGGGCGGAAAACTGAGTGTGCAAGTACCCGCTGAGCGGAACATCTTCTTCTACATCATCAAAGGAACCCTCACTGTGAATGGGCAAGAGGTGCCGTTCCGGAATCTGGTGGAATTTAACAACGATGCCCCAGAGTTAACCATAGAGGCGTCTGAAGACAGCATTCTGTTGTTCGGGCACGCGGTGCCGTTCAAGGAGCCCGTGGTGGCCCAAGGTCCCTTCGTGATGAACACCCAAGCCGAAATCCACCAGGCCTACGCCGATTACCAGCAAGGTAAATTCGGCTCCTGGAACCATTAATTTGGCATTATCTTTTCCATCCCGCTTTGGGCCTGCATTTCTAGAAACAGGCCCAAAGCGGAATTTCTATTTTCTTGCGCTCAGCAAATCAATCCAGAATAAACTTCTTTTTCGGCTTCAAGGCTTTGGGTACTTCCTTGCCGGCCATCTCCAACAGAGAGGCTTCAATGGTTTGGCTGATGGCGTTTAAGGCCAAGTCATTGGGCTCTGTTCCGAAGGGTTCTTCAATCTCAGTCACAATAGATTCAAGGGCCATAAAGGTGTAGCCCACAAACACCACCATAAGCGGCGTCATCCACCCGATGCTGTCTACCAGCCCAAACGGCAACAGAAAACAGTACAGGTACACGGTGCGATGCAGCAACACGTTGTAGGTGTACGGAATGGGTGTGCTGGCAATGCGTTCGCAGCCGCCTACAATGTTAGAGAGTTGGTTCAGGTTATGGTCAATGGCGGCCTGCGTGATAGAATCTATGCGGCCCGCCTCTTTTCCGGCTTGTACCCACACGCCCATTTCCCTGAGCAGCAGAATAGGCTTGAAACGAGCTTTTTCCAGTTGCTGCACTAATTCTTGCGGTAGAAGGCGCTGAAAATCCTCAGCAGGATCGGTTTTGCGGAGTTGGTGTTTGAGGGCGTAGGTGAAGGCAATGAGCAGGCGCACAAAGGAAAGCACCTCAGGAGAATCAGCCCGAAGGCCGGTCATGGTAAGGGCCTGGCGGGTGAGCGAACGGGTGTCAATGAGGAGGGCGCCCCAGAGTTTCCGGCCTTCCCAGAAGCGTTCGTAGCTGGCATTGTTCCGGAAGCCCAAGAAGATAGCCAAGGCTACCCCCAATAAGGTGAACGCCGCGGGGTTTAGGGGGATTTTGTATTCAAACAAGCGACCTTGCACAAACACCACCGCCACCGAAATCACAAGCAGGAGCCCTAATCGGGGCAGAATGGCCGGTAAAACGGAGCCCTTCCACACGAAGAGCATCTTAAACCAATTTTCTCTTTGTCTTACAATCATACGCTACCTGCCCACCCGTTTTCTCAGAAACTTATGGGGGATGTAAAGGTACAAGTAGAGGTTAAACTCTCCCCCATTTCTTCCCACGGTATTTCAGTATCTCGTTTTCACCTTCTTTTAAAGAAATTACCCCTAAAGCCCTTCCTTTAACTGGTAACTGGTCTCTTTCAGGCTTCTTTTTCTAAAACAAACCTCAAAACAAAAAGACCCGATATCATTTAACATCGGGTCCTCTCTTTCATTACTTGCGGAAGGCTTAGTCTATCTTGTCCATTTTTGCCTTGACAATCTCTACGGCCCGGCGCATGTTCTCTATCTCTTTCTTGTTGGCTTCCTGCTGTTTCAGGTTGGCTTCCACCTCTTTGTTCAACTGCACCAGTTCCTGAGCGTTGGCCGCCAGAGCCGCTTCCAGCTCCTGCTTTTTCTGTTGGTTTTTGGTGATCCTGGTCTGGATATCGTTGGCCTCGCGCACCACCAGGTCGGCCTTGGATTGGGTGTTGACAACTACTTTCTCGGCATCGGAGACCTGCAGCTGAATGTCTTGTTTGTACAGGTTTCGGGCAAATTGCTGCAGAAGCACGGCGCCGCTGGCCCACTCTTTGGGGGTTTCTTTCTTGCTTAGGTAGGCATTTCCCATATCCAGCGACCACCACACCAGGGTGCCTTTCTCGGTAGGTTCCACTTTGGAGACAATCCGCAAGGGGTTTCTGCTGATGGTGTCTAGCTGGGCTTTCTCTACGGCAAAGATTCCTTTGGTGGCTTGGGCTTTAGGCGTTGGCAGCAGGGATGGTCCTTTTACCACGCCGCCCGTCTTTTCCTTCAGGTACGTGGCCCAGGCTTTTTCCACCACCTTACTGTCTAGCTGGATCATGATACGCTGCCCCTTACGGCTGATGCCATTGATCTCCATCTCGGTTTCCTCTACCGCAGAGCGTTGCGCCCAGGCAGAAGAGATTCCCACTAAAAACATCAGAAATACCAGAATTGCAAGCTGCGTACGTGTGCCGGTCATTTTAAAATAAGCTTTTTTTAAAACTCAAAATTAGTAGAAAAACGGCTTCTGGTTACTAGCCATACCAATTTATACAGCCCCCGTATAGTAGAACTACTAGATTTGAAAACTAAATTGCTCCCACTCCTGTTTTCAGCCTTATGAATGTAACCGTCTGCCGTAAAGAAAACTTCAACGCTGCCCACCGGCTTCACAACCCTAACTGGACCGATGAACAGAACCAAAATGTCTTCGGGCTTTGCAATAACCCCAACTTTCATGGCCATAATTACAACCTCATTGTGAAGCTTACCGGGCCGGTAGATGAGGACACAGGCTATGTCTATGACATGAAAAAGCTGAGTCTTCTGATAAAAGCAGAAATTTTAGATAAATTTGACCACAAAAACCTGAATTTGGACACCCAGGAATTCCAGCAACTGAACCCCACCGCCGAGAATATCGCCATTGTGATCTGGCAGCGTTTACGCCCCCACCTCCCAGATACCTTTGCGTTGTCCATCACTTTATTTGAAACCGAAAGAAACTTTGTTGAATACCATGGATAGAAGGGATTGGAACGAGGAAGATCCCGAAGAAGAGCATGTGGCTGGTTCTTTGGACACGCCCTTGCGTGCAGATGCGTTTGACCTCACAGATGAGCAGAAAATAGAAGGCATTGCCTACCACTTCCGGGAGATCATGCAATTACTGGGTCTGGACCTGGAAGACGATAGCCTTAAAGGCACGCCACGCCGGGTAGCCAAGATGTACGTGAAAGAAATTTTTGACGGCCTTAACCCCGAGAACCGCCCGGTGGCCCGCCTGTTTGAAAACAAATACGGCTACCGCCAGATGCTGGTAGAGCGCGATATCACCCTTTACTCCAGCTGCGAACACCACTTTGTGCCCATCATCGGCAAAGCCCACGTGGCGTACATCCCTAACGGGCACGTGATTGGCTTGTCTAAACTAAACCGCATTGTGCAGTATTACGGCCGCCGACCGCAAGTGCAGGAACGCCTCACCCGCCAGATTGCCCAGGAACTGCGTGATGTGCTCAAAACCGAGAACGTGGCCGTCTTGATTGAAGCCGACCACCTATGCGTAATGAGCCGCGGTGTGAACGATGTGAGCAGCAGCACCATCACTTCTGAGTATTCTGGCCTTTTTGAGCAAGATGCCTACAGATTAGAGTTTTTACAAGCCATACGGCGCAATGGATAACCCCAAAGGAATATCTTTCAAGATGAATTTTTCAGGCGTACGCGTTGTTTTCAATTCACTACTCTAATTAAAAGTAGCAGCCTTACCCATTTAAGCGAAACCTCGTATAAGTTGGTCTGGGCGTAGACCGTATAGAACGCAACATGTCAGATAAGATATTGATTGCCGGGGGCACCGGTTTATTGGGAACACGCCTGTCAGAGATGCTGATTGACAGTGGCTACGAAGTAGCCCATTTAAGCCGTTCCCCGGATAAGTATGCCCGTTACAAAACCTTTAAGTGGGATATCCAGAAAGGCTACATTGACGAAAACGCCATCCGCTACGCCGACTACATCATCAACCTGGCCGGTACCAGTGTTTCTGGCGAAAAATGGACCGTTTCCCGCAAAAAAGAAATCCTGAACAGCCGCATTCTTTCCACCAACCTTCTCTGCCAGTACCTGGAGAAATCAACGCACCACGTGAAAGGCTTTCTAGCCTCTTCAGCAGTTGGGATCTACGGAGACTCAGGAGACCGTTTAATGATGGAAGAAAGCACCTATGGCTCAGATTTCCTGGCGGAGGTTTGCAAGCAATGGGAACACGCATCGTGGCAAATACATAACCTGGGGATCAGGACGGTCATCTTCCGGATTGGGATTGTGTTGAGCAACAAAGGCGGCGCACTTCCGCAGATAGCCAAACCTGTGAAGATGCTAGCAGGCGCGCCTTTAGGATCTGGAAAGCAATACATGTCCTGGATTCACATTGACGATTTGTGCCGTTTGTGCATCAAAGCCATTGAAGACCGGCAAATGCAGGGCGTTTACAATGCCGTTGCCCCTAACCCAGCCACCAATGAGCAACTCACCCGCAACTTGGCCAAGGTCATGCACAAGCCCATGGTTTTCCCTAACGTACCAGCGTTTGGCTTAAAACTGATGTTGGGCGAGATGAGTGAAATTGTCTTAAACAGCTCTCGCGTTAGCGCCACCAAGGTGCTGCAGACAGGCTTTACCTTTGAATACAACCACATACAGGAAGCCTTAGAATCTTTGTATGATAAGAACAGCTAGTGGTTCATGATAAATCAAGAGAAAGCCCTCATTGGTATATACCGGTGAGGGCTTTCTTTTTTTGGTAGAAGTTGGGGTTTACCCGCTAAGGCTGGTGCTTTCGTTCTTCTCCAATCATCTGCTGCACTCCCAAAAGCAGCCTTTTTAAGAAAACCCTTAATAAAAAGAAAGCCCTTGAGAAGGAGTTCCCAAGGGCTTTTCTATGACTTTCAAAAAATTAGTTCATTAACAGAATCTTCTTAGAGATAGTTTTCTTTCCGGTAGTTAAGCGGGCGATGTACACCCCATTTGGTAGGCCTCCGGCGTTAAACTGCATGGCTTTTGCCACACCGCTCTCGGCTTTCCCTACAAAGAGGTGTTTCACTAGCTTTCCTTGAGAGTCAAAGATGTCTAACACCGCGTCTCCGCTTTGAGCTACCTGGAACTCAACCGTGGTATTCTGGCTGAATGGATTCGGGTAGATGTCCAGTTTTGTTTCCACCTCCAATTGCGGGGCAATGGCTGCCTGGCTGGAGATCTCGGCCGTGGGGATGACGGGTTGCCCGGTAGCCACAATGAAGATTGGCGTCTCGGTGATGGTCACGTTTAGTTTTCCGTTCACCGTCTTCACCTTCACCACCTCCATGGAGTCTCTGCCGATGCGGGTGTAGTACACATTCGCTGAATCGGTACCCAGCGTCAAGGTGTAATCACTGCGTCTGTCTTTGTCATCCGGAATCCAGGCGGCGTACATGTTTTGGCCTTTATCATCGCGGTACTTGTCAATTCTTGGGTCTTTGCTTAAACGTTCTACCGGAACGAAGTCCCCGAAATGCTTCCAAACCTGGGCCATGTAATCGGCGGCCGGTCTGCGCACAAAGGTCACTCGATCTACGTGGCCGCTGGTGGCGTACTGCGTGGTGTTGGTGATTGAGCCGCTTGGGTCATCATACAACTGGTAGAAATACAGACCAGACAAGCCCGCCATGGCATACTCCAAGGAGCTTCTCAGGATCCAGTCGCCCTGCACCTGGAACTTGTCTTTGCTGCCAATCACTTTCGTGCCCTGGGTTTTGCTGTTCCAGTCGTATCCTGTCTCGGTGATGATGATCGGCATGTCGCCGTCTCCAATAAACTCCCTATTAATCTGGTGGAAGTTATTGATGTTCAACGGTGCTAATGACATTTCAGGGGCTACTCCTACCCTTGCGCCATCGGCGTACTGCTCACCATCGTAATTGTTGTTGTAGGCGTGGTAGTTGATCTCATCAAAACACAGATTCACTTTCCCATTTGGCAAATACCCTCTGTTCTTCTTACACCAGTCAATGATTCCCTGGTAGAAAGCTGTTTTAGTGGACGCAATACCGCCACACACCACTTTCATGTTCGGGTCAGCTTGCTTTACTCCCACGCCTGGCCCCAGGGTACCCATGTGGCCGTCATAGAAAGCACTCAGGTAGGCAGCGTATTCATCACTGGTCTGGTTTCCTTGGCGGCCTTTCCAGTTACGGTCTGGTTCGTTATTGGCCTCCATTTTGGTAATCAGGTTCAAACCAATTTTTACGGTGCTTTTGGTCTTTACTAAAGCAGGATCCACGCTGGTGTTAGAGCCGTACCTGGCGGCAAACTGAAACGCCATCTTGGCTATTTTCACGTAAGAGGCAGGGTTCTGTTTGTCGGCGTTGTAGGCCTCATTGAAATAGTTGGTTCCTGTGCTGGTGACAGTGGTATAGCTGCTCTTGTAAGGCATTGGGGCATTTTCCGGGTCTCTGATGGCTGTTGGGTAGGTGGCCAGCATCCAACCTGGTATATTCTTGATACATACCAGTACCTCTTTGCCGTTGGCTTTGTGGCGAGCGTAGATATCATCCAGTTTCCAGTTTCCTTTCATGGTAGGCTGGAAAGCATACTCTCCCTCCAAATTGGTTTCCAGAATTTCCCAATCTACATAGTCGCGCACCACGTGGTAAGGCGCAATGGCATTTATCTTTTGCACCAACCTATCGGCAATGGTGCTGGAGTTATCTGCCGGATACGTGTTGATGCCCAACATCCGCTTTAAAGGGTAAGCTGGCTTGGTGAAGGTGGGTGGGGTATAGGTTCTGTATCTCCCGTAGAACTTGATCTCGTTTGGCAACGTGATTCCTTTTCTTTTGCGCAGGATCACGGCACTTACCTTAACAGTAGAAAGGACATGGTCCACCCACATGTTGTATTTGCTTCCATTGTAGGTAGGCCCCACAATTTCTCTTCCGGTACCTCTTTCCACAAAGATGGTCTGGATCTCATACCCAGCCGGGATAGATCCTTGCCCATCAAAGAAGCTGATCTTCTGCAACTCCACCTCCATTTGGTCGGGGAAGTTCAACACGATGTCTGATACAGGCAGCAACTCCCCTGTTCCCATGTGTACGCTCTCGGTGAGCACCCCGTCAAACAGTTTATGGAGGTTCTGGTTGCTTTTGTCTTTCTGGTATCCCCAGTAAGATCTGTACGGAATCTCTCCCTGCACTACGGTACCTGTGGCAGGCGGAGTAACGTCAGTGATGGTAGTCGCTACTACTAAGGCCCTGGAAACAGGAGTTGCCGCAGAGTAATTGTTCCCCGCTGCCTGAGAAGCGGTAATGTTGGCAGTGCCCGCCCCCACGATGGTAGCTTTCCAGCCTTCTGCGGTGTTGGTAACGGTGGCTACTGCTGTATTAGAAGAGGCAAATGTGATAGGCGTAGTGGTGTTGGTGCTGGTGGCCGTTAACAGGAACGGTGCATCCCCCACTTTCTTATTGGGCAACGCGCCAAAGGTAATGACGGCCTGATTGGCTGTTACCGGTTGGGCCTGGCTTACATTGGCAGCAGCGGCAAACCCGTTACCAGCCACCTGCGAGGCTGTAATGGTGGCAGTACCTACTCCCACCACCGTAGCTTTCCACCCTTCCGGGGAATTGGCTACTGAAACCACACTGGCATTGGAGGAACTGAAAGTGACAGGAGTGACAGTATTAGTGCTGGTAGCTTTCAGCAGGAAAGGCGCATCCCCAACCTTCTTGGCAGGAAGGGCCGTAAACGAGATGACGGCCGCTACTGGCGCAGTAGTCACTTCTGATACAACTAAAGCTCTGGTCACGTTGGTGGCAGCAGAATAGTTTCCGCCTGCCACCTGGGAGGCAGTGATGTTAGCGGTTCCTGCGCCCACAATGGTGGCTTTCCAGCCTTCGGTAGTCTTAGCTACTGTAGCTACTGAAGTGTTGGAAGAGGTAAAAGTGATTGGGGTAGTAGTGTTAGTGCTGGAAGCGGTTAGCAGAAACGGAGCATCTCCTACTTTCTTGGCCGGTAGCGAGGCAAAGGTGATGGTTGCCGGGATAGTGGCTACCGTTAGCGTCCGGCTTACGTTGGCCGCCGCCGCGTATTTGCCTCCCGCTGCCTGGGAAGCGATGATGTTGGCAGTACCTGCCGCTTTGATAGTGACTTTCCAACCTTGGGTAGTGTTGGCCACGGTGGCCACTGCTGTGTTGGAAGAAGTGAAGGTGATGGGTGTAGAAGTGTTGGTGCTGGTAGCGGAGATGCCAAATGGTACGTCTCCGAATTTCTTGACAGGTAAAGCGGCAAAGGTAATTACGGCTGCGGTCTTCCCTTTTACAGTGTTAGTGGGTGTTGGAGTGGAAGCTTTTACAGGTGTGCCATAGATTTTCACCTTTTGCGGAATGTTGTTGTAATACTTCCGGATGATGATGGCGTCGGCCTCTATGCGTTTGGTGGGCTTAATGTCTACCCATTGCAGATATAGTTTTCCGGTAAAGGTGCCCAGCTTTATCTTCTGGGTGCCTACTAAGGCATAGATAGTAGCCGGATAAGATTTGAAGGTGCCCTGGTAATCATAAAGGGAGATCCTGGACAACACACTCTTCTTCTCCAGTTTTAGGGTCACATCAACGTATCGTTTGTTGATAGGCTCCCAATTGGTAGGGACCAGCTTTTTCATGTCATCAGACAACCAAGCAGAATAGTCTGTTCCGGTGTTAACGGAAGGTTTGATGGACACTACTTTCAGTTTAGATTCATTGGTTGCCTTAGCAGGCGAGGTTCTAGGTATGAGATAGGATAATAAAATAAATAAGCTTAAAAGTATGGGTTTGGTAGGGTTCATGGCGCGTGAAGTGTGGAAGGAATGACGGGTAAGCATTCATGGGTTTCATAAAGGCTTAGTACAATTTTGACACAACTTTAAACCTCTAATAATTAAGCTATTAATAGAGTTAGAGGCATACAAAGTGAAGTGAGAGCCCTCGCAAGACTTGCGAAATGAAATACAATTAGAACTGAAGAAAACAGGATTAAATTGGCACGCAGAAAGGCAGCACTAGTGAATTAGCATACCTGCGCCATTAAGCAAATTCCTGAGAGGTGGGGGAAAAATACAATTCAGCAATCATACTCCAACATCTTTGGCTTGGTTGTTGTTTAAACAACCTACAAAATTCCTTTTAGACAAAGACGAAATCGGATTAATATCAGTTAGTTACCGTATAAGCTACATCAGTATAAAGTGGAACAATAATAAAGAGTACAATTTCTCTCTACTTTAACATGTTTCAAAATTATACAGGAAACCTAAACCAGACAACCCTCACAATATAACTATACAAATAAAATAAGAAAAATATATAAAGAATTTAGAACCTTTTTTTCAGCCTTTCGTTAACCCCTCTTCATTATTCTAATATGATTAAGAAATAAATTTCTGTAAAATTTTATTATTATTTATTTACAAATCAGATACATAAACCTCCTTTTATATCCCATAGTTAACCTATTCAAATATTGAACATTACTAATATTAAAACCAACTAATATAGATAACTCCTTTAAAATCATAACATTAAACTATTTTAAATAAGAATTTAGGGCTTTTTATTTCTAAAGTGCAGTAGCATTCTTTACATACCACAAAAATCATCAAAACACTACATTCCACATTTACAAACCATTGATCTACTGCCTTTTAATCAGTACAATTACTTTAAAACTAAAAACCAAGGCAGAGTAGGTAGAAACGGGTCTTTTTTGCCCTTTATTTGAGAAGTGCTACTTACCTTTTTATAAGCAGAAAGCGACCTTAAATCTTGTGCGACAATGGAGCAGTACAAAGTCAAGAAATGCCCTATACAAGCAAAGAGCGTACTTTATGCCTAAAATTTGACTTTCTTTAGATCAACAGGATTTTACCTGCCATTAGAGCAAGAATTAAAGCATCACCAGCTTTTTAGCTGTCTCTCCCACCCTTACCTGCAGTTACCCAGTTCAGGTTAATTCAAGACATTCTCTGTCCTGCCTGTACAAATTTGCTAGGAGGACTATGAGTCTTTATTACCAGAACCAGAAGCAAAGAATAGCTTTAGACTATAAATGGCCTTGTTCGTCCTTTAAAACAAAGAAGCCCCATTCCAGGAGTCGGCATTGATTTTACCGATGATTCCTGAAATGGGGCTTAAAACGCTTCTTAAAGCTACACTGTCACATTTACATAGAAGGTTTAGAACTGTGAAGAGATGCTGTCATTCAGCTGCTCCAGCATGGTATCTACGGCTGTAGTATCAATCACCCTAGGTTTACGAGGCACCACTGTGATGCAGTTGTAGGGCTTATTGATTTTGGTCTTTGCCTTAGGGAAGGCGCCTAGCTTGATTCCCAGGCTTGGGTCTCGGTACACTTTCTCCATAAACCGGCCAAAGATAGGCAGGGCGGTCTTAGAACCCTCTCCGGTAGAGGAGGTCCGGAAGTGAATACTGCGGTCTTCTCCGCCTACCCATACCCCGGTTACCAGGTCTTTGGTCACGCCCATATACCAGCCGTCTGAGTGGTTAGAGGTTGTACCGGTCTTCCCACCTACCTGGTTTCCTTTTTTCCAGAGATCGTACTCCCATAGGGCTTGCGAGGTACCTCCCGGCTCTTCCATGGTTCCTTTGAGCATGTGCACCATCAGGAAGGCAGTCTCCTCAGAGATCACGCGCTTCTGCTGGGGATTGAACTGCTCTACCACGTTGCCGTTGCGATCTTCTATGCGCATCACCAACATAGGTTTGTTCAAGAACCCGTTGTTCACAAACGTGCTGTAGGCGTTCACCATCTCATAGATACTCACATCAGAAGAACCTAATCCAATAGAAGGCACTGCCTGCAGCGGACTGGTGATGCCCATCTTGCGGGCGAAATCCCTAACCGTATCCCAACCAATGGCCTCCGTTAACTGCGCGGTAACGGTGTTGATGGAACGGCCCATGGCGTGGCGCAAAGTCATCTGCCGCCCCGAGATAGAATAGCTGGCGTTATTAGGCGTCCACTCCATCGGCTTGCCGTTCTCCACGTATTTGATGGTCACCCGCTGATCTGGAATCTTGTCACAGGGCGAGTACCCGCCGTCAATGGCGGCCGCGTACACAAAGGGCTTGAAGGTAGAACCCGGTTGGCGCTTCGCTTGCTTTACGTGGTCATACTTAAAGTTCTCGTAATCAATACCACCCACCCAGGCTTTGATGTGGCCCGAAAAAGGATCCATGGTCATCATACCGGCCCGCAGGAACTTCTTGTAATACCGCAGGGAATCCATGGAGCTCATGGTCATCTCCTTAGGTCCTTTCCAACTGAAGACGGTCATCTTCTTAGGCGTGTTCAGGGCAGTGTTGATGGCGGCAGTATCGTCTCCGTACTTGTTTTTAAGCGACTGATACACCCCGGTGCGTTTGATGGCATTTTCAATAAACCCCGGAATCTCTTTGTTCTGGTCATCTACCCACGGATTCTTTCCGCGCCAGTGGCTTTCAAACCGACTTTGCAGGCTTTTCATCCTTTCGCGCAGGGCTTCTTCGGCCAGGCGCTGCATGCGGGAGTCAATGGTAAGGTAGATTTTAAGGCCATCAGCATAGATGTCCAGTTCCCGCTCCTCGGCCCAGTTGCGCACAAATTCGTTTACGGCCTGTCGGTAGTAGGCCGGCACCCCATCCAGGTGCTGTTCTACGTGGTACTTCAGCTCTATAGGCAGCAGGGATAAGGAATCGGCCTGGGCCGGAGTGATGACCTTATTGCGAGCCATTTGCTGGAGCACCACGTTGCGGCGGGCCAACGCATTTTTAGGGTTGAACCGAGGGTTGTAGGTAGTGGGTGCTTTCAGGACGCCCACCAGCATGGCAGCCTCCTCGGGCTTCAACTTGTCTGGCGTGGTGCTGAAGAAGGTCTTAGACGCTACCTTAATCCCGAAGGCGTTGCTCCCAAAATCAACGGTATTCAGGTACATGCCTAGAATCTCGTCTTTGGTGTAGCGCTGCTCCAATTTAATAGAAGTGTTCCACTCCTTCGTCTTGGCCACCACGGTAGACACCAGCGGCACATGACCCAGGATGCCCTTGGTGTTTTTGGTACGCGTTTTATAAAGGTTTTTGGCTAACTGCTGGGTAAGCGTGGAGGCTCCCCGCGAATCACCTTTGAGGTTGTCTTTCACCGCCGCCATCACCGAGATAGGGTCGATGCCTTGGTGTTCATAGAAACGCTCATCTTCGGTGGCCACCAAGGCCTTCACCATCACTGGCGCAATGCTGTCAAACGGCACCAAATCACGGTTCTCCCGGAAGTACCGGCCCACCAACAGCCCGTCTGACGTGTAGATCTCAGAAGGAAGGTTGTTGCGTGGGTTTTCTAGGTCGTCTAGCCCTGGAGACTCCCCAAACAGGTAGAACAGGTTGAGGTCTACTGAGACGAAGTATAGGATAATGAACAGGGTTCCAAAGACAAAAAGCTTCCAGAGATTCCTGATCCATTTTTGGTATTTAGTACGCGGGGGTTTTATTTCTTGTATTTCTGGCATGCGGCTATTCACGGGCACAGCACCCGCCTTCTCAAAAAACGCTCAAAGTTACGGGAAAGTGTTGGCTTTCCCGAAGTTGTGCGTCTGTTTACAAGTTCTTTTCTGAGAATTGCGGTAAAAATGGAAAGGTTTTCCTTTTACCTCCGCAAGCCCACAACATGCAAAAAGGGCCTTTCCCAGAGTTTCTCTTCCAATTGAGATACTAGGTTGCCCACTCTCAAAGAAAAGCAACCAGGATAAGCCCTAGGTATTTTCCCAAGGATGGCAGAAGGTCATTTACAGGCTCATTTTGTAAAGGTGGTACAAAACCTTCTTGTCATCATCGGTGAGGATGCCGTTCACCTCTTTCTGGATGAAATGCAGCTTGAATGCCTTGGTAGCAGCCTCCAGGTTAGAGACGTCAAACCCGATAATGCGGAGGGCATCTTTGGGCTGGAAACTTAGCGGGATGGTATCTACGTCTATCACGGCACTAGGTACCAACACGGGCGTAGACACTGCGGCACTGTCGGTCACCGATACCGCTGTGGAGTCCTGGAAAGGAGGAATCACCGATTCAAAAACCGAGTTGCGGACCGCTTCTTCATCGTACCAGATCCCAAAACCTGCATCTGCCAGCTTCTTCCAGGGGAAAGTTGGGTTGGGGTCTACTTTCCGGGTGGGCGCAATGTCTGAGTGACCTATGAAATTAGCCGTCGGGATGCCGTGGGTTTTCTTTAGGATGGCCAACACCTGCAGCAGGCTATTGATCTGCGCCTCAGCGAAGGGCTCAGAGCCGTTGTTATCCAGCTCAATACCAATGGACGATGAGTTAAGGTCGGTGTTGTTTCCCCATCTCCCGGCCCCGCCGTGCCAGGCTCGCAGATAGTCACTGAGCATGTGGTACACCTTGCCATCGCGGCCGATCACGTAATGGGCGCTTACCTGGCTTTTGGGCACCGTAAAGGTTTTCAGGGTTTGCTCGGTAGAATTCTGCGCGGTATGGTGGATGACCACGTAGTTTGGCTTGCGAAGGTTGAAATTAGTGGTACCTACCCATTGGTCGCCTTGCCGCAGGCTGTCTTCTCCGGGATTGGTTACGGGCGTGGTCCGCAGGGTTTTGGCAAAGGCCTTGGCTTGCTTCTTGTACACCTTGTTGGTAGCAGCATACGGATTGGTGGAGCACGAAGCCACCACTATAGACAGGCAAAAAGGAAGGAAAAGGGGGAGTGTGGCACGTTTCATAAGGCGGGTGATTTAAGTATGCCAAATATGCTAAATTTTTCGGTTGGCTTGCCTCTGCTTAGGGCAACTTGAAAGCCAATCCTGAACCCTGTAAATCTGGTTGGCAAATGAACTTCCTTATTTAGGCTACACCCAAAGAATCTTTCCTTCTGCTATTTAAGGCTTAGAAAACAAGAACAAGCCTAGAAACAGGCGTTTTTAACTCCGGTGACTTACTTACTCTATAGTGTAAAGTCAAATTCTTAGGCAGCTCTTCTAATCCGAACTGGAGGACGTATTTTTAGGCTGTTCTCATAAAAAAGCCAGAAAAACAAGTTATTAGGTTTTCCAATCGGGACAAACTTGTAACTTAGCTTCTCAGTACAACAATTTCTTGTTTAAAGCATGAACTTACCTCCTATTTACCTCGGTCAGGAATTTGAGCCACTGCCCAAGGAATTACATTCTGAGGCATCTGGAGCGCCGTTTCATTCCTGCATTTCCTGCAATTGCCACCTGCTGCAAGATGGGATGCATTACCTGGTGGAGAAAGCCGTCCGTTTCTCGTCCGCCGCCGGAATGCAGGACGTTGTTTTTGAATATGCCATGTGCCTGGCCTGCGCGCAACAGTTACGGGAGGAGTTATCCCCGGAGTCAAGGGAGATGATTAACGCTTATTTTCATGAAAACGTGGATTTTGTAGCTCGCCGGGAGGCCCTGCTTTCTTTGCCGGAGCCGCTTAGGTTAGACAACTGGCTATCCCATTGTATTGTGAACGGCACTCCCCGCGAAGCGTGCCTTGATTACCAGATTCTTGCCCAATGCAACGGCCAGGATTTACTCTACACCTACATGCCGTACATGATCAGCGGCGAGGCCATGGAAAAGATTCAGGACCTTATCTCCCCGCATACCCGCCAAGTTTTGGACGACTTCATGGATACCCACTTTGGGCTTCCGCCCGAGCTGCGGGCCTTGCTTAGAGAAAGACTTATCCTGATATAGCGAATTGCCGCCCAATCTGTATCTTTCGGTAGTAAGACCTAACCTAAACCTTTTGCTAATCCCTGCTGCCATGCGTTCCTTTTTCCTGCTCTCCATCTGTCTGCTTTTAAGTGGCAGCCTTTTTTCCCAATCCAAAAAAGCGGCTCCACTTTCCCAAGATGCCAAAGCTGTGGAGGCAGCGGTGGTGCGGTTCTTTGACGGCATGCGGGCAAGCGACAGTTCCATGGCTCGTTCTGTGTTGGCCCCGAACGCCCGGCTGCTTTCTGTGGGAGCCGGTAAAGACGGCAAGGTGCTGCCCCGTGAAACTCCTATGGATAAATTTGTGGAGATGATTGCCCAACCCCGTGAAAAGGCATTAGATGAGCGTATCTGGGACGTAAAGGTGAACATTGACGGTGATTTGGCCACCCTTTGGTGCGAGTACGCCTTTTACATTGGCGACACCTTCAGTCACTGCGGCGTAGACGCTTTCCAATTGTACCGCAGCCCCGAAGGCTGGAAGATCTTCTCTATTACAGACACGCGCCGCAAAGAAAACTGCGACTTAAAGGCCGCCCAAGCCGCCAAAGCAAAGTCCACTCCCTGAGCCTCCTTTTTCTCTAACGTAGAAGCGGCAACTACCCTAAAAAGACTAGTTGGAAAGGCTGGCTTGCTTTACTTTGCATGACTTAAGCCAGGCAAGGGCATCGGCGCGGGAGGTGAACATTCTATATTGCAGTTTCTTGCCAATCAGGCTTACTTCCATGGCATGCCCCGCGGCTTCGCCGAAGGAGTGCTGGTTGGCCACGTGGGCTAGATAACGCAAACCAGACTGCATGGCCTTAGGTAACCACTCTTTCTCCAGCCAGGCAACCGCTTCCTCCCACGGACCGCTGAACTCAGAATTGTCGTTGAGTTTGTAGGCACAATGGGTTTGTTCCAGAAGGTTCAGCCCTACGTCCAAGGCGGCATGCAAGTCATTCTTGGAGGCGTACCCATACCAGAGCGTATCTACAATGTCTAGCTCTTGGTTATGCTCCACCACATAGAAGGTTCTATCAAAGGAGTTTTTGAGTTCGTATCGCATGGCTTTACGTTTTGAGAGGGGAACAACAGACGGATACATAAAGGTAGATTTCTTGTTTGGCTTTCCAACAAAACAGGATTGAACTTTTCTTATTAAAGTGGTGGATTGACGCTTTCCATTGATAAACCGTACCGAAGGGCAGATGTTTTCACCGTTTAATAGTTGGGGCACAACCAATAAAGTATTTTGAGGTGTCGAGGTGCTTGTCGTCTTCCCAACCTTATGCTTTCGGCTTCTTTATTGTCTTTAGATCAGGCACCTACTTAGGTCAGGGAAGAAGAAAGGCCAAAAACTTGTGGTCCGATAAGTTTTTTGAGTAAACTTAGGCCTTTAAGTTTTCACCTTTGCTCTAAACCAATGGCCCACTCCCCTGCCCCACCCCTGTTCATTCTCTTGCTTTTACTTTCCGTTCTCTCTTTTGGGCAGGATCTGCAACAGCCTTTTACAGAGTGTGACCTGGAAGGCAGCATTACGGTTTATGATGACCAGAAAAACCAATGGACGTACAGCAACCGGCAAGATGCCAAACGGGCTTCTTTGCCTGCCTCTACCTTCAAAATCCTTAACTCTCTTATTCTGCTAGAGGAAAAAGCCGTGCGGGATGAGTACGAGGTTCTGAAATGGGATGGGCAGCAACGGAGCATACCCGCCTGGAACGCCGACACGGACATGAAGAATGCCTTTGCCAACTCCACGGTCTGGTTTTATGTAGCCCTGGCCCAGCGCATTGGCAAAGACAAATACCAAAGCTACCTCAAACGGTGTGGCTATGGCAACGGCAAAATCACTAATGGCCAAGGCGCCGACTTCTGGAATTACGGTGATTTTGCTATTTCTCCTGAGGAACAGATTGGGTTTCTAAAAAGACTCCACGAGGAAAAGCTACCTTTCTCCAAAGAGAACATCCGGAAGGTGAAGCGGATGATGGTAGCCGAGCAAACGCCTGAGTACACTCTGCGAGGCAAAACCGGTTGGACCTCCTACGGCGGAATAGATAGCGGCTGGTGGATAGGGTACGTGGAGAGAAAGGGCCAACTCTATTTCTTTGCTACCAGGGTACACAAAGACGTGAATACCAAAAACGAGGACTTCTCCCCTTGTCGGAAAACCATCACCAAAAAAATCCTGCAGCAGTTAAACTTTCTGCCCTCCTCCTGAGCATTCTTCTTTTAGGCCTGTTTTCCTGAAAGAGACCCAAAAGCATTTCTTTGTTTATACTTTTTTCAGGAAGCAGGTTTTCAAAACCATAATTGTCCGTTCTACACGGCCTTCAATTTCCTCGGCGTCATCGGTCAGCCTGATCTTTTTCACAACTGTTCCTCTTTTAATAGTAGTGGAGGAGCCTTTCACCTTTAAATCTTTGATCACGGTTACAGAATCGCCCTCCAGGAGCAGGGTTCCGTTGCTGTCTTTTACTTCCATGCTAATTTTTATAAGCCATTGAAGGTGGTTTCTTTTTAAGGGTAGGCACCTATATAGTTTGGCACAAAGCTATCCCCATTTGAAACAGGATACAACCTCGCTCTCCTTGTCAGCAATCACCCTTACCTATTTTACTTTCTCAAAAAATGCACTTTACCTTGAAACAAGACTTGGTATCTACCAAAGAGAGTAACTACCTTTGCGGAAAAATACGGATTCATCAATGCATAAGTACGTTGTGTTCCTTTTTCTACTCCTTTTGGCTCCCCTTTGCGGTCGGGGCCAGAGCCAGGAAAAAGGGACTTTGGAAGTTGGTTTACAGGCGGGGCCCAGCTACACCTTTCTTAGAGAAAGCAAAAAAACTGAAAATCAGAAAGGTGATTTAAGAGGCGCAGGAGGCATATTTATTCGGTACCGTCTGGCAAATATTGCCCTAAAAGCCGAGTTACTATATGAAGGCAAGGGCACCAAAGAGAAAGGCTCTTCCCAGATGTATGACCTAAGCGATAATTCCACCGGTCAACAGGCCTATACCCTTCGACAACACTTTGAGTACCTCACGCTCCCTATCTTACTGGAAGTACCTATCACCAAAAAAGGACTTTTCCTGGGGATTGGCCCTTACTTGGGGTATCTACTGGAGCAACGATTAAGCGCGTTTAACGAAGACCTGGACTTCACCTCTTCCTACCAGAAACTGGATGCGGGGCTGACCGGAGGGCTTTCTTATTACCACCCTATTTCCGCCTCATTTACCCTCAAGACCGAAATCAGGCACAGCATGGGTCTCCTGAACGTTACCCGAGATACGGAAGAACTCGGAACCATCAAGACCAACTCCACCAAATTACTGGTAGGGATTAGCTATACTTTATAAGCCTGTAGACGCAGCAAGACAGCCTGCCTTTTCAAGGCCGTTTTTAGAAAACCAGCCTTGAAAAGCTTACCCCACCGTGATGGAATAAACTGCCTCAAAGGTTTCGTTGGTACCTAAGGACAGCATGCCCTCTTTCTCGCTTAACTCTACGGGGTCCCCGGCACTGCCCGCTATGCCGTGCCAAGGTTCAATGCACAGGAAGGGAGCCCCCACGCGCTTGGTCCAGATTCCCAGGTAAGGGAAGTTGGCAAACTGCATCTGCACAAAATGCGGGTGTTGGTCGCTCTTGAGGGTAACCCGTTCTGACCGGAAACTCTTGAAAACCAAGGCATCTTTCTCATAGTGCTCGTAGCGCAGCGGCAGCACGGCCATGTTATCTAGCACAGGCTCTGTTTGGCCATTCTGCAACCCGGTTCCTTCCTCCAGAAGATAGCGTGACAGGGTCTCGGGTTGCGAGAACTCCAGGTAGTAGTCTTCAAAGGTTCCGTCCAGGAGCATAGGCACATTGAAGGCTGGGTGCGCGCCAATTGAGAACAACATTTCTCCCTCGCCGGCATGGTGCACTTGCCATTTCACTTCCAGGGTTTGGCCATGCAGGGTATAGACAATGCGCAAGACAAAGTCAAACGGATACACCTTAGGGCTTTCCTCGGAAGCACTCAATTCATATTCCAATTGATTATCGGCTTCCTCTACCAAGGCAAACTCCTGGTCTCTGGCAAACCCGTGCTGCGGTAGTTTATAAGCTTTGCCTTGGTGCAGGTATTGGTCTTGAGGCAGGCGGCCCACAATAGGAAAAAGGACCGGAGCATGCCGGTTCCAGTACGCCGGGTCGGCTTGCCAGATGTACTCCCGCTGGCCGTCTTTCTTCAGGAAACTGCACAGTTCAGCCCCGGCGCTTTTCACACCTACGCGCACGTATTCATTTTCAAGGTAAGTTGTTTTCATGAGAAGAATGGAGTTAGGAATGAAGCACCTGTTCTACTGCCTTGATGGCGTTTTGTAACCGTTCCTCGGCAGAGCCGGAGATCTCCACGTATTTTACCTCCAACTCTTCCAACTCGCGTTTGTACCAGTCATAGAAGAACTGACGCAGGTGCGGGTGCTCGCGCTGCGGATCTGGCTCCCAGGGCAAATCAATGTCCAGTAATAAATATAGGTCAACTTTCTGCTCCTGAAGCGCCTCCAGAATAGAAGTTGGGCACGTGTCATAAGCATGTTCTGACCAGATCTTAAGCACCAGCATCTCGGTGTCCAGGAACAGCAAAGGAGGGTTCGCTTTGGTTTCAGCCTCCCACAGGGCTAGTTGTCCTTTGGCAATGGCTTCCAGATCTGGGGCGTTATAGGGCCTGCCTAATTGATCTAGGTAGGTGCGGGCATACTCGGGCACCCATGGGGCTTGGAAATGATGCGCCAGTTGAGTCGTCAACGTAGACTTGCCCGTACTCTCCGGACCGGTGATTGCTATCTTTATCAAGAGACTGGTATTAGAAGGTGATTTGTTTAGGCCTTATCTGGCAAAAACGGACTCTAAACAGAAACGGCGAAGGGAAGAGAAAGGATATTACCTGCCTACTGCTGAGGAACGGCGTCCTTCTTCCGGAAATCCAGGTTATAGGTTAGCCCTACTTGCAGGGTATGGTTGTTTTCAAACCAGATGCCGTTGCGCTGGGCCACGTGCTGGTGCATATATCCTATTTCCAGGTTCGCATCTTTATGGAAACGATAGCCTACGGCGGCATAGGCACGGTTCTGGTCAAAAATGTTGCTGGTCACATTAGGCCCAAAGTTCACGAATACTTCATCATACAAGCCCAAGTAGAACTCTTTGTCTTCCAGGGTAGGGCCTGCCAAGGGAATAGTAGTCCGGAACTGATAGCGCACCCGGTTCAGGTAAGTATAATCATCGGCGTTAGCAAACTTGATCCAGCGCTGCTCTAACCGGAAACGGTGCTGCAACCCAAAAATGCCCTGCTGGTCTTTCAACTGAAGTTGCTGGTACGTGCGGTGCTCCGGGAAATCATCGGCGGCCGGGTTGTCTCCGTACGGATAGGTGTGCACGTACGCGTATCCTCCCGCAATAGACGCCCGATCTGATAGATTATAGACCAAGGCCACGCGTGGCATGACCTGCTGCGGGTCTGACACCACATGGTACCGGCGCAATTGGAACTCGGTGTGCAGGCCCCATTTATCGGTCAGTTTATGCGTCCCGAAGTACATAAACCAGCCGTTATAGTTGGTGTCATGGCGTCTGTTGTTCTGGGCAAAAGCTTCTGAAAACGCGAAGGAAAGGAGCACTAGGCTTAAAAAGAAAAGCTTCTTCATAGGTAGTTTTTTGGGGATAATTGGCCCTGCTTGTACAGGACGGACCTTGGGTAATGGTGCAAATCAACGATGCAATGGGGTGTTCTTCCAAACGATTGGGTTTCTTTTACGCCTTGTTTCCTCAAAAAGACGTAAAAACAGCTATGGCTTAACGTCAAAAAGAGAGACCTGCAACTTTAAGGCAGGTCTCTCTTTTTAGCATGTTTTAAGCAAATTGCGATCATTCCGCACCACTTGGAATTGTTAGTTCAGGTTGTAACCGTAAGTGGAAACAGGAGTTCTCTTTCGGTTCTTATAATCATCCAGGTTCATGGAGAAGGCAAAACCGGGCACTCCGTAGATATAGGTGGGAGACAGCTGTACGATGGAAGGTTTACGACCCCAGCGGTTCCGGTGTGAAAGGTACGCCAAGTGCGAAGAAAGCATGCCTATACCCGCGCCCACAAACACATCAGACTGCCAGTGTTTGTTGTTCAACATTCTGAAGGCCCCTACGCTGGTGGCAATGGTGTACGCCCCGATTCCGTACCACGGGCTTTTGTGCTTCAATTCTGAATTCAAGATGGACGCTGCCAAAAAGGCCTGGGCCGTGTGACCCGAGGGCATGGATTGGTCATCTTCATCATTGGGCCGCTGCTGGTTGGTGATCTTCTTGAGACTAAATACGGTAAGCCCAAAAATAGCCTCAGCTTTTAGAATCAAGATGGTGGTGTTCAGAAAATCGTGGTTTGACTTTATGTTGAAAAGGTTAGCCGCCGCCAATTCCACATAGGGCGCAATGAGCAAAGGGTTGTCAATGGTGGTGTGAAAATTGGGAAAATGCTTCTGAATGTCGCGTTTAGCGTCATAGCTACTATAGATGCCATTGTCTTTAATGGTGCTCAAACCATATGCGATCAGAATAGTAGGAATAATAGTGGCCTTGAAGGCTTTAGACTTAAAGAAGGGTTGCTTAACAGGAGTGGCAACAGAATCCTGGTATTTCTTCAACGTGTCTTGGGCTACTACGGGCTCTTGGTATTTTTTTAAGGAGTCTGCCTCTTGGGCCATCAGTTCCTGACTAGTCAGGCCGAAACACATGGTGAGGGCTAGCCAAATACGTACTATGTTTTTCATATGCTCTTCAAGGTTGGGGTGAGAACGTAACCTACTGCTTATCGTTAGAAAAAGTTAAAGGGTTACTTTAAACGCAGATTTTTTTTGGACAATTCTCTTTTAGAGCTTTTAGGTTGACCCAACTAATAGCATTTCCCTGCTTCATCTCAGAAGTACATATTCGTGAGAAACAACTACTTCTCCGATACCTGTTTCTACTCAGGCAGCTGTTCCTTGGGCGTTTCAAGAATCATAAAGCGCAATAGACCACAGTCAGCACCAGAATGCTGCCGAATTACGCCAGGTCTCGAATCAGAGTTTGAAAAGCGTGAGTGGTGATAGCTTGAAAGGGTATTGAACCTGCTTTCTAACAGTCAGGCAAGCGGGGGGGTTGTATTCTTTCCGGAACCCCGGATTTAAGCTGACCTAATCCAGGAAGGATTTATTAGCCAAATAGAAAGTGATATCTGATTTAAATTGAAATTTTCTATTGAAACCTTTAACAAAACAGTTAACTTCTACTAAAATAAGTAAGCTGATAGCGAATCTTAACAAAAGCGAAGTTCAAAGACAGGGCTGCATTTAGAATCAGGTTTACTTCAACTTCCTCAAAACAAAAAAAGTGCTTTTATAGAACTAAGATAAAACCCTCCATCCCCTGGAACATCAATGGTGCAACTTTCAGGCATTCCCCCCTTTCCTAAAAGTTGAGATAACTGCTAAATAATCACTACCTCAGACTATTTACCTGTTACGCATATGCCACTTTACATGGATCGCCACGATGTTCCAGAAACGGTTACAGCGGAGACTGTAGCCCACATCCACCAAGAGGACTTAAAATTGCAGGATAAGTATGGTTGCCGAGTTCTTACCTATTGGTATGATGAAAACAGGAAAAACGCTTTCTGTTTGATTGAAGCACCCACTGCCAAGGCCATTCAGGAACTGCACAACGAGGCACATGGCCAAATTCCAAACAGCATCATTGAAGTAAATGCCAGCTTGGTGGAATCATTTTTGGGCAGAATTGATGACCCGGAAAAAACAAAAGACACCGAACTGAACATCATTGATGACTCCGCCTTAAGGGCCATCATGGGGGTAGCCTTACAACCGGTAAAGCCGACAGCAACTAACAGTTCCTCGTCTAAACCCTTTGTAGACAGTTTTACAAAATCTGTTCTTAAACTACTTAAGGTTTACGAGGGCAACCTGGTAAAACAAACGGAGAACTTTCATTTAGTTTCTTTCAAGTCCGTCTCAAATGCTGTGCATGCCGCTTTTGAAATCCAGTCAGAGTTCAACTCTTTAAAGAAGGATTTAAGCAGAAATGGAACCCATATCAGGATTGGCGTAAGCGCTGGCTTACCGGTCACTGAGAATAAATTACTGTTTGAAGACACCGTAAAATTAGCCCAACGCATATGTAAGATCATTGAAGGCGAAGTTATTGTTTCTTCAGAAGTGCGAGAGCTATACAACAGCCAGAATCCTGACACTTTAAATCAAGGAGAAAGCCTCGTTTGCCTCACCCCAGCAGATGAAAAATTCTTAACGGTTTTAGCAGATTACCTAGAATCTAACTGGAGCGACAACAATCTAAAGCTTGATGATTTTAGCAAACCATTGGGCTGCAGCAAATCACAGTTATACCGCAAAATGGTGTATCTCACTGGAAAGTCTCCCCATACGTTTATCATAGAATACCGGCTAGATGAGGCGCTTAATTTATTAAACAAAAACAATAACAACGTAGCCGATATTGCCTACCAAACTGGTTTCAGCAGTCCATCCTATTTCTCCAAGAGCTTCAAGAAAAAATACGGACACTTGCCTTCTGAATGTTTAGGCACCAAAGCCTAATACCAGTATTAGGCCATTCATTTTCCCCTCCTCTGAATCAAAATTACCACTCTTTGAACTAATAGTTATAGCCCGCTGCCCCTTCATATAGTACCTTTAGCACAGCAATGAACCGGTATTCTGCTAAAACAAGGCACCTCGGCTAGCTGATTAACTAAGGTTATTACGGCTAGACTTTCCACTTAACACAAGGCAAGCATTTACCTCATCAAGGAAATTTAAGCCAGGTTAAACTAAGAGGCAGTTACCTTTTTTAGATCCATCAAAATTTAAAATACCCTAACAACTGAAGCTGTTTAGGGCAGGAACTTCCATACCTATCTACTCATAAGAAATGCTCTAAAACTGCATCTCTTACCTGTCTAGTATTCAAGAATTGCGGCAAAACAATCTTCAACAAACCTTGCATTCACCCTCCACCTACTTAGTCTATTTATTCTCATAAGTTAATTAAACCTTTCACTAAATGATTAAACCGCCATGAAATCTATACTCATTCGTAACCTCCAAAGAGCAGTAACCCTTCTGTTTTTATTCCTTTCCATCTTGTTGTTTAGTTGCCAGGAAAGTGACGATGACCCCACCTTACCTACCCAAGAAAGTGCCGACGTAGTGTATGACTGGTACACTTTACTGTTACGCACGCAACTGCACAGCAGTCCGCAGGTTAGTGCATTATTGAACAACAGCAACTTCGGTTACATTGGCGTGGGCCTCTACGAGGCAGTCCGTCCTGGTATGGAAGGAGCAGCCAGCCTTTCTACTGTCCTTTACCAGATGCCCGCTATGCCTACAGCCCCAACAGGCAATGGCTTTTTAGCGCGTGCCAGTGCCAACGCTGCCTTAGCTAGTCTAGTCCGCTTGTTCTCCGTAGGCCTCACCGATGCCAACAAAGCAAGCATTGACTCTTTGGAGAACGCGTATAATCAACGATTACAGACAGAGTACAACAATAACGCTGCCTTTACCCAATCTCAAGCCTTTGGGCGCTCCATTGCCACCGCCATCCATGAGTGGTCTAAGACAGACAACTTTATTTTATCAAATGCCGGCTATGTGCCGCCAATATTTCCAGGAGCCTGGGAGCCTACCCCTGCTGGCTTTGCCAATGCTGCCGGACCTAGACTGAAAGATGCCCGTCCTTTTTTAGCTTCCAATGTATCAGTAGAGACGCCTCCTTTGCCTTTCACTTATTCAGAAGACCCAACGTCTGAATTTTACAGGATGGCCAAAGAAGTGTATGATGTCTCCAAAACACTGACGGCAGAGCAGAAGTTAATTGCTACTTCCTGGGCCGATGTAGGTGGCACGGGCAAAGCATATCCCATCCCCGGACATACCGTTGCCATAGTAACCGATGTACTGAAACACAGGGGAGTCACTCTTGACGAGGCAGCACAGATTTATGCTAAAACAGGCATTGTGCACCGCGATGCAATCATTGTACTATGGAAAATGAAGTTCCATTACAATCTCATGCGTCCGGTTACCTATATCAACCGGTTCATTGATCCAAACTGGCAAACATACATACCCACTCCTCCTTACCCCGAGTATCCTTCTGCCCTGGCCTATATCGTGGGAGGTGTGATGCAGGTTTTAACCAAAGAAATAGGTGACAACATTCCGGTGGCAGATAATACCTATACCTGGAATGGGTCCGCTGCAAAGCAGTATTCTTCCTTCTCCAAAATAGCCTAAGAAGTTGCTATATCACGGGTTTACGCAGGCATCCATTATAAAATCGCGGTAGACGAAGGGCTAAGGCTAGGTAAAATATTAGGCAATAAAGCCGCCGACATCAGGTTGGGCAATTAGCAAAACCCTAGAAAGATTCTCCATTTACCTATTCCTTGTCCTGCAAAGTCAAGCAGGTTCACGGTGCCTTTCTGTGTACCATTCTCTCCTCTTCATGTTAACCTCTTCACTGCATTCCAATGAAAACTTTTATACCTTTTGAATTGAAATTACTGTTGCTGATGGTAACACTACTCTTTTCTGGAAGCGTCTATTCCCAAACCATTATTACAGTAACAGATTGCAACCTGAATGGCTGGGTAGAACTACATTACCCCAACACGGCAACAGCCATTACCACTGGCGCTGCTAATCCACCACTTGGCACGGGAAGTTTAGAATACACCACCCATACCGGTGCTCTCGGGAATTTCAGAAACGAGTCTTTCCATAACACTCTTCTGGCTTCTCTCACTACTTTCAGTTACTCTACCTACATCCAGAACCGCACCAATGACACTGATAATATATTTGTGGTTTTGCAGGTGGACAGAACGGGCGACGGCCTAGCAGATGACCACTTGATTTTCGAACCACGCTGGCAAACCGGCTCATGGGTAGCTGGGATTCTGCCAGACCAGGGCCCCACTGTAGAAAACACTTGGCAAACTTGGGATATGCTGCATGCCATCTGGTGGTTAGGCCCTCCAAGGCTGCTCAATCCAGAAAAAGGTGGTGAGTACCTTACGTTAGCCGCTTACATCAGCCAATACCCTGAGGCCAGAATTGTGAACCAGCCATTAGGGGGTGGTATTGGCGGCATCAGGGTAAATGTGGGTTCCCCCCGTTTCGCTCCTTTCATAGAGTATTGGGGCGGTCCCTTTACTGGTTACCTAGATGCTTTCACCATTGGCATTAACGGCCATACTACCGTCTATGATTTTGAGCCTAGCATTGCCAGTGCCGGAGAGGATAAAACGGTTGTTTACAGCTATGGATCTAATTGCACCACCTTGAAGGCTAGGGCTACGGGCGGGATTGTCCCTTATTTTTATCAATGGTCGGCTGGGGGCAGAACTTGGACCAGCGCCGAGATTTCTGTTTGCCCCACTGCAACAACCACCTATTCCCTCACAGTAACCGATGCCCAAGGTTGTTCGGGCACAGATGAGGTAACCGTATTTGTGAATGATGTTAGATGCGGCAAGAAAGAAGACAAAGTGCTGGTTTGCCATAGAGGGAAGATGATTTGTATTGCCTCAGCGGCCGTTAAAGCGCATCTTCAGCACGGTGACCAGCTAGGCTCCTGTTCTTCCGAAGCCATAGCCCAAGCCAGACACCAAAATACCCAGCTTGAATCTACTGAAGCAAATTTTGGTAAACCCAACCCATTCAGACTATCCAATTACCCTAATCCTTTTAAAGCAAGTACAACCATCCAGTACCAGCTCCCATTTGATGGTACTGTTTCCATAAACGTGTATGATACAGCCGGAAGGTTGGTAAATACCCTTGTGTCAGAAGACAAAAAAGCAGGTGCGTATTCCGTAGGTTTCAGTAGAAATAACTTAAAACCCGGAGTTTACTTCTATAAGCTTACCGCAACAAATGGCTTAAAAAGCGTTACCCAAACCAAAAGAATGATTCAACTGGAATAAAGCAAGACTACCCGACAGACGGGAAAGGTTCTTTCCCGCCTTCGGGCTGTTGCACCATACTTTTCTTCCAATCTAGATACCCCCACCAGGCTAAGCCAAGGTACAGCAGATACAAGACCGCTGTGGGGTAAAGTTCTTTATAGAAATAAATAGGCACGTACACGGCATCCACCACAATCCAGATGAGCCAATTCTCCAGTTTTTTCCGGCTCATGAGCCACTGTGCTCCAAGGCTTACGGCAGTGGTAGCAGCATCCCAATAAGCCAGATCAGCATCGGTATTGTAATGCAGGTAAGTTCCTAAGCCAAGGGTAAAGAGGGGCACAAACAGCAGCAGCCAAATCCAGTGCTTAGACGTCATTTTAGACACGGGCCGCTCCTCCCTTTGGTTTCCTTTGTACAGCCACAGATACCAGCCGTAAAAGTTGAGTCCGGCAAACATCACCTGCAAGCCCATATCGGCGTAAAGGCGGGCGTCATAGAAGATGATGATGTACAGGGTTACGCTGATGAGCGCGATGGGGAACGTCCAGATATTCTGTTTGGCGGCCAGCCACACGCAGAGCACACCCGTAATCACGCCTACTACCTCAGTAACGGTAGCCAAGTCCCAAGTATTGGGGGAGAAGAAATCCATAAAGAAAGAATTGGCTTGCTCCGTTTTAAACCGCTTTGCCAGAAAACAGCCTTAAAATCAGGACAAGCATAAGTAACAGCCACAAAAATAGAAGCTTCCGGGTAGGTTGCTCCTTCCTGCTGCTTTATACGGCAAAATTATTTGGGTTATCTTTGCGCCATGCTACCAGAGATTTCGCCCCAACAACTGAAAGAGCGCTTAAACCAACAGGAGCCCCTCCAACTCATTGATGTACGCGAGCCGCAGGAATGGGCTATCTGTAACTTGGGCGGCCAGCTGATTCCGCTGGCAGAACTTCCCAAACAAGTGGCCAACTTGGACAAAGACAAGACCACGGTGCTCATTTGCCACCACGGTTTCCGAAGCGCCCAGGCCCTGATGTTTCTGCAGCAGCGGTACGGCTTCACCAACCTGCTGAACCTGAAAGGCGGCGTGCATGCCTGGGCACAGGAGGTAGACCCTGAGTTTCCGGTATACTAAACCATACTGCTTTTAGCCGTTTCTAAGGCAAACAAGCCCTAAACAGACACTTCGATTTCAGAAAGTTTTTGTCCTGACACTAGGATATTCAACTTTTCCCTTAACTTTACGTGGCAAATACCATATACGCTATTTGCTATGCAGTCTCACGCACCCAATCTGTTGTTCGAAGCCCTCACCTACGACGACGTTCTCTTATTACCTGCCTACTCAGAGGTACTTCCCAAAGATACAAATACATCAGCCCAGCTTACCCGCAACATCCGGGTGAACATTCCTTTGGTTTCTGCCGCCATGGACACCGTGACCGAAGCAGACATGGCCATTGCCATGGCCCAGGAAGGCGGCATCGGGATCATCCACAAAAACATGAGCATCAAGCAGCAAGCCGAGCAGGTGCGCAAGGTGAAACGCTCTGAAAGCGGCATGATCCTGGACCCCGTAACCCTGGACGAGCACGCCACCCTGGGCGAGGCCATTCAACTCATGAAAGAGCACCGCATTGGCGGTATTCCCATTGTTTCCGCAGACAAGAAACTGGTGGGCATCATCACCAACCGTGATCTCCGGTTTGAGAAAAACTTCTCGGTGAAAGTGTCTGAAATTATGACCAAAGACCGTCTGGTAACCGCCCCTAAAGGCATTGAACTAGATAAAGCCGAAGACATCCTGCAGGAGTATAAAATCGAGAAGCTGCCGGTCATTGACGAGAACGGCGTATTAGTTGGTTTAATTACCTACAAAGACATTCTCAAAAGAAAGCACCGCCCGTACGCCTGCAAAGACGAGTTTGGTCGTCTGCGCGTGGGAGCAGCCGTTGGCGTAACCCCCGATGTGCTGGACCGCGTAGGCGCCCTGGTGGAAGCCGGTGTGGACGTGATCAGCGTGGATACCGCGCACGGTCACTCTAAAGGCGTGATGGATGCCGTTCGCAGAATCAAAGACGCTTTCCCTAACGTGGACCTGATTGCTGGTAACGTGGCCACCGCCGAAGGTGCCCGTGCTTTGGCAGACTCCGGTGCCGATGCCGTGAAAGTAGGCGTTGGTCCGGGTTCTATCTGTACTACCCGTATCATTGCGGGTATTGGTGTTCCGCAGCTTTCTGCGGTGATAGAAGCCGTAAGAGGCTTGGAAGGCACCGGTGTACCGGTAATTGCCGATGGTGGTATCAAATTCTCTGGTGACGTGGTGAAAGCCATTGGCGGTGGCGCCAGCACCATTATGATCGGCTCCCTGCTGGCTGGTACCGAAGAAGCTCCCGGCGACATGCAGATCTATGAAGGCCGTAAGTTCAAGACCTACCGCGGCATGGGCTCTATTGAGGCCATGGGCGAAGGTTCCAAAGACCGTTACTTCCAGGATGCCGAGGATGACGTGAAGAAACTGGTACCCGAAGGAATTGTAGGCCGTGTGCCATACAAAGGCTTAGCCGGGGAAGTGCTTTACCAATTGGTCGGCGGCCTGAAAGCTGGGATGGGCTACTGCGGCGCTCCTGATATTGAGGCCCTGAAGAAAGCCAAAATGGTGAAAATCACCGGAGCCGGTCTGCGCGAAAGCCATCCGCACGACGTACAGATCACCCGTGAGGCGCCTAACTACAGCCGTTAATTCCTAGAGAAAAGCTTCAAACCGAAAGCTAATAACCTATAGTTTGCTCTGTCCGTCTTTAATCGGGCAGAGCAAACTTGTTTTATAGCGGTTGCCTTCGCTAGCTCTTACCGCTATCCTATTACATGCGGAAATAGGCAAGACTAGTCTGTTCTTGCTTTTTTACCTTTTAAGCCTGTTTTTCTAAAACCAACCCTAAACTAAGCTTTTGTCTTCCAAGAATTTACCTTGTCCTACTCAGAAAAGTCAAAAGGTAAGTACCTGCTTGGTGAATCATTGTCAAAAATTTAGCGTTTCCTATATAGTCTTCCCTTAATCGGGATGATTGCTTATTGCTTTTAAGGCAACTTTCTGGCTTTTAGGCTCATTCACCCGAGGTTAAAACCTGCCGCTGGGGCCGCTTGAGGAACATAACTTTTTTTTAGTTACTTTTAAGAAATTCTCGTATTCACCCACATCTAAAACATAACCTGCAGGCAACCTCTCCAATGCCCCAAGATAAAACCATCAGACAGGTGAGCTTTTTAACCGGAAGCGTGAGCTGGGTATTGCTATTGGTGAACGTGTTGTTTTTGGCCCGCCAAGGGCATATGGGTGAAGCCAACGCCGCCACCTCCTACTTCAGCAATCTGCTGTCGGTGGTGTTTATCTTGTCCGTGTTCCTGCATCAGCGGCACTATGTACAGGTACAACGCAGCGCTGAGTTCACCTCGCCGCTTTGGGGCCTCTTTGTGAAAGGAGGGCTTGGCGCGTATCTCTGCTTACTTCTAAACATTGGGTACCCGGGCCTTAACCAGCACTGGGTCAACAGTCCTTACCTGCTGGACATTTTCTACCAGATCTTTTTTGGTTTACTCGTGTACTTTCTGGGCAAGGCTTTCTATACCTGGCGGCAATTGATCCTGTACCATAGAACCAAGGACATCCAGAGCCAATGGAAATGGTTTGAGATTTTGGTGTACCTGTCCTTGTTAGTGCCTTTGTTCAATGTGGAGTACATGAAACATGTATTCCTTATCCTGGATCTGGGCCTTCTTCTGGCCTATAGCTTGTACATGAGCGTACACCAGCGGTGGGTCGCTTTCCTTAGCCTGGACAAGAAATGGGGCTGCATCTTCCTTTTAACTGCCATCCTGGCCTCGGGCGTTTTGTTTGCCAATTTCCTGTTCCTCTACGCCGATTCGGCTGAGTTGGTAGTAGATTACACAGACAATCCCTTCATTCTCATTGCGCTTGCCTTTGTCTTTTTATATGCCTTGGCTTCCTTGCTGGTGTCTTTGTTCAGTTTGCCCACGTCTAGGGTATTTGAGCAAAGAAACGCAGACCTTCTTAGTTTCCAGCGCCTGAGCCATACCATCCAGCAAGGGCAAAACGAAGATGAGGTGTACAACATGCTGTTTGAAAGCGCCATCAAAGCCACCGGTGCCGATGCTGCCTGGCTGGAGATTACCGACACTCCTCACCTGGACCTTTCCCAAACCACTGGCAACCCCGTAGAGCAAGAGGTGCAAGTCGCCGTGAAAGCTTTAGTAAAGAAGGTGCATGAGCAGGAGAAGTCTACGCAGGAGAGCGTGTACATGAACGGTGATCTAAACCTTTCCCCGGAGTTCAAGGCCCTGAACAGCCCCTACAACTCGTTGCTGGTGGTGCCGCTGGTTTCCATCAAGCGCCGGTATGGCTACCTTTACCTGCTGCAGGAACTGGAGCAGGGCTTTGACCCAGACACCATCAGCGTGGTGCAGTCTTTCGCCAACCAGACCGTGCTCACCATTGAGAACCTGCGCCTCATGCAGGAGTCTTTGCAGAACGAGCGCTACAAAGAGGAACTCAAAATCGCGACCCTGGTACAGGACCGTCTGAATCCCAAAACATTCCCTACTGATACCTGGTTTGACATCAGCACCTACGCCCAGGCGGCCAAGGAAGTGGGAGGAGACTTCTACGATTACCTGCAGCTAAGCAAGTCTCGCATTGCCATCATCATCGGGGACGTGTCTGGGAAAGGCATCTCGGCGGCTTTTTACATGGCGCAGATGAAAGGGATTTTCCATGGCCTCATGCAGCAAGACTTGCTCCCAGATGAGTTCATGATCCAGGCCAACAGTGCCCTTAGCCGGTGCCTGGAGCGCACGTCCTTTATCACGTCCTCCCTGTACATCATAGACTACGAGATGCAGGGGGTTTCCTTTGCCCGGGCGGGTCATTGCCACACGCTTTACTACAACTCTATGATAGAAGATACGTTCTATTTTCAGACAGAAGGGTTGGGCTTGGGCATCATCAGAGATCCCTCGTACGCCAAACGCATCCACCGGCTGCACTATGACTACAACCCCAATGATGTGATGGTCATTTACACCGATGGCATAGTGGAAGCCCGGAATGCCCGGCAAGATGAGTACGGCGAGGAGAGACTGAAATACATGCTTTCCCAAACGTACCATTTAGAGGCGGAGGACATTAAAAGTGCTATCATCAACGATGTCAACGACTTCAGCAATGACACCCTGCACGATGACCAAACCCTGCTCGTGATCAAGTTTAAACAGCGTCAACCTAACAAATAGATGATTCGTAAAGAAGCACGATGAAGATAAAACATACTATCACCGACAATACTATCACCATCAGTTTAGATGGTGAATTAGACGCCAGCTCCTCTGTGCTGCTAGATGAAGAACTTTCTAACCCTAGCATTATGATGTTTGGCAAGATCCTGGTTGACTGTAAAAACCTCAACTACATTTCCTCGGCCGGTTTAGGCGTGTTCATCTCGCATTTGCAGCGTTTTGAAGATGCCCAGATCAAGCTGATTTTCTTCAACATGCAAGAGAAAGTGCGCAATGTGTTTGAGATTCTAGGTCTGGATCTGCTCATGACTATCGTCTCTTCCTATGAAGAAGCCGTGACCATAGCCAATGACTAACAAGATCCGGGTCAGTTGCGACAGGAAGAACCTTAAGATTATCCGCGCCTTTGTGACGGATACCCTTCTTCCTGTCCATTTGTCTGAGATCATGTTAAACCAGATCATCTTGGCCGTAGACGAGATCTGCGCCAACTTGATCATCCACTCCAACCACGAAGACAGCCAGAAACACCTTTGCCTTACCATCAGGTACGACAAGAAAGAAATCGTATTTGAACTGGAAGACAACGGAACCCCTTTTGTGCAGGCCAACTACAAAGAGCCTAACATCCATGACAACATCAAGTCAGGCAAGAAAGGGGGTGTTGGGGTGGCCTTGGTAAACCGCATCATGGACAAAGTAGAATATAGCGTAAAAGGGTCTACCAATATCTGCCGCATGCACAAGCTCATTGCTTGAGCCCTGCCTTTGTATTTTTTGTTTACAATACAATAAAATCCGTTTATGGCCAGTTTTGAGCAAAAGACGCCATAAACGGAGCAGGCCCTTCCCCCTCCTGCTTCTTTGGCACTATGTTTTAAAATAGTAGCCTATTCTCTCCAAAAAATTAAGTAAAATTGCATAATGTTAGGTAGCCTATAAACCAGACCTCCTGCATTTTGCTAACATCTATGCGAGTTACTTCTTTGTATGTGGGCCTAGGTGCCCTGCTCCTTTTTCAGTGCTCTTCTCCTAAAAAGGCCGTTGAACCTGTACTGCTTTCTATTGGGCCTGAGACGGTCCCTGTTTCTGAGTTTGCTTACGTGTATGAGAAAAACAACAGCAACGCAGACAGCGCTTTCTCCAGTGCCAGCGTCAACGAGTACCTTAACCTGTACACCAACTTCAAATTGAAAGTGGCCGAGGCCAAGAGCCGTGGTTTGGATACAACGCAGGCATTCAAAACCGAGCTTGGCGGATACAAAGAACAACTGGCCCAACCTTTCCTGACGGAGAAAAGCGTAACCGACCAATTGGTGCGCGAAGCCTATGAACGCCTGAAGAAAGAAGTAAACGCCACGCACATCCTGATCAACGTGGACATGGAGGCTGACCCCAAAGACACGTTGGCCGCCTATCAGAAAATCATGGACCTTCGGCAGCAGGCGGTAAACGGCACTCCGTTTGAGTCCTTGGCCCAGCGCTTCTCAGAAGACCCATCAGCCAGGGAGAACGGCGGGAATCTAGGGTATTTCACCGCCCTGCAAATGGTGTACCCGTTTGAAAATGCCGCCTTCAACACGCCGGCCGGCCAAATCTCGCAACCGGTAAGAACCCGCTTTGGCTACCACATCATCAAAGTAAACGAGGTACGTCCGGCGCAGGGTGAGATCAAGGTAGCGCACATTATGGTGCGTGCGCAACAAGGCTTGCCCAAGGCTGACTCTTTGGCGGCCAAAAAGAAGATAGACGAAATCTACAGCCGGGTACAGCGCAAAGAAGACTGGAACAAACTGGCTTCTCAGTTCTCAGAAGATGCTGCCTCCGCCGACAATGGCGGGGAACTGCCCTGGTTTGGAACAGGCCGCATGATCCCGTCTTTTGAGGAAGCCGCTTTTGCCCTGGCCCAACCAGGAGCAATCTCTGCCCCTATCCAGACAGCCTATGGCTGGCATATCATCAAATTACTGGAACGCAAGGAACTACCGTCTTACGAAGAGATGGAAACCTCGCTCCGGAACCGTATTGCCAAAGACTCCCGTTCTGAGCTGAACAAGGCGGCGTTCCTGCGTCGCATTAAAACCGAGAACAAGTTCCAGGAAAACCAAGCCATCAAGGAAGCCACCCTGCGCCTAGCAGATTCGTCTCTTTTGGCCGGCAAATGGAAATTCAACGTTCCGGCAGAGCCTAAAAACCTGCCAACGGCCACTTTGTTCACCATCAACGGCAAAGCATACACACCCGGTAACTTCGCCACCTATATTGAGGCAAACCAGAAGGCCCGTCAGAACGCATCTCCAGCTCACGCCATGAACCTGTTGTATGACAAGTTTGTAGAAACCAGCCTGCTAGATTACGAGCGCGAGCACCTGGAAGAAAAACACAAGGATTATAAGATGCTGGTGAATGAGTACCATGACGGCATCCTGTTGTTCCAGCTCATGGAAGAAAAGGTTTGGGCTAAAGCCGTGGAAGACACCGTTGGTTTAAAAGCTTTCTTTGAAGCCAACAGAGACAAATACATGTGGGGAGAGCGAGCCCAGGCCACTATTCTGAGCGCTGCCAACCCAACGGTACTGGCACAGGCGAGATCTCTTATGGCCAATGGCAAATTTGTTTCTACCAGAAACAAACCAATTGATCTGCTTTTCACATCTGGCAATGCCACCCTTTCTAAAGCCGCAACCACTCAATTAGACCAATTGGCGGCAGCTGTGGAGGCCGATTCTACCTTATCTATTCAACTTACTGGCTACACCGACGCTCGGGAAAGCGCGAATCGGAAGAACAGTACTTTGGCAACCCGCCGCACTACTGCCGTAAAGAACTACCTGCTCTTAAAAGGTGTTGAAGGAGAGAACATTCAGGTAAAAGCTGCTGACCCAGGTGCCATTGGTACCCGCCGGGTAGCGCTGCAGGTGTTCACCTCTGATTTGCAAGCTTTGGCAGAGAACCTGAACCAGAGCAACCCATTGGCCTTGCAAGTAACTTCCCGCAAATTCCAGCGAGGTGAAAGCAAACTTTTAGATGGCGTGACCTGGAAGCCGGGTACTTATACTGTAACGCAGGATGGCCGTTCCATCTGGATCAAGATTGACCAGGTAGACCCGCCGGCGCCTAAAAAGCTAAGCGAAACCCGTGGGGTAGTGATTTCAGACTACCAGAACTACTTGGAGCAGGAATGGATAAAAGAACTGCGCCAGAAGTACAAGGTGGTGGTGAACCAGCCAGAAGTGCAGAAGCTTATCAAGAAGTAAGCGGCAGAAGTTTCTTTTAATGAAGCAGTTTACCTAGCTTTGTTTGTTTACCACTATACTATTTTGCAAGAGAAGCGGTTCTATACAAAGCAACCGCTATACAGAATACCATGAAAATCAGAATTTCTTTTTCTTCTTTCTTTAAAAGCCTTCTCCTACTATGTGTTTTGGGCTCTTTGACGCAACGCGCAGAAGCTCAGCAAGCCACATTGGTAGACAACATTGTGGCAAAAGTGGGAGGACATATCGTACTACGTTCAGAACTGGAGTTCCAGCATGCCAATGCGGTAAGCCAGGGCTACAAATCCCCTAACCTGCGTTGCGAGATCCTTAGGTCGCTTGTACAGAACAAACTGCTGTTGGCCCGCGCCGAGGTGGACTCTGTCATTGTAGAGGAAAACACTATTACTGCCGAGTTGGAGGGCCGTTTAAACCAGTTTATCGCCCAGATCGGGAGCCAGGAAAAATTGGAGGCTTACTACAACAAGCCTATGAGTGAAATCAGAAGTGATCTTCGCCGTAGCCTTAAAGAGCAATTAACGGTTCAGAAAATGGAACGTGAGATTGCCGGTAAAATGAAGGTGACGCCTAAAGAAGTACAGCAATACTTTAACCGCATTCCTAAAGACAGCTTGCCTTACTTCTCCACCGAGGTTGAAGTAGGCCAGATTGTGAAGATTGCCCAGATAGGCACCGCGCAGAAACAAGCCGCGCGTGAGCAATTAGAAAGCATCAGAAAACGTATCTTGGCCGGCGAAGATTTTGCTACCCTGGCACGTCAATATTCACAAGACCCAGGTTCTGGGGCAGCGGGTGGAGAGTTGGGCTTCTTCAAGAAACGCGAGCTGGTACCAGAATACGAAGCGGCCGCGTTAAAACTGCAGCCTGGTGAGACCTCTCCGGTGATTGAGTCTATGTTCGGTTTCCACATCATTCAGTTGCTGGAGCGTCGCGGCGAAGAGTTCAACACCCGTCACATTCTAATCAAACCCGCTACGGCTCAGGTAGACTTGCAGTTGACCACGCGTTTACTGGACAGCATCCGGACGATGGTTCAAACAGACAGCATGTCTTTCGCGAAAGCTGCGAAGGAGTTCTCCGATGACATGGGTACCAAAGGTAACGGGGGGATGATCACGTTACCGGGCAGCCCAACTACTTATATTCCGGTAGACAAACTGGATCCTTCTATCTTCTTCGTGATTGACACCATGCAGGTGGGTTCCATCAGTGGTCCGCTTCCGTACCGTACCGAAGATGGCAAAGAGGCCATGCGTATCCTTTACCTTAAGTCAAAGGCCGCTCCGCACCAAGCCAACCTGAAAGACGATTACCAAAAAATTGCCGCAGCGGCCCTAGCCGACAAACGCAACAAAGCCATTAACGAGTGGTTTGACAAAAACAAAGAAACGGTGTTTGTGGACATCACCCCCGATTTCAGAACCTGTAGTTTAGACGACTAATTCCCCTTCTATGCCTCCCTTTGCCTCTGACAAAGAAGCTGCAGATGCGCTTCACCATGCCTACAAGCGTTTAACAACCGAGATCTCCCAAACCATTATTGGCCAGGAGGAAGTAGTAAAACTGGTGCTGACTGCTGTTTTTTGTCAGGGGCATTGTCTTTTAGTGGGGGTCCCCGGTTTGGCCAAAACGCTCCTGATCCAGACCATCTCCAACTCACTGGACCTCTCGTTTAACCGGGTACAGTTCACACCGGATTTGATGCCCTCAGACATTCTGGGGTCAGAAACGCTGGACCAGAACCGCAATTTTCAGTTTGTGAAAGGCCCGGTGTTCGCCAACATTGTGTTAGCGGACGAGATCAACCGGACACCTCCTAAAACCCAGGCGGCGTTATTGGAGGCCATGCAGGAATACTCAGTGACGGTGGCTGGCCATCATTACAAATTGCCCCGCCCCTTCTTTGTACTGGCCACGCAAAACCCTATTGAGCAGGAAGGAACCTATCCTCTGCCCGAGGCCCAGTTAGACCGCTTCATGTTCCATGTGGCACTGGAGTACCCCAGCTACGAGGCAGAACTGCAGATTGTAAAGAACACCACCGGTGACCGCAAGCACACGCCCAACGTAGTCTTGCACGGCGATGAAATCACCGCCTTCCAGCAACTGGTGCGCCGGGTTCCGGTCACTGATAATGTGGTGGAGTACGCCGTAAAACTGGTGCACAAAACCCGCCCTAATACCAACCTGGCCGGGCAACAAACTAACCAGTATCTGGAGTGGGGCGCTGGCCCAAGAGCCTCCCAGCACCTCATCATGGGAGCCAAGTGCAACGCCCTGATCAGAGGGAAGTACTCCCCAGACATTGAGGACGTGCAGGCTGTGGCGGTTCCTATTCTCCGGCATCGGTTGGTACGTAACTTCAAGGCCGAGGCTGAGGGAATCACCGTAGAGCAAATTATCAAAGGTCTTCTCTAACCCTACTTTGGGCCTAATTTCAGGAAACTAGGCCCAAAGTAGGGTTCTCTTTTTAAACTCAGCTCAAAACAGGACTGCCCTCACGATGAGCCCTCTCAGATAAGTTTCCGGTAGGTGAAGTCCAATCCTTTGTTTTTGGCTTACTTTTCAGAATACAGCCAGTAAATACATGTAGCTTGATGTATCAGGCAACAGTGGGTAGTGAAAAAGAGTAATGCATTCTGTACTTTTGCCCCCGATTTCTATAAACCTAAACCGCATGGAAGCAGCAGCTCTTTACGAACGCTTTGAGAACAACCTGGAAACCATTTTCTCTTACATCAAGAGAGGACTGGATGTACGTACCACGCCTTATAACATCTCCATGCCGTTGGAGTTGAATATGCTGTGCGATGTACTCACCAATGCCGGCTTTCCTTGCCAGGTGACCAAAGATGGTTTTGATGCACTTGTAGAATTCCACGAGGTATACATGCGCGAAGGCAAACGCATAACCGATATCATGCACAGGATTCTGGAAGACAAGCGGGCGTACCTACGTACCCCTGAAGGAACCGTGCTGCTGAAAGAACAACTAATCAGGAGGCTGGAGTATTTCAACGAGATTGCCCACTCCATGGAGGTGATTGCCCGCCTACAGCAACTGGGCAGCCCTTTGCAATACAACTATCCTTTCTTAAACAAATAGATCAAAAGCGCTTCCTGTACCTTTTTAAGGGAACAGAGATAAAGCAAGAGTGCCGGCTCTGCCAAGAAGTTCTTGGAAAGCCGGCACTCTTGCTTTATGGTTTGTTATAACCCAGCACGTGCACAGACATTTTCTGACTGAGTTGTCTGGGTTGTTTAAAGGTTATCCAGGCTTCTTGTATGCTTTCTTTGGGGGCTACCTCAAAATTCAACTCGGCTTTGTCTACCACCGTGCCTTGGTCCAGCAAGGAGATTTCCACTAATACGTTTTCGGCGGTCTGTTCTCCCAGGTTCACTAACTCCACCCGGTAGACATTCTTCTCTGGCTGGGCTTTCTCCGGGAACAGCTTTACCTGAAGATCCGGCGGGGTATGTTTGTAGTGAAAGGCTTTCACCCCCAGGTACCCTAAGAGTGCAATCAGGAGCAGGACACTCAAGCCAAACACAAACCACTCCAGCGGATTTTTATTCATAGTCTCTTCTCCTATTTGTATTCCTGGTCAAACAAAAACCGTCCGGCAGAGGCTCCTAAAGCAGAGACCAGGCCTAACACCACGGTAGCTTCAATACAGGCCTGTAAGCCCACCCCATCAAACCTCCCGAAAAACCACAACGCCCCGGCGGAGGTGCAAAAGGAGGTGGCATACGTAATACTCAAACCCCATATTACCTCCAGAAAAGTGGGTTTCTCGTTGGCCGGGGTTTCATAAGAGCCCCTGAACCCCACATAGAAAAGAATAGCCCCGCTCACGCCCAGAGAAACCAAGAAAACCAGCAACAACTGTAACGGGTTAGCATCAGAAGCAATCTTCATTACTTCCTCGGTAGGTGCCACGTTAGCCCCAAACAGCAAGCTAGCACAAGTAGCCAGCATGATCTGCTCTAACGTAGAGGCCGGTCCGGCGTCTTGCTTAGCCAGAATACTTTCCTGCGGCTTCTTCTCTTCTGACTCGTCTTCCTCTTCTTCGCCGGAGGTACCTAATTGGGCCGTCCCGATGGAAACCCCAATGGCAATAGGCATGGCCTCAATCACGGTCATATACACAATGCGCTCCAAAGACATGTCATGAATTTGCACTACCCCTAATAGCCAGAGAAAAAGGAAAGCCAGCACCAGCCCAAGGCCCATCTCTTCTATGGAGTCAATGGCAATCTCTTTCCAGGAGGCACTTGACCGTAACCCCGCGTAAGTGTTGTAGCCTAGCAGCGAAACCGAGGTCACCAGAATGTACAGCAGCAGCAACCAGGGAGACACCGTAAAACTTGTCCACCAGATTTCCATGGTATAGAGCATGGGTAGGCTGAACAGCAAGCCCCCGATGACGCCCCGTCCGTATTCCTGCAGTGATTGGATCGCACTCTTTGCCGGCATAGCTTAGAAAACGTTAACGGAATAGGTTTTTCCGCCCTGAGGAAGATGATCTGCTTTCCTCTGGCTGGGGCGGGTTCTGTTTACGGCTTCAAAGTGAGGGATGTTCATTCTCCCTTTTGGCCTTGGTGAATGGCAATATCTCGCAAACCTCTTTTAGGAACCAGCTGTCCCCTGTTTACTTCTCTAAAGTTAGTTAGGCAATAATTCTTGATTTTTAGCATCTGCCGGAAGCGTGTGCCGTACATCCAGTAAGATTATGCTTCCGCTTATGCAGCCAACTGTTACCTCTCCTGCCGCCCGTTTAGAGATTTCCACCGAAAGGTTGTGGATGCTGCCCTATACTCAGGAGATGGCGCCTCAATTCTGGGAATTGCTGCATCAGAACAGGGCGCGGCTGCTCCCCGATTTTCCAGACCGGGCATCCTCTGTTCTCACCCTACCCGATGCCCAGAACCGGATACGGGTTTTCGCCTCGCAGCACAAGGTCGGCGACATGTATAGTTTTGGCATCTGGCGGAAAGAGCACCATGACTATGTGGGAGACATCACCCTGCGGCGATTGGCGCGCGGAAAGCCGTATTCAGAAGTGGGCTACTATCTGGGCCACAAAGCCGAAGGACATGGTTACGCGACCGAGGCCCTAAAAGCCATTGCCCGGTATGCTTTTCAAGACCTCGGGATGGAATGCATCAATCTCCGGTGCGCCCAAACCAACCTCCGCAGCCAGAAGGTAGCCGTGCGCAGTGGCTTCACCTACCTGAAGACCTACACACCCGTGGCCCAGGATTCAAAAGATACCCCGCAGCCCATACAGGTATACCAGTTAAAGAAAACGGATGCCAAACTCGCGCTGTCAAGGTAGCTTTTTAAGCTTCTTTCCTGAAAACCAGCCCTAAATTAGGCTTAACGCTTTTTAAGCTTGGCCAGAAAGAAATCAGAGTTGAAGTTGAGGTACAGGCTATTGGAGAACTCCAGCTTAGGGTTATCAAAATCAAGGTACGGCTCCAGTCGCAAGGTCAGGGAAAGCCCTTCCATCAGGGTAATGTCATGCATGAACCGCACAATCATCAACTGCCGGGTTTTATCGGTGTAATCGGGGGTTTTGAAGTTGGACGAAACCGATGGGAACAGCTTACCGCCCATTTCTGCGTAATATCCGCTTCCCCGCCAGTAGCTTAGCATCACATTCTGGTATTTGGTATCTACCCCTGCGTTGAGGTACAGCCCGCCCCCTTGCTGAAACGGCAGATTCCGCTCATTGGAGAAGTCTTTCCAACCCACTACGTACGGTTGAAAATACAGGGCCTTCAATACTTTCCTGTTGTAATTCTTCCTGATCACCAGTCCGGCCGCTACGTTGGCCAGGGTCACCAAGGGAAGATCGGTGTCATCAATCTGGCCGCCCCGGTGCTGGGCCGTGAACTGCAAGGGCAACCCTATGTAGGTTTCCGTTTCGGGGTTGCTTTCCGAGGAACCAAGGGAAACTGGCGTTTTATAGAGCGTGAACTCGGCAGAGGCCCCGCCGGCCACTTCCTCCTGGAAGGGATCCCTCCGGCGGAGATACCGTTGCCAGTCAATCCAGGCATCCAGCTTCATGCCGGGCTTGTCCAATAGGAATTGAAGGCCGTTCTCCAGACGGTTGGTGATGACGCGCTCAAAATCGTACAGCGGTTCAATGTAGCCGTGGTTCAGGTTACCTTGCAGCGTTCCGAAGATCAGGGCCATGCCGTTTTCCTCGTACCGGATAGTGAACGTAGGCTGGACCAAAGAATAGCTGCGAGTGCCAAAGTCTTTCTGCACCTGCACCCCGGCATCTATGCGTACATGAGGCGAGGCGAAGTAGACTAGGCGCGGGTTTAAGTGATAGCCAAAAAGGGTGTAGCCCTCGGCGATGTCATTGAAGTACTCATTGTTTTTCTGGTAACCGAAGGCGTTGATTCCTAGTTGCAACTCTCCAGCCTGGTCAGGTTTCACCGGCTGCCTGAACTCCAAGGCTTTGTTGTTTAACTGAGCAAAGCTGGCCTGAGAGGCAAAAACCATCCCTACTACTACAAGAAACCACTTTTTAGACATAGAAAAATGTTAACCCCATTTGGCTACGGGAAGCTGCTAAAAAAGGAGAAGAGGTGACGTTTCTGTCCTTTACGGCCTACACCCTAACCCGAAAGGTAGATAAAAACCAAAAGAAAAGAAACGGGAAGAACCCCTTGCCGGAATTTGACCAGGAAACTTCCGGCAAGGGGTTCTTGGCTTGTTTTCACAAAACCATGCCTAAAACCAAAGCTGTACCCGTTTGCTTATTTCTGGGCACTTACGGTAAAATACCCGCCTTGTTCTGTAACTAAACTGCTCCTGCTTTTGTTGAGAAGAAGCAAAGAGAAAGCATGATGTTGCCGCCTCTGGACGTAACCCAATGATTAGTTGAGGGTTTGCTCTTTGCTATTAAAAATAGCAAAGAGGCAGAAAAAATAACTAAAAAAAGTAGTAAATCTTGGGACAAATCCGGTACTTTGGGTGTTTCTTTTATACACCTCCGGAATAAGTCTGGAAAGCAAAGAAACGCCGCGGCTAGCGTTTGCAGATTGGCTCAGGAAGTTGTAAATTCATCAAAAATAAAGCATAGAAAAACACAGACATGAGTGTAAACAGCGAAAAATTGAAAGCGCTCCAACTCACTATCGACAAGCTGGACAAAACCTACGGAAAAGGTACGGTTATGAAGCTGAACGATACCCAGGTGGAGGACATTCCAGCCATTTCTACCGGCTCCCTTGGCCTTGACATCGCCTTGGGTATTGGAGGTCTTCCGCGCGGACGTGTGGTGGAGATCTACGGACCAGAATCTTCCGGTAAAACCACGCTCACCATGCACTGCATTGCAGAAGCGCAGAAAAAAGGTGGCCTTGCCGCGTTCATTGACGCCGAGCACGCTTTCGACAAAGCATACGCTGAGAAACTAGGCATTGACACCGAGAACCTTCTGATCTCTCAGCCAGACAACGGTGAGCAGGCTCTGGAGATCGCCGATCATTTGATCCGTTCCGGTGCTATCGATATTATTGTAATTGACTCAGTAGCTGCCCTAGTACCGAAAGGTGAATTGGAAGGCGACATGGGTGAGAGCAAAATGGGTCTTCAGGCTCGTTTGATGTCTCAGGCCTTAAGAAAGCTTACTGGTACCATCAACAAAACCGGCTGCTGCTGTATCTTCATCAACCAGTTGCGTGAGAAGATTGGTGTGATGTTCGGTAACCCAGAAACCACCACTGGTGGTAACGCCTTGAAGTTCTACGCTTCGGTACGTTTGGATATCCGTCGTATTGGCCAGATCAAAGAAGGTCCGGACAGCATCACCGGTAACCGCACCAAAGTGAAAGTGGTGAAAAACAAGGTGGCGCCTCCGTTCAAAGTAGTGGAGTTTGACATCATGTACGGCGAGGGTATCTCCAAAGTAGGTGAGATCCTTGACTTGGGTGTTGAGCTGAGTGTTGTTCAGAAATCAGGCTCCTGGTTCTCTTACAACGGTGACCGCTTAGGCCAGGGCCGCGATGCCGTGAAGCAGTTCTTGCTAGACAACGAAGAGCTGATGCAGGATATTGAGAACAAGATTCGTGCAATAGTGAAAGGCGAGCCAGAGAAAGTGGCTGCCGCACTGGAAGACAACGAGTAATCTCTTACTTTTTACACAAAACGGCACCTTTTTAGGTGCCGTTTCTGTTTAAGTTGAGTTCCGTCTGAAAACCTATAACTTTGTGTACAAGCCACGTTTGGCTGGAATTGGTACGACATTTGAATAGCTCAGGCATATAGGAAATATTGGCTTATGCGTGTAAAACATCAACTACTACTTATAGTACCTTTATTAGGATTGGTTTTGAGCGGCTTTGCAGTTGAGGACACCATGCGCACCGTAAAAAATGATTCCTTTGCCCCTGGCGAGGTACTTCAATATAAAGTACACTACGGCCTTATCAATGCCGGCGAGGCCACCATCAACGTGGCTTCCAACCTCCAGCGCATCAACAACCGGCCCTGTTACCAGACAACGGTAAGTGGCAAGACCATAGGCTCTTTTGACTTCTTCCACCGGGTACGGGACACCTGGACATCCTTCATTGACACCTCCTCCATGTTGCCCTTACGCTTCCACCGCAACATTGAAGAAGGCAAGTACCGCCGCAAAGAGACCACTGACTTTGATCACTTCAAGAACACAGTAGTAGTAAACGATAGCCGTGACGAGAAAAAGAACCAGGTCTTCAAAGTGCCAGATAATGCTCAGGACATGGTAAGTGGCTTCTACTATCTGCGCACCTTAGACCTGAACAGTTTTAAGCCGGGGCAAACCGTAAGAATGCAAGGCTTTTTAGGCGACGAGGTGTTTGACATGACCGTCACGTACCGCGGCAAAACCACGGTTGACACCAAAGCCGGTAAAATACGCGCGCACCGCTTGGTGCCCAGAATGCCCAAGAACCGCTTGTTCAGCGGAGAAGATGCTATCTCTGTCTACTTCTCTGACGACGCAAATAAAATACCGGTGATGTTCCAGGCCGAAATGTTTGTAGGCTCCGTGAAAGTAGACCTTTACAAATACAGCGGCCTCCAAAGCAGGTTAAATGTGGTGAAGTAAAGTCCTCCCATTATATAAGTTGAAACAGAAACGCCGCCAGAGAGCTATCTCTGGCGGCGTTTCTGTTTCAACAGCATTTTACTTAAACTAAGCTCAAAAAAGCCGAAGGTGTTCTTCTTGCTTATTTTTCCATCACCCTGCATAACAATTTGTTAACACGAAATAGAATTCCCAAATAAACGCCTACTGAAGACTATTCCCTATCTTTATCCTGAAATTCAGAAACTCGTAGTCTATTAACGACACGATTTTAGCCTGATTTTTCAAGAGATTACCTTACGTGTACCGCTCTTTTAAGTAAACCGCATTCTATGCAAACGCCGGCTAAATACAAGATTCTGGTAGTAGACGATGATCCAGACATCGTGGAACTGTTACAGTACAACCTGGAAAAGGAAGGGTACGAGGTAGCCCAGGCCCAGAACGGGCAAGTGGCGCTGGACCAAGCCAAGAAATTCATCCCAGACATTATTCTGTTGGACGTGATGATGCCAGTTATGGACGGGATTACGGCTTGCCGCCAACTGCGCGAGAACCCTAAGTTCAGAGACACGCACATCCTTTTCCTGACAGCCCGCAGCGAGGAATTCTCTGAGGTGGCCGCCTTTGACGCTGGCGCCGATGACTTCATCGTGAAACCCATCAAGCCTAGAGCCTTGATTAGCCGGTTGGCTGCGTTTAAACGACGCGACACCAGCCAGACGCCCGAGCAAGTTCCCGTGATAGAGATTTCTGGCCTGCGCATAGACCGCACCAGCTTTATGGTGCACAAAGGCGATCAGAAAATCACGTTACCCAAGAAGGAATTTGAGCTGCTGTCTTTTCTGGCGGCCACGCCCAACAAAGTATTCTCCCGCGACGAGTTGCTGAACAACGTGTGGGGAAATGATGTGTTTGTGATTGCGCGCACCGTGGATGTGCACATCAGAAAAGTGCGCGAGAAAATAGGCGAAGACCAAATAAAGACGATTAAAGGCGTTGGCTACAAATTCAACACCGACTAAACCTGCCCCACCTACCGCTACCCCGCCCTCTAAAGGGATAAAGCTGAGTTCGCAGAGAATTGCCATCCTCATTTCGGTGCTGGTGGCCTTGATTATTGCCATTTACCTGGGCATCTCCCCCTATTTGGAGTTTAAGCAGCGTGTGCTGGCCTTGGCCCTCACTTTCTCTGCCTGCTTTTTGTTGGTGTACTTCTCCTATGAAGCCTTGATCTTCAGGGAAATTAACAACATCTACGCGGGTCTGGAGAAATTCAAACGGAAGGAGTTCAAGCAAATGAGTACCAAATTCCTCTTCCGCCCAGATCCCCTACAGCGCATCAAAGATGAAATTTATTTACTGGCCGAGCGTAACCAGAAAGAAATTGAAGAGCTCAAGCGCCTGCAGGCCATGCGCCGGGAGTTCCTGGCCGATGTTTCCCATGAGCTTAAAACTCCCATCTTCGCCGCCCAAGGATTTATCCATACGCTCTTAGACGGCGCCATGGATGATGAGCGGGTACGGGACAAGTTCCTTATGAAAGCCGCCAAAAGTCTAGACGGGCTTGACACGCTGGTGCAGGACCTGATCACCATCTCGCAGTTAGAGAAAGGCGTGATCCAGATGAAGAAATCAACCTTTGACCTAAATGAACTAGGGCAGGAAGTCTTCGAGCAGTTGGAAGGCAAAGCGCAGTCCAGAAACATCACCATCCATTTGCTGAATGACCCCGAAGAAAGTTTCAAAGTAATAGGAGACCGCGGGCGCATTAAACAGGTGTTAATCAATCTCATTGACAATGCCATCAAATACGGCAGGGAGAACGGCAACATCTGGCTCTCGTTCCATGACGGCAAGAAAAAGACGTTGGTAACCGTGCGGGATGACGGGCCCGGAATTCCGAAAGAACACCTTAACCGCATTTTTGAGCGGTTCTACCGCATAGACAAAAGCCGGACCCGCGATGTATCGGGCGGAGGTTCGGGGCTAGGGTTGGCCATCTCCAAACACATAGTGGAGGCGCACAAATCTGTGATTGTGGTAGATTCTGAGGTAGGCCAGGGTACAACCCTTCGGTTTAAATTGTCAAAACAGAAGGCATAATCCATCACCCGTTTAGGCGCGGTTTTACTTGAAAGCGGCTCTAAACAGGAAAACCAGCAAGACGGAAATAATGGGTATCTTTGCAGCAATACAGAGAAAGCCGTCGTTTTTGCCCTGTTTTCGTAAAAGCGGGTTGAAAACGGCTCTACTCTCTGCCGTCACACATGCATTTCTATGAAGTTACCCGCTTTCCGCGACCTTATTATTTTTGAGAACGACGATTTCATTGTAGTCAACAAACCTCCGTTTCTGGCCACCTTAGAAGACCGTTCTTTTAACGCCACTAACTTACTTACACTGGCGCGCCAGTATCATGAGGATGCCCAGGCCTGCCACCGGTTAGATAAAGAAACATCGGGCTGTCTGGCCATTGCCAAGAACCCCGAGGCGTACCGCCATCTCTCCATGCAGTTTGAAAACCGCCAGGTACAGAAGGTGTACCACGCGGTGGCCTGGGGAAGCCATGAGTTTGAGAACCTGCTGGTAGACCGCGCCATTCAACCCGGCCTGAAAGGAGTGGCTAAACTGGCTTTTAAAGGCAAACCTGCGCAAACGTATTTTACCACGCTGGAGAAATTCAGCCGTCATACTCTGGTAGAATGCAAACCTATCACGGGTCGTATGCACCAGATCCGTTTGCACCTGGCGTTCCTGAAAGCCTCTATTGTGCAAGATGAGTTGTATGGGGGTGAGCCGTTGTATCTCTCCAGCCTCAAACGCAAATTCAACCTAGCCAAAGACACCCAGGAACAGCCCGTCATCAAACGCTTCGCGCTCCACTCCTACCAACTGGGCTTCACCCTGCTGAACGGGGAACCGGTGACCGTAACCGCAGAATACCCCAAAGACTTTGACGTTCTGGTGAAACTGCTCCGGAAAAACAGCTGATTCTTAGTGTAGGCTTTTGCAAGCCTTGAGCCGACTGCTAGTAGTAGCTTGAAAACTTAGTTGCAAATACTTGTTGGTAGTCTAAATATGCTTTTTCAAACGCGTCTATTTAGGGGCAGTTTTCTTGAAAACGCCTCTAAACAGACGCGTCTTTTTAGATAAATGCTTCAGGCTTAACCTTCAAGCGGCTATTCTCTTTTGAATTCTCTTGATTTTCAAGGGAATAAATGCAAATGGTATTGCACGCCAAAAAGAAAGCTCGTATCTTTGTGACCATTTTTAAGAAAAAGCATTCAATTTTTTCACTCGTTAACCATTTACAATGGACCATTTAAGTTATAAGACGCTATCAGTTAATAAGGCGGCCGCTGATAAAGGCTGGGTAGTGATAGACGCCGGAGACTCAACCCTTGGCCGTGTGGCCTCTCAGATCGCGATGATCCTTCGCGGTAAAACCAAACCTTCTTTCACGCCTAACGCTGACTGCGGCGATAACGTGATCGTGATCAATGCGGATAAAGTTCGTATGACCGGTAAGAAGTGGGACAAGAAAACCTTCGTGACGCACACTGGATACCCAGGTGGTCAGAAGACCTTCACTCCGCGTGAGCTGAAAGCTAAATCTTCTACCCTGTTGGTAGAGCGCGCCGTGAAAGGAATGTTGCCAAGAACCCGTTTGGGCCGTGAGCAATTCCGTAACCTGTACGTGTATGCTGGCACTGAGCATCCGCATGCTGCACAACAGCCTGTTCAAGTAAAACTTACAAAATAATCTAGACATATTTAATGGAAGTTCTCAATACATCTGGTAGAAGAAAAACCTCGGTGGCGCGCATTTACATGACGTCAGGGCAAGGGAATATCACTATTAACGATAGAGATATTAAGGAATACTTCCCTAGTGAAGTATTGCAAACCATCGTACAGCAGCCATTGTCGCTGTTAGATGCAGTTGGCAAATACGACATTAAGGCGAATATCAAAGGCGGTGGCGTGGCCGGTCAGGCAGAAGCCCTTCGTTTGGCAATCACCAAAGCTTTGGTGGAAGAAAACGCTGAGACCCGTCCAGCCCTGAAAAAAGAAGGATTCTTAACGCGTGACCCACGTATGGTGGAGCGTAAGAAATTCGGTAAGCGCAAAGCTCGTCGTTCCTTCCAGTTCTCTAAACGTTAATATATCATCAGCTGTATCAATATCATGGCTAATACCACATATAAAGAATTACTGGACGCCGGTGTACACTTTGGTCACCTTACCAGAAAATGGGATCCTAAAATGGCTCCGTACATTTTCATGGAGAAAAACGGCATCCACATCATTGACCTGAACAAAACGCTTGCTTCTATTGACGAGGCTACTGCTGCTATTAAGCAGATCGCTAAGTCTGGCCGTAAGATTTTGTTTGTCGCCACAAAAAAACAAGCACAGGACATTGTGGCTGAAGAGGCAAAACGCCTTAAAATGCCTTACGTGACCGATCGTTGGTTAGGTGGTATGTTGACTAACTTCCAGACTGTACGCAAGTCTTTGAAGAAAATGTCAACTATTGACAAAATGGTGAAAGAAAACACTGCGTATGCTGCAATGGCGAAACGTGAGCGTTTGATGCTGTCTCGTGAGCGTGAGAAACTTGACCGTGTGTTGGGTGGTATCGCTGACTTGTCACGTCTCCCAGCTGCCTTGTTCATTGTTGACGTGAAGCGTGAAGGCATCGCCATCAAAGAAGCACAGAAACTGAACTTGCCAGTATTCGCGATTGTAGATACCAACTCTAACCCAGAGTTAGTTGACTTCCCGATCCCGGCAAACGATGACGCTTCTAAGTCTATCTCTTTGATCACATCTTTGATTGGCCGCGCCATTGAAGAAGGTCTGTCTGAGCGTAAAGTAGACAAAGAAGACACTGACAGAAAGCGTTCTGAAGAAGAAGGCATCCAGGAGAAAATTGACGCTGAATAAGCCTCTGATCTCTTTATAGATTTGTAAAGGAAACTGAACATTAGGAAGCTTGGCCACTGATGTTCAGTTTCTTTTTAACCTAACGGGAACCCGCCTTACCGGTAATTCCCTCTCCTACTGAAACTTATTAACCGTATTTCTTAATAAAAGAACAATGGCTATTACAGCACAAGATGTAAACAGACTTCGTCAGGAAACTGGCGCAGGTATGATGGACTGCAAAAAAGCGTTGACTGAAGCCAACGGCGACTTTGAGACAGCCAAAGATATCCTTCGTAAACAAGGTCAGAAAATTGCCAGCAAGCGTGCTGACAACGCTACTTCTGAAGGAGCGGTATTGACGCAGGTTAACGCTGATGGTACTGTTGGAACAGTGATCGCGCTTGCTTGCGAGACTGAGCCAGTATCTAAAGTAGAAGATTTCAGAACTTTGGCCCAAACTGTATTGGCTGCTGCCGTAGCTAACACTTCTGGCACCAAAGAAGATTTATTGGCTACGCCTCAGGCTGATGGCCGCTCACTGCAAGACCACATCACTGACCTGATGGGTAAAATTGGTGAGAAAATTGACGTAGTTTCTTACGAGACCGTAACCGCTGAGAGAGTAGTTGCTTACAACCACTCTAACGGTAAACTGGGTGTATTGGTAGGCTTAACCAACACCGGCGGAAACGAAGTAACTGAGGTTGGTAAAGACGTGGCTATGCAGATTGCGGCTATGAAACCAATTGCAGTAGACAAAGATGGTGTTGATGCAAATACCATCCAGCGTGAGATCGAGATCGGTAAAGAGCAGGCTCGTGCCGAAGGGAAACCAGAAGAAATGCTAGAGAAAATCGCCCAAGGTAAACTGAACAAATTCTACAAAGAAAGCACTTTGTTGAACCAGGAGTTTGTGAAAGACCCATCTTTGACTATTGCCAAATTGTTGGATAACACTTCCAAAGGCATGACCGTTACTGAGTTCAAGCGTGTAGCCATCGGCTAAGCTGAAAGCACCGCTTTCATAAATCAAAAGCCCCGCTGACTATCACAGCGGGGCTTTTCTTTTGAATCTGATAATCTTATTTAATTCACTTATAAGAGTACCCAGCTGGGCATCGCTTGAAAAGCACGCATCCAGAAAGGAAAACCCTAGCTTAATTGTATAGGTTTTTAACTATAAAGATTTGTTTATGCTATAAGTGATGTGGTGTAGGCTCAGATTACGGCACTGCTAGAATAGAAACCTATTAGTTACCTGCAGCAGTCATAGAAACTCTTTTCTCAAGTTGCGACACTTGCTCGCCGTGTGCTTTGGTGTTGTTAGCACTATTGGCTTTTAGTTGCTCTTTTCTTTTTCTCTTTTCAGCAGAAATGTAACTCAAGAAGGTGGCTTTTGCTTTCATAACTTAAAGGTTTCTGATTTAACAATGATATTAGGTATAGGAAAAATGGCTCTAAATTCTGGTTTTACTCTGGTGAGGTTAGCTTCTTAGTTCTTACCTCTTCTATTCTTATTTCTCTCCTGAACAGAAAGAAAAATTAAAACGTTCTGCAATTTGTTACTTTCTTATTAAAAAATATAACAAGTCTACCAATCAATAACTAAAACATAATGCTTAAGTGCAACACTACTTACTTAAGTTTATAGCTATTTTTCACCTAGCACCTACCACTTGATATTATTTTGTTCATCTAATATAGTGCAAAATTCATATCATCCAAAAAATTATTTACTATTTTCTATAATTTAAAGGATATTACCTAAAACTAAGTAATAAATAAATTAGTTAAATCATATACATGCATACTAAATACCTCATTGAGCGCGTTCAAAGGCGTATTTCTACAAAAGCAGTAGTTTAAGAAAAGGTGAACTTTAAGACCCTTTCTTTTTAGCATAGGGTTTGATTGCAAAGAGCAACAAGGTCTAGCTACTTTTCTAAAAAGGAAGAACACATAAGTATATGGCCTAAAAAGGCTATGATTGGTCAAGACAGGGAATATCTGCAAGGGCAGATCTTATTCAGAAAGTGAAAGAAGTTATTGCAAAGGAAAGGGCCTGCAAAAGCAGGCCCCCCAAAGGTGTAGTAGAATCAGTTGGTTGAACAGGTACGCAAAACTCAATCCAGCTCCGCCTGCTTCCTAACAAACTCTTGTCCGGCAATATCATCTTTCCGTAAAAAAGGCCTGATAATCAGACGCGTTCCGTTCTCGTAGGTAAAGAATTTATAGAGCCAGTTGGCGAGCACTATCAATTTATTCCTAAATCCTATCAGATAATAGATATGCACAAAGAGCCAAGCCATCCAAGCGATGAATCCTTTCAAGTGCATATTCTTTGGAAGATCGGCAACGGCGCGGTTTCGGCCTATGATGGCCAGCGATCCTTTGTCAAAGTACTCAAATGGCACCAAGGGCTCATTGCGAATAATCCGGCGGAGGTTTTTGGCCAGGTGCTGCCCTTGTTGGATGGCAGGCTGCGCTACACCAGGGTGTCCTTTCGGCCACTTCTCGGTTTTCATGTACGCAATGTCACCTATGGCAAACACATTAGGAAAACCGATCACCTGGTTGAAAGGGTCTACTAGGTACCGACCTCTCTCGCTGGCCTCGGGTGGCAAGCCGGCTATCTGCGCCCCGGATACACCTGCTGCCCAGATCAGGGTTTGGGTTCTGATCTGCTCCCCGCCCTTAAAGGTCACTACTTGCCCATCATAAGACTCTACCAAGGTATTCAGCTTGACATTAATGCCTACATCCTCTAAGTAGCGTTTGGTGGTGGCACTAGACTCTGGTGACATAGGAGGCAGCACCCGGTCCAACCCCTCCACCAAATAGATATTCATCAAACTGAAGTCCATGCCCGGGTAATCTCCTGGCAGAACGTGTTTCCGCATCTCGGCCAGGGCACCGGCAAGCTCTACCCCCGTAGGGCCTCCGCCCACAATCACTATATTGAGGAGGCTTTGCCGCACGGCCGGGTCTTTGATCATGTTGGCCTGCTCAAAGGACTGCAGAAGCTGGCTGCGCAGGTTAAGGGCATCTGGCACCTGCTTGAGCGGGAACGAGAACTTCTTGATTTGTTCGTTTCCGAAGTAATTGGACTTGGTACCAGTAGCGATAATCACAAAATCATAAGCCAGCTCACCCACCAGGGTAGTTACGGTTTTGGCCGCGGGGTTAATGCCCGTTACTTTTACTTGCCTGAAGTGGAAGTCCTCATAGTCTTCGTCAAACATCTTGCGGAGCGGCTCGGCAATGGCATCTGGCTCCAGTCCGGCGGTGGCCACCTGGTACAGCAGCGGCCAGAAACCATGGTAATTCTGCCGGTCAAACATCACCACCTGAAACTCCTTGCCAGATAGTTTCTTTGCCACGTTCACACCACCAAATCCACCACCAATGATCACCACTCTGGGCTTGGTAGTTTCAGGTATATTTAGGGTAAGCTCTTTTATATGAAGCATAAGCAGTCAATAGAAGTTAAAGGAAACCTTCCGTAGCACAGAAGGCTTTCCTGATTCATAGACTTATACTGCATTTTCGGTATATAAGATTTTCTATTTGGAGAGAACTTTGCCCTGATTCTCTTGATTACCTCCTCTGCAAAGAAAAAGCCGTTTAGAGGCAGTTTACCGGAAAACTGCCTCTAAACGGCTTCAGAAGAAAGGATACGGATTTATTACCGGTGAAAGCTCTCTCCCACAAACTTCAACACCTCTGGTAAAGCGGTACGCCAATAAGACCAGGTATGGCCTCCGTCCCGCACTCTGAACTCATGCGGAATCTTTTGGTCAATCATAGCGGCATGCAGGGCCATGTTTCCTTTGATGAGAAAATCATCGTCTCCGCAATCAATGTAGTACTTCACTTTCTTAAGCGAGTCTGCCGGGGTGGTTTCTACAATTCTAAGGATGGAGTTCTGGTTCCAGTGGGTGCTCAGGCGCTCCTGCCCTTTGGGGTGCTGCCCGTAGATGCCGGCAAAGACCCGGTTGTAGTTGTCTTCGGGCATGTTCTTGAATTCCTCCTCGGTGAAGACGGCAGAACTCAAGGGGGCGGCGGCAGAAAACAGTTCAGGGTGCTTCATTGCCATAATCAGGGTACCATAGCCTCCCATGGACAAACCGGCCACCGCCCTGGACTCTTTGCTGCTGCGGGTCCGGAAGATCTTGTCCACGTAGGGAATGAATTCTTTGACAAAGAAATCCTCGTACTTCACTTTCGCGTCAACACTGTTCACGTACCAGGAAACCCCAGCATCGGGCATGACAATGATCATAGGCGGAATCTGACCGGCCTGCATCAGGCGGTCGGCAATCAGGTGGGCCTCGCCAAACTGAGACCAGCCGGTTTCATCATCGGTGTAGCCGTGCAACAGGTACAACACAGGATACCGGCGATTAGAGGTAGAATAGTCGGCGGGCAAGTAGATGGAGTACTTGACATCGGTACCCAGAATCTTACTTTTGGTTTTCAGGCTTTCCTGTAACGTGCCGTGTTGTTGGGCCAGGGCTGGCCAGGAAAAAAGCAACAGGAGGGATAGGAGAAATTGACGCATCAAAGGTTTTTGTTTCACAGCGGAGGATCTTTTGGTTGGTTTCGTTTGCTCACCCTAAGTATAGTAGCTTTCTGCTGATTCTTCTCTATTTTACCGTCCAAATAAGGGTAGATGGAGCATCAAAAAATCTGGAGCGAGCTAGAGGTCGCATTCGTCAAGGGGAAATCTAGGGTCATTTCGAGCAAAAACATACAGCCCCTGAAGATTCTGAACCCTGGCTCCTCTTACCCCGGTTGCCACGTGGTGCTATCCAGTTACGGAGGCGGCATGGTGGCCGGAGACCAGATCAACCTGCGGGTTACCTGTGGTTCCCAGGCCAAACTCTTCCTCAGCACCCAAGCCAACACCAAGATCTTCAAGAGCACCAACGGCGCCACGGCAGAGCAGCACATCACTGGCCAAGTAGGTGAAGGAGCCCTGGTGGTAACCTTTCCCGACCCGGTGGTGCCCCAGGAAAACAGCCGGTACAAGCAAACGCAGCACTGGCACTTACCCGCATCGGCGTTGTTGCTGGTGATTGACTGGTTTCACTCGGGCCGCATGGATCAAGACGAACGGTTTCTGTTCCAGTCCTTCTCTTCTGAGCTGAAAGTGTCGGTGGCCGGGAAACTGGTGCTGCTAGATAGGTTTTCATTCAGGCCCGAAGAACACATTGCTGGCTCGCCGGCAAACTTTGACACGTACCAAACCATGTTCTCAGCTTATCTGGTTGGCTCCCCAGACGATGAGCGTTTCAAGGCCTTAGCCCAAACGCTGATGCAACTGAAGATTACCAGCAGCCGGAACATCAGCTTTGATATGGGAGACCAGGATTACGTCATCTCTGTCTCAGAGGTGAAGGAAGGTGTGTATCTGCTCCGGGCCATGGGCAAAAGCCGCCAGGACCTGGAACCCACCTGCCAACACCTTCTAAAAGAACTCAGCGGCGAAGCGTTCTTCGGGTACAACCCGTTAGAGCGTAAGTATTGATGGAAAGGAGCGCTTCCGCCCTACCGCCTTTCTTCCCGCACCGACTCCAGCGCTTTTTGCTTTGCTTTGATAATTTGGTCGATAATCACGTCCAGATTATAGCTATCCAGAGCCCGCGCAAACACAAATGGGCCGTCTCCGCGCATCTTTTTAGAGTCCCGTTCCATTACGCCCAAATCAGCGCGCACCAGGTCCGCGATGTCAATCTTGTTGATCACAAGTAAGTCTGACTGAGTAATACCGGGCCCACCTTTGCGAGGGATCTTATCGCCGCCCGAGACATCAATGACATAGATGGAATAGTCTACCAACTCCCGGCTGAAATGGGCCGCTAGGTTATCACCGCCGCTCTCCACAAACAGCAGGTCTATTTGGTTGTTGAATTTAGCCATGAGACCTTCCAAGGCATCCATGTTAAGGGAGATATCTTCCCGAATGGCCGCATGCGGACAGCCACCGGTCTCCACGCCCACAATGCGGTCGGCGGAAAGGGCGCTATGGCGGATAAGGAACTCGGCATCTTCACGGGTGAAGATATCATTGGTGACTACGCCCAACTGGTACTCGTTGCGGAGACGCTCGCATAGGGCTTTGAGCAGCGCCGTTTTTCCGGTACCCACGGGTCCGCCAATGCCAACCGTAAACGCCCGCTTTCTGAAGTTGCGGTAGGGCGGCAGTTTGCGGGTCTCGCGCTCCTCAAATGAACCCGGTGACTCATAGAACTCATGGGTGTGTCCGTGCAGCAAAAGGGCTAGTTTTTCTACAAAAGGCATAGCTTCAGGGTAAGTAAAGAGTGTGAGTTAATTTTGGAACAACTTAGAATAAATGTCTTCCTGCAGCACCTGCACGGCATCCAGCAGAAAAGCCGACCGAGTGGCTTGGGTGTAGTCAACTGCAGCCTGGTTTTGGAGCAGATTTTCGAAAATAGTGTAGAAATCATGTTGCAGCTTGTGTCCTTCCATGGGACCCAGGAAGCCCAACCGGATGGCGGCACTCACCTGGTCGCGCAGGGCCATGTGCAGGTACATGGTTTGCACATCTGATAACTCAATCTCCACCTGCTTCAAGCAAAGGGCGAACACCGGCACAAAATGAGGAGGCAGTTCCTGCAACGCAAACCATTGCCGGATGTCTTGTATGTCTGAGTTAGGGTAGAAGGATTCCAGCAACTTCAGCCAGTTCTTCCCCTGCCCCACGCTCGCCCGCCTGATGGAAGGAACCAGCATCATGACATCGTACTCCTCTACCATCTCATAGAGCTGAGTGCTTAGCGTTGGCGCTTCTAACCCGAAGCAGGAATTGATAAACGGGATTTCCATGGCTACCACCTGCTGCAAGTAGGAATACAGGTAATGCCGCAACCCCAACCGGTCTTTAATGAGTCCAAACGTAATGCTGCTTTCCAACCCATAAGAATAGGCGAAAGAACCCGTAGGGATAGAGGAATCTACAAGGTGAAGCAGCCGGGCGAATTTCATCTTTAGATGGTAGATGTTGAACTGGAATTTTGTTTTGGGATGGTTTTGGTAAAATGTGCCTGTAAACACCTTGGTTCCGGAAAACAAGACCTTGCTCGGCTCCTAATGGCACACCAATATTTTTAATTAGTTAAAACAGGTTATACAACTGAGCCAAGGGCAACTTATCGGCAGGCTCGCAGGTGAGGTGCACGCCATCTACGGTCACCTTGTAGGTCTCGGGGTCTACCTCAATGTTGGGCAGGTAATCATTCAAGGCCATGTCTTTTTTGGAGACCGACCGGCAGCCTTTTACCGCCACTATCTGTTTTTGTAAGCCGTAGTTCTGCTGCACATACTCCACCGAAGCCTTGGAAACGAATACCATGGAGGTCTGCCAAATAGCTTTGCCAAAGGACCCGAACATGGGCCTGGATAATACCGGTTGCGGCGTAGGGATAGAAGCATTGGCATCGCCCATCTGCGACTGCACAATGATTCCGCCTTTGATGATCATCTCGGGCCGTGAGCCGAAGAAGGCAGGTTTCCAGAGCACCAAGTCCGCCAGTTTGCCCAGTTCTACAGACCCGATTTCCTCAGAGAAGCCATGGGCGCGGGCCGGGTTGATGGTGTATTTGGCCACGTACCGTTTTGCCCGAAAATTATCTGACCCGGTGGTAGAGCCAGTATCTTCTGGCAAATGGCCGCGTTGCTGTTTCATTTTGTGGGCTGTTTGCCAGGTACGGGTAATCACTTCGCCCACCCGACCCATCGCCTGTGAATCTGACGAAATGATGGACAAAGCACCCATGTCATGCAGAATATCTTCGGCGGCGATGGTCTCTCCCCTGATGCGGCTCTCGGCAAAGGCTACGTCTTCGGGGATGTTTTTGTCTAAGTGGTGGCAAACCATGAGCATGTCCAAGTGCTCGTCAATGGTGTTCACCGTGAAAGGCCGCGTAGGGTTGGTGCTGGAAGGTATCACGTTGGGCTCGCCGCAGATTTTGATGATGTCTGGGGCATGGCCGCCGCCGGCACCCTCGGTATGGTAGGCGTGGATGGTGCGGCCCTTGAACGCCGCCGTAGACGTCTCCACAAAACCGCTTTCGTTCAAAGTATCAGTATGGATGCAGACCTGCACATCGTACTGCTCGGCAATGGTAAGGCAGGTGTCGATGGCCGCGGGTGTGGTGCCCCAATCTTCGTGAAGTTTGAAACCCAGTGCGCCCGCTTCCACCTGTTCTATCAGCCCCTCGGGTTTAGACGAGTTGCCTTTGCCCAGAAATCCGAAGTTCAACGGATAAGCCTCGGTGGCCTGCAACATCATCTTAATGTAAAACTCACCGGGCGTACAAGTGGTGGCATTAGTGCCCGCCGCCGGACCAGTGCCGCCGCCTACCATGGTAGTGACACCCGAAGCCAGTGCCTCATTGATCTGCTGCGGACAGATAAAGTGAATGTGACAGTCAATACCTCCGGCGGTGAGAATCAGTCCTTCGCCGGCCACCACCTCAGTAGTGACGCCTATCACCATTCCGGGGGTGACGCCTGGCATGATGTGCGGGTTGCCGCCTTTTCCAATACCGGTGATACGGCCGTCCTTGATGCCTATATCGGCTTTGAAGATACCAGTGTAGTCCAGCACCAAGGCATTGGTGATGATGAGGTCCAGGGCCTCGGCTTGGCCGATGCTTGCGGCTTGTCCCATGCCGTCGCGCAGCACCTTGCCGCCCCCAAACTTGCACTCCTCGCCGTAGGTGGCGTAGTCTTTCTCTACTTCTATGGTGAGATCAGTATCGCCCAAGCGGACCCGGTCCCCCACGGTAGGTCCGTACATATCAGAGTAGGCGCGGCGGTCTAGGTGTATGCTCATGAAAGTTTTGTTGATGGCCGATGGTTTCTGGCCCGTTTTCAGGAAAAGGGACCAAAAGGGAAGTTTACTTTGTAGTTAAGAAATCAAGGGATTGCGCTTTCTCCAGGGCGGCGGCTTTCTGGTCCTCTCCCATAGGACCATTTATCAGATTGTTGCCCCCGTAGACTATCTGTTCCCCGGCTAGTTTTACCAAAGTCACTTGCTTCCGCTCGCCGGGCTCAAAACGCACTGCCGTTCCGGCCGGAATATTCAACCGGTACCCGTACGCTTTTTCGCGGTCAAACTGCAGAAGGGCATTGGTTTCAAAGAACGGATAATGAGAGCCCACCTGCACGGGGCGGTCGCCCATGTTGGTTACCTCCACTTGCACGGTGGCTCGGCCTTGGTTCAGTTCCACTCCCTCTTGGGCCAACAGGTACTCACCGGGGTTTGGTTGGATAAAGGTATCAAGTGGAGCCGTTTTTTGGGTGCGGGTCAGACCAGAGCCGTAGAGGGCCAGCTCAGGTAATCCTTCATTGCGGCAAATGGGGTGGTGCACCGTAACCAGCTTGGTACCGTCCGGGAAAGTGCCTTCCACCTGTACCTCGTGGACCAACTCGGCTACGCCTTCCATGACATCAGCGAAGCCCAGGATCTTTTTGCCTTTGTCCATGAGGGTGGCAACCCGCTCCCCGTCCCTGATAAACTCCAGCAACTGAGTGGCAATTAGCGCCACGGCCTCGGGGTAATTGAGCCGAAGGCCGCGAGCGTAGCGTTTTTGGGCCACTACGCCGGCGTTGTGTAGCACCAGTTTGTCTATGTCTTTGGGCGAAAGATGCATGGGCGGGAGTTCTGAGTCTTGAGTCTTTATTTTTTGTCTGAGTGGCCCAGGCTTTTCTCTGGGTTCACCTGGTCGCGGACGAGCTGCTTGAGTTCCTTGATCTCGGGAAAACGGCCTGCCTCCCGCCGGTCAAAGATCACCTGGTCGTTGATCCGGATGAGGTAGGTACCACTGGTCTCGCTGGGTTCCAGGAGCACGCCTTTCAGGTCATCGGAGAAGGTGGTGAGCAGTTCCTGGGCCATGTAGGCGGCACGCAGCATCCAGCCGCATTTAGGACAATATTCTATGCTGATAATGGGTTTCATTGCCGGTTTTAGGAAAGTAGGTAAATAGTAGAAAGGGCCTGCGTTCACAGCAAGAGGTTCTCGTAGATCATCCAACCGCCATACGCAACGCACAGAACCGAAGACACCGCCACCATGCTCATCCGGAGGGTTCTGCCAATCTTCATGCGCCTGGTAAACGGAACGTTCACCAGGCCCGCGGCCACAAACATGCCTAGAATGGAGCCGAAGCCGAACATGAACAGGTACGCCACGCCCAACCAGGGATTCTCAATCTTGCCCATGATGGAGATCACCAAGGCACCGCTCCCGGCCAGACCGTGTACCAGCCCCACGGTATACGCGTAACTGTGCTGGTAGCGCGGGGTTCTGGATCTGGAAAAGTTTTCTTTGTTCGTTAATCGGCTCAGGCCCATGATCACCAGCATAAGTCCCACTCCCGCCTCCAGGTACCCGAACCCCGATTGCAGACCGGTGGATTGCAGAAAGATGACCTGGCTCAGGATGATGAGAGAACCCAGCAGCACAATAGTAGTGGTATGGCCTAACCCCCAGTACAACCCGTCTTTCATGGCCAATAGCCAATTATCCCGTTTGGAGACGATGTTGCCCACGGCAATCAGGTGATCGGCCTCAAAGGCGTGGCCCATCCCCACCAACGAAGCAAACATCAAGGGCATCAGGGTCTGCATGGATTCTTAAACTATCTTCCTGTTAATTAAAACTGGAAAACAATATAATAATCACAGCCACAGATTCAAACTTTAGGATTTTTCGCAACAACCAACCTCCTTATAGCAGTTTTTCTAAAATCGGACTTGAATAAGCTATTTTAAGCGGCTCCACCACTTTTTTAAACTGATGTTTTCAATGCTCCGGCTTTTTTCAGCCATAATCAGCTTAAACCATAGCAACAAAGCTTAACAAGAGGATTTTTAAAAAATTTATGGCAAACCCCAAATAGACGAAGCACTATCTAGATCAAAGAGATGCAAACTGGATCTTTGGCCGTTTTCTAAAATAAACCAGAAAGGGAATGATGGGTCTTGCCATCAAAAAATGAGCAGTTTTATGGCCAATTACTTTTTAAGGAAACAGGGCGTGAAACTAGATTGCGCTATCCTTTAAAGATTGAAAGAGGTCTGAGGTGTTAGTTCAAGGCGAGAGAATCTCGCACAAACCTTTGAATGGTCTGCTACACGGAGGAAAGGCAACTAAAGATTTTAATGCAAGCTTACTGTTGGGGATTGTTGCGGTGCTCTACTTGGACCACAGAATCTTCCAACCATTTCACGGCCTCGTTCTCGGTGAGGAAGGCTTTCCTACGTACGTCTGGCTGGTCTGAGGAGATGGCGGAGAGGGTGCCCCCCTCCTGAAGTCGCTGCATCTGCCGCGGAGCCAGCAACCAGGCTACCAATACGTGAGAAGAAACTTGCTGCAGGGCTTTGGGGTAGAATTCATTACTAAGCCAATCGCTTTCCAATTGAGTCATCTCGCCTTTAGAACGGCAGTCAAACAACCAGGAAGAAACGGCATGCTCTTTGGCCGTGGAAAGGATGGCCAGGCAGTTCATCTTGAACTCAGTAAAGGTGACAGGCTGCTGCCAACGGATAATGACCGTTTGCATGTCCGCCCGATAGGAAATCTTGATGTGCTTGCTAAATCCTATCTTCATGGCGCAAGGGGGACTAAACGCTACTCAGTGGCGCTTGGGTTTAAAAACTCATACCTTAGTCTTAGTCGTTGCTGTCTGTCTTGAAATGAATTTAGGCGAAGCATTTGGCAAATGCAAGCCTTCGGGGATATTTCACTCCAATCTTTTGAAAATAAGGTAGAAATACGAAAAATATTCCTACTACTCGTGCCTACTACGGGTCTCGTACAGGTTTTTACGCATAGAGAGAAATAGTTCAATGCTGGCTTGCAGAAAGGGCTCATCTAACCAGCTTTTCACCTCCTCATCACCGCCGGTGACCTCCATTTCGCTTACTTTATAGGTCTGCTCAAACGGGCCTAACTCTAACTTAAGCAAGTACTTCCCGTTCCAGGACAACAGGGTGATTTTTATGTCGGGGTGGGGAATGTCAGCTACTACACGCATGCGCAAAAAGAATAAAGCTTTATAAATCCAATCCAGAACTAATGTACGTAAAGGTAGCCGCCAAGATTACAACAAGGCACCTGAGGTGTAAGAATTCTTACTGCTTTTTTGCTTCGCTAGAACCCAGGCCCACTTTCAATAGCACTTTTCGGGAAGCAAAAGCTACCCGGGTATACAGGCCCGTTTTCTTCAAATTGCACAAAACTACAGCTCAATTCCCATCTGGCGCATGAGCTGGCTGGCATTGAAACTCTGGCAGATGCCGGGCCGCAGGGTATAGTCAAAACGCAGCTGGCCATCTTCAAAATAGCTGTTAAAGCTGAAGTTCTGCACTGATCCAGGTAGTTCCTGCTCCATATTCCCCAGTTCAAGGTCATGGGTAGACACAAAGCCTGCCGCTTGCCGTTGGTGCAACTGCCGGATCAGGGCCATGGCTCCCTGATGACGGTCATGGGAGTTGGTGCCTTTCAAGATCTCGTCCAGGAAGAAGTACACTGGCTGGCCAGTAAGGGTTAAGTCCAGCAGGATTTTAAGCCGTTTCAGTTCGGCGTAGAAAGACGAGGTGTTCTCAGCGAGGTTGTCTTCGGTGCGCATACTGGTGTACACCTGGCCCGGAAAAACCGTAGCCTGTCTGGCGCAAACAGCCGTACCGGTGAATGCCAGCACCATGTTCACGCCTACAGCCCGCAGAAATGTGCTCTTGCCAGACATGTTGGAACCCGTGATGAGTACGGTTTGACCCGCCCCCTGGAAAGCGATGCTGTTGGCAGTACGGCCCGGGCTAAAGATAAGCGGGTGGCTGAGATCGGCGGCTTCAAACTGGAAAGGCTGGGCACTTACCACCGGGACGGCATATTCTGGGTTGGCATACTGGAAAGCGGCTAGGCTAGCCAGGGCCTCAAATTCGGCGGCAGCATCCAGCACCTGCCCTATGTTGCTGGACATGGTCTTCTTCCAGCGCTCCAGGCGCCACATCCAGATGAAATCCCACATGAGTACGTGGTTCAGGATGAAATTCAAATAGGTGTTGAGCCGTGCCGAGAGGAACTGAATGATGGAAGCTAGCTTTCTAACGTGAGCGGAAGCTTGCTGCTCGTCAATCTTGAGTTGCTGCTGCAAGCCGCGGGCTTTTTTGCTTTGGAAGTCTCGGCCTTCAATGTGCACCAACAGATCAGTGTAGCTACGCAAGGTCTCGTACATGCCAGTGCTTTCTTCATAATACTCATCACGCTGCTGCTGAAACTTGTAGGCAATCAGGAACTGTACCACCACCAAGCCTAGGAACGGATAATGGGAATGTCCCTGACCCCAGTACACCCCGGCGCCTACAGTGAGCACCGGCAATAGAAAGGTCAAGGCCACCAGCCAGCTTTTCCCGGCGAAGAAGTTAGGGCTTTTAAGCCACTGCAAGAAAGGCTGAGGCAACTGCTGGGTTTTCCGATGGTGGTGCATAGCCCGAGCCTCCAGGTTTTGGCGCCACTCTAAGTCAGGCAGCAACTCCGCGACGGCCTCTTGCCGGGCCAGAATCTCACCTGCCGATGCAGGGGCTTTCAGCCACTCGGCCAAGCGTTGTTGACCCAACCGGGTGACAGCCCGGTTTAGGAGCTGAAAAAGGGAATTATCCCCAAAAACATCTAAATCTGCGGTATAGTAATGGTTAGGCTCCTGAAACTCCTCCCCGCCCGGAAACTCCTTCAATTCCCCGTGCAGGCGCTCCTTCTCCCTTCTGTTGATCAGGCCCAGGTACAACTGGTGTTTTCGGGCGTATTCTATTTTGTTATGCCAATGGATGAGCGTGGCAAAAATAAAGTAGCCGCCAATCAGCAAGCCCAAGCCCGCCCCGTTGTGCCCGTAGTAAAACAACACCAAGCAGCCAATCACCGAGGCAACAAAAAACGACAACCGGAGCCAACCCACCCAACGGTACCTGGTAGCCTGCCGCTCCTCGGCGGCGAAAAAGCGCTGTTCACGTTCGGTAAACAACCCTTCTGGAGAAGTTTGTATCATTAAAAAGAAGTCAAAATCATCAAGAACCCGCGGTGAAAGGCACATATTCCCTACCAGGTTCTGTCTTGCAGATAGGCTTACACCCAACTACCCAGGCAAAATAGGAAACTGCCATCAGTTAATCCGCTTTATGCGCTATTTTTTAAAAGCCGGGCGTAAACAGCAGTTTTACTTTAGAAAAGGGAAAACAGCTGAAATATTGCCTTCACACCCATCTTCTAAACTAAAGACAACTCCTCAAAAAGCAGACCTGAATCAAAGAACCTCTTAGATAGTGGCGATGCACTTGAGCTCAATGGCGATGGGGGTTGGCAGGGCATTTACCTCTACCGTAGTACGACAAGGTTGGTTGTCTTGGAAGTACTCAGCGTACAGGCGGTTGTAGGTTTGAAAATCGGCTTGCATATTGGTGAGGAACACAGTCACGTCTACCAGGTTCTCCCACCGGGTACCGGCTTCCTCCAGAATGGTGCGCACGTTCCTGAAGACCGAGTGGCACTGCGCCTCTATGTCATAGGAAACAATATTCCCTTCTTGGTCAAGCGTTACGCCCGGGATCTGCTTTGTCCCTTTTTCCCGCGGTCCCACGCCTGAGAGAAACAACAGATTTCCCACGCGTCTGGCGTGCGGGTACAGCCCTACCGGTTCCGGGGCTTGGGAGGCATGAATCGCTTCTGAAGAGGTATGGTCCATAAACGAAGGCTTTAGCGCTGTTTTACCAAAAGTAGGGTAAAAGCCAGGCATAAAAAAGGAGCGGACCTTAAACAGATCCGCTCCTTTTTTATGTGTTTCTAGTTTTTAATTGAAGGCGATGCTGCCGTACTTGCTGGAGACATTCACGGTGCCTTTAGGCGAAGCCTTGCCATATTTGCCTTTGTAGGTGCTAGAGGTGTTTCTTACCTCTTTCAAACTGAAGTTGGCTAAATCCTGGTCAATCTTGAAGTTGCCGTACTGGGTGTCTACCTCAAAGTTGAAGGCCGAGTTATCGGCGAAGCTCAAAGCCATTCCTGTATAGCCTCCTATCAGTTCCAGCTTTCTGAAGTTGGAAGACACGTTGCTGATCTCAAAGCCCGAGCAGTATTTCACGGTCAGGCTCGCTGATTCTTTCAGGCTACCAATCTTGATACCCGAGTAACTTCCGGTACCGTTGATCTGGCTGGCGCTGCCAATATGGAACTTTGAATCATAGCGGCTGGCCATGGTGAGCAAGTCTACGCGGTCAATGGTGATATTGCTGTAGGCAGTGACGGCATTGATGTCATCGGCTCCCCGCAGGTGCATGGTGGAGTATTTGGCAGTTAAATCGCCGCCTTTCATGTAGGCGATCTGGCAGTCGCCTCCGCTGTAGGTGACGGTAACCGTGTTGCGGGGGTTATTCAGACTTCCGGTCACCAGCTTTCCGTATTTCACCTCTAACTCGGTGGGCCCGTCAAAGTCTGGCATCTGCACCGAGCCGTATTTATTGTTGATGCGCAACGGGTTGGCTCGAGGCATTTTCACCATGTAGTTGATCTCGAAAGCCTTCTCGCTGCTGCTCTTGATCTGCATGGGCTCGCGCTCAGTGACAAAGGCGAGCAGGTTGTTGGCTCTGTCTTCGCTTATTCTCACCTGAATCTTGTTCAGGATTTCCTGCGCTTTTTCCTCCGTGATGGCCCGGGCCACAATGGTTACCTCTACGGCAATCTCATTTCTGGTCCAGGTTTGCACGTCTACCCGGCCAAACTGGTTTTCAATGCTTAGCTTGTCTGATTTGTCCACTTTAAAGGTGCGGTCTACTTTCTTCACCTTGGTGTAGGCATACGCCCCTTGCAGGTCTGGAGTAGGCTGGCTAAAAACGGGCGGCTCTGGGGTGGCCGGCACTTGCAAGGGCAGAACTTCTATATCCGGATGAATTGCTGCCAAAGGCGCCAGGATCACGTTCATTTCGGGTGCCAAACCTTCACAGGCAGGCAACGCAGAGATTTTCTCTGAGAGCTCCAAGACCTGGTGTAAGGCAATGGAGGGTTGTACCTGCGCTGAAATCTCGGCTTTGATTTCCTCCCTTAATACTTGTTTGCAAGGCGCTGTATTGCCCACGGCTTGCCCCTGGGCAATGCCCGCTCCCATGCAAAAACAGAAGAAGGTGAAAAGTTTAGATATTGGTCGTTTCATGGCGCGCAGGGGTTTTTACATTACTTCTATTTTCCAGTACTTCTAACTGCTGGTTCAGGAGCGCGATTCTCATTTTCAGGTTGTCGCTCATGGCCTGCAGAAGCACTTCTTTGTTGGGGGTGGTATACAGTTCTTTTTTCAGTTCATTGTAAGCTGAGTCCAGTTCAGAGAACCTGACTTGGTTTACACCCATGGCCTTCAGCTCCGATTTCTTTTTCTCAATCACCTGCACGTATTTGGTTTCAATCTGCCTCAGCTCTGGGGCTATTTTCTCCAGCGGAACCGGTGGGGTAGTCGCAGCCAGGGAAGCTGTCTCTTGCGTGTTCATATAGTAACGGGCCGAGAACGCGACCATCACCAGCAAGGCAATGGCAGCAGCATACCGCCAAGCCTGGTGCCAGTTGATGGAAATAATTTTTGCCTCTCTCTCAGTTTGAACTGGGTTAATAGGTTTTACTTCCTCTTCCAGCAGCTCCGCCGCAATGTCCTGCCACAAATCCGGTCGTGGGGCAAAGGAATCAAACTCTTCTCGGTGGGCCTGTACAAAATCTTTTAATCTATCTTTCATGGCAATGCTCCTTGTACTCGTTTTTGGTCCTTTTTACTTTTTCAGCTTAAGAACGACTGCTCCCGCATGAGGCTCAGCAATTTTTTGCGGGCCCGGCTGTACTGTGACTTAGACGTGGCCTCGCTGATACTTAGAATCTCGGCAATCTCGCCATGGTCATACCCTTCCAGCAGGTACAGGGTGAGCACTACCCGGTACCCGTCTGGCAGAGACTGAATGGCCTTCTTTATGTTTTCTACTTTGTAGTCCATTTCTTCCTGGTCGTAGTCAGGCGCCTCTTCGGCAAAATCCTGATGTTCTTCCATGGGCACCACCTGAAGCCGCCGGCTACGCACTTTGGTGATGGATTTGTTGATCACAATACGCTTTAACCAACTACCAAAAGTAGAGTCTCCCTTAAAGGTATGCAGTTCTCTGAACGCGCTCAGAAACGATTCCTGCAAGACATCCTCGGCCTCAGTATAGTCATTGGTAATGCGCATGCTCACGTTGAACATGGACTTACTGTAAAGTTTGTACAGCTCATATTGCGCCTTCCGGTCGCCCTCCTTACAGCGGGCCACCACGTGCGCGTTTACGTCGGTGTATTCCAGCGTCTCCAAATTGTTACCCTTTAGTGCTCATCATGATGGTAATCTAGTAACAGCAAACCGGAACACACCCACCCTTTTTCGCTAGCCTTTGGCTTTTCTCCTGTTCCAAACTTCTACTCTAAAGACTAGCCCAAAACCTGATGGTTGCACGGTGTTCCTAAAATATTTCCAGCGGTATTCCTTCCCTTAATTTATTCATTTTATTTCCCATTTTTGCGCAAAAAATCCACCTTCTATGAAACCTTTGTTCTTTCTGGTGCTCGCTTTCTTGCTGGGAATCAGTTTTTCACCCGTTTTAGCCCAAAACAAACCAAATACCTCCACTTCTGCCCGTGAAATGCGCCTGACCGTGAGTGATGGCACCGAGCTGTATGTAAAAGTTTCAGGCAAAGGACGGCCCTGCCTGTTCATCCATGGCGGGCCGGGCGCCTGGAGCCATTCGTTTGAGGTACTGGGCGTGAACACCCTGGAAGATTCCCTGCAGATGGTGTATGTAGACCAGCGTGGCAGCGGACGGTCTGGCAAAGCCCCTGATGGGAACTACAGCCCGCAGCGGGTAGCGCAAGACTTTGAGGAAGTGCGCCAGCAGCTAGGTTACCCGCAATGGACGGTTCTGGCCCATTCCTTCGGCGGAATTCTGGCCACGGAGTATGCCTACTATTACCCCAAAACCATCTCCCGCATGGTTCTGCTGAGCGCCACTTTAAACCTGAATTACTCAGCGCAAGTTCAGATAGACAGAGGGCTGGATATCTTGAAACCCGAAAACCCAGCCCCTTTCCTGGACAAGAGCAAGCCCCTGATTGATCGTTTCATGATGATCATTCAGGCGCTGAACGAAAAGAACAAGTACCATCAGTTGATGTACACCACAGAGGAAGGCCTGCAGAAGATGAACGAAGAAGACGCCAAACGCCCGGGCAATTACAGCTTTGGCCAGGCCTGGTCTAATTACCCAGAGTACTTCCAGGATTTCACCGAGGTCTCAAAACACCTGAAGATGCCGGTTCTGGTGATTGCCGGCCAACAGGATTTCTCTATTGGGCCAGACCATTACAAGAGCTTTAAATTCCCGAACCAGACCCTTGTTTCTATGCCGGGCGGCCACGTGATTTACCTGGAGCAGAACCCTCAATTCCAGAAGGTGGTGAAAGAGTTTTTGAAGAAGACCAGCAAAAAAAGCTAAGCCTATCTTACCCGAGCCTTGTAAGACCAGGTAATCCGGAAGCGGGCAACTTCCTCGCCTTTTTCGTCGCGGCCAACGCTCACAGTTTGCAGGCTGCTGCCTTGGCCGGTGATTTGGGCCAGGCGTACCGCCGAGGCAATGGCTGCCCCATCAGCGCAAGTGAAGGTGATGGTTCCTACGGCTTTCTTGCTGAACTCGGCTTCCAGGCTAACCACCAGCATTGACACTGAGGGTTGTGCCTGGTGCAGGTACATCATACTTAGCACCCCAGAGGCCATCTCAGCCGCCATGCTCAGACAGGCAAAGTAGATTGACCTAAACGGATTTTTGGTAAGGTAGCCGTACGCAACGGTCACCTCTGCCTTCTCCTCCGTCAGGCTCCGGATTCTGATTCCTGCCAGATAGGCCATGGGCAACCTCCTGAGCAGAAACAATCTCAGCTTGAATGGATTGGTGATTAACTTACGAAAGTTAGCGGTGGAGGCAGTAGTCATAAGCCGAAAGCTGGTTCACCAGAAAAGATAGACATTCTATGGGAGTTATGGAAAACATGGAAGGACTCGCCATGTTTTCCATAACTTTTTTTGAAATATGCCTCCAAAGCAAAATGCCCCGCCAATTTTATGTTGGTGGGGCATTCTGTTTCAATATGTTTTAGGACAACATCCTTGCTAAAAAAGAATACGGCCGTAAAGACAGATTTACCTTTCTGTTTTCTTCTTCAGGGTATACCCGTACCAAAGTCCGGCAATGGTCACGGGAGCAAGACAAAGTAAGGCCATCCAGGCAAAAGGCTTCATCACATAATTGAGCAGCCATCCCCTTTCCAGCGCACCCGTGAACGCCTGCAGCAACAGGGCGGCCAGAACGCAGATAAGGGTAGAGAACAGCACCACCTTCAAGCCAGAAAGAACCCCAACCCAGGCATGCCTTTTCTTGCCCAGGATGATTTTCACGCCCGCCTTTCTGCCCACTAAGTAAGCGAACAACAGACTTGAAAGCGTGAAAACAATCAGGTTGGTTGCTCCAAGATACGTTACGATGTCCCAGAACACCTGCACCGAACTGGTGACGGAGAGCAAGAAAGTGAAAAAGAGCACCGCTATGATGATCTCAGTTGTAAGCGTGGCCTTAAGCGCGTAGGTGATTCCCTGTCTTCGCGCGTTTTTGATTGAGGCATCCATCAGGATTGTTATTAATTAATGGCTTCTAAAACAGTGTAAAACGCAATTCACTTCTAGTTAAAGAAGACCATGCCAGCCCCTCCTTACTCCTCTCCCACAAAACGCCAGTTCATTTGGCTTTATTTTAAAGTTTAGAAGTCAAACTTGATGCCTTGCGCCAGCGGCAGCTCCCGTCCGAAGTTGATAGTATTGGTTTGCCGGCGCATGTAGAACCGCCACGCATCTGACCCGGATTCGCGCCCGCCGCCCGTGTCTTTCTCCCCACCGAAGGCCCCGCCAATCTCGGCTCCGGAAGTACCTATGTTCACATTGGCAATGCCGCAGTCAGATCCCCAGTGGCTCAGGAAGGCCTCCGTTTCCAGCAGGTTAGAAGAGAAGATGGACGAAGACAACCCTTGCCGCACCCCATTCTGGATATCAATGGCGTTTTTCACGTCACCGCTATATTTGATGAGGTACAGAATAGGCGCGAAGGTTTCTTCCTGCACGGTGTGGTAAGAATGTTCGGCCTCCACAATGGCAGGCGTCACGTAGGTACCGGTGGCGTATTCCTCTCCTTCCAGCACTTCTCCACCAATCAGCAGGTTTCCACCTTCTTGCTGCACTCTTTCCAAGGCATCCAGGAAAGCCTTGGTAGCATCTTTGTCAATAAGCGGACCCACCAGAATGCCGTCTTTCAACGGATCCCCGATGGGCAGATTAGGATACACCTTCAACAAGCGCTCTTTCACCTCGTCATAGATGCTGTCATGGATGATCAATCTTCTGGTGGAGGTACAGCGCTGCCCACAGGTTCCTACGGCCCCAAATACAACCGCTCTGATGGCCATTTCCAGGTCAGCGTTTGGCGTGAGGATGATGGCGTTGTTTCCGCCTAGTTCCAGCAAAGAACGCCCTAAACGCCGGCCCACGGCCTCGCCCACTTTCTTGCCCATGCGCGTAGATCCTGTTGCTGATACTAGCGGCACGCGCTCGTCATGCGCCATCTTGCTTCCGATCATGGCATCCCCGATGATCACGCTGAAGACACCTTCCGGCACCTGGTTATCCCGCAGCACCTCCTGAATAATCTGCTGACAGGCCACTGCGGTCAAAGGGGTTTTCTCTGAAGGTTTCCACACTACCGTATCTCCGCAGATAGCCGCCAGCATGGCATTCCAGCTCCAAACCGCCACCGGGAAGTTGAAGGCTGAGATCACGCCTACTACGCCCAACGGATGGTACTGCTCATACATGCGGTGGGTGGGGCGCTCAGAGTGCATGGTGTAGCCGTGCAGCTGCCGCGACAAGCCCACCGCGAAGTCGCAGATGTCAATCATCTCCTGCACCTCGCCCAGGCCTTCCTGCAGAATCTTGCCCATTTCATAGCTCACCAGTTTGCCCAAAGGCTCTTTGTACTCGCGCAGTTTCAGCCCGATCTGGCGTACTACTTCCCCGCGTTTGGGCGAGGGCCAGGTACGCCACTCCAGAAACGCCTGCTGCGCGGTGGTGATTACCTGGTCGTAATCGGCCTCAGAAGCCATGTTCACGGTGGCGATGGTTTTACCGTTGGTAGGCGAATGGATGGTGCGGGTCTCTGAGTTGTTTTCGCCGCCCCAGTTCAGCCCGGTGCTGTACGCCGGGTTAGTCTCCTGGATGCCCAACTGGGAAAGTATATCGGTGATATTGGTTTGTAGCGTGGTCTCGGTCTGCATAGATCTTCTGGTTAACCTTTACTTACTAATGTGGGGAATAAGACCCTAGTATAGGCCTTTCTGGCAACATATAAAACAAAAAAGCTCCTGCCGTGGGGCAGGAGCTTTGCAGGAACCGTTTAAAGCTTATATTTCTCAAAGGAGGTCAAAATTAGCGGCCTAAGGCATAATAGGCTCTGCGACCATCTGGGTAAACTCCCTCAATAAGGAGACCTCCGCGGCGAGTACCTTTCAATACTTTGTCTACGTCTTGTGGCACATTGGTTGGAGTTTTGTCAATGCTGGTGATGATGAAACCATCTTTCATACCAGTTTCGGCAAAGGCACTCTCTTCCACGTCACTGATTTTCACACCACCGGTAATGTCCAGTTTGTTTAGTTCCTGCTTGGTGGCAGCCTCAAACTTGGCACCATCAATGGTCATGGCCTTGTTGGAGTTAGGATCGCGTTTCACAATCTCAGTGCTTCCGCTGGCATTACGCAATGTAACGTTGATGCTCTTCTCGCTTCCGCCACGCAGGAAAGCCACCTTGATTTTATCGCCAGGGCGATATCTGGTCACTTGCTCCTGTAACTGGGCGCTGGTGTTCACTTTCACGCCGTTGATTTCAGTGATCACGTCACCTTGCTGTAAACCGGCAGTTTTAGCGGCACTGCTTTCAGAGAAACCGGCCACGTACACGCCATTCAAAGTTTTCAGGTTTTTTTCTTTGGCTAGTTCAGCATTTACTTCCTGCATCTGCACACCCAGCAAAGCGCGTTGCACTTCACCAAACTTCAACAGGTCATCCACCACTTTGCTTACGATGGAAGAAGGAACGGCAAACGAGTAACCGGCAAAAGAACCTGTCTGCGAGGCAATGGCGGTGTTAATCCCGATCAGGTCTCCGTTAAGGTTCACCAGGGCTCCCCCACTGTTACCAGGGTTCACAGCCGCATCGGTCTGAATGAACGATTCCACACTCATGTTACCGGCTCCTTGCAGGATACCTACGTTACGACCTTTCGCGCTCACGATACCGGCAGTTACCGTAGAGTTCAAGTTGAAGGGATTACCAACTGCCAGTACCCACTCTCCAACTTTCACATTGTCAGAGTTTCCGTAACGCAGGGCAGGCAGATTGTCAGCGTTGATTTTCAACAACGCAATGTCTGTATTAGGGTCAGTACCTACCAGGGTAGCATCAAACGTACGTTTATCATCCAGAATCACCTGGATTTTATCGGCACGGTCAATCACGTGGTTATTGGTCACCACATAACCGTTAGAGGCAATGATTACCCCAGAACCAGAACCCATGGCCGGACCTTGCTGTTGGCGCTGATAGCCTTCAAAATCATCACCGAAAAAATCACGGAAGAACGGGTGAATCTCACTCGCGCTTGGTCCGCGGCGCGCCTGCACTTTGTACTCAGTAGTCACGTGCACCACCGCCGGGGTTACCAACTCTGCCGAGGTGACAAAGTTCAACCCTTCTGGCACCACTACGTCAGAAGAACGCATGGCGCTGGTGTAACGCACATTGGTATTAGGCAATTGTTGCCCACTGGCAGGCACATCATCATCCAGTAATTTATAACTTCCAACGGCGACGCCTCCACCTACCATAGCAGAGAGCATCAGCCCCAACATCAGCTGTTTCGTTTTCATATTTATAAGTCAGCTATATAGGTTAATAAATTGAAAAGTATCTTCTCTTTCAGGAAAATTAAGTCTTGTTTACTTTGTACGTGGGAAACGCTAAAATAGCAAAACTAGTATTGTTACTAAACAAAGACTACGCCAAAAAGGCGCTGATTAGCGCCTTTTTAACATATCCTTAACGTTTTCTTACTTCACAGAAATCTGGTGTTTCACCACTTTCTCCTCCACCTTAGGAACAGAGATTTGCAGCACGCCGTTCTCAAACTGAGCGTCAATGGCAGCGCCATCTACGTGCTCTGGCAGTTGGAAAGAACGTCTGAATTTTCCGTACAGGTTCTCTACCCGGTGGTATTTATGTCCTTCGGTTTCTTTGTTGAAGGTACGCTCACCGCTTACGCGTAGCACGCCGTCTTCAAACTCAACAGTAATGTTTTCTTTCTTAAGACCTGGTAGGGCCAGTTCTACTTCATAGCTTTTCTCGGTTTCCCAAAGATCTACCGCAGGGGTAAAACCTTGTACCCGACGGTTGTTCACAGTGTCCTGGAAAAAGCTGTCTAACAAGCTGCTGAACGTCTGTGGAGCTCTGTTTTGCAATACCGGATGTTGTTTTACAGTTGCCATTGTCTTTATATCTAATATTTAAATTTCAATTGGATACTTACCTATTAGTAAATTTTGTACCAATCGAGAAAACAGCCCATTTACTGACACAAAGACATTTTAAAAAATCTTTAAAACATAGAAACAAGCCATAATGTCTTATTTGCTTGATTTTTCTCGTCCGAAAAGGCAGATATTGAAAGGAAAACCAATAGCTCCTAAAAAAACGATCTGCTTTGAGGCTCCTTTAAAGAAAAGAGCCTCAAAGCAGATCGTTTCCCAAAACAGGATATTGGGTTATGCTTGGGTTGCCAACGCCTGGAGTTCATTAACCGCCAACCACGCCATTAAACCGCTTCCTACTTCCAGGGCGGCTTCCTCTATGTCAAAGGTAGGCGTGTGCACCCCTGAAATAATACCCCTCTCCTCGTTGCGGGTACCTAGGCGGTAAAAGCAGGCAGGGGTTTGCTGGGAGTAATAAGCGAAGTCTTCGGCAGCCATCCACATATCCAGTTCTACCACGTTCTCTTCGCCTAAATAGTCTTGGGCGGCGGCCCGGGCGCGGGACACCAGGGCCGGATCGTTTTTCAGGAACGGATAGCCATCCATGATGTTGATCTCGCAGGAGCCACCCATGCTTTCGCAAAGTCCTTCGGCCAGTTTCTTTATTTTCTGCTTGGCCTCGGCGCGCCAGGCTTCATCCATGGTCCGGAAGGTGCCTTCAATTTTCACCTCGCCCGGAATTACGTTGGTAGCCCCGTTGGCAATCACTTTCCCAAACGACAACACTGACGGAACCTTGGGGTTAGCGCGCCGGCTCACAATCTGCTGCAGCGCTACCAATAGGTGAGCACTTATTAGAACCGGGTCCACCAACTGCTCAGGCAAACCACCGTGGCCGCCTTTCCCTTTCACGGTGATGTAGATTTCATCGGCGGAGGCCATGTACATGCCGGAACGGAAACCTACCTTGCCGGCAGGCAGAAACGGAAACACATGTTGCCCCATGATGCTCTTTGGGGCCGGGTTTTCCAGCACGCCTTCTTTGATCATCAGGGAGGCCCCACCCGGGAACTTCTCCTCGCCGGGTTGGAAGATGAGTTTCACGGTGCCTTCAAACTCATCGCGCAGGTCCTGCAGAATTCGGGCAGTGGTCAGTAAGGAAGAAGTATGCACGTCATGGCCACAGGCATGCATAACCCCTTCGTTCCTTGATTTGTAGGCGACTTCATTCGTTTCCAGAATGGGCAAAGCATCCAGGTCGGCACGCAGGGCGGTGGTGGCTTTCTCGGGGTTGCGGCCCTTGATCAATGCAACTACCCCGGTCTTGGTGACCCGCTCCGGCTCCAGCCCATATTCCTGCAGTTTCCTGAACACGTACCCCGAGGTCTCAAACTCCTGAAAGGATAACTCTGGGTGCTGGTGCAGGTGCTGCCGGGTGGCTACGGTGTCTGCGGCATATTTCCTGGCGAGTTGCTGTATATGGCTGGTAAGTTCTTTCATTGAAGAGAAACAATCAAATATGCGCAAAGGTACAGCTAAAAACGAAAGTGCTGTTTACGGCCTTTTTTCTCAAAAGAAACCGTAAACAGCACTTTGCCTACCATTCGTCAGTTGACTACTTAAGGCAAGCTCCTCATCTTCTCTTCTGCCCTAAAGCCAAAAGAATTGTCAAGGCGACGAGCCCGGGCAAGTCCGGTTAAGGTCAAATACACCAATGGTGGGGTATTTAAGTGACTAATCTTTATAAACCCCTCCTCTAGCAGTTCATTGCATAGAAACAGAACCTCCTCCAACCTCAGGTGAATATTTGCTGCAATACTGAAGGTAGAAGCAGGATGATCTTTAGGGTCAGGGTGAGATTTCACCTGAGCAAACAAGCCTGAAAGTATCAAATCCCTCTTATCCATATACTAATCTTATCGGAAGGAATTTACGAAAGAACCTTATTCCAATTCACAGACTTGATGATAATGAAGTACTTTCCACAGCAAATACCGTAGAATCTCCCCCCCCCCGCCATTTGGATGTAAAAAGTACGGCTGGAAAAGTAGCCCTGAAAAATACCCGATGCGCTCAAACAAAAACCGCCGTTTCTGAGCTGCTTTCTATAAACAGGCCAAAAACGGCGGCTAATAAAGTAAACAAAGTGTTCCTGTCCTACTTAGGGATATTGATGGTTTCCTGCACCAGCAGAGCATTAGGAAGTAAATCCTGTATTTTGTTTAACGCATTCTGCGCTTCTACCCGGGTGAAGAAGTCGCCAATCTTTAGCTGGTACGTGGGCTGCTTGTAGGTGAGGTAGTCTTTTTCCTCTGGCAACCGACGGACGATGTTGTTGCGCAGGTTCATGGCGGTCTGGCGCTCAATGCCGGTATACGCCAGAATACGGTAACCGGCCGCGTACTTGATGTTCTTCTGCACTTGCACCACGCTGTCCATGAGCAACGTCACTTGCGGACCTACATGGTTCGTCGGGGCGGCTGGGGCTGTGGGTTCAGCCCCGCCTTTGGGAGCCGCTGGAAACGAAGGTCGGTATTTCTTGGTATCTACCAAGGTAGCGGTGCCCTCGCCTTTCTTCCCATCTGACCGGCTGCCTGAAGCCACGGAACCATTCCCGTTGCTGGTAGAGGAGGAAGTACTGCCCGTGGCGGCGCAACTCATCATAGCACCCAGGCAAAGGAAAGCAAATATTCTAAAAGTCATTATTCTCCAAATCATAGCAATGAAACGCCGGAGGATGTTCCAATCCGGTCTGCTCCTGCGTTCACCAACGCAAGGGCGGCTTCCTTTGTTTTAATACCACCAGAGGCTTTGATCTTAATGTGCTTGGGTAGGTTTGCCCGCATGAGCAACACATCTTCAATCTGAGCCCCGTGCGCGGCATATCCGGTAGAGGTTTTCACGTAATCTACCTCCGCCTCCACACAGATCTGGCAAACCTGCACAATCTCTTCGGGTGACAGCAGCGCGGTTTCAATAATCACCTTTAAGATGGAGTTCTTGAAGTGACAAAGGGTACTCAGTTCATGCAACTCAGACATGACCTCTTCGTGCTTCCCAGACTTGAAGGCGGCAATGTTCATCACCACGTCAATCTCAGTAGCTCCTTCAGACAAGGCCTGATGCGCCTCAAAAAACTTTACTTTGGCCAACTGATACCCAAAAGGGAATCCCACCACGGTGGCAACCTGTACCCCCGTATCCTGCAGGGCGGCCACCGCCTGCCTAACAAAACATGGTGGCACACACACCGCCGCAAACTTATACTGGATTGCTTCCTGGCAGAGTTGTGCCACCATGGCTTTGGTGGTATCAGGCTTGAGCACCGTATGGTCAATATACGGTGCCAAGCTCTGTTCCGGTGAAATAAGGGACTTAGTCTTCAATGAGTACACAACGGTTGTTGAGCAAATCGTTTTCCACGTTTTTGAACTTCACGTCTTTCATGACACGCCCGTCTGAGTACATCACATTGACGCGGTCATTACGGCCTGCGTGCTTCTCTACCCTGATTGGTGCTTGCTTAGGAGCAGCCGCCTGTGGCATAGAAGGCATGCCTTGCGTTGGTTCTTCTAACGTAGAATGCACTTCTTCTTTCTGTTCATGCAGTCTTGGTGGTCTTGGCGCCTGTTGCGGACGGGCTTCCTGTACCGGAGCAGGTTGCTCCTGCTGTACCGGAAGATCTGCTTTGAACAAGAAGGAAACAGTTTCTTCGTTCACCTTGCTGATCATGCGCTTGAACAGCTCAAAAGACTCAAACTTGTAGATCAACAACGGGTCTTTCTGTTCGTACACCGCGTTCTGCACGCTCTGCTTCAAATCGTCCATTTCGCGCAGGTGCTGGGTCCAGGCCTGGTCAATGGTCGCCAAGGTGATCACTTTCTCTACGGTCTTGATCAACTCACGGCCTTTGGAAGAAACCACTTTCTCCAGATTGGCTACCGCAGTGATCTGCTTACGACCATCGGTGAACGGCACGGCAATGTTCTCAATCATCGGCCCACGGTTCTCATAGATGTCAGCCATAATTGGGGCTGATTGCTCCATGATCTGGTGGTTCTTGGCCAGGTAGAAATCAAGCGCCTCGTTGTACAGGCGGTCAATCACTACATCCACAGATTGCCCGGCTAGTTCAGCAGCAGTGATGGCTGAGTTGAAACCATACACTCTGATGATGTGCAACAGGAAGTCTTCATGGTTACCGGTGGCCTTGTAGGTCTGTACAATGTCCTCGGCGGTATCATAGATCATGTTCCAGATATCCAGCTCCAAACGCTCGCCGTACAGGGCGTTGCGGCGGCGTTTGTACACCACCTCGCGCTGGGCGTTCATCACGTCATCGTACTCCAACAGGCGCTTCCGCGTACCGAAGTTATTTTCCTCTACTTTCTTCTGCGCACGCTCAATAGAGTTGGTGATCATGGAATGCTGAATCACTTCACCTTCCTCCAGACCCATACGGTCCATCAAACGGGCAATGCGGTCAGAACCGAACAGGCGCATCAAGCTGTCTTCCAGGGATACGAAGAACTGGGATGATCCCGGGTCTCCTTGGCGGCCTGAACGACCCCGCAACTGACGGTCTACCCGGCGAGACTCGTGGCGCTCGGTACCAATGATGGCCAGACCACCCGCAGCTTTCGACTCAGGGGTCAGCTTGATGTCCGTACCACGACCCGCCATGTTGGTAGCGATGGTCACAGTGCTTGGCTTACCGGCTTCGGCCACAATCTCGGCCTCGCGCTGGTGCTGCTTCGCGTTCAATACCTGGTGCGGGATTCCGCGCAGTTTCAGCATACGGCTTACTAGCTCCGAAATCTCCACCGAAGTAGTACCCACCAAGACCGGACGGCCTTGCTTGATCAACTCCTGGATCTCTTCAGAAACGGCGTTGTATTTCTCACGCATGGTCTTGTAAACCTTGTCGTGCTCGTCTTTGCGTTGGGCTACACGGTTGGTAGGAATCACCACCACATCCAGTTTGTAGATTTCCCAGAACTCACCCGCCTCAGTCTCGGCAGTACCGGTCATACCCGCTAATTTGTGGTACATCCGGAAGTAGTTCTGCAGGGTCACGGTAGCGTAGGTCTGAGTAGCGTCTTCCACGCGTACGTTTTCCTTGGCTTCAATTGCCTGGTGCAATCCATCTGAGTATCGACGACCCTCCATTACCCGACCGGTTTGCTCATCCACAATTTTCACTTTGTGGTCATCGGTCACGATGTACTCGGTGTCTTTCTCAAACAGCGTGTAGGCTTTCAGCAACTGGTTGATGGTGTGCACACGCTGCGACTTCTCCTGGTACTCCTGGATCAGGCGCTCTTTCTCGTGCAGTTTCTCATCGGCAGACAGTTCTTTGTGGCTTTCAATGTTGGCCAACTCCGTCCCGATGTCTGGCAAGATGAACAAATGCGGATCTTCGCCCTGGCCGGTGATTAGGTCAATCCCCTTCTCGGTAAGTTCAATTTGGTTATGCTTTTCGTCAATGGTGAAGAACAAAGGCTTATCAGCCTCTGGCATTTGACGGGCGTGGTCTTGCAGGTAAAACGCTTCTGTTTTCAACAAGATCTGGCGCACGCCGGTCTCACTCAGAAATTTGATCAACGGCTTGTTTTTAGGCAAACCACGGTACGCTCTGAACAAAGCTAAACCGCCTTCTTTATCGTTTCCTTCTTTGATAAGACGCTTGGCTTCTACCAGGTAGTTACCCACCAGTTTCCGCTGCGCTTCTACCAGCATGGCTACACGGGGCTTTAACACGTAGAATTCGTGCTCATCGCCGCGCGGCACCGGACCTGAGATAATCAATGGCGTACGGGCATCGTCAATCAACACGGAGTCCACCTCATCGACCATGGCGTAGTGGTGCTTGCGTTGCACCAACTCACCAGGCTCGCGGGACATGTTGTCACGCAGGTAGTCAAAGCCGAACTCGTTATTGGTACCGTACGTGATGTCCGCTAAATAGGCATTGCGGCGGGCATCGGTATTAGGCTGGTGTTTGTCAATACAGTCAATGGTGATGCCGTGGAACTCAAACAACGGCGCCATCCACTCAGAGTCACGCTTGGCCAGGTAGTCGTTCACGGTTACTACGTGCACGCCACGTTTTGCCAGCGCATTTAAGAAGGCTGGCAAGGTAGCCACTAAGGTCTTCCCTTCACCTGTCGCCATCTCGGCAATCTTACCCTGGTGCAAGACAATACCACCAATCAACTGCACGTCATAGTGGAGCATGTCCCAGGTTACCTCGTTACCGGCGGCAATCCATTTATTTAACCAAACGGCTTGGTCGCCGTTGATCTGTACGTTTGGCTTGCGGGAGGCGAAGTTGCGGTCCAGCTCTGTAGCGGTAACCGTCAACTGCCCGTTCTCTTTGAACCGGCGGGCCGTCTCTTTTACAATGGCAAAGGCCTGCGGCAGCACTTCCATGAGCACCACTTCCAGGTCTTTGTTGCGGTCTTTCTCCAGACTGTCAATCTCAGTGAAGATTTCTTCTTTCTGAGCGATATCCAGTTCTGGTTCGTTCTCAATGCGTTGGTAAAGAACCGTTACTTTATCATCTATGGGTTTAAGACGATCTGCGATCACGGTTTGCACCTCCTTGGTACGTGCCCGAAGCTGGTCATCGGAAAGGGAATTGAGCTTGGCGAACTCCTGGTTGATGAGCGCTACGTACGGCAATACCCCCTTGATATCCCGCTCAGACTTGGTTCCGAAAATCTTAGCGACCGTCTTCCCAACAAAATCAAACATATATAACTAGTTAAAATGTACTTGAATCAATTTCAAAAATACGCGGTTTTTCCGACAATTTTCTACCTAGCCAAAACAATACCACTCACACAATAGTGCCCTAAGCCTGACGGGATGTCATAGAAAATAAAAAAGTAGTAAAAGTGGCCAGTAAATAAGCAGCCTACTTGGTGTTTTCAGCCTCCTTTTCCAGAACCTGCTTCAAACCGTATTTAGCTGAAATCAACCTTACCCCGCTTTCCTTCAAAAAGACAAAAACCTCTGCCAAATGCTTTTGCAAAACGCCTTGAAAAATTATTTTGTCTTTGTATTCCCTAAAAAGGTCAGAAAACGGATAAGATAAAGCATTGCAAATACATCGCAAAAAGAGGAGCGGAACGGTTAATAATAAAAGGCCTGTATTTGGCCTGGTTTAAAGAAACCAGGCCAAATACAGGCCTAAAAGTTAAAGGTACTTACGCCTGGGCGGCGAAGCGGATTTCGTCTTCAGAAGAAGTAATATGGCGTTCTGAAGGCCGGAAATTAAACTCACTTGCGTGCATAAATCTACGAAGGGCATCTTCTACGGTAGGCAGGACCGCCCTTTTGCCCGTTTCCAACGCGGTGGATGCAGGGCGAGGAGCAGCCAGATTGAAACTGGCTTGGGGCACAGGTTGCAGCCACGGGCTTGGTTCCAAACCAGCCAGGTTTGCGGCCAGTTCTGCCAATTGGGACCAGCTATAGGTTCCCTGGTTGGCTAAGTGCCAAATGCCGGCTTCTCCGTCAATGAGTAGATCAAGGGCGGTGTTCACCAGATCAGGCACGTAGGTAGGCGTGATAAACGTATCTTGGGCGGCCTTGAACTGCTCTTGGTGGGCAATGGCCCGCAGGGCATGGTATACAAAGTTATGCTCATCCCAAGGCCCGAAGAAGGCACTTGTCCTGATTACCAGTGCCTCTGGCATGGCGTTCAGCACCTGCTCTTCTGCCAGGGCCTTGCTACAGCCATACACGTTTAAGGCATTGGTGGTATCTTCCTCAGAGTACGGGGTTTGCTTTTCACCGTCAAAGACCAGGTCTGAGGAGAACGTGACAAACCCTATGTTCTGCGCTTTACAGACACTAGCCAGCACGGCCGGCCCCAAAGTGTTTTCGCGGTAGCAGGCCTCCGGTTGTTGCTCGGCCTCGTCTACGCGCACGTACCCGGCGGTATTCACCAAGGCCCACGGCTTATATTTCCGGAGCACCTTTCGTACCGAGGCTTCATTGGTGATGTCCATTTCCTGGCGGGTGAGCAGCTTGTAAGGAATGCCCCTGATCTCGCAAATCCGGGCAAATGCTCTTCCCAGGGTTCCAGTGGCACCAGTTATGAGCAAGGGTTGGATGATCACCTCTTTCATTTGCTTCACCGCCTCTGAAGAAATACTCCAACCTTCTGGGGTTTCGGGCAGGGAGGGGTATACACTGCGGCAAACCCGTTTCCACCAGCCATCAATCCTAAGCAAAGGGTGCCGCTCTGCTCCCACGGGCAAGCCTTGGATGAACCTGGATACCGCTGTTCTGGCAGGCACACGGCTGTTGCGGAGGTCAAACGCTCCCATTTCATAGTGCCCGGCATCTTGCGTGAGCAGGCTGTTCCAGTCATAAGCTCCCAGCAAAGACCAGGACGTAACCGCCAGCACGTTTTTGCCTTGGTTTCTCAAAAAAGAGGCAGAATCCCATACATCGGCGAGCCAGCGCATCTGCTCCTCGCGGGTGCAGCAAAGGTGGGCTTCGGTGATGGCAACGGGAATGTCATAGCGGGTGCAAGCTTGGTCCAGGATGTTCTGCACCCCTAGCGGAGTGGCTGTCTGCACCCGAACGGCCTCCACATCGGCGTACCGGTGTTGGGCATTGCTGCCGTGGGTGTGCCAAGGATAATTGATGATCCGTTCGTCCAAGTACCGCTCACTGGTGACATAGTAATTCACCCCGATGATGTTGGGCGGGCAAGGGTTCTGCACTAGGTCCAGCAGGGTTGCCTCAGGCACCTGGGATCCCCGCAGGTAATTCCAGAAAAAGTGTTTTTGGTCTACTTTCCCGCAAAGCAGGTCCCAGGAAAGCCAACGGCGCTGGTTTTCAAAGTCTGCCTGGTACTGCAGGGCAGGCGTGCTATGAGAATAGCCCAAGTCATCGGTCTGCACCAGTTGGGCATCAGGGTTGATTTCCCTGATGGCTTCCATGGCCAGTTTAGTCCCGATTATTTGATTTAGTAAAGCTTTTGCAAAAGAAGCATCGTCTTTGGTGTGCGGATACCAGAAGCCATACAATGCGCTGAACCTAGCAGTGGTCAGAGGTTCGTTGACGGGGGTGTAGTAGGTGACCCAAGGGAATTGCTTGGCCACCGAACGCGCATACTGCGCAAATTTCTGGGGGAAATCGTCGTCTAGCAGGTTGGTATATCGGGGGCCGCTGCCATGATGCAGCAGCCCCACGATAGGTTCTATGTTCAGTTCCCGAAGCCGGTAAAGACGTTCTGTCGCCCAACTCCAGTCCTGTTGCTCTGGATGCTCTGGAGCTACGCTTTCCCACAAAACGGGGTACCGTAATTTCTTGATGCCTAACTCAGCAAACAGATCAAGGTCTGTTATCCGGTGTGCATGCCCGCTCTTGGCAAGCTGGTCAAAATACTGGTCACCAACACGGTTTACGGTACACTCAACGCCTCCCCAAAGCTCAATGTTTGCCATTCGTACCAATTTTAGTGGAACTTCCGTTTAGGCTGGCCGCATTACCGGTCAAAGCTTCACGCACCACTTTTGGTAATACGTCAATGCCATCTACAACTGATTGCTTGCCAACTTTGTCTGTCAGTTTCTTGTGCAAGGTTAACGCTTGCGCCACTACTTGGTCCATGTTATAGTATTTGTAGGTAGCCAGGCGGCCCACAAAGTGTACATTAGGCGTAGCATCTGCCAGCTTCTTGTATTTGTTGTATAGCTCAGCGTTCTCTGGCTTAGGTACCGGGTAGTAAGGATCTCCTTCTGCGCGAGGGAACTCATACACCAGGCTGGTTTTAGTGTGCTGCTGCCCAGTGAGATATTTGAACTCGGTCACGCGGGTGTACAGCTGCTCATTAGGGTAGTTCACCACGGCCACCGGCTGGAACACTTCTTTGTTCACGGTTTCATGCTTGAACTCCAGTGAGCGATAAGGCAGTTTGCCGTATTTAAAGTCAAAGTACTCATCAACTGGACCAGTGTAGATCATCTCTTTGAACGGAATCACGTCAATGATCTCATGGTAGTCTGTGTTGAGCATGATCTTGATGTTGGGGTGATCCAGCATCTTCTCAAACATCTTGGTGAAACCGTGCAGCGGCATGGCTTGGTAGGTGTCTGTGAAGTAGCGGTCATCACGGTTGGTACGGGTTGGTACGCGTGAGGTCACCGATTTATCCAGCTCAGACGGGTCCATGCCCCATTGCTTGCGGGTGTAGTTTTTGAAGAATTTCTCGTAAAGCTCGCGGCCTACTTTACTTACCACCACATCTTCTGAGGTGCGGATGGTGTCTACCTTCTCGGCTACCGACTCAAACCATTTGTCTAGTTCAAAAGAAGTAAGGCTCAAGCCATATAGTTTGTTGATAGTATCCAGGTTGATAGGCATAGGCACTTGCTGCCCGTCTACGCTGGCCAATACGCGGTGCTCATAAGGGCGCCATTCTGTGAATTGACCTAGGTATTCAAACACCTCTTTAGAGTTAGTGTGGAAGATGTGCGGACCGTACTTGTGCACTAAAATCCCGTCTTCGTTATAATGGTCATAGGCATTACCAGCAATGTGCGGACGCTTGTCTATGATTAATACTTTTTTATTGGAATACGTAGCCAAACGCTCGGCTAGTACACTACCGGCAAAACCTGCTCCTACAATCAGATAGTCGAACATAAACTTATTGGGCTAAAGTTATTTTTTTTATAATTTTTTATTTCACAATACACCATATCTCTCCTTTGCTCTCTCAGAAGGGAGAGAAAGGCAGGCTTCTGGTCATAGGGCTATTTTCTAAAATTGAGCTGAAAACGTTTGGCTTTCGCCCCAACCGGTCAAAGCACCGCTTTATTTGGAGGCAGAATCTTTTTTCGTTTTCTTTTCGGTGCTCACGCATTGCATCAGGCGCACCATGTTTTGCCAGGTTTTGTCCCAAGAGATACCCGCGAGGTACTCATCGGCATGGTGCATCCATTTCTTGTCGTCCTTCTGGATCAAGGCTTTCTCAAGGGCGACTTCAAAGTCTTTGGCTCCGTCGGCAATCTGCACCAGGTTTAGTTCACCATAAGGGCGCACCACGTCCCTAATGGAGGTAGACACCACCGGTTTACCGGCGGCCAGGTACTCTGGTGTCTTGGTGGGGCTGATGTACTTGGTAGAATCGTTATGGGCGAACAGCAACATGGCTACGTCCCACCCGGCCAGATAAGAAGGCAGTTCCTGGTAAGATTTTCCACCCAGGTAGTGGATGTTTGAGCTGGAAGGCAGTACCGCCGGGTCTATTTTCACCACCGGCCCGATGATGACAAACTGCCATTCTGGGCGGGCAGTTGCTACCTCACGAAGCAATTCAATATCAAACCGTTCATCTACCACCCCAAAGAAACCCATGCGCGGGTGCGGAATGCCGGCTTGATCTGCCGGATCTGGCTGCATTTGGCGGGCCTGGGCAAAGTGCGCTTTGTCTATGCTACTAGGGAACGCATATACTTCTTTATGACGGTCTTTCTTGGCCTCATATAAGCTTTGCCCTCCGGTAAACACCACATCGGCTTTCTCCAGCAACTCCGCCTCCAGCTCCAGCAAACGGGGTGGAGCGAATTTAAAGGCAGAAAGTTCATCCATCACGTCAAACACCGTTAAAGCGGGCTTGAACTGGCGGGTGATTTCCAACGCCATTGGCGTATAGTACCAGAAGACGGTTTTCTCCAGGTCATGGTCGGCCATGAAGGCGTTCAGCAACTCTATTTGCTTTGCGTCTGACTCTTCTGGGGTAAGGCCGTTTGGTAAATGGGCTATTACTTTGATAACACGGCCGTTTTCGCGCTCTTCCATTTCCAGCCGAGGCTGGGCATTCTCATAGAAATAAGGCTCCTCAAAGAAGAAGAGGCGGGTATGTTTGGCAAATCGGGACAACAAGTGTTGTGGACGCTGGTACACAAAGTCCCACCGAAGGTGAGACAAGCAGATGATGGCGGAAACAGAAGTAAGGTAAGCTTCCAAACTGACTTCATTCGTGAGTTTGGGCGATACTTTAGAGGTATTGTTTACTGACGATGAATAGGTGCTGCTTGAAGTTACTTCTGGTTCTGATGAAAGGGAGCTACTCCCCCCTCCGGGGATAAAATCTAGGTCTAGGTCAAACATATACAAAAGCTAGTTAAGAAGTGTGGGTCCTGAAAAAGGCACACGAAACAGGTGACTTTCCCTTTTTTAACCTAGCTTACGCACATTTGCAAAAAAGGCTGCATTCCAATAGGATTTACCCTTGATTCTCCTATAAAACCATATAAAATTCAGTATAAATGCCTGTTTTTCTAATGAGATTTATTCCGCTTCTGGCCGAATTTCGCCTTTGAAAACCAGATTGTTTCTTTTTCAAGAAACAGATAGGACCTTCTGAAGTTCTACAACGCTCTGCCACCCTTTTGGTGTCCTGAGCCAGTCTTTGCGCACCCCTACCTCCTGGAACCCGGCCTGTCGGAAGAGTTGTAGACTTGTAATATTCTCCTGCGCTACTGTGCAGTAAAGCTGGTGAAGCTGCAGCACCTGAGTTGCATATTCCACCAGAAGTTGCAACGTCTCAGTGCCGTATCCTTTTCCGCGATGCGCAGTAGCCAAGGCAATGCCCACTCCCGCCCGTTGGTGGAGCGGCTCAAAATCAAAGAGGTCAACGGTGCCTATCAAGGTGTGCTCCTGCTGCAGGCAGATCATAAGCCTGAGTTGCCGGGCAGCATAGATATCTAATGTGGCGTTCTCAAGGTACTGTCGCAACGCTTCCTGCGAGTAAGGCGCCACAGACAAACTCACCGGCCAAAGCGTAGCATCGTTCTCTAGTTTGTAGAGGAAAGATAAATCTGAGGGCTCTGGCGCACGCAGAAAGATGCGGTCTGTTTGCAACATGAGAGATAATACGTTTAAAACCAGCTCTCTCCTAATTCCTTTTCAGGAGAACAGCCTTCCATGCAAAGCTTTTGTCAAGTCTGATGAATTAAGCTTTTCTAGCTTCCTCAAAGATACTTGCCAAGCTGCTTTTTGTGTTATTTCCAGAAAGAAGCTGTAAAACAAAATCTTTCTCTTTTATAAATTTTCAAGAAAGACCTATGCTCTTACAAGGCTTAAAAATTTTCTTAAAATATTATTAATGAACGAGATACTGATCTACTCCTTTCTGGCAGTACGTGATGTTGGTTTGAATGGTGGTGCGCAACAGTTCTTCATTGATGGCCTTTCGGCTGGTGTCTACATAGGTGTGATGCAGATGGTATTGAACTCCTCCCATTTTCAATGATCTTTTTCTAATGCCGGCGTTCATGAGCCGGGCCGCTATTTCACTGTCCTCGGGGCCCCACCCCACATAGTTCTCATTATAGCCGTTCACAGCCAGCAAGTCCTTACGCCAGAAAGACATGTTGCAGCCTTTCACGTAGTATTTGTTTTTGCCTGTAAGCTTGTAACGATCTGCCAAAATTTTTCTAAGAAAGACAGATCGCAACCCATTGAAAAGATTACTGGTCTTTACGATATCGCCTAGACTAAACTGGGTGATTTGTTTTGCCAGCACCTCCCGGGAGATTTCAGGGGAGAGATTGATTCTGCCACCTGCCAAGAAGCGGCCTGGTGCTGCCGTTGAAAGGTGATCCTGGATAAACTTAGGATGTAGAATAATGTCACCATCTACCTGCACTATGTAAGGCTCCTTGGTCTGTGCAATAGCTCTGTTCAGGATCATAGACCGTTGAAACCCGTTGTCTGGGTGCCAAACATGGATTAATGGAACCGGAAACTGCTGCTGGAAACGCGCAACCAGGTCCCTGGTCTCCGGGCCTGATCCGTCATCGGCAATTAAAACCTCTTGGGGCATTACAGTCTGCTTCAGCACACTACGTAGGCAAAGGTCTAATGCCTGAGGCCAGTTGTACGTAGAAATAATAAGGGAACAGGTGGGCAATGCCATCCGGTGCAGTCGTTTTGGTTAAACAAAATTTGTTTCACGGGGGAGTGTACTATGTAATTGTAAATCTTGGGTTTAAAGGCTGATCTCTCCTTTGAATACCTGCACGGCAGGTCCAATAAGAAAGACGTTTTTAAAACCGTTCCCTACGCGCTCAAAACTTACCTGCAGTTCGCCGCCCAGCACCCTAATGTGCACCGGGCTCTCGTACCCTGCCCGGCTTGCCGAAAGGGCCGCCGCCGTAACGCCGGTTCCGCAGGAAAAGGTCTCATCTTCTACCCCGCGCTCATAGGTCCGCACAAACAGCTTGTTTTCGGGGAGGTGCTCTACAAAGTTCACGTTGGTTCCCTCGGCCTTGAAACGGTCTGAGTACCGCACGGCACGACCTTCAGCAAACACGTTGAGGTCAGCCAAAGCTTCTACCTGCTTCACGTAGTGCGGCGAACCAGTATCCAGAAAGGAAGCCTCTGCTAAATCCTCCACAGCGTCCACGTCTTTCATCTGCAGGTGCACCAGCTCGTCTTTCAGAAAGGCTTGATGCGGTCCATCGGCGGCAATGAAATAGGCCTGGTTTTCTACCACTCCCAGGAACTGCGCGAAGGCCACCAAACAGCGCCCACCGTTGCCGCACATAGAACTGGGCCTGCCATCGGCGTTGTAATACACCATTTCAAAATCATATCCTTCGTGGGGCTGCAACAGCATGAGGCCATCTGCCCCTATCCCTTTGCGGCGGTCGCAGAGAAAGGCCACCTGCTCTTGGGTAAGCTCTATAGACTGAGTTCGGTTGTCCAGCACCACAAAGTCATTGCCGGTGCCTTGGTATTTATAGAAAGTTAAGTTCATGTTATAAAGATACGCCTGTTTTCCGCCTGGGCGGAGCCTCTTCACCTTGTAAAAACCTTGAAAATTAAATAAAAAAGCGACGCCATGCTAATGAGTTACACCTTAAACCTCATTTGTAAAGCTTTGGTACTGAAATCTGTTTACGCGCTCTTTTACTTTAAACAGGTTTAAAAAGCGTTTCATCAGAAGCTTACGCTGGGTAAGATAATGAAGCACAGCACTGCACGCCAAAAACCGTACCTTTGCACTTTCACCACTCTTGGAACCTATGTATTCTTTCCTGACCACCAGCGCCTGGACCGATTATGAACTGATAGACTGCGGCAATTTTGAAAAGCTGGAGCGCTTTGGAGACTTTGTGCTGGCCCGCCCCGAGCCCCAAGCCGCCTGGGACAAGCACCTTTCTGAGCGGGAGTGGGAAAGACTGGCCCAAGCCACCTTTAAACGCGAAAAAGGCAACCAGGAGAAAGGACAATGGCAACTGAAGAAAGGCATGGCCGAGCAGTGGTTCATCAACTATCGCTACACCGATCTAAAGCTGCGGTTCAGGTTAGGCTTGTCCTCGTTTAAACACGTAGGCCTGTTCCCGGAGCAGGACCCCAACTGGCAGTTCATCTATGACCGTACCCGCGCATTGCCCGGCAAGCCGAAGGTGCTGAACATGTTTGCCTACACAGGTGGTGCCTCTTTGGCCGCCAACGCTGCCGGCGCCGATGTTACCCACCTGGATTCTGTGAAGCAGGTGAACTTCTGGGCCCGCCAGAACATGGAAGCCAGCAACTTAGACAACATCCGTTGGCTGGTGGAAGACGCCATGAAATACGCCCGCCGTGAGGTAAAGCGCGGAAACAAATACCAGGGCATCATCCTGGACCCGCCTGCCTATGGCCGAGGCCCAGATGGTGAGAAATGGCTGCTGGAAGAACAGATCAACGAGCTTATTAAACTCTGTTCCCAGATGCTGGACCCCGAGCACAACTTCTTCGTGATTAACCTGTACTCCCTCGGGTTTTCTGCCTTGATTCTGGATAACCTGATCAAAGCCTCTTTTGGCACCATGGTGCGGAACGAAGAATTGGGCGAACTCTACCTCCAGGATCAGGCTAAACGCAAACTGCCTTTGGGTACTTTCTTCCGGTTCAGTTCAGTAAAGTAAGGGGTGATTGCTGCCTGATTACTGTTGATTGCTCAGATAATCCCGAAGCCGTTTTAGGTTAGTTTTCTAGAAAACTGGCTTAAAACGGTTTTCTTTGTTTAGAAAAAGCATCTACGTTGTCAAAACTAAAGCCTTTTGCGTAGTGCTTTCTAAAACTTTTTATCAAAATAGATCGGGCCGGAAGGTGATTAAAGCACTCCTATCCGGCTGGTTCTTAATTCTTACTTAAAAATATGCCGCGCAGACTCGCCCTTATAGACCTTGGAACCAATACCTTCCACCTGCTTATAGTTGAATTGGACACCGATGGCGTGCAGCAGACGCTGTATAAAACCAAAGTACCGGTAAAGCTAGGGCAAGGCGGCATCAGCAAAGGCGAGATTACCCCTGAGGCCCGGGAACGTGGTTTGAAGACCTTGGCAGAATTCAGGGAGATCATGGATCAGCATCAGGTGGAAGTAGTGAAAGCCACCGCTACCAGCGCCCTGCGCAACGCCAGTAACGGTCCCGAGGTGGTGCAGGCTATCAAAGATCAAACCGGCATTGAGGTAGAGGTGATCTCCGGAGCCCGCGAGGCCGAACTCATTTTCAAAGGGGTGCAACTGGCCATGGAAGTGGGTTCTAAACCCGTGCTGGTGATGGATATTGGCGGCGGCAGTATCGAATTTATCATCGGGACGGATAAAGGCATCCTTTGGAAAAAGAGCTTCGAAATAGGTGCCCAGCGGCTGCTAGACAAATTCTACCCAGAGCAGGAACAGGCCATTCGACCAGAGCAGGTCAAAGCAATCCGGCATTTCCTGCAGGATCATCTCCAGAAGCTGACTTCTGCCGTGTTACAGCATCAACCCGAGGTTCTCATTGGCTCTTCCGGCACGTTTGACACGCTCGTAGACATGGACCTAGCTCCCCAAGGCATCGTCCGTGACCCCAATGGCTCACCCGATATGTCTCTGGCCCTTGCCACGTTTCACCGGCAGTACAAAGAACTCATCCAGAAAAACCGCGCCGAACGCTTGGCCATTCCGGGCATGCTGGAGATGCGGGTAGATATGATTGTGGTAGCGTGTGTGGCTATTGACTGGGTGCTGGAGAAGTATAATTTGGAGAAGATACGGGTGTCTGCCTATGCGTTGAAGGAGGGGATGTTGGCGGAGTTGTTGCAGCAGTAAGGTTGCTTTTGGTCTTTGTTGGTTTGCTGATGCAGGACTGTTGGTCTGTTTACATGGGCTTGATTGTTGCAGCTTTGCTTTGGTGCGCCCCATGCCGCGGGGCCTCGTCTACCGGCCACGCGCTTCTGTTTTAGCCCTGGCCGGTAGGCCTGCCTGCGGCACCGGGTCTAAAACAAAGGCGCTCACCCGAAAGGCTGGAATTTGGATCTTCTAGCTTGGAGTTGCATAGCCACCATTTTCCATGGTTCAGGTTCCTAACTTTTTCTTTTCATGGTTTAAGTCTGCGACTTGGACCTACTGTGGTCTGCAGTTTGCAACTGCAGTGAGGCGCCAGCCTCAGAAAATGGCATTTCTCTGTTCTTCGTTTCACCGCTGCTGGTGTTATCACCAACAACCATATCAAGGACCCTCCTTCATACTCACTTTTCCTAGGCTCAAAACACTGCTTCTCAATGAATAGGGGTAATCAGCGGGCGGGGCTGTCCTGTTGGTAGGCTTGAGGTCTGTTTTCAGGAAAAGAGGTGGAAAGTGACCTGAATGTTTTTCGGTATTTCTCGCTTAGCAGGCAACCTCTGAGAGCTGGGGCGCATCTTCCAGATAAATACCTTGATGCTCCATTTTTCTGGAACGGATTTTGCCTTAGCTGAATATAAGAGATTCCTAATATTATGAAAGCCCACCTGTTTTCCCTCCTCTTGGTTTTGCTGCTCTTGGCGGGCAGTAGTGCCAACGCCCAGTCTAAGGTTATCTATGGCCAAAGCAAAATGGAAACCATCACCCTCACCAGCTTCACCAACACGGAGCTGAGTGCCTTGGCGCAGGAATTAGGAAGAGACAATCACCACCGTTCGGGAAAACTGGTGTTGCCTGTTGAATTGGAGCAACAGGAGAAAATTACCCGCGAGGGAGATCAGTTGATCCTTCATGCCTCTTTCCGGAAGGTGCGGGCACGGGAGCAGGTGTTATACCGTGACTTCGATTTCGCAGATGAGTTGACTCCCACCGTTGCCCATGCAAAAGTGCAGTTGCTAGGCCGCGAAGACAAGGTGCTGCAAACATTTGAGGTATCGGGTAAATCCATCAAACAAGACGGGGCAACCGTGCTGGTGCAGGCCTCAGTGAAAGATACTTCCTCCTTCACTGGCTTCAAACTCCGCATCATAGAAAAAAAATTGTCCTTTTCCTCTGAAAACACGAAAGCGGTGCGTGAGCGGAAAGGTTTGGTTCAACGCTACTATGACACTGATGTGCGCCTGGCGCAACTCTCCCGCGAGCTGCAGACCATTAACCCCAATGATATTGATCACCTGGTGCAGCATAACGAGCGCTTGAAAGGATTAGAGCAGGAATTAAATCGGTTATTTGATAACCGTATGGACCGGGAGTTGGGTTTAAGCCACCGCGATCCTGTGCAACTGCGCCGCCGAGTGAAGGAACTGGATCTCCTGTTTAGAGAGCGCCGGGTAGCCTTAGACCAAATCTTGGCTCGCTTGCCTGAGATCTATTATAACCGAGGCTTAGAACTGGCCATGAACGGGAACGCCCGCGGCGGACGCGAATTCTTTGAGCGTTCCCTTCAGGCTAATCCGGCGTTTGCACCCGCGCACTTGCAACTGGCCCGCCTCGACTTCAAAGCCGGTTACCTGGAAGAGGCTGGGCAGCGCACCCGTGAATTGTTGAACCGCATGCAGGTAGATCCCGAAACGTATCGGTTTGGGCAGGAACTTGCCTTGGATATCCAGAATGCGTACGTGCGAGATGGCGAGAAACTAAACAACCAAGGCAACTACCGCCAGGCGCTAAAGCAATTTGAAGAAGCCCGTGAGTTCTGCAGAAGCATTTCCAGCCTGCGTTGCCGTCCAGAGCTTTGGGAAAACGGGATTGCTTTCGCTAAAAGCGGTATCTATGATGATCTGCTTCAGGACGGAAGACAGGCCCTCAACCAGAAGAACCTGACCCAAGCCGAAAAACTGGCCAAAGAAGCGCAACAGTTTGCCCGGAACAATAAAACTGCCATTGACTCAGATGCCGCCGCGGCCACCTTGCTGCGCGATGTGCAACAACAGGTATATCTGGGTCTGATGAGTGAAGGGCGTCAGGCGTTACAAGCCAAGAGATACAGCTCGGCTTTGCAGGCCTTTGAAAAAGGGAAAAGCCTTGCCAGCGATTATGCCTTGACTCCCTCTACAGACGCCGAAAAACTTTTGAGGCAGGCGGCCCGTCCGGTGATTTTAGAGAAAATAGCCGAAGGTCAGCTGCAAGCCAACGCCAACAAATTATCTCAGGCCCGTTCTGTAGCCGCCGAAGTCACTAACCTACAGATCCGCTACGGATTGGTCAGCGACAAAGAACTGGATGGCAAATTCAGGGCATTGAACCAAGGAATCTTTTCCCAAGAATGTGCCAATGCCCAAGCCGCCTATGACCAACACTACCAGCGTTCTCTGCAACTTAGCAAAGAGCATAAATTTGCCCAAGCTGCCGCTGAACTGGACAAAGCCCTTGCTGCCACAAAAGAGAACGGTGGTTGTGCTATCCCCTCAGCGAGTGCCGAAGTAGAACTTACCCGCATTGATGCACCCGCCCATTACCAAGAACTGTTGCAGAAAGCCAGTGACTTCATCGGGAAAAACAACATGGCTGAGGCCGTTAAGGTGTATTTAGAGGCCGGCCAGCATTATGAAGAAGCAGAGGTTGCCCGCTTCGGATTAGAGCATGTGTCACTACAGGCTTTTGCCCTGACTAATGAAAACAAAGCGTTTATCTCTGAAGTAGCCAAGTATGCCGCTACCCAGGGAGACGCCGCAGGTTCACTTGAACTCGTAAAACGGCTAGTTTCGCTTAAGTACACAAAATACAACCTGAACCAACTACAGGAACAAATTGGCCAGCTACTCGCCACCCGAGACGCCCAAGCCAACCCCAAAGGAGACTACAAGCAACTGGCTAACACCTACACCGGCGGCAACAAAGACCTTAAAACCCTCAACAAAGCCTACCAGAAGCATTTCAAGAAACTGACCTAATAAAAAGCCCCAAGCCTCTCTTCATGTAAAAAGGAGCTTGGGGCTTTTTATGCCCTATTATAGCAGGAGCCTTCTTGGTAGTTGTTTTGATAGCACCAGAAACGATAAAACAACCAGCAGAAGAGAACACTAAAGCTATTTGCCTCACTGCAACTTGCAACTGCAAACCATGATAGAGCCAAGTCACAGACTTGAACCATGGAAAATGGTGCCTATGCAACTACAAGTTTGAAGATGCCTTTTCCAGTCTTTCGGTTGAGCGCCTTTGTTTTAGACCTGGTGCCGCAGGCAGGCCTACCGGCCAAGGCTAAAACAACAGAGCGAGGCCGGAAGACGAGGCCCCACGGCCTTGAGCGCACCAAAGCAGAGATGAAACAACAGAGCTTATGTAACCAGAACGACAGTCCTGCCTCAGAAATAGCAAGACAAATCACAAACCAAGCAAACAGTTCAGATAAAATCTTTCCTTCGGTTTCCATTACCTTTGGTCCTTTCAATCTGAATCACGCATGTACCCCTACCAACGTCTTTTCGATTTCTCCCGCCAGATCTTCCTGGCCATCGGGTGCCCACCCGAAGATGCCCAAACCGCCACAGAAACCCTCCTTTCAGCCGACCTCCGCGGGGTAGATTCCCACGGCGTAGCCCGCCTGATTGGCTATGTGCGTCTTTGGGAAGCAGGCCGCATAAACGCCACTCCCAACGTGCGCATTGTGTACGAAACACCCAGCACCGCCACGGTAGATGGCGACGGAGGCTTGGGTCTGGTAGTAGCGCCTAAAGCGATGCAGATTGCCTTGGAGAAAGCGAAGGTAGCCGGTACTGGTTGGGTAAGCGTAAAGAACTCTAACCACTACGGAATTGCAGGCTATCATGCCATGAAGGCGCTGGAACACGACATGATTGGCTTGGCCATGACCAACGCCAGTCCGCTCGTGGCCCCTACCTATTCTCTGGAACGCTTGCTGGGCACCAACCCCATCGCCGTGGCCATACCGGCCAACGAGCAGCCTCCGTTTGTAGCCGACTTAGCCACCACCACCGCCGCCAACGGGAAACTGGAAATGCTGCAACGCAAGAACCTGGAAGCGCCCCACGGCTGGATTCAAGCAGTAGACGGGTCTCCATCGGTTAACCCCAATGAACTGAAAGACGGCGGCGCCCTGCTCCCGCTAGGTGGCGATACCGGCAGCCACAAAGGCTATGCGCTGGGTGCGGTGGTTGACATCTTCTCGGCGGTTTTATCTGGGGCAAACTACGGGCCGTGGGTACCACCGTTCGTGAGCTTTTTGGCTCCTCCCGCTGATCCTGTAGGAGAAGGTATTGGGCATTTCTTTGGGGCCATGCGCGTAGACGCCTTCCGTCCGGCCGAGGACTTCAAACACCACATGGACAATTGGATTACGCGCTTCAGAAGCTCCAAAGCCAAGGACGGTCACCAAGTCCTCATTCCCGGCGACCCAGAACGGATTTTCACCGAGCAGCGTCTGAAAGAAGGAATCCCATTGTTGCCTCCGGTTGTGAAGGATCTGGAAGGCTTGGGCGAGAAGTTTAGGGTGGAGTTGTAGAGGGGATAAAGAACCTCCTTTTGCTACTTTATAAAAACAAAACAGCCGCTCTCTTAGATAAGTGGCTGTTTTGTTTTAAATCCATTATCAGCAAAACAGGTTTAAAATAAACATCAATTCTCTGTCTAAGTTACTAAGCTTTACTCATTCTCTTGCTCACCCAATAATTCACCACGGCTAAAAGCAGAATAAACAGTGTTAATTCCCATAGTCCTGAAAAACTGGAGGTTCCTTCTTCTACCTTAAGCACATCGTTGGAGAAACGGTACACAGTATTGCCGGCCCAGTGCGCGCCTACAGTGTACCACAGGTTTCTGGTATAGACCAACGGAATAGCCAGCATGATGCCTAACGCGAACAGATAAGCTAACGCAGTAAAACCATCATCCAAAGAGTAGAAGTGGTTCAAGACATACACGCTGGAGGAAATTAGGATGAAAGCGCCCTTGCCTATCCGGTTCTGAAGATGCCCAAACAGATAGCCTCTGGTTAAGATATCCTCAGCTAGAGAAGGCAGAAACGTACCTACTGTAAAAAGCATGGTTTGGGTGAGTAACGTGACGGTATCAGGTACAAGGCTCACCACTTCTATACCCATCCACAACCGAACCGCAAAAGCCAACCCGTTTAGAAGCAAACCTAGCCCCAAACCTGTCAAAAACAAAAGGGCATATTTCCTGCTGAACCGCATGCCCCAGGCTCTCACTCCCACAAAACCCTGCCACCTTGCCACCAGATACGCCACCGGAATCATGGCAAACATGAGCCCCAAGAACAGCGGAATGTGTTGATGGAAACGCATGGCGTATTCCCCAGCGTGGTACGTGAACGCGAGTGCCACATACCCAATCAGGAAAGGGAACCAAGAAAATCTTGTTGAAACTGGAGAAGTAGGAACGCTCTGGACTTTGATCATCTTTGTCTAGGCCTAAAGAAGGAACAATATAGAGGAAGCTTCACAAATATAGTTTTATTAGCATATACTATCCAGAGCTTTCCTTCCGGTCCCACGCGGTTATTGAAAGGGACCAGAAACATAGGTTTGCCCCTATGTTATGAAATCGCTACCTTATCCAGCTCATTCTGTTTCAGGCTTACTTTCCAAAGATTATGCGCAAAACGCTACTCCCCTTTCTCCTCACTTTTCTAACCATTACCCACATCTGGGCCCAAAACAAGCCCGCCGGCATCTCAGGCAAAACTGGGGGCATGCAGAAGTTCAACGGCTATTTTCCCTACTACTGGGACGAGGCCACCGGCCGAATTCTGCTGGAGATTGACAAACTAGACCAGCAATTCCTCTACGTGAACTCTCTGGCGTCTGGACTGGGCTCTAATGACATTGGGTTGGACCGGGGACAGTTGGGCGGTGAGCACGTGGTGTATTTCCATAAAGTAGGCCCTAAGGTCTTACTCATTGAACCCAACCAGAGCTACCGCGCCATGAACGGTAATCCCGCTGAGGAGCAGGCCGTGGCCCAATCCTTTGCGCAATCGGCGTTGTGGGGTTTCAAGGTAGAAGCCACCGAGGGCGACAAAGTACTCGTAGATGCCACTGAGTTCCTGCTCCGCGATGCCCATGATGTGGTGGGCAGCATCCGGCGCAGCCGCCAGGGCACCTACCGGCTAGATCCTAACCGCTCGGTAATGTACCTACCCCGCACCAAGAACTTCCCCCAGAACTCAGAATTTGAAGCCACGCTTACGTTTGTGGGCGGCGATGACGCCGGTGGGTTCGTGCGCAGCGTAACCCCATCGGCGCAGGCGATCACCCTCCGCCAGCACCACTCGTTCATCCAGTTACCCGACAAGAACTACACCCCTAGAGCCATGGATCCGCGGTCCGGATACTTCGGGATTGAGTACATGGATTTCAGCACGCCCGTAGACCAGTCCATTGTGAAGCGGTTCATTGCCCGGCACCGTCTGCAAAAAAAGAACCCCGCCGCCGCGGTTTCTGAAGCGGTGGAGCCCATTGTGTATTACGTAGACCACGCCGCCCCAGAACCCATCAGAAGTGCCCTGTTGGAAGGTGCCCGCTGGTGGGCGCAGGCGTTTGAGGCCGCCGGTTACAAAGATGCTTTTAAAGTAGAGATTCTCCCCACCGATGCTGACCCCATGGATGTGCGGTACAACGTTATTCAATGGGTACACCGCAGCACCCGTGGCTGGTCTTACGGCGCTACGGTCACAGACCCCAGAACCGGTGAGATCATCAAAGGGCACGTTAGTCTGGGCTCACTGCGGGTGCGGCAGGATTTCCTGATTGCCGAAGGATTACTGGCTCCCTATGAAGACGGGAAACCGGCAAACCCCGAGATGATGAAGATGGCCTTGTCCCGCTTAAGACAACTATCGGCGCATGAGCTGGGGCATACCTTGGGTATCATGCACAACTACGCCGCCAGCGTGAGCAACCGCGCCTCGGTGATGGACTATCCGCACCCAACGGTAAAACTCACCTCTAACGGCGAGATTGACTTGTCTGATGCGTACGCCGTGGGTATAGGCGAATGGGACAAACTAGCCGTGGCCTATGGCTACCAGGACTTCCCCAAAGGCACAGATGAACAACAAGCGTTAGACCAACTGTTGCGGGGCGGGCACCAACGAGGACTGCAGTTTATTTCTGACCGTGATGCCCGAGCTCCGGGTGGGGCACATCCGCAGGCACACCTTTGGGACAACGGACCTAACGCCGCTAACGAGTTGGTTCAGGTTCTAGCCATCAGAAAGAAAGCCTTGGAAAGATTCGGGGAGAACAACATTAAACCAGGTGTACCTATGGCTATGCTGGAAGACGTGTTGGTGCCCATCTACAACTACCACCGCTACCAGGTAGAAGCTGCCGCTAAAGTGGTGGGAGGGTTGAACTACACCTACGTCTCCCGGGGCGACGGGCAGTTGGTAACCGAGTTTGTGCAAGAGACTGAGCAGCAAAAAGCCTTGGACGCACTGTTGGCCACCCTGCACCCCAACGTATTGACCTTACCCGAAAAGATTATCGCTTCTATCCCACCCCGCCCAACGGGTTGGTCACCTACCCGCGAGCTATTTGACAAACACACCGGCCTCACGTTTGACCCCCTGGCCGCGGCAGAGGCCTCGGCTGATTTCACGCTCTCGTTCCTTTTCCACCCGGAGCGTGCCGCCCGTTTAGTAGAACTGCAAGCGCGAGGTAGCAAACTCGGCCTGCATGAAGTGCTGGGCCAAGTCATAGAGAAGACCTGGGACCCTAGACCTGCCTCCGGATTAGAGGGTCAGATTCAATTGTTGACGCAGCAATTAGTACTCACTCATTTGCTGGCGCTCTCGCAGAATGAAAACGCGGCTTACTCTGCCCGGGCCGTTGCCATGCTGCACCTGGAGCAACTGGAAAAACAAGCCAAGAAGCTAGCCAAATCTTCAGACGAGGCTGTGAAAGCCAACGCGCTCTTGGCCCTTGACCGCATGAAAAAACCAGCCGAGGCCAAACCCCAGTTGCACAAAGACCTGCCTCCAGGAGCCCCCATCGGGTCTTTGGACATGATCGGCTGCGAATAGCGTTTAACTGCCCTTTTCTAAAAAATAGCTTCAAAATCCCACTTCCTCTTGAGTGGGATTTTTTATTTACACGAACCCGGCACCGCTTTTATATAGAAAATACTTAATCTTTTCACCTTGCAGATGTGCCTAAAATTCATACATTTAATAGACTAACCCTTAACCTGTTCTGCTTTGAAAAGACGCGATTTCCTTCAACTTTCCGGCTTGGGGCTTGGCGCCCTCATGATGCCGATTCCGCTGTGGGGCAATGACATTGCCCCGGAGGCGATGCTTGCTCCCCTGGATGTGGCGTTAAACAAACAGATCGCCGATGCTGCCCTCAACGCCGCCAAGTCAAAAGGTGCCACCTACACCGATGTCCGGATTGGCCGCTACTTGAATCAGTATCTCATCACGCGGGAAAACAAGGTGCAGAATACCGTCAACACAGAGTCCTTTGGATTAGGCGTGCGGGTACTGGTAAATGACACGTGGGGGTTCTCGGCCATTGATGAGGTAACCCCCGCTGGCGCCGCCAAAGCCGCTGAGCTAGCTGTGGCCATCGCCAAAGCTAACTCTAAACTGCAAAGTGAGCCTGTTAAGTTGGCTCCGCAGCAAGGCTATGGGGAAGTCAGCTGGAAAGCGCCCATTGAGCGGAATGCCTTTGAGGTGCCTTTGAAGGAAAAGGTAGACATTCTGTTAGGTGCCAACGCCGCTGCCATGCAGAACGGAGCCAATTACGTAGATTCGGCCTTGTTTTTGGTAAACGAGCAGAAATACTTCGCCTCGTCAGAGGGTTCTTACATAGACCAGGACGTGCATCGGATCTGGCCTATCCTCAATGCCACTGCTGTTGACAAGAAGACCGGCAAATTTGAAACGCGCCAGGCCCTGAGTTCTCCGGTGGGGATGGGGTTTGAGTACCTGAGCGGCCGCCCTGAGGGGAAATACAAAGGCGAGACTACCCGCTATGGCAAGTACTATGACATGGTGGAAGATGCCACCGCTGCGGCCAAGCAAGCCAAAGAGAAACTCACGGCCAAATCGGTGCTGGCGGGCAAATACGACTTAGTATTGGATCCTTCGCACCTGTGGCTGACCATCCATGAATCAGTAGGGCACCCACTGGAACTGGACCGCGTGCTGGGCTACGAAGCCAACTTTGCCGGAACCAGTTTCGCCACACTGGACAAGTGGCAATCCAAGAACTTCAAGTACGGCAGCCCACAGGTAACGCTGTTCGCAGACAAGGTGCAGCCCGGCTCGTTAGGAGCGGTGGGTTATGACGATGAAGGCGTGAAAACCAAGCGCTGGGATCTGGTAAAAGACGGCACCCTGGTCAACTATCAGGCCACCCGAGACCAGGCGCACATCATTGGCGAAAAAGAATCGCACGGGTGCTGCTACGCCGATAACTGGAGCTCGGTGCAGTTCCAGCGCATGCCCAACGTTTCCTTGGCTCCAGGTAAACAGAAATTAAGCGTGGATGACATGATCAAAAACGTGGAGAAAGGCATCTACATCATTGGCGACGGCTCCTTCTCCATAGACCAGCAGCGCTATAACTTTCAATTTGGCGGACAGCTTTTCTATGAAATCAAAGACGGCAAGATTGTAGGGCCGCTCAAAGACGTGGCGTATCAAAGCAACACCCAAGAATTCTGGAACTCCTGCGCTGCCATCTGCGACGAAAGCGATTACCGCTTGGGGGGCTCCTTCTTTGACGGCAAAGGCCAGCCCATGCAGGTTAGCTCCGTCTCACACGGCTCGGCTACCGCTCGCTTCAATGGCGTGAACGTCATCAACACGGGTAGGAAAATCTAAAAGGAGTCCTGAGTTCTGAGTCTCTAGTCTTGAGCCAATATTTTTCAACTCAAGACTCAGCACTCATGACTCAGAACTAATCCCAAGTTTCAATCAACTGATAGACGCGAATTAACCATGGCAATATATACCAAAGAACAGGCACAGGCTGTCTTGAAGAAAGTGATGGCGCTGAGCAAAGCCGATGAATGCGAGGCGAACCTTACAGGTAGCAAATCGGGGAACGTGCGCTACGCCCGTAACTCTGTTTCCACCGCTGGCGAGTCGCATACCACCCAACTGGTGGTGCAATCTTCCTTCGGAAAGCGCGTGGGCACCGCCACCATCAATGAGTTTGATGATGCCTCCCTGGAGAAAGTAGTGCGTAGATCGGAAGAACTGGCCAAACTGGCGCCTGAGAACCCCGAATACATGGGCGTACTGGGTCCGCAGAAATATATCACTACCAACCCTTACGTGGCGGCCACTGCTGCCATTACCCCCGACAAGCGCGCAGAGATGGTGGGCCAAAGCATCGCCACGGCCAAGTCAAAGAACCTTACCGCTGCGGGCTATTTGCAAGACTCTGTGGGCTTTCAGTCCATGATGAACAGCAAAGGCCTTTTCGCTTATAATACCGATACCGGGGTGGATTTCTCCCTCACGGTGCGCACGCCAGACGGAACCGGCTCGGGCTATGTTTCCAGAGGTTTCAATGACGTGACCAAGCTAGACACGGCCTCAGTCTCTAACATTGCGGTGAGCAAAGCCACGGGGTCTATGAACGCCAAAGCCTTGGAACCCGGCAAGTACACCGTCATTCTGGAACCAGCCGCTGTGGCTGTGATGCTGGAGAACCTGTTCTTTAACATGGATGCCCGCTCTGCAGACGAAGGTCGCAGTTTCCTGAGCAAACCCGGCGGCGGGAACAAAGTAGGCCAAAAGCTGGTGGACGAGCGCGTGACCATCTACTCAGACCCGGCCCACCCAGATCTACCTACCTCCCCTTGGGCGCAGGACGGCCAAGCCCTGAACAAAGTCACCTGGATTGACAAAGGAATTGTGAAACAGATACCGGTATCCCGCTACTGGGCGCAGCAAAAGAAACTGACACCGGTGCCCTTCCCTAACTCGGCCATTATGCAGGGTGGCACCCAAAGCTTGGATGACCTTATCAAGGGCACCCAAAAAGGTATTCTGGTGACGCGTCTCTGGTACATCCGTAGTGTAGACCCGCAGACGCTTCTGCTTACCGGCCTTACCCGCGACGGAACCTTCTACATTGAGAACGGCAGAATCAAACACGCCGTTAAGAATTTCCGCTTCAATGAAAGCCCCATCATCATGCTGAACAACCTGGAGGCCCTGGGCAAAACAGAACGCGTAGTAAGCGGTGAATCTACAAACAACTATTTGCTGCCACCGCTTAAAATTAGGGACTTTACCTTCAGCAGTTTGTCTGATGCTGTGTAGGTAGCTTATATAGCATCCTCTTTCAACTAATCCGTTTAGAGCCTGTTTTAAGAAGAACAGGCTCTAAACGGATTTTATATTACCTGCTAACGGAACCGTTGGTGCGAGCCTCCGGCTCGTAGCCGCACGTATTGCTAAGAATCAATAACCAGATAAAGCAACTGGTAAGAATAGAATCAGGAATACGTGGGAACATGAGCCGGAGGCTCGTGCCAGCGAAGATTAGGTTACTAAAGTGATAGCATAGTTTTTTTTGCGGAATAGAGGTACTAACAGGCTTCTTCTACTCCTCAGGTATTCCGCTTTAAGCCTGTTTCACAAAAATCAGTATAAAAACGAATCAGCCAAGCTCAAGGAATCACTCCTCTCTTTCGCTACCTATCCCTCAGGAAACCGTATCCTTGTAAGAGGCTAATTCTTCGTACTTTTGCCGAAGGACGCGGAAACGCGTCCACTAAACTTGACAGTATGGCTAAAATAGCAATAAATCTTACCACGGCATCTATTCAAAAGGAAGAGGTGATTGTGGGTATTGACCTGGGTACTACCAACAGCCTGGTGGCCTATATGCACCCTGAAGACCACGTTCCTATCGCTATCAATGACCAAGGGTTGGGTACCATTGTGCCTTCGGTGGTACACTTCGCCGAGAACGGGGAGGTACTGGTAGGCAATGCCGCCAAGGAGTTTCTTATTTCAGATCCGGCCAACACTATCTACTCAGTGAAGCGTTTATTGGGTAAGTCGTACCAGGATTTGGGCGAGCACAAAGACTTCTTCGGGTACAAAATCATTGATGATAACTCTAAGGGGCTGGTGAAAATACGGGTGCAGGACAAGTTCTACTCCCCTATTGAGCTATCCGCTGAGATCCTGAAAGAACTTCGGGCCCGGGCCGAGCACGCGTTAAAAACTCCCGTGAACCGGGCGGTGATTACCGTTCCCGCCTACTTCAACGACTCTCAGCGGCAAGCTACGCGTGATGCCGGCAAACTGGCTGGTTTGGAAGTATTGCGTATTGTGAATGAGCCCACGGCGGCTTCGTTGGCGTACGGCATCGGTCTGGACCAATCTGAGGAGCGTACCATTGCCGTGTATGACCTGGGAGGGGGAACCTTTGACATCTCCATCCTGCGCATCCACCAAGGCATCTTTGAAGTACTGTCCACCAACGGAGATACCTATTTGGGCGGCGATGACTTAGACCGAGCCATCATACAGTACTGGAGCCTGCAAAACCGGCTCCTAGCTGACCTTGCCATCCAAGATGCCAATACAGCTCAAGCTCTTCGCTTACAGGCAGAGGAAGCGAAGAAGGCATTGAGCAGCCAAGAAAAATTCAAAGCGGATCTTAACGGCATTGACCTTGCCTTAGACCGGCACACCTTTGAAACCCTGATCACACCCATTGTGGACCGCACCATGGCCTCCTGCCAGATGGCCTTGAAAGACGCGGGCTTGCAGCCAGAGCAGATTGACACGGTTATTATGGTGGGTGGCTCAACCCGCGTGCCCCTGGTGTACCAAACGGTGAGTGATTTCTTCGGGAAGCCAGCCAATAACTCCCTTAACCCAGACGAAGTTGTGGCCTTGGGTGCCGCCATCCAGGCCGATGTACTGGCCGGGAACCGCAAAGACATCCTGCTGCTGGACGTGACGCCGCTCACGTTGGGGATTGAAACCATGGGGGGACTGATGGATTCCATTATCCCGCGTAACTCCAAGATTCCTACTAAAGCCGGCCGGCAGTACACCACTTCGGTAGACGGGCAGGTGAACATGAAAATCTCCGTGTATCAGGGCGAGCGTGATTTAGTGAAAGAGAACCGTAAACTTGCCGAGTTTGATCTTAAAGGCATTCCGGCCATGCCAGCCGGTTTCCCGAAGGTAGACGTGAACTTTATCCTGAACGCTGATGGTATTCTGAAAGTGGAGGCGATTGAGTTACGGTCAGGCGTGCGCCAAGAGGTAGAGGTGAAACCACAGTATGGCTTAACCGATGCCCAGGTTGAGCAGATGCTGATGGACTCTATTACCCACGCCCGCGAAGACGTTTCTACCCGCATGGTCATTGAGGCCCGCACTACGGCTGAGCAGATGATTTACCAGGTAGAACGCTTTGTAGAGAAAAATGGCGAACACCTAAGCCCCGAGGAAATAGACCTGACCCGTCAGAACGTGCAACGCCTCAAAGACGTGCTGCCTACCGGAGACAAAGACACTATTCTAAAGGCAGTAGATGTGCTGGAAGAGCAAACCAGTCCCTTTGCCGAACGGGTTATGCAGATCTCCATTAAGAAAGCAATGACGGGTAAAAAGATAGAATAACTCCTTTCAGGGCTGGTTTGAGAAATTCGGCCTTCAAACGAGATAAAAAAGCAGAACGCGCAGCTCTTACAAGGGCTGCGCGTTCTGCTTTTATGGATGGAGAAATAGATTATTTCTCTTCTTCGTCTTTTTCAACTATTAGGTAGAGTTCCTCCGTGGGTTTCTTCATGAGGTACTTCTCCCGGGCAAACTTTTCCAGCAATTCCGGGTTGCTCATCAGTTCCTTGCGGTCTTTCTGCACCTCGGCAATCTTCTCTAAATAGTAATCCCGCTCCTCTTCCAGAATGGTCAGCTTACGGCTGGTCTGGTACTGGGTAACGAAATCATTTGAGTCGAAGAAGAACATCCAAGCCAAGAAGGCGATGCCCGTCAGAAAATAGAAGTTCCGGAAGAATTTGGGTACGCGTGCTAACATAGTCTAACAAAAATGGCGGCAAGCTCTCGCTTGCCGCCATGAATTTACAAAGAATCCAGAACCTATCTGCACAAGAAGCGAATCAATTCTTCAAATTCTGCTTTTGTCCTGTTTCCTGAAAAACAGGTGCAAAACGAACAAGAGTAAACTCGCCTCATACGGCAAATTACATGTTGCGTCCTGGGAAGTAAGCTACCTCACCCAATTCTTCTTCAATGCGGAGTAATTGGTTGTATTTAGCCATCCGGTCAGAGCGGGAAGCAGAACCAGTTTTGATTTGACCAGTGTTCAAGGCTACCGCTAAGTCAGCGATGGTGTTGTCCTCGGTCTCACCAGAACGGTGGCTCATGATGCTCTTATAGCCGTTAATACGGCCTAAGTTGATGGCGTTGATAGTCTCCGTAAGGGTACCAATCTGGTTAACTTTGATCAGGATGGCATTAGCTACTTGCTGATCAATTCCTTGCTGCAGACGAGTTACGTTAGTCACGAACAAGTCATCACCCACCAGCTGTACTTTCTTGCCGATAGAGTCAGTTAAACCTTTCCAGCCGGTCCAGTCGTCTTCATCCATACCATCCTCAATAGAGATGATTGGGTATTTGTTCGCCCACTCGGTCCAGTAGCTAACCATCTCAGAAGAGGTCAGTTTGTCACCGGTAGATTTCTTGAAGTGGTAGTGACCAGTAGAAGCATCATAGAACTCAGAAGCAGCGGCATCCATGGCAATCATGAAGTCCTCACCTGGGCGGTATCCGGCAGCCTCAATAGCCTGGATTACAATCTCTATAGCTTCTTGGTTTGAACCAATGTTAGGTGCAAAACCACCCTCATCACCCACGTTGGTAGACATACCTTTTTTCTTCAGTACGTTCTTCAGGTTGTGGAAAACTTCAGAACCCCAACGAAGCGCTTCAGAGAAGGTAGGCGCACCTATTGGCATAACCATGAACTCTTGGAAGTCAATTGAATTATCTGCGTGGCTACCTCCGTTCAGGATGTTCATCATAGGTACTGGCAACGTGTTGGCGTTAACCCCACCTACGTAGCGGTATAGAGACTGACCAGCTTCTTTCGCAGCCGCTTTGGCAGCCGCCAAAGAAACCCCTAAGATAGCGTTGGCACCTAACTTCGCTTTATTAGGCGTGCCGTCAATCTCAATCATGATTTTATCCAGCAGGCTCTGCTCAAATACAGAAAAACCAACCAGCTCATCGGCAATGATGGTGTTCACGTTCTGTACTGCTTGCAGCACACCTTTGCCCATGAATTTGCTCTTGTCATCATCACGCAATTCTACGGCTTCGTGTTTACCGGTAGAAGCTCCGGATGGAACCGCAGCACGACCCACTACCCCGTTTGAGGTGATTACATCTACCTCAACGGTAGGATTACCACGGGAGTCAAAAATCTGGCGGGCTTTGATGTCTTCAATTAAGCTCATATAGTTCTAGTTTGATTTAAGAATTCTTTTCTTTTTCCAGCATCTCCACAAACAGGTCAAACAGATACTCGGAATCATGCGGACCTGGAGAAGACTCTGGATGGTATTGTACAGAGAAAGCAGGTTTGTTTTTAATTCTGATACCTTCTACGGTATTATCATTCAAATTTATGTGCGTGATCTCTACATTAGGGTTGTTCTTCACCGCATCAGCATCCACTGCAAACCCATGATTTTGGGAAGTAATCTCGCTTCTACCGGTGATCAGATTCTTCACAGGATGGTTAAGTCCCCGGTGCCCATTGTGCATTTTGTAGGTAGGAATACCGTTAGCTTGAGCCAAGATCTGGTGTCCCATACAAATTCCAAACATAGGCTTCTCAACTCTCAGAATCTCCTCTACGCTTCTAACCGCTTCGGTAGTAACAGCAGGGTCACCAGGGCCATTAGAAATGAAGTACCCATCGGGTCCCCAAGCTTCCATTTCCTCAAAGGTAGTACCGTACGGGAACACACGGCACTCACATCCTCTAATAGTAAGATTGTTAAGGATGTTGCGTTTCACTCCAAGATCAAGTACCGCGACTTTAAAGCGAGGCTCAGCTACGGGTAAATCGTACTGCTGGGCGGTAGTCACTTTAGAGGAAAGCTCCAACCCGTCCATGGAAGGGACTTCTAGTAGTTGTAGTTTTAGGGCTTCTACATCGGTGGTCTCAGAAGAGATAATGGCATTCATCACCCCTTTGTCGCGCACGTAGCGCACCAGTTCACGGGTATCAATCTCGCAAATCCCAACTACCCCGGCTTTCTCAAAGTATTCCTGCAAAGATCCTTCAGCGGTCTTTCTGGAAAAATGGTGCGAAAACTCCTTACACACCAATCCTTTGATCTGAATATTCCCAGACTCAACCTCTTCTGCCTGTACCCCATAATTACCTACGTGCGAAACGGTGGTAATCACAATCTGGCCATAGTAGGAAGGATCAGTGAAAATCTCCTGATAGCCGGTCATGCCTGTGTTAAAGCAGACTTCGCCGCCTGTAGTTCCAATTTTCCCGAGGCTCTTACCCCGGAAAACAGCGCCATCTTCCAGCACTAATACTGCATCAGTTGTTGTATGAAGCTTCATTTATTATAGATATGTGGCAAAAATAAAAAAGGGATACGAGTAATCTCGTATCCCTTTTCAATAATTATTGCATTCTTGTTATTCTGCGGTTGGAGTTGGAGCAGAATCAGTAGCTGCTGCATCTTCAGAAGTGGAAGCAGAAGCATCAGGAGTAGCCTGAGCATCATCTTTTTTCTTTCCTGAAGAACGACGTCTAGTTTTAGGCTTAGCGGCTGCGGCAGTACCAGTAGTTGAAAGCATGTCCTCGTTGTAGTCAACAAGTTCAATGATGCACATTTCAGCGTTGTCACCCAAACGAGTGCCAGTCTTTAAAATGCGAGTGTAACCACCTGGACGATTCGCAATTTTGCCTGCTACACCGTCAAAAAGTTCTTTAACTGACTCTTTGTTTTGCAAGTAAGCAAATACAGTACGACGTGAGTGCGTAGTATCGCTCTTAGATTTGGTTAACAAAGGTTCTACATATTTGCGAAGAGCTTTGGCTTTAGCAACCGTAGTGATTACGCGCTTATGCAGAATTAGTGATGAAGCCATGTTAGAAAGCATAGCGGCTCTGTGAGCGGCAGTTCTTCCTAAGTGGTTTATTTTTTTACCGTGTCTCATTATTTTGATTGTGCACGTGCATACCGTCGATCAACCTTTCGGGATCGGGAATTATGCCGTAGATTATTAATCCTCTTCTAATTTGTACTTGGCGATATCCATTCCGAAGGTAAGACCTTTATCAGAAACCAGGTTTTCCAACTCAGTTAAAGATTTCTTACCGAAGTTACGGAACTTCATCATGTCAGAAAGATCCAATTGTACGAGATCTCCAAGTGTTCTGATATCAGCTGCTTTCAAGCAGTTGTATGCGCGAACAGAAAGATCCATGTCATGCAATGGCGTCTTAAGAACTTTTCTCATGTGCAGCATTTCCTCATCAACAGCTTCCTCCTCTTCAGGCTTCACAGTTTCAAAAGTCATGGTGTTGTCTGAGAAAAGCATGAAATGCTGGATCAGAATATTGGCAGCACCTTTCAAAGCATCTTCCGGATGGATAGAACCATCGGTAGTGATCTCAAGTAAGAGACGCTCATAGTCAGTCTTCTGCTCAACACGCGTATTCTCAACGCTATATTTCACATTCTTTACAGGAGTGAAAATGGCATCAATCGCGATTTGACCAAAAACCTGATCTGCGGGTCTGTTTTCTTCAGCTGGAACGTAGCCTCTTCCTTTTTGAATGGTTAATTCAATCTCAAAAGAAGATTCAGGGTCTAAGTGGCAAATCACTAAGTCAGGATTCAACACCTGGAATGAACCCGAGAATTTATTGATGTCACCGGCAGTGAAGGTATCTTGCTTGCTGATGCTAACGGTGATTTTATCATCAACCAAGTCACCAATTTTCTTGAACCGAACCATTTTCAGGTTCAGGATAATTTCAGAGACATCTTCAACCACACCTTCAATGGTAGAGAACTCATGGAGCACACTAGGAACCCGGATGCTGGAGATGGCATATCCCTCCAATGAGGAGAGAAGAATTCTTCTCAGCGCATTCCCAATGGTAACACCATAGCCCTTTTCTAGCGGCTTAAATTCAAATTGCCCATTAAAGTCATCGGATTTCTCCATAACGACTTTCTCTGGCATTTGAAAGGCTAATATTGACATGATTGCTGGTTTAAGGTTGATATTTAATTAGAACTTATTACTTAGAGTAAAGCTCGACGATCAGCTGCTCCTGAATTTTCTCAGGGATTTGATCACGCACTGGGTTGGAGATGAATTTACCAGTTAACTGGCCACCATCCCACTCTAACCAAGTGAATTGACGAGCATTACGGCCAGACAAGCTGGTAGTAATGGCTTCTAAAGATTTAGATTTCTCACGAACACTCACCACATCACCAGGACGAAGTGTGTAAGAAGGAATGTTTACCACATTACCATTTACCAAAATGTGTTTGTGAAGAACTAATTGTCTTGCACCACGTCTCGTTGGAGAAATACCCAAACGATAAACAGTGTTATCTAATCTTGCCTCTAACAAAGCCAACAAGTTTTCCCCAGTAATACCTTGTTTACGGGCTGCTTTGTCAAACAAGTTCGCAAACTGGCGCTCCAATACACCATAGATGTATTTAGCTTTTTGCTTCTCCATTAACTGGATGGCATATTCAGATTGCTTTTTTCTACGACCACGGCCATGTTGGCCTGGACCATAAGCCTTTTTAGTTAAAGCTTTGCTTGGTCCAAAAATTGGTTCGTTATATCTTCTAGAGATTTTACTCTTGGGGCCTGTGTATCTTGCCATTTCTAATACTAAATAATATCCTTAAACTCTTCTGCGTTTTGGAGGACGACATCCGTTGTGAGGAAGTGGAGTAACGTCTTTGATAGAAGTTACTTCAATACCTACGTTTTGCATAGTCCGGATAGCAGACTCACGTCCTGCACCTGGGCCTTTAACAAAAACTTCAGCCTTTCTCAATCCAGCTTCGTAAGCTACTTTACCGCAATCGGCAGCAGCCATTTGGGCAGCATAAGGAGTATTTTTCTTAGACCCTTTGAATCCCATTTTACCAGCAGATGCCCAAGAGATAACCTGGCCATTGATGTTGGTAACTGAAATAATAATATTGTTGAAAGAAGCTTTGATGTGTACCTGACCAACAGGCTCCACCACAACCACGCGCTTCTTGGCTTTATCTTTTCTCTTCTGAGCCATTGTCGTTTAATTATTTAGATGCCTTCTTCTTGTTTGCAACAGTTTTACGCTTACCTTTTCTGGTTCTTGAGTTGTTCTTGGTTCTCTGACCTCTTACTGGTAAACCTTTTCTGTGACGAAGACCGCGGTAAGAACCAATGTCCATCAAACGTTTGATGTGCAATTGAACTTCTGACCGAAGAACACCTTCAACTTTGTGCTCAGCAGCAATGATGCTACGGATTTCTCCGGCTTCATCCTCGCTCCAATCTTTCACCTTCTTGTCAAGATCCACCCCAGCCTTCACCAAAATAGACTGTGACAACTTACGGCCAATACCGAAGATGTACGTCAAGGCAATTTCGCCTCTTTTGTTATCTGGAATATCAACTCCTGCTATTCTAGCCATGTTTTTAAATTAACCTTGTCTTTGTTTATAACGTGGATTCTTCTTGTTGATCACGTAAAGTTTGCCTTTACGTCTGATCACTTTGCAGTCTTCACTGCGCTTCTTAACTGACGCTTTAACTTTCATCTGTTTATTTGTATCTGTAAACTATTCTGCCTTTACTAAGGTCGTAAGGAGACATTTCCAATTTTACTCTATCCCCAGGAAGAATCTTGATGTAGTGCATCCGCATCTTTCCGGAGATGTGAGCAATAACTTGATGGCCATTTTCTAATTCTACCCGAAACATTGCATTGGATAGTGCCTCAATGATGGTACCGTCTTGTTCGATGGAAGACTGTTTAGCCATGTATTAGTTCAGTGCTTTATCTATGTAATCAAAAGTAGTTAAAATCTCTGCTTTGCCTTTTCTCACCACAACCGTGTGCTCAAAATGGGCAGAAGGTTTCTTATCTCGCGTACGGATAGTCCAACCGTCATTTTCCTGAACAACATGTCTGGATCCAAGATTCACCATTGGCTCAATGGCAAGAACAAGGCCTTCTTGTAATTTCATCCCCTGCCCTCTTTTCCCATAATTAGGAACTTCGGGGCTTTCATGTAAATTACGACCCAATCCATGACCAACCAATTCCCGAACAACCCCGTAGCCAAACTGCTCCACATGAGATTGGATAGCATGACCTACGTCACCGATACGAGAACCAACAACGGCTAACTCAATGCCTTTATACAAAGACTCTTTGGTACGTAGCAGTAATTCAGTAACCTCTGGTGCAACTTCTCCTACAGAGTGGGTATAGGCACTGTCACTATGGAAACCCTTAAAAAAAACTCCACAATCTATAGATACAACATCTCCAGATTGTAGAGCATACTGACTAGGTATACCATGTACCACTGCAGAATTTAAGCTAATACACAAGCTATGCTTAAATCCATTATACCCCTTAAAGGAAGGAGTACCACCATTGTCTCTGATAAATTCTTCAGCGACAGAATCTAATTTTAAGGTAGTAACACCCTCAGTTATGTGTTTGGCAACTTCGCCATGCACTTGACTGAGGATGTTAGCACTTTGTTTGATAAGCTCGATTTCTTCTTCGGTCTTATATATAATCATTCCTTAGGAAGCAACCGCTATATTTTTTGAACGTCCTCTGAGTTTGCCGGACTTCATCATGCCATCGTAATGACGCATTAACAAATAGCTCTCGATTTGGTTCAAAGTATCTAAAACAACACCAACTAAGATAATGAGGGAGGTACCACCAAAGAAAGCTGCGAACTCTCTTGTGATCCCAAACAACATTGCAATAGAAGGCAGAATAGCAATGATTGCTAAGAAGATGGCACCAGGTAAGGTAATTCTGGTTAATACTTCATCAATATATTCAGAAGTAGCTAAACCAGGTTTAACACCAGGAACAAAGCCACCGCTTCTCTTCAGGTCATCAGAAATCTGATTAGGATTAACACTGATGGCTGTATAAAAGAAGGTGAAAATAATGATCAAAACAGCGAAAGAAAGGTTATACTGCCAAGAAGTATAATCAGAAAAAACATTCCCAATTTCATTGGCGATATCACTTTCGTTTCTCCAGAAGGAAGCGATCATACCTGGCAAGAACATCAGAGACTGTGCAAAGATTATAGGCATTACCCCAGCAGCATTCACCTTTAATGGGATAAACTGTCTTTGACCAGCTTGAAGTGAAGCGCTTCCGCCAACTTGCTTAGCGTATTGTACAGGTATTCTTCTGATGGCTTGGGTAAGCATCACAACCCCCATAACCACAAAGAAAAGAACAATCAATTCAATGATAAAAATTAAAGCACGTCCAAGGCCAAGGGCTAAAGCCTCTCCTACTAATGCACCAGGTAAGCGGGAAACAATACCGATCATAATCAGCATAGAAATACCGTTACCAATACCTTTATCAGTAATCTTTTCACCTAACCACATACAGAACATAGTTCCAGCGGTAAGGATAATCATAGAAGAAATTGTAAAAAGAGGACCAGCTACAGAAGGATCAATAGCGTCTTGATTAATGGTTGCTAGGAACCCAACCGACTGAGCTAAGGTAATTACAATGGTAAGAACCCTAGTATATTGGTTTATCTTCTTACGACCGGATTCTCCTTCTTTCTGCAATTTCTGGAAATAAGGAACCGCAATGGTTAGAAGCTGTAAAACGATGGAAGCAGAAATATAAGGCATGATACCTAATGCAAAGATGGAAGCATTACCAAATGCTCCACCTAAAAAGGCGTCTAACAAGCCTAAGATCCCTTGAGCACTGCCTTTTAATTGATTTGGATCAATACCAGGCAATACCACATAGGAACCTAATCTGAAAATTGCGATGAATCCTAAAGTATTTAGGATTCTAACTCGCAAATCTTCAATCGCAAAAATATTCTTAATCGTAGTAATCAGCTTCTTCATCTGTTTACAGAGTCACAACCTTGCCGCCTGCTTTTTCAATTGCTTCTATTGCACTTTGAGAGAACGCATGCGCGTGGATCTCAATAGCAGTAGTTAATTCGCCTCTTCCAAGAACTTTGATATTGTCATTCTTAGATGCTAAACCATTTTCACGTAGCACAGCAAAGTCGATAACAGAAGATCCAGACTTAGAAGCTAAGTTCTGAAGAACATCCAGGTTAACCGCCGTAAATTCAACCCGGTTAATGTTTTTAAAACCGAATTTAGGTACGCGACGTACCAAAGGCATCTGACCACCTTCGAAACCTGCTTTGGATGAATATCCTGAGCGAGATTTAGCTCCTTTATGTCCACGGGTAGAGGTTCCACCTCTACCAGAACCGGTACCACGACCAATTCTCTTCCGGTTCTTAGTAGAACCTTCAGCAGGTTTTAGATTACTTAAATTCATTTTAGACCTCCTTGATCGATACTAAATGTTGCACACGGTTAACCATACCTGCGATTTGAGGGGTCAACTCTTTTGTTACAGTCTTATTGATTTTACCAAGACCAAGAGCTTTCATTGTAGCTTTCTGTCTTTCAGGACGATCAATAATACTTTTGATCTGGGTGATTTCTACACTAGCCATAATTACCCGTTGAATACACGTTGTAAACTGATTCCACGTTGCTGAGCAACTACCAATGGGTCACGCATCTTAGACAAGGCATCAAAAGTAGCTTTAACCACGTTGTGTGGATTAGATGAACCTTTTGATTTTGCAAGTACGTCTCTGATTCCGGCACTGTCAAATACTGCACGCATCGCACCACCGGCAATTACACCAGTACCTGCTGCAGCAGGCTTGATCAACACAAAACCACCAGAGAATTTACCTTCCATTGGATGAGGAACTGTGTGACCAAACAAAGGAACACGAACTAAGTTCTTCTTAGCATCATCAATTCCCTTTGCAATAGCATCAGTTACCTCATTAGCTTTACCTAATCCGTAACCAACAACACCGTTACCATCACCTACAACTACGATAGCAGAAAAGCTAAATCTTCTACCACCTTTAACAACTTTAGCAACACGATTGATAGCTACTACGCGCTCTTTAAGCTCAATCTCGCTTGCTTTAATGCTTCTGATATTTAATTTAGACATGTTCTTAGAATTTTAGACCCGCTTCACGAGCCCCTTCTGCTAAAGATTTAACACGACCATGGTACAGGTAACCACCTCTGTCAAATACAACTTCAGTAATACCTTTTTCCAGGGCTTTAGCTGCTATATCACGTCCAACTAAAGAGGAAGTCTCGCTCTTAGTTCCAGTGACTCCGCCTTCTTTAACAGAAGATGAAGAACTTGCTAAAGTAACACCATTCACATCATCAATCAGCTGCGCATAAATAAACTTATTGCTTCTGAAGACAGACAGACGGGGACGCTGAGTTGTGCCAGACACCTTGTTACGGATGCTGCGACGAATTCTCAGTCTTCTTTTTGCTTTATCGAATGCCATTTTCTTACTTATTTAGAAGCAGTTTTACCAGCTTTTCTTCTAACAACCTCACCAACGAAACGAATACCTTTGCCTTTGTAAGGCTCAACTTTACGTAACGAGCGGATTTTGGCAGCTACCTGACCAATCAACTGCTTATCAATACCTTCTAAGGTGATTACCGGAGCTTTACCTTTTTCTGTAACTGCTACAGCAGAAATCTCTGGAGGTAAACCCACGTAAATGTTATGTGAATATCCTAAGGCAAGCTCTAAATTTTGGCCTACAGTAGTGGCTTTAAAACCTACACCTACTAATTCCAAAGATAGTTTATAGCCAGTGCTTACCCCAACAACCATGTTGTTGATGATAGAACGGTACAAACCATGTAAAGCTTTGTGTCTCTTTTGCTCAGTTGGACGAGTTACAGTAAGTACTCCATCCTCTATGGCAACAGTTATGTCCGTATCAACTTGTTGAGAAAGAGAACCTTTAGGCCCTTTCACTGTAACCAGGTTATCCTGGTTAACCAACACCTCTACACCTTGTGGGAGCGTGATTGGCAGTTTTCCTATCCGCGACATTTCCTCTTGATTAATACACGTAACATAATACTTCACCACCTACATTAAGGCCTTTGGCCTCTTTGTCAGTGATAACACCTTTTGAGGTTGAAAGGATGGCTACGCCATACCCGTTCAACACACGTGGCATCTCATCAAGATGCACATACTTACGGAGTCCCGGCTTACTGACTCTCTCAAGCTTCACGATAGCAGACTGCTTAGTAGCGGGATCATACTTCAAGGCAATTTTAATTGTACCCTGAACTGAACTATCATCAAACTTGTAACTTTGGATATAACCTTTCTCGTAAAGAACTTTGGTTAATTCCTTTTTTATTTTGCTAGCCGGAATTTCAACTACACGGTGATTTGCCTTGATGGCATTCCGTAGTCTAGTTAAATAATCTGCTATCGGATCTGAATGCATTAGACTATATTTTTAGATTCCGCTCTTTTTAAGGAGCCGCAAAGATACTAATTTTTTCCTAACTATGTTAATGATAGGACTAATAATTACCAACTAGCCTTCGTTACCCCAGGAATCTTGCCTGCAGAAGCCATCTCTCTGAAAGTAACACGAGAGATGCCAAACTTTCTCATATAGCCTCTTGGACGTCCGGTTAATTTGCATCTGTTGTGCAACCGAACTGGAGAAGCGTCTTTTGGCAATTTATCTAGAGCTTCATAATCGCCAGCAGCTTTTAACTGAGCTCTTTTAGCTGCATACTTAGCAACCAACTTCTGTCTTTTGAGCTCTCTTGCTTTTGCTGATTCTTTAGCCATTTCCTTATTTCTTTAATGATGCGAACGGTAAACCAAATCCTTTCAATAACTCTAGGCTTTCTTCATCTGTAGAAGCGGTAGTTACGAAAGTGATGTCCATACCAGCAATTGACTTGATTTTGTCAATGCTGATCTCAGGGAAAATGATTTGCTCTTTAACCCCGAGCGTATAGTTACCGCGTCCGTCAAAACCTTTATCGCTGATACCTTTGAAGTCACGTACACGTGGAAGTGCAACTGTTACTAAACGGTCAAGGAATTCGTACATTTTCTCACCACGCAGTGTAACGCGAGCACCAATTGGCATACCTTCTCTCAACTTGAAGTTAGAGATAGAGTTTTTAGCTTTGGTTTGAACTGCCTTCTGACCAGCGATGATGGTTAATTCATCAACTCCAATGTCAACCAGTTTCTTATCTGCCACGGCATTACCAATACCTCTGTTGATGCTGATCTTGGTAATCTTTGGCACTTGCATTATGCTCTTGTATTGAAATTTCTCTTTCAATGCAGGCACAATCTCCTTTGAATATTTATCTTTTAGTCTAGCTGCCATGTTAGATTAAGTTTCCAGTTTTTTTGGAATAACGTTGAAGCTTACCATCATTGTTCAGCTTCTTACCGGTTCTAGTGGCAACATTAGAAGAAGGCTCAACCAGCATTACATTGCTAGCATGAATAGGAGCTTCTTGTTTTACTATACCACCATTAGGGTTTTTAGCACTTGGCTTTTGGTGCTTAGATACAAGGTTTAAACCTTCAACTACTACTTTTTGCTTATCAGTAAGCACAGAAGTAACTGTTCCTGTTTTGCCTTTATCATCACCAGCGATCACTTTCACAGTGTCGCCTTTCTTCACATGAAGTTTATGCTTTGACATCTTGTTTTCTCTTCTCGTGTTTAAATTACTTCAGGAGCCAAAGAAACAATTTTCATAAACTGTCTTTCACGCAACTCACGGGCAACTGGCCCAAAAATACGTGTACCACGTGGCTCATCGTTGTTGTTCAATAACACAGCTGCATTATCGTCAAAACGAATATAAGAACCGTCTTTACGACGAACTTCTTTTTTGGTGCGAACAATCACAGCTTTGTGAACAGTTCCCTTTTTAACGTTTCCTGAGGAAAGAGCAGATTTTACGGTAACAACAATTTTATCACCCACAGAGGCGTATTTTTTTCCTGTACCACCCAATACTCGGATGACCAGAACCTCTTTTGCTCCGCTGTTATCAGCAACAGTAAGTCTTGATTCTTGTTGTATCATTTTATTTAGCTCTTTCTACGATTTCAATTAAGCGCCAATTCTTGTTCTTGCTCAATGGTCTTGTTTCCATGATACGTACTGTATCACCAATACCGCACTCGTTATTCTCATCGTGTGCCATGAGCTTCTTGGACTTGGAAACAAATTTCCCATAGATTGGGTGTTTCACTTTGCTTTCCACAATAACAGTGATGGACTTATCCATCTTGTTACTTACCACGCGTCCAGTTCTTTCTTTTCTTAGATTTCTCGTCTCCATGGTTGTATATCTTAGCCATTGAGCTCCAGAGAACGCAATTGCGTCTCTAGCCTGGCGATGGTTTTTCTTGTATGCTTAATTCTGGATGGATTCTCAAGCGGAGAGATAGCATGAGCAAACTTCAAGTTTACTAAGTTGTTTCTCTCTGTTGTAAGTTGCTCTTTCACTTCATTGAGTGAAAGAGCTTTGATTTCAGATTGCTTCATGACTATTTCTCAACGTAATCTCTACGTACTACAAATTTAGTTCTTACTGGTAGCTTTTGAGCAGCCAGTCGTAAAGACTCTTGAGCTACTTCTAGCGACACTCCATCAGATTCAAACATGATGGTACCTGGTTTAACAACGGCTACCCAGTACTCTGGAGATCCTTTACCCTTACCCATCCGAACCTCTGCAGGCTTTTTAGTGATAGGCTTGTCAGGGAAAATACGAATCCAAACTTGGCCTTCCCGTTTCATGGCACGAGTCATGGCGATACGTGCAGCTTCAATTTGACGGGCGGTGATCCAAGAGGCTTCTAATGATTTGATGGCGAAAGATCCAAAGGAGATTGTGCTTCCTCTGTGCGCAAGACCGGTTACCCGGCCTTTCTGCATCTTTCTATATTTGGTTCTTTTCGGCTGTAACATTTCTTAAATTCCTAAAAGTTGAACAACTACTTGCGCTTGTTAGGTCCACCCCCGCCACGCTTCTGGTTTGAATCACCAGGACGCTTGTTGCGGTTGTTGTCTCTACGGTCGCCGCGGTCATTTCCACCTCTCTCACTTCTTTCATTGCGAGGACCTGCAGATTGACCACCACTTTGTTGACCTGCATTAGGAGATAAGTCACGCTTACCGAAAACTTCTCCTTTGAAGATCCACACTTTGATACCCAGTTTACCGTACACGGTCTGAGCTTCTGATAAAGCGTAATCAATATCAGCTCTCAAAGTATGCAAAGGAGTACGTCCTTCTTTGTAGTGCTCTGTACGAGCCATCTCAGCACCGCCTAAACGACCTGATACTTGAATCTTGATACCTTCAGCACCAACTCTCAAAGCAGAAGCGATTGCTTGTTTCATAGCTCTTCTGAAAGAGATACGAGCTTGCAATTGTTGTGCTACTGACTCACCAACCAATTTAGCATCCAGTTCTGGACGTTTAATTTCAAAGATGTTGATTTGAACATCTTTGCTGGTGATTTTCTTAAGCTCTTCTTTAATTTTATCAACCTCTTGGCCACCTTTTCCAATCACCACGCCTGGACGGGCAGTGTTGATGGTGATGGTGATTCTCTTAAGAGTTCTTTCGATGATGATTTTAGAAATACCTCCTTTTGGGATACGGGCAAGGATGTATTTACGGATCTTCTCGTCTTCGATCAGTTTATCAGCGAAATCCTTTCCTCCGAACCAATTAGAGTCCCAGCCTTTAACAATACCTAGTCTTAGGCCTACTGGATTAACTTTTTGTCCCATTTTAACTATTTGGCTTCGTTAGAGGTAGATGTTTCAACTGTCTCCACTTCCACTTTAGAATCAATCACAAGTGTCACGTGGTTTGATCTTTTTCTGATTCTGTGGCCACGACCCTGAGGAGCAGGACGTAAACGCTTCAGCATCTTTCCTTCATCTACTCTAATCTCTTTAATATATAGATTAGCATCTTCAATGCGGGCATCTTCGTTAGCTGCTTGCCAGTTAGATAAGGCAGACAAAAGAAGTTTCTCCAATTTAGGAGCGCCGGAATTAGCAGTGAATTTTAGTAAACCTAACGCTTGGGTAACTCTTTTACCACGGATTAAGTTCGCAACCAATCTCATCTTACGCGGTGAGCTTGGTACATTGTTTAATTTAGCTACCGCTTCCATTATCTTTTACCTTTATCTTTCTTAGCAATATGGCCTCTGAAGTTTCTGGTAGGAGCAAACTCACCTAATTTGTGCCCTACCATGTTTTCTGTTACATACACAGGAATGAATTTATTTCCATTGTGTACTGCAAACGTGTGACCAACGAAATCTGGAGAGATCATAGAACGACGTGACCAAGTCTTGATCACCGCTTTCTTTCCAGACTCATCCATTGTCTGCACTTTTCTATCGAGCCTGTAGTCAATATAAGGCCCTTTTTTTAATGATCTTGCCATTACTTATTTCTTCCTTCTATTAACAATCAGGTTTTCAGAGAATTTATTTTTGTTTCTAGTCTTCTGACCTTTCGCGTACAGACCTTTGCGTGATCTTGGGTGACCTCCAGATGACTTACCTTCACCACCGCCCATTGGGTGATCTACAGGGTTCATGGCAACACCTCTTACTCTTGGTCTGATACCCATCCATCTGCTACGTCCAGCTTTTCCAAGCTTCACGTTCATGTGGTCAGCGTTAGAAACAGTACCTACGGTAGCCATACAGTTTACCAGTACCATTCTCATCTCGCCAGAAGGTAACTTCAAAGTAGCATAACGGCCTTCACGGGCTACTAACTGTGCATAAGAACCTGCACTTCTAGCTAGTACTGCACCTTGACCAGGAGCTAATTCAATGTTGTGAACAATTGTACCTAGTGGAATATCAGAAAGAGGCAATGCGTTACCAACTTCTGGTGCCACACCTGGTCCTGATACTACGGTAGCATCCACAGCCAAGCCTGCTGGAGCAATGATGTATGCTTTCTCGCCATCCGCGTAGTACAACAAGGCAATGCGTGCTGTTCTGTTTGGATCGTACTCGATCGCTTTTACAGTTGCAGGAACTCCGTACTTCGTTCTTTTGAAGTCGATGATACGGAACTTTTGCTTGTGACCACCGCCAGTATAGCGCATGGTCATTCTTCCTGAATTGTTGCGTCCACCAGATTTTTTCTTGGATGCCAACAAAGATTTCTCAGGCTCGCTCTTCGTGATCTCAGTGAAGGCAGGCGCTACTCTAAATCTTTGACCTGGTGTTGTCGGTCTTAGTTTTCTTAATGCCATTCTCGTAATTGCTTATATTCCGCTATAGAAATCGATTACTTCCCCTGCTTTCAAAGTAACAATCGCCTTCTTAGAGGATACCGTACGTCCGGTTACAACACCAGACTTGGTGTTGCGAGACTTCAATTTTCCCTGGGTTCTCATGGTAGAGATTTTCTCTACCGTTACACCGTAACGTGATTGGATCGCTTTCTTGATCTCAATCTTATTTGCTTTTCTATCAACTTCGAAAGCATATTTACCTACTTCATTCAAAGCAGTCAGCTTCTCAGTCAATAATGGTCTTTTTAGGATACTCATTATTTCGATGTGTAAATTTCTTCAAAAACAGAAAGAGATTCCTCTAAACAAACTACTTTGTCTGCGTTCAACAAGTCATATGTTGTTAAAGCACCTGGAGTAGCCACTTTTACCTTTGGAAGGTTTCTGCTTGACAGAACCACGTTGGTATTCACATCTTTCGTAACGATCAATGTTTTTCTAGTGCCTACATTCAATCCTTGCAGGATGGCAGCGAAGCTCTTTGTTTTTGGAGTATCAATAGTGATGTTATCAACTAACACCAGACGCTCATCTTTCACCAAAGTTGAAAGAGCAGATAATCTTGCTACTGCTTTCAGCTTTTTATTTAATTTGAAGCTATAGTTTCTTGGTCTTGGACCAAATACACGACCACCGCCTACAAATACAGGAGCTTTCAAAGAACCAGCTCTTGCTCCACCGGTACCTTTTTGACGCTTGATCTTTTTGGTTGAACCGGCAACTTCGTTCCGCTCTTTTGCTTTGTGGGTTCCTTGACGTTGGTTTGCTAAGTATTGCTTAACATCCAGATACATCGCGTGCTCGTTAGGCTCTACCCCGAACACAGACTCAGGAAGGGTTACTTTCCTTCCGGTATCTTCGCCTTTACTATTGAAAACTGATAGCTCCATCTTATTTCTCAACTACAATAAATGAATTTTTAGCGCCTGGGATAGAACCGCTAACTACAAGTAAATTTTGCTCAGGCAGGATGCGCAAAACACGCAGGTTTTGAACCTTCACGCGGTCTCCACCCATTCTACCAGCCATACGCATTCCTTTAAATACTCTTGATGGCCATGAGCAGGCTCCAATTGAACCGGGGTGACGTGCTCTGTTGTGCTGACCGTGGGTCTGCCCGCCAACACCACCAAAGTTGTAGCGTTTTACTACCCCTTGGAAACCTTTACCTTTTGAAGTACCAACTACGTCTACGAATTCGCCTTCTTCAAAAAGTTTTACATCTACTTCGTCTCCCAATGAGAAAGAAGCCACGTCTTCTAATCTAAATTCTACTAGCTTTTTCTTAGCAGTAGTATTAGCTTTTGCGAAGTGTCCAGCAAGCGCCTTGCTTACTCTTTTTACCTTCTTCTCTCCGTACCCAAGCTGAACAGCTGTATAGCCATCTGTTTCTTGCGTTTTAACCTGAGTTACTACGCATGGTCCCGCTTGAATCAAAGTACAGGCCACGCTCTTCCCTTCAGGAGTGAAGAGGCTTGTCATTCCGATTTTCTTACCGATAATTCCAGGCATTCTACTTTTTTATTTAAACAATTAAAATTAACATCCCGTAATAGGGTCTATTTTCGGGAGTGCAAAGTTCTATATTTAATTTTTATTTTACAAGCTATCCTAAATTATTTGTTTTCAGATACTAATGAATTTTCCCTTAGTACTTACCCCTAGGTTGCTTATAAGTAGGTGCTTAACTAGTTCAGGTAGTAAATGATTTCACCCAATTACCTGTTTTAAGTTCTTTTTCTTAAAACAGGGCCTAAAACTCTCACGCTTCTACCTTTAAATCACCTTCGTAGAATGTTTTTCCGTTTTAAAGGTCTTTTTACAAAATTAAGTCAGAAACAAGTATCCGTTTGACCACATAAAAAAAGGGAGAGGTTACCCTCTCCCTTTTATATTGAGTGTTGCTTATCAAACTTTGATTTCAACATCAACGCCACTTGGTAATTCAAGTTTCATCAATGCGTCTACTGTTTTAGAAGAAGTAGAATAGATATCTACTAATCTTTTATAGGTACAAAGTTGGAATTGCTCTCTTGCTTTCTTGTTCACGTGTGGTGAACGAAGTACAGTGAAGATGTCTTTTTCAGTTGGCAAAGGAATTGGGCCACTTACAATCGCACCAGTCGCTTTTACCGCTTTCACGATTTTCTCTGATGATTTATCAACCAGATTGTGATCGTAAGATTTCAGTTTAATTCTGATCTTTTGATTCATTCTATTTCAACTATTTCGAAGTCCCTTTAATTTTTGCCACGATGCCATCTGCCAAGTTCTGCGGTACCTGCTCATAATGAGAGAAAGTAAGAGAAGCAGTTGCTCTACCTGAAGTAATGGTACGTAAGTCAGTCACGTAACCAAACAGTTCTGATAAAGGAACATCGGCTTTCACTACAGTAGAAGTACCTTTGGTATCCATACCTTTCATGATACCTCTTCTTCTGTTCAAGTCACCTGTTACCGGACCAGTGTACTCATCTGGAGTTACTACGTCTACGGCCATGATAGGCTCAAGCAGTTTAGGTCCACACTGTTTACCAGCTTCTTTGAATCCTTGACGGGCTGCTAATTCAAAAGATAGTGAATCAGAGTCAACGTCGTGGAAAGAACCGTGGAACAAGCGCACTTTCATTGAGTCTACCGGGAAGCCAGCCAGGATACCGTTCTTCATGGCTTCCTCGAAACCTTTCTGAATAGCAGGGATGAATTCTCTTGGGATCACACCACCTACAATGGCGTTTTCAAACTCAAGTCCTTGTTTTCCATCTTCACGCGGTCCAATGTTGAACACGATGTCGGCGAATTTACCACGACCACCAGACTGCTTCTTGTACACCTCGCGGTGCTCCACCATTTTAGTGATGGTTTCTTTATAAGCAACCTGAGGAGCACCTTGGTTCAACTCAACCTTGAACTCACGTTTCATACGGTCAATGATGATCTCCAAGTGAAGTTCACCCATACCTCTCAAGATGGTCTGACCAGTTTCCTCGTCAGTATTTACTTGAAGGGTTGGATCTTCTTCTACCAGTTTCGCGATTGCCATACCCATCTTATCTGAGTCAGCCTGAGTTTTAGGCTCGATAGCATATCCGATTACCGGTTCTGGGAACTCCATTGACTCCAATACGATTTTCGCATTTTGGTCGCAAAGGGTGTCACCAGTTTTGATGTCCTTAAAGCCTACTACCGCTCCAATGTCACCAGCACCCAATCTTTCGATTTGGTTTTGCTTGTTGGCGTGCATCTGGAAGATACGGGAGATACGCTCTTTGTTATTGGAACGTGTGTTGAACACGTAAGAACCTGATTCAAGAACACCTGAGTAAGCACGTACGAAGCACAAACGTCCTACGTAAGGGTCAGTAGCAATTTTGAAGGCCAGACCAGCGAAAGGCTCGCTTTCACTTGGTTTACGGGCTACTTCAGCTCCTGTATCTGGGTTTGTACCAATAATGCTTTCTTTATCCATAGGTGAAGGGCAAAGCGCCATCACGTAGTCAAGCATTGTTTGTACACCTTTGTTTTTGAAAGAAGAACCGCAAAGCATTGGCACGATAGCCATGTCAATAGTTGCTTTACGAAGAGCGTTCATGATTTCTTCTTCGGTGATGGTTTCAGGATCATCGAAGTATTTTTCCATCAAAGACTCATCGTAATCCGCTACTGCTTCCAGTAACTTCTCGCGGTACTCAGTTGCTTCCTCCAGCATATCGTCAGGAATTGGAACTTCTCTAAAGGTCATCCCTTTGTCGTGCTCATTCCACTCAATACCTCTGAAGTTTACCAAGTCAACCACACCTTTGAAGTCATCTTCAGCACCAATTGGTAACTGTAGCGCTACGGCGTTGCTGCCCAGCATTTCTTTTACTTGCTTACAAACAGCAAGGAAGTCAGCGCCTGAACGGTCCATCTTGTTAACGAAACCGATGCGGGCTACTTTGTAGTTATCTGCAAGTCTCCAGTTAGTCTCAGACTGTGGCTCAACACCATCTACTGCACTAAACAAGAAAACCAGACCATCTAATACACGCAGGGAACGGTTTACCTCTACGGTAAAGTCAACGTGACCTGGAGTATCAATGATGTTGATGTGGTATTTGTCACCTCTGTATTCCCAGTTTACAGTAGTAGCAGCAGAAGTAATAGTGATACCTCTTTCCTGCTCCTGCTCCATCCAGTCCATGGTGGCAGCTCCATCGTGTACCTCTCCTATTTTGTGGCTAACACCAGCATAGTAAAGGATACGCTCAGTCGTTGTGGTCTTACCGGCATCAATGTGCGCGGCAATACCTATGTTTCTGGTAAATCTTAAGTCTCTAGCCATTCTTAGAATCTGAAATGCGAGAAAGCCTTGTTGGCTTCTGCCATTCTGTGAGTATCATCTTTCTTCTTCACAGCAGCACCTTCTCCTTTGGCGGCGGCGATAATCTCACCAGCCAGTTTATCCATCATGGTCTTCTCACCTCTTTTACGAGCGTAAGAGATCATCCATTTGATACCAAGAGAAATCTTTCTATCCGGGCGTACCTCAGTTGGTACTTGGAAAGTAGCACCACCTACACGGCGGGATTTTACCTCTACACCTGGCATGATGTTGTTCAATGCTTTTTTCCAAGTATCTAACCCGTTCTCTTTAGTTCTTTTCTCAACTAAATCGCAAGCATCGTAAAAAATCTTGTATGCCACACTCTTTTTACCGTCTACCATCAGGTAGTTCACAAAACGGGTAACCAGAGTTTCTTTGTATTTTGGATCAGGAAGAAGAATTCTCTTCTTTGGTTTCGCTTTTCTCATTGTCTTAACTCAATTATTTTTTCTTACCGCCTTTTCCTGCAGCTGCTGCTGGCTGACCTGGTTTAGGACGTTTTGCACCGTATTTAGAACGGGACTGTAGACGGCCATTTACACCAGCAGTGTCCAAAGCACCACGGATGATGTGGTATCTTACACCTGGTAAGTCTTTCACACGACCACCTCTGATAAGCACAATAGAGTGCTCTTGCAGGTTGTGTCCTTCACCCGGGATATAGGCATTGACTTCTTTACCGTTTGTCAAACGCACACGAGCCACTTTTCTCATCGCTGAGTTTGGCTTCTTAGGTGTGGTTGTGTAAACGCGTGTGCACACGCCACGTCTTTGCGGGCATGAGTCAAGAGCCGGAGACTTAGACTTTGATGTTAGCGCTTCTCTTCCCTTTCTTACTAATTGTTGTATAGTAGGCATTTACTAACTTTTTAAACTGATTTCTCTCTTCAAAAAATGGTTTGCAAAGGTATAAAATTCACTTTGCAAATTCAAAGTTTTAATTCATTAATTATTAATGGCTTAGGCTTCGCCAATAGTTCCCCCAAAATTGAGCGGAAAGCTTGGGGCTTCCGGCGTTTGCTTGATAGCCCCAAAACTTTGCTCATATTTTAGGATGTTTTCCTCCAAAGCAGCCAAGAAACGCTTGGCATGCTCTGGAGTAATCACCACTCTTGACTTCACTTTGGCCTTTGGGATACCCGGCATCAGACGAATAAAATCAATCACAAATTCACTGTGGGAATGCGCGATCATGGCAAGATTTGCATACTCGCCCTCGGCAATCTCCTCTGTCAACTCAATGTTGATCTGTCCTTGTTGTTCTGCTGCGGCCATTTTATTTCTCTTGCAATTCGCCTTGTCTTGCTGCCTTTACTCCAGATTGTCTGCTGCTGGTAAGAGCTTCGTACTCTTCTTTGGAGCCGACAATGATTTTTGAGTATTCGCGCAGACCAGTACCCGCTGGGATCAGGTGACCAACGATTACGTTCTCTTTCAAGCCCAGTAATTCGTCTGCCTTTCCTTTGATAGCAGCTTCGCTCAACACCTTGGTAGTCTCCTGGAAGGAAGCTGCCGAGATAAAGCTCTGCGTACCTAAAGAGGCCTGTGTGATACCTTGCAAAGTCGGTCTAGATACAGCCGGTTGTGCGTCACGTACCGTTACCAGACGCAAGTCACGACGCTTCAAGCTGGAGTTCTCATCGCGTAGACGACGAGCCGTCACAATCATACCTGGTTTCATGGCAGTTGAGTCTCCTGCATCTTCCACTACTTTCATGTCAATGATCATGTCGTTCTCTTCCATGAACGTTACCTTATCCACCGTCTGGTTCTCCAAGAAGCTGGTGTCACCTGGGTCAATCACGTTCACTTTCTGCATCATCTGACGAACCACTACCTCTATGTGCTTGTCATTGATCTTCACCCCTTGCAAACGGTATACCTCTTGAATCTCGTTCACTAAGTATTCCTGCACGGCACCTGGACCTTGGATGTTCAGGATATCGTTTGGTGTGATAGCACCGTCTGATAATGGAACACCCGCACGTACGAAGTCATTGTCCTGCACCAGGATGTGCTTGGAAAGAGGCACCATGTACTTCTTCTTCACGCCATCCTTAGACTCGATATAGATCTCACGGTTACCGCGTTTTACGCCGCCGTAAGTTACCACACCATCAATCTCGCTCACTACTGCTGGGTTAGACGGGTTACGGGCTTCAAAGAGCTCGGTAACACGTGGTAGACCTCCGGTGATGTCACGGGTTTTTCCAATCGCACGTGGGATCTTGGCAATGATCTGACCCGCTTTGATACGCTGACCATCTTCTACTGTCAAGTGGGCACCTACCGGAATGTTGTAACCTTTCGGCTCACCATTGGTTGGGTTTACCACAATAGCAGGGTTCTTGGTCTTATCTTTGGTCTCGATGATCACTTTCTCACGGTGACCGGTCTGCTCATCAGATTCCTCACGGAAGGTGATACCCTCCACAATAGATTCGTAAGCAATGGAACCGTCAAACTCAGAAAGGATAACCGCGTTGTATGGATCCCAGTTACATAGCTCGTCACCTTTAGCAACGGTTTGTCCTTCATTCACCAATAAGAATGAACCGTAAGGCACGTGGTTGCTGATCAGGAGTTTTCCAGTAGTTGGTTCTACTATCTTTACCTCACCTGAACGACCCATCACTACTTTCACTGGTTCGCCTTCTGCGTTACTAGTTTCAATGGTCCGAACGTCTTCGAATTCAATCACGCCGTTGAACTTGGCACGGATAGCGGCATCTACGGCAATGTTTGACGCAGTACCACCCACGTGGAAAGTACGAAGTGTTAACTGAGTACCTGGCTCACCGATAGACTGAGCCGCAATAACACCAACAGCTTCCCCTTTCTGCACCATACGGCCAGTAGAAAGGTTACGACCGTAGCATTTCGCACAAATACCGCGCTTGGTCTCACAAGTCAACACGGAACGGATCTCCACGCTCTCGATAGCCGAGTTCTCAATGATTCTGGCTACCTCTTCGGTAATTTCGTGTCCAGACTCATGGATCAGTTCACCGGTGATTGGGTCAATGATGTCATGTACGTTCACACGTCCCAAGATACGCTCAGACAGAGACTCCACGATATCCTCGTTGTCTTTCAAAGCACTTACCTCAAGACCACGCAAAGTACCGCAGTCAGACTCGTTTACAATCACATCTTGAGAAACGTCTACTAAACGACGAGTCAGGTAACCCGCATCCGCCGTTTTCAAGGCTGTATCCGCAAGACCTTTACGAGCACCGTGGGTAGAGATGAAGTACTCAATTACATCCAGACCTTCTTTGAAGTTAGATAGAATTGGGTTTTCAATAATCTCCCCTACTGATCCTTGCAATGATTTCTGCGGTTTCGCCATCAGACCTCTCATACCACCTAACTGACGGATCTGCTCTCTTGAACCACGGGCTCCTGAGTGCATCATCATGAAGATGGAGTTGAAACCTTGGTCATCTTTCTCTAGACGGCTCATCAAAGTCTCAGTGATTTGGTTGTTGATACGCGTCCAGATATCAATTACCTGGTTGTAACGCTCGTTGTCCGTGATAAGACCCATGGAGTAGTTTGCCCAAACAGCATCTACATCTTTTTTGGCCTCTTCCACTAGGATATCTTTCTCCTTAGGGATCACGATGTCACCCAAGCCCATGGACAGACCGCCTTTGTAAGCAGACTGGAATCCTAGGGTTTTGATATCATCCAGGAACTGAGCAGTTCTCGCCATACCGGTTACTTTGAACACGCGGGAGATAATCTGCTGCAATTTCTTCTTAGAAAGAAGTTCGTCTACGTACCCAACTTCCTCTGGCACGAACTGGTTGAAAAGAACTCTACCAGCAACGGTCTCAATAAGTTTCGTTACTAATTGGTTGTTCTCATCCAATACTTTCACCCGCACCTTAATGAATGCGTGCTTAGATAAGCGGCCTTCATTGATGGCAATGATTACTTCTTCGGCAGAGTAGAAAGACATGCCTTCGCCTTGAATTTTCTCATTCTCGGTTGAGCGCTTGCCTTTGGTTACGTAGTATAAGCCCAACACCATGTCCTGAGAAGGTACCGCAATTGGCGCACCGTTGGCAGGGTTCAGGATGTTGTGCGAAGCCAACATTAACATAGAGGCTTCCAGGATTGCAGCCGGTCCTAGTGGAACGTGTACCGCCATCTGGTCACCGTCAAAGTCGGCGTTGAATGCTGTGGTTACTAATGGGTGTAACTGGATTGCTTTTCCTTCAATCAGTTTCGGCTGGAAAGCCTGAATACCTAATCTATGGAGCGTAGGAGCACGGTTCAACAGAACTGGATGTCCTTTCAGCACGTTTTCCAAAATATCCCATACAACCGGGTCTTTTCTGTCTACGATTTTCTTCGCAGATTTTACCGTTTTCACAATACCGCGCTCAATAAGCTTACGGATGATGAACGGTTTGAAAAGCTCAGCTGCCATGTTCTTAGGCAGACCGCACTCGTGTAGCTTCAGTTCTGGACCTACCACGATTACGGAACGACCAGAGTAGTCCACACGCTTACCAAGCAAGTTCTGACGGAAACGTCCTTGCTTACCTTTCAGCATGTCAGAAAGTGATTTCAGGGCACGGTTACCTTCTGCCCGAACAGCGTTCACTTTACGTGAGTTGTCAAACAGGGAGTCAACGGCTTCCTGCAACATCCGCTTCTCGTTACGGAGAATCACCTCTGGCGCTTTGATCTCGATCAGACGCTTCAGACGGTTGTTACGGATGATAACGCGACGGTATAAGTCGTTCAAGTCAGAGGTAGCGAAACGGCCACCATCCAACGGAACTAATGGACGCAATTCTGGTGGAATCACAGGCACCATGCGGATAACCATCCACTCAGGCTTGTTCTCAATTCTGGTTGCGGCATCACGGAAAGCCTCTACTACACGCAGACGCTTTAACGCTTCCGCTTTCCGCTGCTGAGAAGTCTCATGGGCAGCAGAATAACGCAGGTCGTAAGAAAGGTCATCCAGGTTGATGCGCTCCAATAACATTTGAAGGGCTTCAGCTCCCATTTTCGCGATGAACTTGTTTGGATCATGGTTGTCCAACATTTGGTTCTCGCGTGGCAGCTTGTCAATCATGTCCAGGTACTCATCTTCGGTTAAGAAGTCCAGCATGTTCACGCCGTCTTCACCCAAAATACCTGGCTGGATTACTACGTACCGCTCATAATAGATGATCTGGTCAAGCTTCTTGGTTGGTAAGCCTAACAGATAACCAATTTTGTTTGGCAATGATTTGAAGTACCAGATGTGTGCAACCGGTACAACTAGCTCAATATGGCCCATGCGCTCACGACGCACTTTTTTCTCAGTTACTTCAACCCCGCAACGGTCACAGATAATCCCTTTGTAACGGATTCTCTTGTATTTACCGCAGTGGCACTCCCAGTCCTTCACTGGCCCGAAGATCCGCTCGCAGAACAAACCACCCATTTCTGGCTTGTAAGTTCTGTAGTTGATGGTTTCAGGTTTAGTTACCTCCCCGTTAGATCTTTCCAGAATAGATTCTGGAGAAGCCAAAGAGATGGTTACTTTAGAGAAGTCTTGGATTAATTTTTTATTTCTTGCTAACGCCATGTTATGTGTTGCTAGATATGTAAATTTCCTTTTTACTAAACGGCTCAACTAACGCGTAAAAGGGAGATTTCAGTATAGAGCCTTTTGGGCTTCCTTTCCTGAAATCTCCTCTGAAACAGCTTATTAGTCTAGCGTAATCTCCAAGGCCAAGCCTCTGAGCTCGTGAATTAACACGTTGAATGACTCAGGGATATTTGGCTTCGGCAACACGTCACCTTTTACTATGGCTTCGTATGCTTTCGCACGACCGATCACGTCATCAGACTTCACAGTCAGGATTTCCTGCAGCACGTTAGCGGCACCGAAGGCCTCCAACGCCCACACTTCCATCTCACCGAAACGCTGACCACCAAATTGGGCTTTACCACCCAATGGCTGCTGCGTGATGAGTGAGTATGGACCGATGGAACGAGCGTGCATCTTATCGTCAACCAAGTGACCCAGTTTCAGCATGTAGATAACACCTACCGTGATTGGTTGGTCAAAACGGTCACCGCTCAAACCATCGTACAGATAAGAACGTCCGAATTTAGGCAAGCCTGCTTCAGCCAATTCTGCAGAAACCTGCTCTTCAGTAGCACCGTCAAAGATTGGGGTTGCATAGGTGCGTCCCAACTTCAAACCAGCCCATCCAAGAACGGTCTCGTAGATCTGACCGATGTTCATCCTTGAAGGCACCCCTAGTGGGTTCAATACGATGTCCATTGGTGTTCCGTCTTCCAGGAACGGCATGTCTTCCTCACGAACGATACGGGCTACTACCCCTTTGTTACCGTGACGACCCGCCATCTTATCACCCACTTTTAGCTTACGCTTCTTAGCGATGTAAACTTTGGCTAACTGCACGATACCGGCTGGTAACTCGTCTCCTACCTCTAAAGTAAAGCGGTCGCGTTTGAAGCGGGCAGAGATCATGTTACGGCGCTTGGTGTAGTTTTTCACCAGTTCCAACAACATCTTGTTCGTCTGCTCGTCAGCAGTCCATCCTTCCAGGATCAGATCCTTGAACATATTCACCTCTTCCGGAACAGCGTAATTGCTTTCGTCCTTGTAAGGGTTCTTGTCAGGGAAAAGTGCCTCAGAGATGTTCTTCTTGCCAAACTTCGCGCCTTTGGTCAGGATTTCGTCCCCGAAACGGTGACGGACCCCTTGGCTTGTTTTGCCTTCCAGCAAAGTCACCAGCTTCTCAATCATCACGTTCTTCACGGCTTTGAGTTCACTGTTGTATTTTGCTTTCAGCTCTTCTACCTCTTTCTTCGCTTTCGCGCGGAGGTTTTTATCTTTCTTAGGACGAGAGAATAACTTCGTCTCGATTACCACACCATTCAATGAGGGCGGCGCCTTCAAGGAAGCATCCTTCACATCACCAGCTTTGTCCCCGAAGATGGCACGAAGAAGTTTTTCTTCCGGAGTTGGATCAGTCTCTCCTTTTGGAGTGATTTTACCAATCAGGATATCTCCTTCACGTACTTCAGCACCAATTCTGATAATACCGTTTTCATCCAGGTTACGAACGGCTTCTTCGCTCACGTTCGGGATCTCAGAGGTTAATTCCTCTTCACCACGCTTCGTTTCACGAACTTCCAGTTCAAACTCCTCAATGTGGATGGAAGTGAACACGTCATCTCTTACCACACGCTCAGAGATTACAATCGCATCCTCAAAGTTATATCCTTGCCAAGGCATGAACGCCACTTGCAAGTTTCTACCTAAGGCAAGTTCACCTTGGTTTGTAGCATATCCTTCGCACAATGGTTGACCTTTGATTACCCGCTCGTTCTTCTTCACTAATGGAGTCAGGTTGATACAGGTATCCTGGTTTGTGCGACGGAACTTGATTAAGTCGTAGGTTACGTATTCAGCGTCAAAGCTAACCAGCTTCTCTTCCTCTGAAAGGTCATAGCGGATGATGATCTTGTCAGCGTCCACAAAATGAACGTATCCGTCACCTTCGGCTCTCACCAAGGCTCTTGAGTCAAGGGCTGCTCTCAATTCCAGACCAGTACCAACTATAGGAGCCTGTGGCTTCACCAATGGCACTGCCTGGCGCTGCATGTTAGATCCCATCAAAGCACGGTTCGCATCATCATGCTCCAGGAAAGGAATCAACGAGGCGGCTACGGACACGATCTGGTTTGGAGCAACGTCCATATAAGTATAGCGCTCTGGCTCTACTACCGGGAAGTCACCCTCAAAACGACCTTTCACTTTGTCATTCACAAAGTTTCCGTTCTCATCAATGATGGCGTTGGCCTGTGCGATGTGGTGTGTATCTTCTTCTTCGGCGGTCAGGTATTTCACACCATGGTCGATATCTACTTTACCTTCCACTACATTGCGGTAAGGTGTTTCGATGAAGCCCATGCTGTTCACGCGAGCGTGCACGCAAAGAGAAGAGATCAAACCAATGTTTGGACCCTCAGGTGTCTCAATAGTACAGAGACGACCATAGTGGGTATAGTGAACGTCACGAACCTCGAAACCAGCACGCTCACGAGATAGACCTCCTGGCCCCAGAGCAGACACACGACGTTTGTGCGTGATTTCTGCCAGCGGGTTGGTCTGGTCCATGAACTGAGACAACTGGTTAGTTCCGAAGAACGAGTTGATCACAGAAGAAAGCGTACGGGCGTTGATCAGGTCAACTGGTTTGAATTCTTCGTTATCACGTACGTTCATACGCTCTTTGATGGTTCTTGCCATACGGGCCAGACCTACACCAAATTGCGCATATAACTGTTCACCTACCGTTCTTACACGACGGTTACTTAAGTGGTCAATATCATCAACAACTGCTCTTGAGTTGATCAAACCAATCAGGTACTTCACAATAAGAACAATGTCCTCATTGGTCAATACTTTGGCATCCCAGTTTTTGTCAAGACCTAATTTCTTGTTGATTCTGTAACGTCCTACATCACCTAGGTCATAACGCTTATCACTGAAGAACAACTTCTGGATAATGTCACGGGCAGTCTCCACGTCTGGCGCTTCGGTGTTCCGAAGCTGACGGTAGATTTGTTCAACGGCTTCCTGCTCAGAGTTAGAGTTATCTTTCTGCAGGGTGTTGTAGATGATGTTGTAGTCAGCGATGTTTACGTTCTCACGGTGCAGGATGATGGATTTCACACCTGAGTCAATGATCACGTCTAAATCATCCTCTGTTACCTCAGAGTCACGCTCCAACAGAACCTCGTTACGGTCAATAGATACTACTTCACCGGTATCCTCGTCCACGAAGTCTTCTGTCCAAGTACGCAGCACCCTTGCAGCAAGCTTTCTACCTACTACATTCTTCAGGGTCTTCTTATCAGCAGGTACTTCTTCAGACAACCCGAACAGGTCTAAGATGTCTTTGTCTGTACCGTAACCAATAGCCCGCAGAAGCGTTGTAACAGGAAACTTCTTCTTACGATCGATATACGCGTACATTACGTTATTCACGTCTGTCGCGAATTCAATCCAAGAACCTTTGAAAGGAATAATTCTGGCAGAATATAATTTAGTACCATTTGTGTGCTTGCTTTGTGCGAAGAACACACCTGGTGAACGGTGCAATTGAGATACAATCACGCGCTCGGCGCCATTGATCACAAATGAACCCTTCTCTGTCATGTAAGGAATGTTTCCTAAGAAAACTTCCTGTTCAATTGTTTCAAAATCTTCGTTATCAGTATCATTACAGATCAAACGAAGCTTTGCCTTTAACGGCACTGAATATGTCAATCCCCGGTCGATACACTCATCAACTGAGTATTTTGGTGGATCTACGTGGTAGTCTACGAATTCCAGAACGAAATTCTCTCTTGAATCAGAGATCGGAAAGTTTTCAGCAAACACTTTGAAAAGACCTTCTTCCGTGCGGTTCTCGGCAGCGGTTTCCAACTGGAAAAAGTCCTGAAAAGATTGTAGCTGAACGTCCAGAAAGTCTGGGTAGTCTATGACCGACTTAATGGACGCAAAATTGATCCGCTCTGTCTTTTTATTTGTAGCCAAAGTTGTCAGAATTTTACGTTTAAACTTTGTCGTGCCCCTGATTAGTTCGCTCAGAAGCAGAAATTTCTAGAAAAATCATTTCTAGGTACAAACAGGAAAAGACCTGACGAAAATGCCAGGTCTAACCCTTTGTGGTAATGGAAGGTAGTGGGTGGATTACTTAACCTCCACTTCAGCACCAGCTTCTTCCAATTGCTTTTTCAATGAATCAGCTTCATCTTTAGCAACACCTTCTTTCAATGGTTTTGGAGCACCATCAACCAATTCTTTCGCTTCTTTCAAGCCAAGACCGGTAAGTTCTTTCACTAGCTTCACAACTGCTAGTTTAGAGGCACCTGCTGACTTAAGGATTACATCAAAAGAAGTTTTTTCCTCAGCAGCGGCTCCAGCGTCTCCACCGGCGGCACCAGCTACCATTACAGGAGCAGCAGCTGCTGGCTCAATACCATACTCATCCTTAAGAATAGTAGCAAGTTCATTAACTTCTTTAACAGTTAAGTTAACCAACTGCTCAGCGAATGCTTTCAAATCTGCCATTTTTATTAGTAATTAAAAGTTGTTTTAAAATTGAAATGTTATTGTTCTTTCTCTGATAATGTTTTCACCAAGCCAGCCAAGATATTTCCACCGCTCTGAAGTGCAGAAATAACGTTTTTGGCAGGAGATTGAAGTAAGCCGATGATTTCACCAACCAGTTCTTCTTTAGACTTGATCTTGCTCAGGGTATCTAATTGATCGTCGCCTAAGTAAATGCTGGCGTCGATGTAAGCTCCTTTTAAAACTGGCTTCTTAGCGCCTGTTTTGCGGAAATCAAGCAATAATTTAGCAGGTGCGTTACCTGTAGTGGCTTCAAACAAGATTCCTGAAGAACCTTTCAAAGCTACATCTAAAGAAGATGTATCTACGTCTAAAGTATCAAGCGCCTTACGAATCAGAGTGTTCTTGTAAACTTTGTACTCAATGCCTCTATCAAAGCATAGTCTTCTGAATCTGTTGATAGTTTCAACGGTCAATTCTGAAGCGTCTGTGATGTAGACGAAGGAGTTTTGAGCTAATTTCTCACTCAGGTCACGTACAATGATTTCTTTCTCTTCCCGTGTCATCTCTTCTCGTTAAATTGAGGTTTTATCAACTACTACACCAGGACTCATTGTGCTTGACAATGTGATGCTCTTAATATAAGTTCCTTTTGCAGAAGAAGGCTTTAAACGGTTAAGGGTAGCAATTACCTCAGAAGCGTTTGCCGCGATTTGATCTGGACCGAAAGACACTTTACCAATGCTAGTGTGAATGATACCAGTTTTGTCAACTTTGAAGTCAATTTTACCAGCTTTCACTTCTTTCACCGCTTTGGCTACGTCTGTAGTAACAGTACCAGCTTTAGGGTTTGGCATCAGGTTACGAGGTCCCAAGATACGGCCTAATCTACCTACTTTTGCCATTACGGCTGGCATGGTGATGATCACATCTACATCCGTCCAACCTTTTTCAATTTTCTGGATATACTCATCCAGACCTACGAAGTCAGCACCAGCGTCTTTTGCTTCCTGCTCTTTGTCAGGAGTGCAAAGCACCAATACACGCACGTCTTTACCAGTTCCATGAGGAAGTGTTACTACACCTCTCACCATTTGATCAGCCTTTCGCGGGTCAACACCTAAGCGCACATCAATGTCAACGGATGCATCAAACTTAGTGAAAGTGATTTCTTTTACTACGCCTGCTGCATCTAACAGAGAGTACTCTTTTTTAGGGTCGTACTTTGCTAAGACTGCTTTTCTGTTTTTAGAAATTCTAGCCATTTGCTTTTTAATTACTCACTCCAAGGAGCAGTTCCTTTTACCGTGATACCCATGCTACGCGCGGTACCAGCTACCAATTTCATTGCCGCCTCAACTTTGAATGCATTCAGGTCAGGCATTTTGATTTCAGCGATCTCGCGAATTTGATCCCAAGTCACAGAACCTACTTTGTTACGGTTGGGCTCTTTAGATCCGGATTTGATTTTCGCAGCGTCCATCAACAATACTGGAGCGGGAGGAGTCTTAATTACGAAGTCAAACGACTTGTCTGTGTACATTGTAATCAAAACTGGGCATACTTGGCCGGCCTTATCCTGGGTTCTAGCATTGAACTGCTTACAGAACTCCATGATGTTAAGACCTTTAGATCCAAGTGCAGGTCCAATCGGCGGTGCTGGATTAGCGGCGCCTCCCTTTACCTGAAGTTTCAGATAACCTTTTATTTCTTTTGCCATTACTATTTATTACTACTGTTCTTTTTCTACCTGCATGTAGTTCAGTTCTACCGGCGTGTTTCGCCCGAAGATCTTTACCATCACGTTCAATTTGCGGCGCTCCTCAAATACTTCTTCTACCGTACCAGAGAAACCGTTGAATGGACCGTCCATTACTTTTACAGTTTCGCCAACAATAAAAGGAGTCTCTAAAGTTTCCACTTGCTCATCTGTTTCGTCAACCTTTCCTAAGATTCGGTTTACTTCAGAAAGACGCAAAGGAACTGGTTTCTCATCAGCCCGACCATTGCCAGAACCAAGGAACCCAATCACACCCGGAGTACTGGTAATCAAGTGCTCTACTTCCCCATTAGAGATATCAGCGAACACCAAAACATAACCCGGAAAAAAACTACGCTCTCTCACGCGTTTCTTTCCGTTCCGCATTTCGTATACTTTCTCTGACGGAATAAGCACCTGCGGCACCATCTCCGTTAAATTATGACGTGCTACTTCGTTCTCAAGATAAGACTTTGCTTTCTTCTCTTGACCAGAAACCGCACGCACTACATACCATTTTAAATCTGCCATTTTCTCCAGCTTAAATTAGAACTGGTTGTAAAACCATTCCAGGGTGGAGTCGTAAACAAAATCCATAGCACCTACAATGACCGCAAACACAACAGATCCTACCAATACTAGGAGAGAGCTTTTCTGAAGCTCTGAGTAGGTTGGCCAGGTAACCTTGTGCTGCATCTCTTCTACAGCGTCATTGAAAAATTTTGTCAGCTTTCCCATTCTGATGCTATTAACTCTATTTGCACGGGAGGTAGGACTCGAACCTACAACCAATGGTTTTGGAGACCACTACTCTACCAATTGAGCTACTCCCGTAAAAAAATGCACGCCATTCGTTCAAATGGAGTGCAAATGTATTATTCTTTTCTTAAAAAAACAAGTCCGCCCTACATTTTCAGCAAGGCGGACTTATATTTTTAACTAATTAGTCAAGGATTTCAGTTACCTGACCGGCACCTACAGTTCTACCACCCTCACGGATAGCGAAACGCAGACCTTTCTCCATCGCTACTTTGTTGATCAACTCAACAGTGATAGTGATGTTATCACCAGGCATAACCATTTCAACACCTTCTGGCAGAGTGATCACACCAGTTACGTCTGTAGTTCTTAAGTAGAACTGTGGACGGTAGTTGTTGAAGAATGGAGTGTGACGTCCACCTTCTTCTTTAGAAAGAACGTAAACCTCAGCTTTGAAACGTTGGTGAGGAGTTACTGAACCTGGCTTGCAGATAACCATACCACGACGGATATCGGTTTTCTCAATACCACGTAGCAATAGACCTACGTTGTCACCAGCTTCACCTCTGTCAAGGATCTTACGGAACATCTCAACACCAGTTACTGTAGACTTCAAGCCTTCAGCACCCATACCTAAGATATCCACTTGCTCACCAGAGTTGATGATACCACGCTCGATACGGCCAGTAGCTACTGTACCACGACCAGTGATAGAGAACACGTCCTCAACTGGCATCAAGAATGGAAGGTCAGTTAAACGAGCAGGAATTGGAATGTAGCTATCAACAGCTGCCATCAATTCTTCAATGGTTTTCACCCATTTCTCGTCACCGTTCAAGCCACCAAGAGCAGAACCTTGGATAACTGGAATATTGTCACCGTCGAAATCGTAGAAAGAAAGAAGCTCTCTGATTTCCATTTCAACAAGCTCTAACAATTCTGGATCGTCTACCATGTCCACTTTGTTCATGAACACAACAAGAGCAGGAACACCTACCTGACGAGCCAAAAGGATGTGCTCACGAGTTTGTGGCATTGGACCATCAGTAGCAGCAACTACCAGGATAGCACCGTCCATCTGAGCAGCACCAGTAACCATGTTTTTCACGTAGTCAGCGTGACCTGGGCAGTCAACGTGTGCATAGTGACGGTTTTCAGTGGCGTACTCTACGTGAGAAGTGTTAATTGTAATACCACGCTCTTTTTCTTCTGGAGCGTTGTCAATAGAAGAGAAATCTCTTTTTGCGGCTAGACCTTTGCTCGCTAAAACCTGAGTAATAGCAGCAGTCAAGGTTGTTTTGCCGTGGTCAACGTGCCCAATAGTACCGATGTTTACGTGCGGTTTGGAACGATCAAATGTTTCTTTAGCCATTTTAGAAAGTTATTTAGTTCTTGGGTGAAACGGTGTATTGTTTGTTAAAATAAAATACCGCTTGAGCCAACGATGGGAATTGAACCCACGACCCCTTCCTTACCAAGGAAGTACTCTACCCCTGAGCTACGTCGGCATAATGAAATGATGCAGCTTGCGCTGCATCATTCTTTTAAAGAGCGGGAGACGAGGTTCGAACCCGCGACCTACAGCTTGGAAGGCTGTCGCTCTACCAACTGAGCTACTCCCGCTTATTTTCTTTAAAGAGTCAAAAACCTTTTATGAACAACCTGTAACCTTGCCCGGCTTTTGACTTGTGTTGGTGTGGGGAGAGAAGGATTCGAACCTTCGAAAGCTTACGCTAACGGAGTTACAGTCCGTCCCATTTGGCCACTCTGGAATCTCCCCAATACTTGTTTCAAAGAACCCTTTTAACTACTTCCGTTGCCGTTTTCGTTCTTAGGAGCTGCAAAACTAGTGGCTTTTTTTTCCATGTCAAATATTTCTGCAAATATTTTTTCAATCATTTTATTTCGGAGCTCATTAACTGCCCCAATTTTGGGTCTTTTTGGACTAGAATTTGGAGCTTTTCTCTTCGTTCATCAGTCTCGGCCAGGAGCGTAAGCATTTGAAACGCTGATTGTTTTGCTTGCTCTAAGGTCTCTTGTTCCACTATCCGCACAAGGGCCTCCCACCCCCTCTCCTGCCGGTCAATATTTTTTTTCAACAGGAAGGCTCCAAAGCTCTGCACAAAGAAATATAAGTCTCCGCCCCGTAGTTTTCTGCTGTTTTGTAGATACCAACTGTAAAGCTCCTCTTCTTCACTGGTGGTAAAAGCAGAAGCCAGGGCATTCACGACATCCGGGTTTTTGAAAGCCAGGAAGGGCTTTAACCTGTTCAGGTCATGCCCTCCTCGGTTCCAGGCAAAGATGGCTGCACTCACTACTTGGTAGGAACTATCTTGCAACCTGCGCTCAATAATGTCTTGCGGCAATCCGTTCAAGGTGCTCATGACATACGTTGCCGTTGCCCGTACGGCACTGTTCTGGTCTGTCTCGGCCATCTCCTGAATTTGTTCCTGCACCTGGGGGTTCTCCATGGCATTGGTTGCCACCAGTAACTCTAATCCTGTCGCCCGCACTCTCCAGAAAGGATCTTTCATTGCTTTTTGCAGCACTTGGTTTACCAGCACATGGCTGGTATCCCGTAGGTGTTCCAAGGCATTAGACTTTGCTGCATAAGCGGTGCTATGAAGAAACTGGGCAGACCATTCTTCCAAGGATTTCTCATGGGCAATGTTGGCCAGCAATTTTTGCGTAGGATCCACCACCACTGTTTGCGGGGCACTCTGCAGAGGGAAGGTAAACGTCTGGTCAGCTTTCAAAAGCTCTACTTGTTCTTCCTGCCATTTGCCTTCACTTAGAATAGCAATCGTCAGGGGTAGTTTGTACACGGTGGCACGGGTGGTATCCTGGGTTTGGGTTATCTGCACTGCCAAGGCTCCATTCTGATAGGTATGCTGCACTTTCAGTTCCGGGTGGCCTGGGGTTAGGAACCATTGTTGAAAAAACGGCCGTAAATCTCGGCCAGTGATTTCTTCAAAAGCGAGTCTGAGCTTATCAATCTCTACAGCGGTGTATTTGTTTTGGGAGAGGTACAACTGAAGGGAAGCGAAGAAAGCCTCGTCTCCAACCTCCTGCCGAAGCATGTGCAGCACACGTCCGCCTTTGGCGTAGGAGTGGCTGTCAAACATGTCTTCTTTGTCCAGGTAATGGTATCTGATCAAGGGTTCCTGTTTGGTTCTGGCCTCCCCTAAATACTCTAATAACGCGTTTTGATGGGTCAAAGCTGCCTCATCGGGGCCATACCGATGCTCGGCCCACAGATATTCAGAATAATCGGCAAATGACTCGTTTAATGGAAGATTTGCCCAAGACTCAGTGGTCACCAAGTCCCCGAACCATTGGTGAAAGAGTTCGTGGGCTATGATATGGTCCCAGTTCTTATCCAGCAGTTCGCGGCGGTCTTGCTGCACGGCCTCCATAAAGGTGGAAGCAGTGGTGTTCTCCATTGCCCCGGAAACGAAGTTGCGGACCACTACCTGGGCATACTTATCCCAAGGAAAGGAAACGCCTAGCTTTTGGGAGAAAAACTCCAACATGGCCGGGGTCCGGCCGAAGGTGGCTTTTGCGGTACCGGCGTATTCAGACTCCACCCAGTAACTTACTTCTTTGTTCCGCCATTTGTCTTTCACTACGGAGAACTCACCGATGGCCATCATGACCAGGTAAGGCGCATGTGGTTTGGTCATCTGCCAATGGTCTGTTTTCAAGCCGTTTTTCAAATCTTTTGACGAAACCAAGACTCCGTTAGACAAGGTCTTAAATCGGTTTTCCACGGTGATGAACAGGTCCTGTGTCATTCGCTCGTTAGGCTTGTCTATGGTAGGAAACCAGGCCGAGTTCGCCTCTGTTTCGCCCTGGGTCCAGATTTGCTGGGGCAGGCCTTCCTCTGTACCTAGCGGATTGATGAAGTACAGTCCCTTATCGGCTTGAATTGCTTCACTGCCCTTAACCTTTAGCTCATTGGGTTTGGCGGTGTAAGCGATGAAGAGTTGCAGGGTATCGGTGCGGGTATAGGTTTTATCTAACTGTAAGGTTAGTTTCTGCTGATCATATTCGTACTTGAGGGGCAGTTCCTGCTTTCCCTTCCGTAAGGTTACTTTGTGCACGTCAAAGCCTTTGGCATCTAACACCACTTGGTTCTGCGGATAGAAATAAGGCTTGAGCGTAAGGGTCGCCTCACCCAGCAAGTGCTGCTTTGCCCAGTCAAATCGCACGTTCAATCTGGTGTGCACCAAATCCATCAGGCGTTCCGCGGCAGGTTGGTAAGGTCCACGACTGGTAATGGGAGTAACTTCGGCAACGGCGGTGGTATCAGGGGCATTGACGGCAACTTCTGAAGACACGCCAGGAGGTACTGGCTTCTTCACAGAGCAGCCCGCGGTGGCACTGCACAACAGAAAGAACAAGAAGCCGCGCGAAACGATATGATTCATGTAATGATTTATTAACTTTGGGAACTCAAGTTGTGAATTTATCTCACAGGTACGGTACTTACTGTCTATAACCCTGCAAACATGCTACAGGTAAAATCGGCCACTTCCACCTGGCAAGTAGTCCTGGAGAAAAACCAGATTCTTCTCAACAATACTCCTTTTACCTGGGATTTGCTTCCCCTCAGCCCTACTTCTTTCCATATCTTAAAAGACGGACGCTCTTACACGGCCGAGCTGCTGGATGCTGATCCTGAGACCAAAACCTTCCGGATAAAGATCAATGGCAATGTGCATACCCTACAGGTACAAGACCGGATGGACTTGCTGCTGGAGAGCTTAGGCATGGGGCAGGCCCTGGCACATAAGATCAACGACATCAAAGCCCCTATGCCCGGCCTTATCATTGACATCAAGGTTGAACCCGGTCAGGAAGTGAAAAAGGGAGATCCTATCCTTATTCTGGAAGCGATGAAAATGGAGAACATCATAAAGTCTCCCGGCGATGGCGTGGTAAGCGAGGTTAAGGTAAACTTACGGCAGAACGTAGAGAAGAACCAAATCCTGGTTGTGTTTTAAAAATACCGTATTGGGCCTGTTTTGAAAAAGACAGGCCCAATACGTGTCAATACATACGTCAATAACTTTCATTATCTAATAAGTAAGCATGCGATTCAAAAGAATTCTATTGAAGCTCAGCGGTGAGTCCTTGATGGGCGAGCAGCAGTATGGCATTGATACCAACATGCTGGTGCAATACGCCGAAGAAATTAAATCTGCCGTTGACCTTGGCGCAGAGGTTGCCGTAGTAATTGGCGGAGGAAACATTTTCAGGGGCGTGCAGGCCGAGGCTGTAGGGTTGGACCGCGTGCAGGGCGATTACATGGGAATGCTAGCTACTGTGATCAACAGCATGGCGCTGCAAAGCGCACTGGAGAAAGTGGGCATCTTTACCCGTCTGTTATCAGGCATCAACATTCAGCAGGTATGTGAGCCGTACATCCGCCGCCGGGCCATGCGTCACTTGGAGAAAGGCCGCGTGGTGATCTTTGGAGCCGGTACTGGAAACCCGTATTTCACCACTGACTCAGCAGCCAGTTTGCGAGCCATTGAGATTGAGGCCGATGTGGTATTGAAAGGTACCCGCGTAGACGGTATTTACACCGCCGATCCGGAGAAAGATTCTTCTGCCGTGCGGTACAATGACATCACGTTTGAAGAGGTTTTTGAAAAAGGCCTCAACGTAATGGACATGACTGCGTTTACCCTTTGCAAGGAGAACAATTTACCAATTGTGGTGTTTGACATCAACAAGAAGGGCAACTTAGCCAAATTGATCCAGGGCGAGAGAGTTGGAACCTTGGTTTCTATGTAAATAAAGGTCGCACTGCCCCGGAAGTGGATTTTAATAAATTAAATTAGAAATTTGTGCTGCCCTTTGGCGTTTGCTACGGTGGTACCGTTTAGTCATCTTTCTTAATTAGAAAACCCAATGACCGAAGAAATTAACTTTTATTTGAGCGAAGCCGAGGAATCGATGCAGAAATCGGTGCAGCACACTAGTGTAGAATTAACTAAAATCAGAGCAGGCAAAGCCTCTCCTGCTATGGTAGAAGACCTGCGCGTAGATTACTACGGCACGCCTACCCCTATTTCCCAAGTAGCCAACATCATGACCCCAGATGCCCGTACGCTGATGATCAAGCCTTGGGAGAAAAACATGGTGGCTGAGATTGGCAAAGCCATTAAAAACAGTGACCTCGGCCTGAACCCTTTGACCGAGGCTGATGGCATCCGTCTGAACATTCCGGCCTTAACGGAGGAGCGTCGTCGTGATTTGGTGAAACAAGCCAAAAACGAGACCGAAAGTGGCAAAATCAGAGTTCGTAACATCCGGAAAGACGTGAACGACTCTTTGAGAAAGCTTCAGAAAGAAGGTACTTCTGAAGATGCAGTGAAGGATGCTGAAGGCAAAGTACAGAAATTGACTGATGCCTACATTGTGAAATTAGATGAGCTCTTGTCTAAGAAGGAAGCTGAAATCATGACCATCTAAGCAAACTGCGCTTTAAGACTAATTTCTTTAAAACTGCTTAAAAGAGAAGGCCCCGTACTGGTGAGTACGGGGCCTTCTCTTTTCTATCTCTTAACTTAAGATCTTACCTGGGGTGGTAGTCAACCATTCTATGGCTTCTTCCACGCTGTCAAACACTTCAATGCCGGTGGTGTCATAGGTGAAGCGCAACGACTTGTCTGTAGACAGGCGACTGAACATGCTAGGAGAATATACCCAGGCAAAGGAAGTCATACCAGCCTGCCGCATCCGGGGGAACCAGTCAGAACCCACCCACTCAGCTGCGCTGGACCAGATTCCCTGCACATGGGTATTATCATTTAAAATCTTGTAGCACTCAAACTGCCCCATAGATTCCAGAATCCGTTCGCACCCATCCTGCACCGACTGCTTTGTCTGAAAACCCGTCCAGTCGGCGTGGATATGCTGCGATTCTTGGTGATAGGAAATGGATATACAGGAGTCTTGATATATGATGGTATTATTCATTGTCTCAGAAAATCCCTCTGTTGTTGTCTGTCTGGAAGGATGAGCAAATTACATCCCATAGCTGACCTAACCAAGCTTAAATGCAGTAAAAAAGTGGATTATTTAAATACACATAAAAGTGCAACTTCTTGTTAACGAAGATATACCTGAAAGGTTTTCTACATTTTTCCACACCCTGTAATTAGACCTTATGCAGAGCCATTTTTCAAGAACAAAGAGGTGCCAATTATCTGGCCACACTCTTTAATGCTTTAAAAGAAGATTGATGAATAAGGAGAAAAAAATTTCTCTTGAGTAAGAGAAAAATGAGGACCACCCTCAAAACAGAACCGGGCTTTGGGCTTACTTTTCTTAAAGTAAGCCCAAAGCCCGGTTCTGTTTTGTAACTACTAAATGCTCCCCTAAAGAGCAGAATCAAAAATTAGGACATCCGAAAATTGGTTTTCTACAGGTATAACTTCTTGGCTTGCACGTACTCTGCGACAGGCTCGGGAAGCAAATAGCGGGTAGACTTACCTTCTCTCAAACACTGCCTGATAAAAGTTGCGGAGATATCCAGCAGTGGAGCCGGGACTACCGTGATTTTAGCGTGTTCTTTCAACGCATCTGGCACTTTGCCGCTACCAGATCTGGGGTATACTAATACCTCATAGTGCTCCAAAATCTGCTCGTAGTTTTTCCACTTAGGGAGGGTTGCCAAATTGTCTTCCCCCATGATGAGCACGAACTGGTAACGTGGGTACTTTTCCTTCAGATAGGTAAGGGTGTCAATGGTGTAACTGGGCTTGGGCATCCGGAACTCGATGTCAGTGACACCCAAATCAGCGTTATCAGCTATAGCCAAACGCACCATGTGCAGACGGTCAAACTCGTGTAATAGGCTACTGCTGGGCTTGAACGGATTTTGCGGGCTCACTACCAACCAGACAGTGTCTAAGGTGGTATTGGTGGCCATGTAATTAGCCAGGATCAGGTGCCCAATGTGAATGGGGTTGAAAGACCCAAACAGCAATCCTACCCGCATGGTTACAAAATGTCTTCTGCTTGGGTATAAATGAAGTCGCGCACCAGTTTTTCAGCTTTGGCGAAAGCCTCTTCCAGGTTCTCGTTTACAATGACTTCATCAAACTGGTCCTCAAAGCTCAACTCAAACTTGGCTTTGAACACTCGGCTGGAGATGCTGGAGGCTGAATCGGTATTACGGGCCACCAAGCGTTTAGAAAGCTCTTCAATGGAAGGAGGTTTCACGAAAATGGCCAGTGCACGGTCTTTGTAAAAGTTCTTGACGCTAAGACCTCCTTTGACATCCACGTCCAAGATGGCGTGTTTGCCTTCGGACCAGATGCGCTCAATCTCAGATTTAAGGGTACCATAAAAAGCCCCTTCGTAAACTTCTTCCCACTCCACAAATTCATCATTCCCGATTTTCTCGCGGAACTCTTCTGGAGTAATAAAATAATAATCTTTGCCGTTGACTTCACTGCGGCCCCGGCGGTCGCGGGTACAGGCTGAGATAGAAAAACTTAGTTCTGGGAGAACGTTTACTAAATGACGGACAATTGTGGTTTTACCGGCTCCGGAAGGGGCCGAAAAAATAATGATTTTACCTTGCATCCGGGATTTGGAGGCTTAAAACTAAGCGGTTTGGTGGATTCTTGATTTGATGGTGTCTGCTAACGTAGCGGGTGTTCCTGGCCGGCGAAGTGTTGCGTTAAGGAACTGCACAAATAAACGTTGTTTGTCAACGCTTTCAAAACAGGGAGAACATTCATCTGCCCGTTCTGCCAGAAAAGCTTCATCTTCACTAGTGGCTACGCCTTCAAGCCACTTTTCAAACACGCCCTGTACCTTCTCACAATCCGATTCATGGCTCTCATCAGAGGCATTTGCCCCCATCAATTCTTCTGTCATTGTAGTAGTCCCCATCATTTTAATTTCTGTTATCCATTATAACCCATTGACTTTGCGTATTTCTCCAACTTCTCCTTCAGGAAGTGCCGTGCCCGGTGCAAACGGCTTCGTACCGTACCAATAGGAATGTCCAGGATCTTGGCCATCTCCTCATAGGTAAACCCTTCTAAGTCGCATAAGATAATAACGGTTCTGAAGTCTACCGGCAATGAGTTCAAGGCACCTGCCACCTCATCGCCTATCAAGTCCTGCACACTTTCCATGCGCAGGTCAGTAGTACCGCCAGAACTGTCACCCTCCGCGTCCACATCCTCGGAATTGTAGTAGCCTTCCACCTCAGAGTAGTCTACTTTGGCGGGCTGCTTGCTCTTTTTCCGGAAGTCGTTGATGAACGAGTTCTTCAGGATGCGGAACAGCCACGCTTTTGCATTAGTTCCGGGTTCAAAATAATCGAAGAAGCGATAGGCCTTCAGGTAAGTCTCCTGTACCAGGTCGTTGGCGTCATCTTCGTCCAGGGTTAGACGGTACGCGAAGTTGTAGAGAGGCGAAATAACCGGCATCAACTCCGCCTCAAACCGGGCGTCTTTCTCCTCTTTAGTCATTGAATTCGCTCTCTGTTCGCTCATTGGTCTTGATTTTGTACTTTTACACTTGGGATAAAAATACCTATACGCAAATATAGAAATTAAATATACATAGGTACATACGAATATTCGGGCAGATGTTTACATTCCTCTGCCGGAAGGTACCTTTTCAGGCATTGTCTCCCTCCTTTTTGTTTCAGCGCTCCATGCCTCAACCTATCTCTGTTACCATACTTGCCAAGAACAGCCAGGAGCTGCTCCCGCAATGCCTGAAGGCACTGGCGGCCTTCCCGGAGGTGATCTTACTGGACAACGGCTCCACCGATGCCACCGTGGCCATTGCCTCCCAGTACTCCAACGTGAAGGTCTTCCATTCGCCTTTCATTGGGTTTGGTCCCTTAAAGAACCTGGCTGCTTTTTACGCCTCTTATGACTGGGTCTTGTCTATAGACAGTGACGAGGTGCTCACCCCAGAACTAACCCAAAACATCTTAAACCATCCGTTAGAGAACGCCAAGGCTTACCGGTTCTTGCGCCACAACTTCTATGGGAAACGTCTAATTAACGCTTGTGGTTGGGAAAATGATTATGTACTGCGGCTTTTTAACCGCAAATTCACTTGTTTCACCGACCGGGAGGTACACGAAGGCATCAAGACAGAAGGGCTTACCCTTGAAACCTTGCCAGGCATCTTAAACCATTACTCGTTCAAAAACACCGCTGAGCTGCTGCAGAAACTAAACCAGTACACCACGCTCTTTGCCCAGGAGAACCGGTTTAAGAAGAAATCATCGGCCTTTAAGGCCTCTTACAAAGCTAGCTGGACGTTTATTCGCAACTACTTTTTGAAAAGAGGTTTCCTGTACGGCTTTGAAGGATTCCTGATCTCGGCTTGTAACGCCAACGGTGCCTTCTACAAGTATATGAAATTGCACGAGGCGAACCGCTCCATGACTACCAGCCTCATCATCTCTACCTACAATTGGCCCGAGGCGCTAGAAGTGGTGCTAAAAAGCGTGGCGCAGCAAAAGGAATTGCCCGATGAAGTAATCATTGCCGATGATGGCTCCCGCGAAGAGACCAAAGCAGTCATAGAGCGTTTTCAGCAGACTTTTCCGGTACCGCTGCGCCACTGCTGGCACGAAGATACGGGCTTCCGGCTGGCCGCCATCCGGAACAAGGCCATGGCGATGGCTACTGGGGAATACATTCTTTCTATTGACGGTGACATGGTGCTGCACCCCGACTTCGTGAAAAGCCACAAACGCATTGCACGGGCCAACACTTTCATCCAAGGTAAGCGGGTGCTACTACAGCCTGAGCTCACTAATCAGATTCTGAAAAGCAAAGATTGGCACATCACTCCTTTCTCCTCAGGCATCATCAACCGTTTTAACGCTGTTTCCTCAGAAACGCTGGCAAAGCTCGGCTCCAGGAAACGGCAAGACATCAAAGCCATCAGAGGCTGCAACATGGCTTTTTGGCGCGCCGATGTGCTGCGAATAAACGGCTTTAACGAGAACATACAAGGCTGGGGACGCGAAGACAGTGAGTTTGCCATTAGAATGCTGAATGCCGGAATAGAGCGACGCAACTTACCTTTTGGCGGTGTTGGTTATCACCTGTACCACCCAGAGAACGCCCGGACCTCGCTTCCAGAAAATGACAAAATTCTAGCCGATGCCATTGAAATGAAAGCCAACTGGTGTGAGAATGGCATCAGCAAATATTTGAATCAGTAAACCCCAATTTGGATTACAAACAAAACGCCCGACCTCTTTGCAGAAGCCGGGCGTTTTTATGCAGTTTTCCGGAAAAGAACCAGAAAGCGGATGCTTAGTAACGGTAGTACTCTGGTTTGAACGGACCTTGAACCTCAACGCCAATGTAGGCAGCTTGCTCAGGAGACAGTTCTTCCAGTTCAACGCCAATCTTAGCCAAGTGCAGACGGGCAACTTTCTCATCCAAGTGCTTAGGCAGCGTGTACACTTTGTTCTCGTAAGCCTCAGCGTTCGTCCAAAGCTCGATCTGAGCCAAGGTTTGGTTTGAGAAGGAGTTAGACATCACGAAAGACGGGTGACCAGTGGCACAACCCAAGTTTACCAGACGTCCTTCGGCCAAGATGATGATGTCTTTGCCTTCTAAGGTGTAAAGATCCACTTGTGGTTTAACGGTGTCTTTGGTGTGACCGTAGTTCTCGTTCAACCAAGCCATGTCAATCTCATTGTCAAAGTGACCAATGTTACACACAATAGCTTTGTCTTTCATAGCCAGAAAGTGCTCACTGCGGATGATGTTGAAGTTACCAGTAGCAGTTACCACGATGTCAGCCTCAGGAATGGCATTCTCCATTCTCCGAACGGCGAAACCATCCATAGCAGCTTGCAACGCGCAGATTGGGTCAATCTCAGTTACAATCACGCGGGCACCGGCACCACGCAACGAAGCGGCAGAACCTTTTCCTACGTCACCGTAACCAGCAACCACGGCTACTTTACCAGCCATCATTACGTCAGTAGCTCTTCTGATAGAGTCTACCAATGATTCTTTACAGCCGTATTTGTTATCGAATTTAGATTTGGTTACCGAGTCGTTCACGTTGATAGCGGGTATCAACAGAGTGCCGTTCTTCATACGCTCATACAGACGGTGCACACCAGTGGTGGTTTCTTCAGACAACCCTTTGATGCCGGCAGCCAGCTCTGGGTATTTGTCAAACACCATGTTGGTCAGGTCACCACCATCGTCTAAGATCATGTTCAATGGCTTACGGTCTTCGCCAAAGAAAAGCGTCTGCTCAATGCACCAGTCAAACTCCTCAGCGTTCATCCCTTTCCAGGCATACACCGGGATACCGGCAGCAGCGATGGCGGCAGCGGCGTGGTCCTGGGTTGAGAAGATATTGCAGGAAGACCAAGTCACCTCGGCACCCAAAGCCACCAATGTCTCAATCAACACGGCGGTCTGGATGGTCATGTGTAAGCAACCGGCAATGCGGGCACCAGCCAATGGCTGGCTTGCGCCGTACTCCTCACGGATGGCCATTAAACCAGGCATCTCAGCTTCAGCCAGTTTAATTTCTTTTCTTCCCCACTCTGCCAGGGAAATATCTTTTACTTTGTAAGGCAAATACGTTTCTACCATTGTAGTTTAAATTTTTACAGAAGAAACACAAAGGTAGGCAATAAGTTTATCATCCTCAACCAAGTGAGTCACAAGCATTTTGAGCGGTTTCCCGTAAGCCTGCTTTAAAACAGAAATAACCTACGCTGCTACGGCTTCTATACCTCTCAATTTCAAACTTTTCCGATGCCTTTACCGCTTACCCCTCAAGAACGTTCCTTTCTAGAAGAACACTTCTCCGCTGATCCGGCCCAATTGGTCTTACAGGCCAAAAAGTGGCCCCAGGTAGACGTACCCAAACTGGCGCAGCAGATACGAGCAAGGCAGAAGGCGAGAAGCAAGGTTCCTACCTGGGCTGCCAACCTGGACTTACTCTTCCCGGCGAATCTGTCAGTGGAGCAGAGTTCCTCTGAGCTCACGGCGGCCTTTAAAGCGAACTTGATAGCCGGGGAAACGCTGGTAGATTTAACGGGCGGATTTGGGGTAGACGCCTATCATTTTGCGCGGCAGTTCAGGCATGTGACGTATGTAGAGCAGCAACCAGAATTGGCCGGCATTGTCGCTTTCAATTTCACCCAACTAGAGGTGAAGAACATTACCGTGGAAGCTACGGAGGCCGAGACGTTCCTGACCGCAATGGAACATCCGGTGGATGTATTCTTCTTGGACCCCGCCCGCCGGGGCCAAAGCCAGGAGCGGGTGCATTTGCTACAAGACTGCGAACCCGATGTTTTAAGCCTGCTTCCGGCGCTCCTGCAAAAAAGTAAGGCTGTCCTGCTCAAGACGGCTCCCATGCTGGACATAGACCTAGCGCTTCAGCAACTGACCCATGTAGCCCACGTGTGGGTCATCGCTGTGCAAAACGAGTGCAAGGAGGTGCTGTACTTACTTAAACCCGATGCGGCAGGTGCCCCCCTCCTCACGGCAGTTAACCTAAAGCCAGAGCACCAAGAGGAGCCACTCACGTTTACCAAGGACGCTGAGGAAAACGCACAAGTCTCCTTCTCTGAGCCACAACGGTACTTGTATGAACCCAATACGGCCTTACTGAAAGCCGGAGCTTACAAATGGCTTTCTGAGCGGTACAAAGTACACAAACTGCACCGTAACAGTCACCTGTATACCTCCGTCGAGCTACAAGAGTCATTTCCGGGCCGTATTTTCGAAATTACCGCTCAACCGAAGGCTAACGCGAAAGAACTGCACCAACTTCTACCCCAAAAGAAAGCCAACATCACCGTCCGGAATTATCCACTCACGGTGGCGCAACTTCGGGAGAAAATCAAACTAAAGGAAGGCGGAGAAGATTACCTATTTGCCACCACTGACCTTCACAACAAACCCATTCTACTGCTCTGCCGGAAAGTGTGATACAACCAAAAATCCTTGCAAAGCTTAAGACTTTGACATAATAGAGCAATTCACCTTAACTCCTCTTTCACAGTCTCGTACGAAGGAGAGGTGGGCGCCTGTAGAGGGCCTTTATGTTTTACTTTATTGATGAAAGCCATGGCAGAGGAAAAGAATAATGTACCTTCAGGAGGGTTCGGTAGCAATCCTGAGAAATCATTTGAGGATGGAAAGAAAGGCGGCACGCCGGCCACAGAAGTTTCTAACCAGTCATCTGGCGGAACCGGTGGAGGAAGTCATGAGCAAAACAGTGGAACTGCCATGGGTGAATCAATGGCCAGAAAAGTACCTCAGAAGCCAGACCAACGTGGTAGCGAATTAGATCGCCCCATTACTGATGAAGAGCGCGGCGGGCGAAATGCCTAACCTTCACTGAACTTTATAGCAAATAGAAAGCCCCACTAAAACAAGATCTCCGTGGGGCTTTTTTAGACCGTATACTTTGGGTTGGCTTTGCTTACCCAACGGTTGCCTTTCAACGAGAACCGCCAAGGCAAAAGAGCATCTTCCCCGGCATAGGCAACTCCCACCCTTGGGCCTGCCACCAATTGGTTTTCGGGTACATGAACGCCACGGTCCTCAAACCAGATTTCATTCCCGGTAACATTTGTGCCGTTATGCTGGGTAGAGATGCCCAAAGCTTGGGTGACCAACCCGGGACCTGCCGTAAGGCGGGGCTCTATTTTGGTCAAGCCCCGGCGGAGTTGCATTTCTTCTAATCCCTCAGTGGGTTCAAGGCCCCTGATGAGCACGGCATCAGCGGTGCCTTCTGTATTGGTCACAATGTTGAACAAGGCATGAATGCCGTAGATGAGGTACACATACGCGACTCCTCCTTGCTGGTACATGATTTGGGTGCGTTTGGTGCGGCGGCCCAGGTGGGCATGGCAGGCGGCATCGTTCAGGCCAGAATATGCCTCTGTTTCCACCACCATTCCGCCGGTAAGCACGCCGTCAAAGCAGGTGTAAAAGTGTTTGCCAATCAGATCGCGGGCAATGGTAACCGAGTCTGGGCAGGTGAAGAAGTCTTGGGTAAGTTTCTGCTGAACGGGCATGGGCGGGAAGATTACTGGCGAATAAAAACCTCGGTGGCTCCATCGGCAATGACATTGTTAATCACCAAGGTGTTTTCGCCGCAGAACCAGAACTGGTAGCCTACTGGGGGCAAGCTCTGCCCTACCAGCTTAAATGCTTTCCGTTCGCCCTGCAGTTTGCCGTTCACGTACTCCTCGTACTCGCCGTTCTCAAAAAAGGTAAGCGTTTTAGATTCCCCTAACTGCTCTCCGGTCAGAAACTCATCTTCCTGCGCGCCCATGTAATTGGTCTGGATGCCGCGCAACTCCCATTTGCCTTGTAACCAGGAAACGGCAGTGGCGGAATCGGTGCTGGAGAATTCACAGAGAGACACGGTAGGCTCTTTGTTCTCTTCATTGGAGGCCGCCCCTGCTGCCTGATCATTGTTTGCCTGACATGAAGCAAGAAACGCCGCCGCTACCAAGGATGCAGAAAGAAATCTTTTCATAAGAAAGGTTTTAAGAGGATCGGCAAGAACGCAAAAAGAACAGGGGCAGCCAAGTCAAAAGATCTGGTGGCTACCCCTGTCATGTTTATCTATATGTGATTAACGCTTTTTCTCAACCGCTTTCTGAATGTTGAAGTAGACTTCGGTTAGGTTCAGTTTATTGGGCGTCTGCAGGGTTACCATATCGTATTTATTATCCAACAGTTGCGGACGGCCTTTTTGCCGAAGCCCTACCACCGTCAGGAACATATACTCGTCACGAGGGGCATTCAAAACCACGGCGGTTTCTTTGCTTCGGCCGTTGCCGCTGGCTTTGATGGCGGCCATGAGACCTTCAAACTTGGTGAGCCACATCTGACTTTCCACCTTTTTATTCAACTCGCCATAGGCCATGTGCATAAGGTACATCACATCCAGGTTGAAGGGATCTGTCGCCAGCAACTTTTTGCCGGTGGTGATAATTTCTGGGAAACGCTCATACAGCAGCATTTCATTTAGGGCATCAGACTGGTCATTGGGCTTGTACGGATTGTAGCCCGGTTGCAGGGTCCAGCCGTAGTACAAATGCTTGTACTCATCTACCGTCAGGTTAGGGTCATTGGCGTGGTAGCGCTTCAGCAAGGTAGGGTAATACATCTTCGACTTAGAGGAAGTCACCGCCGACTTGATGGCATTGTAGTCAATTTTAGAAACAGTCTGAGTCAGGGAGTTACTCTCTTTGGATACAGACTGGGCTTTGCCTCCTTTGGAAACAGTCTGGGCACTGCCTTGCATAAGGAGGCCCAGGTACAGCAGGCTAATAAAAATGAATTGTTTCATGTGGTGATAAAGGAGAAATTAAGACGATTAGCCCATGGCAAATACAGTGCTAAAAACTACAGGCTTTGTAAAAAGTTACACCAACGGCGCGGCTCCATCTGAACGGCTCTTACATTTCAAGCCTGTTTCTTAGAAAAGAACGCTGAAACACAGCGAATATGCTATGCACATAAAATTTTTACCTCCAGTTAAATCCAGACGTTGAAGCATGATTTATTGCCTTACATGGATTGCAAGATGGATGATTTCCAAAAAAGAAAACTGTCTTGAGTTTTGAGGCTTGCTTTCTGAAAATGAGTCCAAAACCCGGTGCTGGTAAATTTTCTCTGACGCTATAGCACGCTTACCAAACTTCGCGTACCTTTGCCCCGATATTGGTGACAGCCTCGGCCCTCTGCCGATGATGTCTTAAAAGGGAATCAGGTGTAAAACCTGAGCTGTACCCGCAACTGTTATCTTCAGTCACATTCTGTCCTCCACACGCCACTGTCTGTTTACGAGATGGGAAGGCCGGACAGAAGAAGAGAGCCAGGAGACCTGCCAACGTCAAACATTCACCTGGAGGCTTTCGGGAAAAAAAGCAGCAAGGATGGTGGCCTACGTTGGGCCGGCGTTTACGTTTATTTCTCCCTTTGTAGTCTCCTCTGCTGTTAAGCCGAGGACATGGCACGTCGTCTTTTATTGTTTGCGCTGATTTCTGTGGCCACAGAGTTTCTGGGGAGCAAGGAAGGGTATGCCCAACTGAAAGACTCCGTGCAGTTGGCACCCGTGACAGTGGCGGCCCAACGCTACACCCGTTATGCGGCGGGTTCCAGGATACAATCCGCAGACACCCTGCTCCTGCAACGGAGCCCCGGCATCACCCTTTCTGAGGTGCTTCAGCAGCGCAGTCCGCTTTACCTCAAAAGCTATGGCAACGGCATGACCGCAACCGTAGCGTTCAGGGGAACTTCCTCTAGCCAAACGGCCGTGCTCTGGAACGGCTTTAATATTGCCTTGCCCACTTTGGGCATGACCGACTTTGCGTTGTTACCCCCCACAACTAATACTCAGGTGAGCCTTCAGCACGGACCAAGTGGTGCCTTACATGGCAGCGGGGCTGTGGGAGGAGCTGTTCTTCTGGAAAATCCGGTTTCCTTTGCCCCTCAGCAGCAGGTACGGGTACAACAGGAATTAGGCAGCTTCGGGCACCAACGAACAGCCGCCAGCGGTTCATTCGCCAATGGTCGTCTTGCCCTCACCTCCTCTTTCACCCGTTCCGCGGCGGCTAATGATTTCCGGTTTGAGAACACTACCGCCTTTGGCTCGCCGTGGGAAACCCAGCAGAACGCGGCCTTTGACCAAACCAGCTTGGGGCAGGAAATCCATTACCGCCTGGGCGAAGGGCAGCGGCTCTCCGTGCGGGGCTGGTACGTGAAGACGCATCGGCAAATCCAACCCTCTATGGGAAGCGCCAACACCCATGCCCAGCAAGACGATGAAAACCTGCGCCTCATGGCCGAGTGGCAGGGCCAACTGGCCGGAGGCACCACCACCGTTAGAGCAGCCTACTTCAATGATGTGCTGAATTATCAGGACGATGGCACCCTTTCCCTGTCCTCCGTGAACACGTACCAGAGCCAGGTAGAGCACGAGCGCACCTTGCTTCCCCATCTTTTGCTGCAATTAGGGGCCGAGGGCCAGTTATTCAAAGCCGATGTGGGTGGTTATGGCGGGGAAGTGGATGAGCAAAGATTCTCGGCTTACGGATGGCTCCGCTATGATCCCTTCCCAGAGTTACAGCTTAGCCTGAATGTGCGCCAAGCGTGGATACAAGGGTTTAATCCGCCGGTTACACCTACCTTGGGAGCCACTTACAAAATTTCTGAACGCGCAGGAAGTACCCTCTCCGCCAAAGCCAATGTCTCGCGCAGTTACCGGGTGCCCACCTTGAATGATCGTTTCTGGCGCCCCGGCGGAAATCCGGCCTTGAAACCGGAGAGCGGTTGGGGCTATGAAGCTGGCCTAGTGCATCAGTACAAGACCGGACAACTGACCGGTACTACAGAACTTACGGGGTACGCGCTTCAAGTGAAAGATTGGATTCAGTGGCAACCATCTGCTATGGGAGGCTACTCTGAACCGGTAAACCTGCAACGAGTACGTGGCCACGGTGCCGAACTAGATAGCAGGTGGCAGTATGCCCTAGATAATTTCTGGTCTTTGTCAGGGGGCTTGGCGTACGCGTACACCATCTCCCAACAGAAACTGCCCGATGCAGAGGCCCGCTTACAGGACCGGCAATTGTTCTACGTGCCCAAACACAAGATAGCCGGCTGGGCAGAGGCCCGCTTCCAACGCTGGTGGCTTTCTACAGACGCTGCTTTCACCGGCCGCCGTTTCATGGACAATGACAATAATAATTGGCTGCCCGCCTACGCGCTGGTGAACCTTAGCCTAGGGAAAACCTTCAACTGGCACTCCTTTGAAACCCAGGTCATGGCCCAGGTGCAGAACCTTACCAATACCGTGTACCAGACCATGGCCTACCGGGCTATGCCACCCAGAAACTTCCGGGTGGCGGTCTCCTTTTCGTGGGCAAAACTTCAACATAAATCAACACAACCTTAATTCTATTTCAACACACAAACTCTATGAAAGTACCCCAGTTTAAGAAGTACCTCCTGTATGTGCTCCTCGGAAGCAGCACTTTATTCGCTTCTTCTTGCGACAGCGATAATGACGGCGCGCCTACGTTTGAGAACGGAACCTTTGTGACCAACGAAGGTAATTTTGGCACGCCCACCGGAGAGGTAAGCTTTATTTCACCCGATGACAACACCGTTATTCCGGAGCTTTTCACGACCGTAAATAACCGCCCCTTAGGAGACGTGGTGCAATCCATGACCTTCGCCAATGACCGGGCTTACATTGTGGCTAACAACAGCCAAAAGATTGAGATTGTAAACGGACGCACCTTTGCCTCCGTGGGGGTTATTAACGGTTTGGAAATGCCGCGCTACTTTGCCGCCCTCAACAGCCAGAAAGGGTACGTGACCGAGTGGGTAACGTACAGCGGTGCAGGGAGAGTAGCCGTTCTGGACCTATCAGCAAACAAAGTCTCTAAAACCATCACGGTTGGAGTGAACCCCGAGGCGCTTTTGCTTCACAACGGCAAACTGTATGTGGCCAACAGCGGCGGAAACACCATCTCAGTCATCAACACGGCCACTGACCAGGTAGAAACCACCATTACAGTTCCAAATGGCCCTAACAGCTTAGTACACGACGCGGCTGGTAATATTTGGGCTTTGTGCGGTCTTACTTTCTACAACGATGACTATTCTGTAGACCTGACCCGCACTACTAATGGGCACTTGGTGAAATTCAATCCTGCTACTCCAAACAACCAAACGTCATTGGAGTTTCCTTCCAAAAACAACCAGCCTAGAGGTCTTGTGATTAACGGCGCCGGAAACCAACTTTACTACAGATTTGGGAACTCTGTGTACACCTTGCCTACCTCAGCCACCGCACTTTCTACCCAAGCTTTGATCACCCGGTCAGGGTTGTACGGGCTGGGCGTAGACCCTAAAGACAATACCATTTACGTGGGCGCTGGACCTTATAATGCCAACGGAATGGTTACCCTGTTCAGACCTACAGGTGCACCTATTGACTCTTTCCAGGTAAGGGTTCTGCCCAACGGTTTCTCGTTCAGGTAATCTCTTTTAGGTACGTTTTTAAGAAAACCTGCCACAAACACAAAGAAGCCTGCCTCTTCTGAGGCAGGCTTCTTTGTGTTTAAAGTATTTGGGGGTATCCTATTTTTCAGGTTGATGACTGGCATCTGCTAATTTTCTACCTTAGCAGCATGAAATTTCTTTCCCTCACCAAAACAGTACTGGGTAGCCTTTTAGGGGCCGTTATTTTTCTGAACACATCTTGTAAAGAGGAAGAGAAAGTGGTACTTCCGGTGTACGAGGCCGGCGTATTGATTTCCAATGAAAGTCCCGCCGGAGGATCGGGAGGCAGTGTCAGTTTTTACGACCGGGCCACCAGTACCGTAGAGCCAGACCTGTTCAACAAAGTAAATGGCCGTTCCTTAAGCGGGCATGTTAAATCCATGATCACGGCTTTTAACAAGACCTATCTGGTCACCAGTGACAATAGAGTAGAAGTCCTTAACTCCAACACGTTTACTTCTGCGGGGACTATCCAGGGACTTGACGGGCCGCAAAGATTCCTCGCGCTAAATAACCGGTTAGGCTTTGTCACCGACAAAGCCATGTCTCTAGACTTAAAAAAGGTCGTGAGAGGCGTGAGGGTCGTGAATCTGAACACCTATCAGGTAATTGACACTCTTTACCAAGTAGAGGACACGCTTAAAACAAATTGGAACCCCGGATTGATGGCCTTGGTAGGAACCCGCTTGTATGTGGCCAACGAAAACAACAAGATTCTTGTGATCAATACCGCTAATGCCAAACTTGAAGCAACTCTAACGGTAGGTGACAACCCCAACAGCATGTTGGTAGACGGGAGTGGCTTTCTCTGGATCCTTTGCGGCGGAAAAGCAGCCCCCTCCTCTCCCGCCAACAACACCAAAGGCCAGTTATTACGCTATACTACCACTAACCTACAGACTCCGCCCACGATATTTGAGTTTCCGAGTACTGCCTTCCAACCCCAAGGCCTGGCCTTAAGTATCACTAAAAACCGGCTTTACTTTGTTTATGACGGGGTTTACGTAATGGAGACCGGAGCCACGGCCTTGCCCAAAGCACCGCTAATTCCACGCAGGTTCCAAGTCTTGGCCCAAGACCCCACCGATGGAATCCTATACGCTTCCAGAACCTCTGCAGACAAGGCCTCCAGCTGGGTAATCCGGTATCGGACTACCGGTGCAGCCGTAGATTCCTTCCAGGTGCAGGGCATCCCCACGGGGTTTGAATTCAGATAGTTTAAGAACTCTTTTTTCCTAAACAGCCATAAAACAGAAACGCCTGCCTTTTACAAAAGGCAGGCGTTTCTGTTTTATGGCTGTTCTTTAGTTATTATCTCGGTCTTGCGTTCTTTCGGCCGCGCCACCTACGCCTTGGTTGCTAACGCCTGAGTTGCGTTCTCTCACTTTGTTTTCCTGCTGCTCGTAAATGGCCTGGTTAGAGGAATCTGTGCTGACATTGTTGGTAGGGTCCTGGGTTTGGTCAGACAATCCCTCAGGGTTGTTCTCAGTGGGTTCCTTGTCTTTGAAGTCACTTTCTTCCACGTTTACTTGACCTTCACTGGTGCCGGTGCTGCAGGCGGCGGTGCCTAAAAGGAGTGCGCCTCCTAACAGAATAGAAAGAGAAACGCGTTGTATGGGAATGATTAGCTTTTTCATAGTTCTGGTTCAATAGATTAGGAATCACGGACGCTGGTCTATAACCCTGCCCGCTCACAGGATAGTACGGGCATCGTCGGGTTTGAGTTAGCCCGGCTCCTCGCTCCGGCAGTAATTTACTTTCTGACCAGTTCTGGCTAACCTTAATCAACCCTCTCACCGTACAACAGAGAACGCTGGAAGCCTCCGGCTAATCATTTGTATAAGTTTCACCTCAACTAAAGGAGAAAACACCATGACCAAAGGTAAAGGCGAGAATAGCCCAAAGCAGCATAGACAAGACCAAGACAGAAGCTGGCGCGATATCAACAGCCAGGATGACCAGCTCAACAACAGCAACCGCCACAACAATAACCCGCCGTACGAAGGCTCTCCTGAGACCCGCTCCAACCCGGGCACTCCCGGCAGCGGAAACCAGAAATCCAGCAACAATGACCAGGGAGGCATGAGCACCGGTGCGGGCGTGAGTGGCCAGCCTAACAACGAGCACAACCACAACCGCGACCAGGGCACCAATGATCCTAACTTCCAGGATGGTCCGGTAGCCGGCGGTGCCGATAACACTCGTGGCGAGAACGTACCTTCCAGAGAAGGGCACGGCGGCGGTGCCAAGAAAGGCAAGTTTGACCCAGAGCAACACAGCCCGCAAGGCTCAAATTCCAATCCGTCAGACACCCGTGGTTCAGACTCTTCAGACAAAGAGTTCATGAACAACCAGCCCAACGCCAGCACCCTGAAAGGGCACAAAGACAAAGAAGGCTTGGGCAACGAGAAAGAGTAATCCTTTTAACGTAACCAACCCAATGAAAGCAGACGTTTTAACCTGATTTCAGCAAAAGACCCGGGAAAACGCCCGGGTCTTTTGTTTTAGCCGCCGCACCGGGTACGTTTGGGCAAGAAACCTGCTTTGCCGTATCTTAGCGGAACCGTCTGTATCCGCAGACTTTAAACACACTTGCTGATGGAAGCACAACAGAATGAGAATGTCATCACGCCGGAGGTAGTGGCGCAAAGTCTCTCCTATGAGGGATATATAGAGCTGGTGCGTGCGGCAGTAGCGCAAGAGAAAACCACGGGTCTGGAGCAATCCAGCTTTCTGGCCAAGCTGACTAAAGACAACCTAGCCATTATGGAGCGCACTTACCACACGCCTCTGCTGCCAGAACTGGTGCAACTGGTGCAGCACTTGCCTCGTCCACAGTTGTGGCTGGTGCTCACCGAGGGTTGGTGCGGCGACGCGGCTGTGCACGTTCCGGTTTTGGCTTCCTTGGCAAGCCAATCGCCCGACGTTGCGTTCAGGACCATCCTGCGCACAGAGCAGCCCGAAGTCATGGATGCTTACCTGACCAACGGGGGCAAGAGTATTCCCAAGCTCATTGTCCTAGACGCCGAGACGCTCAAGCCCCTAGGCTCGTGGGGTCCCAGGCCACAAGTGCTACAAGAGTACGTCCTGAACCTGAAGAAGCAGGAACTGCCCATGCTTGAATTCATTAAGCAAGCTTTGGGCTACTCAGAAGCCGATAACGGTCAGGCGCTCCAAGCCGAGCTGCAAGAGTTGCTTCCCCAATGGATCAGAACCTCGCTCGCGTAACATGGCCAAAGTAGTAAAAAGGCACCCTTTTCAACGTGATTGGCGCCGCGACCTGTTAATTGTTGCGCTTATCAGTATGCTGCTGGCCATGGCGCTGCTGCTATACGCCTTTGGGCTCACAAGTGACTTCCTGCCCCGGCTTTTCAACGCTTTCATAGGGATTTTTATCTTGGTAGCCGGTACCGCCTTTGTCATTGTGCCCGGCGTGAACTGGGTTTTCATGCGCTTATCCGGAAAGAGGGCCAAAACAGGCAAATCTGCGCCCCCTAGGCAAGCCGTTGCCGCTAAACGGAACCTGCCCAAGACCAACCAGGCCGAAGACTAAAATGAGCCCTACGCCGTAAGGCTTGAGTTGGATGTGTTGGCAATGCCACTCTTTTTGCGTTTACTTTGTTACAAGTAAAACAAGAGCATCTTTACATGTAGGTGCCCAAATTACATACCCGCCATGGAACATCACTTACATATCAAGAACATGGTTTGCCCGCGGTGCATCGCCACGGTCACCGAGGTATTAACGCAACAGGGGCTGGAAGTGCAGGAGGTAAAACTGGGCGAGGCAGTGGTCACTGGTCCAGACGAAGTAGATGCTCCGGCCCTCTCCTCGGCGTTGCAGGCCCATGGGTTTGAGCTGCTGCAGGAAAAGGACGAGCAACTCACCGACCTGATCAAAATCACGCTGCTGGAGTACCAACGCCATCTGGAGGAAGCCTACCAGCCCATCACCACCTCGGTGTATTTGTCTGAAAAACTGGGCTTGTCTTACCAGCACCTGAGCAAGGTTTTCTCGCAGCACACCGGCACCACGCTGGAGAAATACCTCATCCGGCTTAAGATAGAGCGGGTCAAAGAACTCATTTCCTATGGAGAATTGACCTTAAGCGAAATCGCCCATCGGCTGCAGTACAGCAGCGTGCAGCACCTCTCCAACCAGTTCAAGAAAGTAACCGGCGTCTCCGTCACTGATTTCAAGAAAGATCCTTCTGTAGAGCGTTTCCCGCTGGATAAACTGGCTTAAGCTTGAATTTTACACAACAGGGCGTTTCATTTTATAACAACGGCTGAGGCCACAAGGCGTAAAAAGGTACCTGCTTCAGGAAAGAGGCTTTCTTCTTCCTGATTGGCAGGTACTTTTTGTTTCACTTAACCCCAAATCTTATGCAAAACACCCCCAATAGATCCGTTATAGACGCCATACACGACTGTATCCTGGCTTGCGAGAACTGCGCCACCATGTGCCTGCAGGAAGAAGACGTAAAAATGATGGCCCGCTGCATTGCCATAGACCGCGACTGCGCTGATATCTGCCGTCTCACCGCTACTTTGTTGGCCCGAGGGTCAGAACATGGCAAGCACCTCCTCCGCGAGTGCATTGAAGTTTGCGAAGCCTGCGCCGCAGAATGTTCCCATCATCAGGATGAGCATTGCCAACGGTGTGCCGAGGCGTGCCGCAGATGCGCCGAAGCCTGCCGTTCTCTTGCCGCTTAATACCGCCTGCAGGAGAAAGAACAAAACAGCCGGTTTATCCGGCTGTTTCTTTTAAGGCTATTTTCTTAAAACCAGCCTCAAACCCAAATGCCTCTACCAAATTCTATAACACAGTCTTTAAAACCTGTAACAGAAGATGCTCCGCTTTGCCATTTCTTTGAACCGCTACCTAAAGTCTTTTCTTCGGCTACGTAAAAGAAAAAACAACTGACCTTCTTTATGGCGCACTCACATTCTCACGGGCATTCCCATGCGCACCACGGCTACCATCATGGGCACGGCTTACCTGCTTCAGGTCACCTGAACCGGGCCTTTATGTTAGGCATCGGCCTGAATATTTTATATGTACTCGTGGAAGCTGGGGCCGGATGGTGGTACAATTCCCTCGCGCTGCTCACCGATGCCGGCCATAACTTCACTGATGTTATTAGCCTGCTGCTGGCCTTTTTCGCCCTGAAGCTATCGCAGCGCAAACCCACTGATCGGTTTACCTACGGGTATGGTAAAAGCACCACACTGGTCTCGCTGCTTAATGCGGTTTTGCTCCTGTTAGCCGTTGGCGCTATTGGCTGGGAAGCCATTGAGCGGCTGGGCACGGCGCCTGCCCTGAACGGAACCGCCATCTCCCTGGTCTCGGGTATCGGGATTATCATCAATGCGGGCACCGCCCTCCTTTTCTTCCGCGACAAAGACCACGACATCAACGTGAAAGGCGCTTACCTACACATGGCCGCCGATGCCCTGGTAAGTTTGGGAGTGGTAGTAGCCGGCCTGGTTATGTACTACACCGGCTGGTTCTGGGTAGATGCCCTCATGAGTTTGGTGATTGTGGTAGTCATTGTCTGGAGCACCTGGGGCTTGTTGGTAGAATCATTGCGCCTCACCTTAGACGCCGTCCCGCACGGCATTGACTTAGCCGCCATCAGAGCTTATCTGTTAGAAGTACCCGGCGTAGCCGAAGTGCATGACCTGCACGTGTGGGCCATGAGCAGCACCGAAAATTCCCTTACCGCCCATTTGGTAGTGGAAGACACCTACACTGATAATCAACTGTCCCAAATCAGGGCAGACCTCCGCGACCACTTCCATATTCCGCATGTGACCCTGCAGGTAGAACGCGGCCCCGAAGCCCTCACCTGTGCCGAGGCAGGGGTATATCATTAAGCTCGTCACCTGCCATTTCCTTTTCGGCTTCTTTTGGTAAAATCAGTCGAAAACCGTGCCCCTTGCTTGGTTTGGCTCGTATAAAAAAGTTCACCAAACTTCAAGCCTATGCGTACCGAGTATAAACCGGCCATTGACGCGTTACTGGCCTGTATAGCGGCCTGCGACCATTGTGCCACCGCCTGCCTGCAGGAAGAAGAAGTGAAAAAGATGGCGCGCTGTATCCACCTGGACCTTGACTGCGCCGACTATTGCCGCCTCACCGCCTCGTTTCTCTCCAAAGGTTCTGAGCACGCCCGCCTGGTCTTGCGCCAGTGCGTGGAAATCTGCGAGGCCTGCGCCGTGGAGTGCGAACGCCACGCCCACGACCATTGCCAAGCCTGCGCCGCTGCTTGCCGGCACTGCATGGAAATCTGCCAAGAACTAATCCCTCGGTCTGACTTGGTAGCTGAACTACTCTCCGCAGCCCGGTCAGATTCTGAATAAACGCTTTTTGTCTGTTTCCTGAAAATACCCCCTAAACGAAGAAGCTTCCTTTGCTGCGCGCGCGGTGAAGCAAGCTTCTTCGTTTTAATGTAGGGGCAATCCCTTGTGGTTGCCCTTTTCTATTCCGAATGCATAAGACAGGTTCCAAATGGATAGGTGCTACCATTTATTTACCTGTTTACAAGCGTTACCGTTCAGGGCAACCACAAGGGTTGCCCCTACATTTGCCGTTCGCCCGTTCCGAAATAGGGCTTGTCTACAGTCAAGCTAAAATCCTGCACGTCTTCTACAAAATTGTGTAAAGCACTAGGCAGGGCCTCCTGCTAGATTTGCGCATCGACTAAACAGAATAGTGATGCAGCCCCAAAACAAAATCTTACCGCTTCAAGAGAAGCAAAAGGTCTATGATGTGATTGTCATTGGCGCCGGACAGGCGGGATTGGCTATAGGGTATTACCTGCATCTCCAACAAAAGAACTTCCTGTTGGTAGAAGCCGCTTCCCAGCTAGGTCAATCATGGCGAGACCGTTACAACTCTTTGCGCCTCTTCACGCCAGCTGAGTACTGCCAAATGCCGGGCTTTCCACTTCTGCAGCCTGAAGGCTACTATCCTACCAAAGATGAAATCGCCCATTACTTAGAGCAGTACGCAGTCCATTTCAATCTTCCGGTGGCGTTGGGTCAACAGGTAATGTCAGTGACGAAACCAGATGATGTGTTCTACATCGAGACGACTTCTCAAACCTTCAAAGTCAGGCAAGTGGTTGTAGCTACCGGTCCGTTTCAGACTCCGTTTGTCCCTACTTACAACACCGCGCCTTCTAATGAGGTAGTACAATTTCACAGTTCCCAGTACCGCAACCCAACCCATATTCCGGCGGGTAGGGTGCTAGTGGTAGGAGCAGGTAATTCAGGGGCGCAGATTGCGGTAGAGCTGGCCAAAACGCATGAGGTACACCTCTCGGTGAAAAAGGGGCCGAAGTTCTCTGAACTCAGGAAGTTTGGAAAAAGTGTGTTCTGGTGGGGTACCAAAACTGGGGCCATCTATGCTTTCTCTACTTCCTTGCTTGGCAAAAAGGTACTGAAGAACAATGATGTCATTTACGGGCGGGAATTGGAAAAACTGCTGCAAAACAAACAGGTTACCCTTCGGCCTGAAATCTCAGCCTTCCACCAACAGGAGGTACTCTTCAAAGACGGCACCCAAACTTCGTTCAACAGCATCATTTGGGCCACCGGCTTCAAGCCTGATTACCGATGGCTCCAGATTCCGAATGCGGTGGCTGAGAACGGCCAACCGGTACATACGCAGGGCTTGAGTCCGGTGGAGGGACTGTATTACCTGGGGCTTTCCTGGCAGCGCAGCCGAAGTTCCGCGCTACTGCTGGGCGTGGGCCGAGATGCCCGATACATCGCGGAGCGGTTGAAATAAAATTATGTAACACGGAGAATACAATGCTGTAACGCTTCGGGCTGGGGGTCACTTTATCTTTGTATCAGAAATTGAATCTTATTTAAACATGTACCATTATGGCAACCTTAACCAAAGAGATGACGAAACCCGCCATAAAGAATACTTTTCCAATAGACGGGATGAGCTGCGCCGCCTGTGCCGTGAGCGTGGAGTCCATGCTCCAGGCCCAACCGGGCGTACAAAGTGCCGCTGTAAACTACGCCAACAAAACCGCCCTGGTAGAATACGCCCCCGGCACCGACCTTCACCTCCTTCAGAAAGCCATTCAGGACATAGGCTATGATTTGCTGCTGGAAAAAGAAGAAGCCACCCAGGAGGCCCAGGAGGTTCGGGAGCAGGAAGCGTATAGCCAAATCAAAACCAAAACCATCTGGGCCGCCGCCTTGTCGTTGCCGGTGGCGGTCATTGGCATGTTCTTCCACCACATGCCCTACGGCAACTGGATTATGCTGGCGCTTACCCTGCCGGTGGTGTTCTGGTTTGGCCGAAACTTCTACGTAAACGCCTTTAAACAGGCCCGCCACGGCAAAGCCAACATGGATACACTGGTAGCCTTGAGCACCAGCATCGCGTTTCTGTTCAGCGCCTTCAACACGTTTTACCCTCAGTTTTTCCTTTCCCGCGGACTGGAGCCGCACGTGTATTATGAGGCCGCCACGGTCATCATCGCGTTTATTCTTTTGGGCAAACTGCTGGAAGAACGGGCTAAATCCCGCACTTCGGGGGCCATTAAAAAGCTGATGGGTTTGCAGCCGAAAACCGTGAAAGCGGTACGAAACGGCTTGGAGGTGGAACTGCCTATTGAGGATGTGCTGGTGGGCGATGTACTGGTGATTCGTCCCGGCGAGAAGATTCCGGTGGATGGCCGGGTGGTCAGCGGCTCCTCATTCTTAGACGAAAGCATGATTAGCGGCGAGCCGATTCCGGTGGAGAAAAGTGCGGGTGACCAGGTGTTTACCGGCACCATCAACCAGAAAGGCAGTCTGCAGATTTCAGCCGAGAAAGTGGGTACCCAGACGCTTTTGGCCCAAATTATCAAAATGGTGCAGGAAGCGCAAGGCTCCAAAGCGCCCGTCCAGAAACTCACGGATAAGGTGGCCGGCATCTTCGTGCCCATCGTGATTGGGATTGCTTTGCTCAGCTTCGCGGCCTGGTACTTCCTGGACGGCGACAACAACGTGACGCACGCGCTGCTAGCCATGATTACTGTACTTATCATTGCTTGTCCTTGTGCCTTGGGTCTTGCTACTCCAACCGCCATCATGGTGGGCGTGGGCCGAGGGGCCGAAAACGGAATCCTCATAAAAGATGCCGAAAGCCTGGAAACGGCCCATAAACTCACCGCCATTGTGCTGGACAAAACCGGCACTATCACCAAAGGCAAACCAGAGGTGACCGAGGTGGTGTGGGACGTTCCTTCTGAAGCTCAGCCTGCGTTAACCCAAGTGTTGCTGGCCATGGAAAGTCAATCGGAGCACCCGCTGGCGGAGGCTGTTGCCAAGCACTTTACCCAAAACGGGGCCAAAGCAGCCGTGCTGGAGGGTTTTGAAAGTGTGACCGGCCGAGGCGTTCAGGCGCAGTTCCAGGGGCAAACTTACTGGTTAGGCAACGAGAAACTGATGCAGGAAAACAACCTCCGCTTTGCGCCTCATTTAGAGGAAAAGGCCCAGAAACTGAAATCCGAGGCCAAAACAGTGGTTTTTGCCGGAAGACAAGACCAAGTAGTGTCCCTCATCGCCATCGCCGATACCATCAAGGAATCCTCGGCGGAAGCCATCAAAAATTTGCAAAATCTGAGCCTACAGGTATACATGCTCACCGGCGACAACGCCCAAACCGCCGCCGCGGTGGCCAAGCAAGTGGGTCTGCAACATTTCAAAGCCGAAGTGATGCCGCAGGACAAAGCTAATTTCATCCAGGAACTGCAGCGTCAGGGACAGGTGGTAGGCATGGTGGGCGACGGCATCAACGACTCCCAAGCCTTGGCTCTCGCCGATGTGGGCATCGCCATGGGCCGTGGCACCGACATCGCCATGGATGTGGCCAAGGTCACGCTCATGCACTCAGACCTTAAAGCCATTGCTAAGGCCATCAAACTGAGCAAGGGCACGGTGCGTACCATCCATCAGAACCTGTTCTGGGCGTTCATTTACAACGTCATCGGGATACCGGTAGCGGCTGGTTTACTGTATCCGGTGTGGGGATTCCTGCTGGACCCGATGCTGGCGGGCGCAGCCATGGCCCTCAGCTCCGTCTCCGTAGTGACCAACAGTTTGCGCCTCCGGACGTTAAAGCTGTAATATTGCTGATTGTTTATTGCTGTTTGTTATCGGTTCCTAATTCCCCATTTTTAATTCGATAAATATGTCAACTAAAAAATTCAAAACTAACATAAAGTGCGGAGGCTGTATTGCCGCCGTGACACCTTCGCTGGACAACACGCCTGGTATTTACACCTGGCAGGTAGACACCGCCAGCCCAGACAAAGTTTTAACCATTGAAGGTGACGCTTCTTCTGACACCGTCATCCAAGCCGTGGAACTAGCGGGTTACACCGCTACTAAACTTGACGATTAATTAGTTAAAACAGAAAGGCCACTCCAGATGAGTGGCCTTTCTGCTTTACTACCCTTCGGATTGGCTGCTTACCAAGAGCAGGCACAAACTGGTTTACTCAATTCCGACTTGTTTTCTTGACAATACCTTAAAAATAGAAGCGCAGCATTTCGCTTCCGGAAGTCTACGGATTTATCAATAAGTTTACCGGCGCATCGTTTCCAGGTAAACCACTCCATCGGCATGTTCAAACATCTTCTGTTCGGGATTCTCCTTTTCTTCAGTTGTACCTTTTCTACCACATGCCACGCACAAACCACTGTCTCTCTGGCCACGGCCACAGGTAAATACCGCTACCTGCTTTTAGCGAAGGCTGGGACAATATACCGCTTCCGGATTCAGATTGGTGAGTCTATCACCTTCAAGCGTTTCCAGGACAAGAAGCTGCAAACCATGGAAGTGCTGGACATCCGGGGGAATTCTTTTTATGTGGAAGGTCTGGAAGTGCCGCTAAAGGATGTGGAAAAAATCAGGCTTAGAAACCACACCGGTGGCCGGAAGGTAGCTCATTTTATGGGGTCTTTCTTCAAAGCCGGAGGAAGTATCTTTACCCTGGTAGGAGCCGTCAATGTGCTGACAAACCTAAACGACAAACGTGACCGGATGGATGCTTTCCAAACTATGGGCGGCGCTATAGCACTTTACGGCATAGGGGAAGGATTGCACGTCTTACGGAACGGCACTTACAAGATCAATGAAAAATGGACGCTGAAAGTCATTGAAATGTACTAACCTCATTTGACTTCCACGCCCATTTCTGTTTAGGTCTACCTTTCTGAAAACAGCCCTGAAAGGCTATCTTCTCATGTAGGGGCAATCCCTTGTGGTTGCCCTTACTTATTCGTTTCTTACGCATTTGTACTATTATAAGTAGATTGTCGCCGTGTCTCCGTTGTTGGTGTTATCACCAACAACCTAAACTGTGCCTCTCTTGGCTAAGGGCAACCGCAAGGGATTGCCCCTACTATCATCTGCACAAGTAATCATTCCCCTACCCCCTTCAAATGGGGACGGAATACGCGGGTTTCCACCTTTATGAGCTGCAGGACAGCATGGAGCAACCGGCTTTCTGGCTGGCCCAGTCGGGGCGCTTGGCGAAGAACTCATCAAAATTGCGGGAATACGGGTCCTTCATGGCGGCTTGCAGTTTCAGAAATAGCGTGTTCTCCCCGCGTTCCAGTTCTTCTATGGCCTGGTGCAGAAGGTAATTCCGGAGGATGATTCTGGGGTTAGCTGCCTGCATCTTATGAACGGTTTCTTCGCGGGTGCTGGTGTTGGTTTGCAGGCGCGCTTGGTAATCTGTTAGCAGCGTGTGCAGGGTGATGCGCTCTCCTTGTTCTAGCGGTCTGTAGAAACTGTCCTGGAAATAGGCTTCTGTTTCTTCTTCGGTTTTCAGCTCCTGCGGTGCGTCTATGAGCAATTGGAAGAAGATGGTCATATCCAGGTTGAGGGTGTACAGGGTGTTGGTGAAGCGGGTAATTAGTTCCTGGTCACCGTCCTTTACTTCGTCTAACCCTAGTTTATTGGCCATCATGGCATAATACTTCTCATGGAAAATATCGCCGTAGGTTTCCAAGATGGCCACCAGTTCTTCGGTACCGGGCAGCAACGGCGCGATGGCGCTGGCCAGACAACCCAGGTTCCAATAAGCGATAGAGGCCTGTTTCCCGAAGGCGTAACGGCGGCCGGGTAAGTCAGTGGTATTGGGAGTGAAATCCGGGTCGTAGTCGTCCAGGAAGGAGAACGGGCCGTAGTCAATGGTAAGGCCCAGGATAGACATGTTGTCGGTGTTCATGACGCCGTGCACGAAACCTACGCGCATCCAGTCTACCATGAGGCTGGCGGTTCTTTCCATGACTTCTTTAAACCAAGCCAGAATCCGGTTTTCGCCCTGCAGGTGCGGGTAGTAGCGGTCAATGGTCCAGTCTACCAACTTCTGCAAATTCTCGTTTTCACGGCGGGCGGCAGGCATCTCAAAACTCCCGAAACGCAGGAAACTAGGCGCTACACGCATGACAATGGCACCGGGCTCGTAGGCAGGGTTTCCGTTGTAGAACATATCACGCAGCACCTTGTCTCCGGTTGACACCAAACTGAGGGCCCGGGTGGTAGGCACGCTCAAGTAATGCATGGCCTCGCTCATAAGGTATTCCCTCACCGAGGAACGCAACACTGCCCTTCCATCGGCCCGACGGGAATACGGGGTAAGCCCTGGGCCTTTCAGTTGCAATTCCCAGGTTTTTCCGTTCGGGGCTTCCCACTCGCCCAGCGTAATGGCCCGGCCATCGCCTAGCTGCCCGGCCCAGTTCCCGAACTGATGCCCAGCGTAACAGGCGGCGTACGGGTACATAGACGGAGCCACTCGGTTCCCGCCCAGGATGTCGATGTCTTTCTGGTCAGTGGGTTTTTCAATGCCTAGTTCTTGGGCCAGTTCATCAGACCAAGCCAATAGCTCGGGTTTACTCACTGGCGTAGGTATGGCTTTGCTGTACAAGACGCCGGGGGTCTGACGCGGTTTGGTATTGCCGCTGTCATCACCGTCAAAGGCGGCGACAAATTCGTTTTTATATTCTTTTTCGCTTAAAGAGTGCATAGGTTTTGAGTATAAGTGCTCTTACGGCCAATTTCCCTTCTACTGAAGGAGACACTAGCGGAGCTTTCTTTTAACAGAATTAAAGGGAAAGTAGTTGAGTTTAGCCATTATCTTTTTCAGGAAACCGGTTTCTTTTGAAAGATTCTGTCCTAGGCTCTTGCTCCTGTGGTTTACCTGAGGATACTCTTTTAAGCTAAACAATTTTTGGGATTGCCAATGGAGGCAAACTTGTTCTTACTCAATTAAAAATTAAATCTTTAGGCGGGTAGATGTTGCAAAAACATGCGGGTTGCGGTAAATACCTACGCTAAACTTTAGTACCTTTAAATGCCTTACAAGCCTTATTTACAATATTTTAACTTTAACCGGTTTAAAATATCAATTTATCTACAAGAGGCATCAACCGGCAGAAGGGGAGTTTATTATGACGTACTGTTTAGGAATAAAAGTGAAAGAGGGGCTGGTTGCCATCGCAGACACCAGAATTACTGCGGGTTCTGACACCACAGAGAAAAAGAAAATATACATTCAGCAACACGGGCAGCACTCGCTCTTTATCATGACCAGCGGACTGAGGTCGGTGCGCGACAAAGCGGTGCTCTACTTCCAAGAACTCATGGAGGAAGGTGCCGAGTACAACAAACTGTACAAAGCCGTCAATGATTTCGGGGCGCAGGTAAAACGGGCAGCCAAAGAAGACAGAGAAGAATTGGAGCAAGCGGGCCTGCGGTTTAACCTGCATACTATTATAGGCGGACAGTTGAAGGATGACGAAGAGCACAAACTTTTCTTGCTTTATCCTGAGGGCAACTGGGTAGAACTGGGCCAGGGAGCTCCGTTTGTGGTCATCGGGAACTCCGGTCACGGCAAAGCCATCCTTAACCGTACGCTTACCGACGAATCTTCCATGCAATTGGCCTTAAAAACCGGATTTTTATCGTTTGACTCTACCCGCGTCAGCGCCAATGACGTAGACTTTCCTATTGATGTAGTGCTCTACCGTGCCAACAGCTTTGAGATGGTAGAACACCGGTACACCAAAAAAGACCTGGAAAGTATCTCTGAACAATGGGCCTCTGAACTGAAATCTGCCTTAAACAAAATCCCGGATACCTGGATGGAGGCAGCTTTCAATAAGATTCCCGTGCCTACCACCGAAGACCACCTATGAAATTAGCGGTAACTGTCAAGATGAAGTATGACATCATCTCTTCCTCCTCTGTCATCTTGAGCATATTACCCTTCAAATCAGAAACGCAAACTGTGTGGGACGAAGCATTTGAGGCAGTGCCCGGCGTCACCATGCAGGAAGTGCCTGCGGCAGCCGGCGAAAAGCGGATGAAGATTATTCAGGTGCCAGACGCTGGTACGGTCACGTTCGCTTTCTCGGCGAAAGCAGAAAACCAGTTCCAAACCATTCCCAGCGAGCAGTTGGTGGATGTGGCTATTCCGATGATGCCCGCCTCGGTGCTGCGGTACCTGCACCCCAGCCGCTATTGCCAGTCTGATAGGTTGTACAAGTTTGCCCACCATAAGTTCGGGAACATTTACCATGGGTTTGACAAGGTGATGGCCGTGCGCGACTGGATTCATGAAAACGTGGAATACAGCGGTGGTTATACCACGCCGCATACCTCAGCCTTTGACACTATTACCGAACAAGTAGGCGTCTGCCGTGATTTCGCGCACCTGGGAGTAGCCCTTTGCCGCGCCCTCACTATCCCGGCCCGGTACGTGACCGCCTATTCTTACCGACTACAGCCCGCCGACTTTCACGCTTGTTTTGAAGCCTACCTAGGTGGTCACTGGATTCTTTTCGACTCCACCAAAATGGCTCCCCTCAATGGCATGGTGAAAATAGCTTCCGGTGCTGATGCCACTGAAACTGCGTTCGCCAGCACTTTCGGCAACCTCCATTTCCAAGAACATGAAGTAAGTGTAGAACTGTTGGATGATGAGTTTGAGGCCGTAGACAGCGACAGCACCACGCAAGGTTATTCGTTTTCCTGAGGACAGCAGTAGGAACAGCATTGGCAGAGACAGTCAAGAAAACGGCTTTCTATGCTAACTCATATCTTGTTCTAAATCAGGTTCGCACTCCGTCCCCCTTTGAAGGGGGTAGGGGGATGACCAAGACGCGGGAAGAACCAGAAAACAATTCAAGTAGGCGAACAGATGAAGATTCTCGGGAACGCCATTATCAGCAGGAATAATCATCCCCTACCCCCTTCAAAGGGGGACGGAGTGCGTGTAAGGACTTTTGGTTTAGCTAAGAATAGCTCTTTTGCAGAGCATACAAACGAAGCCTTACCTGCTTTCCTAATTCTTAGAAACCCAAGGCATCAATTTCCAGAGTTCCATCAAAATCACAGCACCAACGGCTAAGCCGGCGGCTATTTTCCATTCGTCCCAGCCGAAGTCTGCGGGTATGGTAAAGATGCCTCTAACGCCCGGCAACACGGTCAACCCATACAACCCGAAGCACAGCAACACCGCTCCTATCACGTATTTGTTCTTAAAGAAACCGGCGCCAATGGCGGTTTGGGTGTTGGAACGAGCAGCGAAGGTCTGCAGCGTACGAGCCAAAATCAGCGTGGTGAACGCCATGGCAATGCTCATCTCCTCAGAATGCTGCAGGCCGATGTATTGCGAGATAATCACCGCCACGCCAATCAGAATTCCGCGCATAAGTACGCTCCGCAGGGTTCCGCCCGCAAAGATTCCCTCGTTGATGTCGCGGGGTTTGCGGTGCATCACGTTAGGTTCTGCTTTTTCCACGCCCAAGGCTATGGCGGGCAGAGAGTCGTTGAGCAGGTTGATGAACAGCAACTGAATAGGCGTAAACGGGTTCACCCAGTCCAGCGCCAAAGCGAATAAAATGGCAATGATGGCTCCGAGGTTTCCAGAAAACAGGTAAGCAATGGACTTCTTGATGTTGTCCAGTACAGTTCTTCCTACAGATACCGCACTGATAATAGAGACGAAATTGTCATCCGTCAGAATCATAGCGGCGGCATCTTTAGCCACATCAGTCCCGCTGCCCATGGCTACGCCGATGTCTGCTTGTTTGAGGGCCGGGGCATCGTTTACTCCGTCGCCGGTCATGGCGGTGATTTTGCCTTTCCGCTGCCAGGCACGCACAATCCTGATTTTATTCTCCGGCGATACACGGGCGTACACGGCAATATCTTCCAACTGGCGGTCCAGTTCCTCTTCTGACAAAGCGTCCAGTTCCTGTCCGGTTAAGGCGATGTCGTTTGCATCCATCAGACCAATGTCACGTCCTATGGCCTGGGCCGTGGTTTTATGGTCGCCGGTAATCATGACCGTACGAATGCCCGCCTTCTTGGCTTCCGAGATGGAGGCATACACTTCTTCGCGGGGCGGGTCAATCATGGCGTTCAAGCCTACCAACACCAAATCGTTTTCGTCTTCAAAAGAAACCCCGTTGGCATTGGAAATGGGTTTGTAAGCGAAGGCCAATACCCGAAGCGCCCGGTCAGAAAAATCTTCGTTCTGGTTCTGGATAGTTTCCAGGAGTTCCGGCGTGAGCGGTCGCTCCTCTCCTTCCACCAGCACGCGCGAACAGCGGGAAAACACCACATCGGGACCGCCTTTGGTGAGCATCAGCCGTTGTCCGTCAATAGTGTGCACGGTAGACATGAGCTTGCGGTCCGAGTCAAAAGGCAACTCGGCTTCGCGTTTGTACTTTCTTCTCAGCTCATGGTAAGGCTGCTGTTTCTGGTTGCTGTACGCGATGAGGGCCACCTCAGTAGGGTCACCCACTTCGGCGCCGTCTTCGTTGATTTGCGCATCATTGCAGAGAACGGCTACCTGCATCAGGCGCTGCTCGGAGATGGACCATTGGCTGGGGTCGCTGGTAAATTCCTCAGTGGTTTTGCCGGGCACGTAGAAATCTACTACCGTCATTTTGTTCTGCGTGAGCGTACCGGTTTTATCGGTGCAGATGACACTGGTAGAGCCCAGTGTTTCCACGGCCGGCAACTTGCGGATGATAGCGTTACGCTTGGCCATTTTATTCGTGCCCACGGCCAGCACGATGGTCACGATGGAAGAAAGCGCTTCGGGGATGGCGGCCACGGCTACGGCTACGGCAAACATGAAAGCTTTCAGCAGCGCATTGGTCATATTGCCGGTATCACCGCCCGCCCACACGCGGAAGGCCTCTACTCCGAAAATCACGATACAAAGCGCCAAAATCACCCAGCCCAGTTTCTTGCTGAAATCGGCGAGTTTACGTTGGAGGGGCGTTTGCTTGGATTCTGCGGAGGCGAGCAAACCGGCTATTTTCCCTATTTCAGTTTTTTCAGCGGTGCCGGTCACCACAAATTTTCCGCGGCCGTACACCACCAGCGCACCGCTGAACACCATGTTCTTGCGGTCGCCCAAGGCTACCTCTTCCGGGATTTCCTCGGTTTGTTTTTCCACCGGCACAGATTCACCGGTGAGCATGCCTTCGTCTATGCGTAGGGAGTTGCTTTGCACCAGCCGCCCATCGGCGGAAACGAAATCGCCGGCCTCCAGCACCACCACATCGCCGGGTACCAGTTCGCGGGCCGCCATAGTCTGGGTCACGCCATCGCGCAGGACCTTAGCTGAGGGTGCCGACATTTGCCGAAGGGCATCTAAAGCTCCTTCGGCTTTCTTGGTTTGCACCACGCCTACCACCGCATTCAGGAGAAGTACCGCAAAGATGATAACGGCTTCTATGACTTCGCCCAGCACCAACTGGACAGCCGCCGCAATGAGCAACACAATGACCATAGGGTCCTTGAAAGATTCCAGAAACAGCTTCCAGATGGGGTCTTTGGTTGCTTCTTTCAGTTCATTGTACCCGTATTGTTGCAGCCGCTGCTGCACTTCGGCACTGGTAAGGCCCTTAGCCGATGACTGGAACTCTTCTAAAACTAGGTCTGTGGGGCGCTGGTAGAACTCCATGAGGCAATGGTTTATTGATTGCTAAGTACGCTAACAAGCGAAGCCTCCTCCATCCGTCCCTCCTCCCAAGGCTACTATTCTGGGGTATACGCAGAATCTGACCACGTTTCTACGCTGTTTTGGAAAATAACCCTATAAAACGGAAGCAACCCTCAAACTCTCTGTGGCCGAGGGCAGCACCGTTAGGTTTGATTTTCTGCTTCAGGCTCGCCTTTCTGAAAACAGCCCTAAAGCGGAAAGGTTAAGCTTCAGCTAGGCCGGTGAGCCCTTCTGCGGTTCTGGAAGTGACAAACTCCACAATTCGGAGCTCTACCAAATCCTGGTTCACAAAAGGGTCTTCCTGCATGAGTTCTTCTATTTCGGGTTTGCCCGAGGCTTTGCAGAAAATGAGTCCGCCGTCACGCGGGACTTTGCGGCCCGAGGCAAGGAAGTGTCCGCTGGCGTAGCCCTTCTCCACGAAGGCCATGTGCTCGGCCATGAACGGCTCAATCTCTGAGAAAGGTACTTTATAAGTGAGTTCAATCAGGAACATACACAATGGGTTTGATGAAAAGTAAAGCTACGATTTCTCTCCATTCTGGCCGTTTTCTGGAAAACAGCCCTGAATCATTCCTCTGACAGGTACCGAGAGGACAGAAACTTAATTATACACAAGTCTTACAAAATGATGTTAAACCCCAAGGCATGCCGTGCGTTTTCTTTGTAGCAGAGAAAATTAACCGCAAGTACTGCTTAAAATTCTATGAAAACACTTCTCACCCTTGCCATAGCTTTGTCTTTCGGCCTTTTATCGGCGGAGGCGCAGCACGAGCACCACACCCCGCCACAGGCCAAAAAAGAGACGAAACCGGCCGTGAAGCAAACCGCTCCCAAAAAGACGGTAGCCCCGGCCCCCAAAGTTACGCCTTCAAAAACCCAGCCTGCCCAAAAGAAAGCCGCCCCTAAACCAGCGGTAAAAAAGCAGACGGCCCCAGCGGCAACTAAGGCTAAATCAAAACCGGTTACGCCCGCCGTTGACCACTCACAGCACCACATGCCCGCTACTGACACTTCGCACCAGCACCAAGGCCACCAGATGACTTCGGACAGCCTGAACCGGGCGAAGACTACTGGCCATGAGGGACATTCCATGTCTACGGACACTGCAAAGGGTCATCAACACCACCCCGGCATGAACATGAACCACGGCGCCATTGAGTCTGACACGACCCAGCACGCGGGTATGAACCACGGCATGGGAGGCATGAGTCACTCATTTTCCCGCAATTTGCCCATGAACCGGAACGGCTCCGGTACCTCCTGGCACCCCGATGCCACACCCATGTACGGTTACATGAAACACGCCGGCGATTGGATGCTTATGTTCCACGGTCAGCTTTGGCTGAGATACAACAAGCAGGACATCTTCAACAAAGGCTCGCGCGGCGATTCTCAACTGGATGCCCCCAACTGGTTTATGGGGATGGCTCAGCGCGAGGTAGGCAGACGCGGCTTGCTGCGCTTCAGTGTGATGATGAGCCTGGATGAACTGACCATGGGCGACCGAGGCTACCCCTTGCTGTTCCAGAGTGGCGAAACGTACGGCGGCGGCAAACGCCTGGTAGACCGCCAGCACCCGCATGATTTGTTTTCTGAAATCAGCGTGGGTTACACGCACATGCTCAACCAGGACATGGACGTGTATGGCTTCTTCGGGTACCCTGGGGAGCCGCCGGTAGGACCACCCGTGTTCATGCACCGCATCTCAGCGTTCAACAACCCCGAGTCGCCGCTTGGCCACCACTGGCAGGATGCCACGCACATTACCTTCGGGGTAGCCACGGTGGGTTTCCGATACAAGCAGTTCAAGATTGAGGGTTCTAACTTCACCGGCCGTGAGCCCGATGAAAACCGCTATGACTTTGACAAAGCCCGCTTCGACTCTTATGCGGCTCGCCTATCCTATAACCCTTCTGAGAACTGGGCATTGCAAGTATCGCGCGGCTGGCTGAAAAGCCCTGAATCGCTAGAGCCCGAGGAAGACGTGACCCGCACCACAGCTTCGGCCTTGTACAGCCGTCCGCTAGCAGGTGGTGGTGACCGCTTCTTCACATCGGCCTTTATCTGGGGCTTTAACGGCGGTGGACACCACAAGGAGCATTCGGCCATTGCCGAAGCCAACCTGCAGATGGACAAAACAGCTATCTACGGTCGCTACGAGTACGTGCAGAAAACGCCCGGCGAACTGGACCTCACCGACCAGTTTGACCACTACGATGTTTTTGACGTGCACGCCCTCACTTTAGGCACTAGCCAACGCGTCGCCAACTTCGCCAATACCTATTTGACCGTAGGGGTGCAGGCCTCTGTTTTCGCGCCAGACAAATTGCTGAAACCGCTGTACGGAAAGACCCCGGTTTCCGGCGAGATTTACCTCCGTCTGAACCCTGGTCTGATGATGGGCAGCAGCCGATCGCGCACTTCCTCGTCGGGAATGCAGCATCAGCATTAAGCACCTGCTAAAGGTCCCTTAAGTAATAACCTCCCGTTTAGAGCCTGGCTTTATATAGCCAGGCTCTAAACGGGAGGTTATTTTATGAGAGGTTTAGTTCTGCCGAATGGCTTCTAGGAGTCTTTTACCAAAACAAACCCTAAAACAGAATCCTTCAGGACTCAGAACTCCTTACAGACTATTTTCTATCCCTTTGCTGAAAGCATCAATGAAGGCGTGTTTGAGTACGTTGATGAAGGTCTTCCAACTGTTGGTCTGTGGGTTGTTGAGATTGCCTTTAATGGGAATTTGGGTAGCAATCTGGTCGCGGGGCTGGTTTTCGGCGGCCTCGGTGAAGACACCAATCACGGCTTCTTTCACGGCGCTCAGGATGCCACCTTCTTTCTTGTCTTTCTTCCAGTTCAGAACCTTTACCTCTTCAAAGAAAGGTTTGATGTAGCCGTCTAGCTTACCATCTGTTGCCTTCAACTCTGCGTACATGTCCAGCTTGCCGCGTTCCACGTCAAACTTGGCGTAGGCTTTGATGAAGTTATTCAGGCTGGTGAGGTTTACGCCCGTTAACTGACAATCGGCATCAAAATCGGGGATGCGTTTGAGGGCGTTCACCTGCATCTTTCCTTTCAGAGTGCCACCGCCAATAGACTTACCGCTTACTGTGACCGAAGAAGGCAGCTTTTTACCTACTTTCTCCACATTGGCCAGGTTGAGGGCTACCAGTTCCATGCTACTGATATGGAACCGGACATCGGGCGAGGCGCTGAAATCCATAAACGCGAACTTACCATTGTGCACCTCATAGCGGTTGATGGTGATAGGCATCAGGTCTTTGACTACTTCAGTCCAATGGTCAAGGCTAGGGTCCTCTTTGGAATTGCCGGTCGAGGAACTGGTCACCATATTCAACACCGGTCCGGTCATGAAAACCTCGCCTACCAGTTTGCCTTTGAACAGTGACTTCCACTCAATGGATAAATCGGTGTGCGGAATGGTCAGGAATGGGTACTTGGGGTTGCCTTTTTCTTCTTTCAAAACCAACCCTTCTATCTGGTACGCCCCCCGAATGAGCGCGATGTCTACGTCTTCCACGTAGCCAGTATAGCCGGGCAGTTCCTCCAAGGTCTTGTTCACGTACTTCTTCACAATGAACGGAAGCGCAATTCTGAAAGCCAGCAGCAAGACCACCACTGCTAGTCCTATCTTAAATGGTTGTGTGAGCCGAATAGCCATTTCTATTTAAGTTATGGTGCTACTTATCTTCTCTCCGCTTTTCGGTGAATACGCAAGCAGACGGAGTGCAGTTAACAGACGGCTAATCAACCCCTGTTTCTGAACTCATCCCCTCCAAAGCCTGTTTCTCCATCAGCAGAGTGGCTTATTTTCCAGAAAGCAGCACGAAATCAAAATTTCTGGTTCAGAACTCTGCATTTAAGACTCAGCACTCTTTCCGTACCTTTGCCCAAATATTAGTATTCCCTTGAACGCCGCTCCTAAAATCCTGCTCATTACGCCGCCGCTTACGCAGCTGAACACGCCTTATCCGGCCACGGCCTACATCAAAGGCTTTTTGTGCGGCCGCGGGTTTGATGTGACCCAAGCCGATTTCGGGCTGGAACTGGTGTTGCGCCTGTTCTCCCGCAAGGGCTTGAACCAGGTGTTCCAGGCCATTCTGGACGGCACCTATGAATTGTCAGACAACAGCCAGCGGATGCTGCGCCTGCGCAAGTCCTACCTGGATACTATTGAGCCGGTCATCCGTTTCCTGCAAGGCCGTGACAGCACCTTGGCGCACCCAATTGCAATGGGTTCTTTTCTTCCGGAGGCCAGTCGTTTCGTGCAACTAGCTGATTTGGAAGAAGCCTTCGGGACTATGGGCATTACAGACCGCGCCCGGCACCTGGCCACGCTGTACCTGGAGGATTTAGCTGATTTGATTAAAGAGACCGTTTGCCCGCACTTCGGCTTCAGTCGTTACGCGGATAAACTGGCCATGAGCGCCACCTCCTTTGACCCTTTGGAGGAGGAACTGCAGACCACGCCTAATCTGGTAGACCAGATGCTGTTGGGTCTACTTGACGAGCGGATGCAAGAAGTTCAGCCCGAGGTGGTTGGGTTTACGGTGCCTTTTCCCGGAAATTTGTACGGGGCATTGCGGCTGGCGCAGTTCATCAAGCAGAAATACCCGCACGTGAAAACCCTCATGGGCGGCGGCTACCCCAATACAGAATTAAGGAGCCTGCGCGAGCCCCGCATCTTCTACTATATTGATTTTATCACCTTAGATGACGGTGAAGGTCCGTGGCTCAAACTGCTGCAGCATTTCCAAGGCCAACGTGACCTGGAGCAACTGCAACGCACGTTCCTGCTGCTTAACGGCGAGGTTCAATATATCAACGGCTCCACTGATGCGGATATTCCGCACACGGAAGTAGGCACGCCTGATTACAGTGACCTGAAATTACACGAATACCTGAGCGTGGTGGAGGTACTGAACCCAATGCACCGCCTTTGGAGCGATGGACGATGGAACAAGCTCACCATCGCTCACGGCTGCTATTGGAAACGCTGCTCCTTCTGCGATATCACCCTAGATTATATCTCCCGTTACGAGACCGCTCCGGCCACCTTGCTGGTAGACCGCATTGAACAGATTATCGCACAGACAGGACAAACGGGTTTTCACTTTGTAGATGAAGCCGCACCTCCTTTGGCGTTGCGTGACCTAGCTATTGAATTGCTGCGCCGAGGCGTGAAAATTACCTGGTGGGGCAACATTCGCTTTGAAAAAACCTTCTCCGCTGATCTTTGTCGATTGCTAGCCGCCAGCGGTTGTATTGCTGTATCTGGAGGGTTGGAAGTGGCCTCTGACCGCTTGCTGGCGAAGATGGAAAAAGGCGTGAGCATAGCCCAGGTAGCCCGTGTGACGCGTGATTTCACCGCCGCCGGCATCATGGTGCACGCGTACCTCATGTACGGTTTCCCTACTCAGACTGCACAGGAGACAATCGATTCCTTAGAAGTGGTGCGGCAGCTGTTTGAACAGAATGTTATTCAGAGTGGGTACTGGCACCGGTTCTCCATGACGGCGCATAGCCCTGTCGGTAAGAATCCAGAGAAATACGGCGTAGTGAAAGTAGGTCCGGAACCAGGTTTGTTTGCGGATAACGATTTATGGCACGAAGACCCGCAAGGTGCCGACCATGAGCTTTTCGGGGCTGGTTTGGCGAAAGCGCTGTATAACTACATGCACGGCATTGGGTTGGAAGAGCCGCTATCATTCTGGTTTGACTTCAAGGTGCCGCGTGCCTCCCACCCAAAGAACATGATTGCCCAAGCCGTGGAAGCCATCGGCAAACCGGATTCAGAGAAGCAGAACCTCCGCGTACTGTGGCTTGGTAATGCCCCGGAAATTGAGTTGGTGACCAAAACAAAGAAAGGCCGCACCTTCCAAAACGCCATCCTCACCTTCACTGAGAAAACTGAGGAGTACGAAATCAGAACCTCACCTGAAGTAGGGCAATGGCTACATACCTGGCTTACCCGCCTGTCGGAGGATTACGGCAGTAAATACTTACTGAAAGATATGGCCGCCGATTACCCCAATGGTCAAATGTTCACCTTCCAAGAGTTCCTGATTATGGATACCTGGCTGGACTTGCGGGAAAGAGGGTTGCTGGTAGTGTAAAGCTAATGGCGTAGACACTCGTAATGTCCGCAGGTCCTACGAGTGTCTATGCTTACACCTCCTCCTGCATGTACAGATCGCGCTGTACGTCTTCGCCTAAGATAAAGGTCAACTCTCCTGCTTCCTTGAAACCGTACTTATGGTAAAACCGGATGGCGCGTTCATTGCTTTCCCATACGGTAAGCCACACCACATCATGGCCGTTTTGCGCAGCGCGTTCTAAGCTCATTTTCATCAAAGTATCTCCTAAACCGCAGCCAGTCCAGGCTTGCAGTAAATACAACCGGCTAATCTGGAGTGGGTTCTTTCCAGAGATTTCAGTTGGAGCCGGTCCTGTGTTCCATTTGATGTAGGCAACGGCCTCTCCTTCTGCTTCAACAATCAGGAACTCCGTGTTGGGGTCCGCTAACTCTGCCGCTTGCAGTTCGGGGGCGTACATGGTGGGTTTAAAAGCAGCCATGTCCTCGGGTTTGTTATAGGCGGCGAAGGTCTCGTCAAAGGTTCGCCAACCTAAATCAGCAAGCAGGTGGGCATCGGCGGAGGTACCGCTGCGGAAAGTAATAGAAGCAGGAAGTGAAGCAGACATTTGATAAAATTTCTGGCAAAGATACGGAAGAAGAATCGGTGATGCCCCGGCCCATGGAAATCTAGCGCAAGAAGCTCGTTCTAAGGCTACTTTTCAGAATTCGGCCCTGAAACCCTTAAGGGCAAAAGCCCTTTTAAACGTGAAAAATGGCAGAATCACACGTTATTTATACACTTTCTAATTGGGTATGTGCGTATACTAGTAGTTGAATTCGTAACCCAACCTAGATTTATATGCCCCAAGATAATTTCCCCGACCAACATCTTCCGGAGGGCGAGGGTGGTCAAACACAACATTCAGACGCACGGCGTACTTTCCTAAAGCAATCTTCCCTTTTAACGGCACTGGCCCTAGCTCCCTCAGCCGCCATCAAAGCCGCTGAACTGAAATTTGAGGAGAAAGTAGCGGCGGTGTTTGAGCAGGTGAAGGTCACCTTGGACATCAACGGCAAAAAGCAGAAACTATCGGTAGAGCCCCGTACCACGCTGCTAGATTTGCTGCGCGAGCAATTGCACCTCACCGGCACCAAAAAAGGCTGCGACTACGGGCAGTGCGGCGCCTGCACCGTGCACGTAGATGGGCAGCGCGTTTTGTCTTGCCTTACTTTAGCCCCTATGGTGGACGGAAAAGAAATCACCACCATTGAAGGCCTCGCCGATGGTGACAAACTCCACCCCATGCAGGAAGCCTTTATCAAGCACGATGGATTCCAGTGCGGGTACTGCACCCCGGGCCAGATTATGAGCGCGGTGGCGTGCATCAAAGAAGGCCACGCCGATTCAGACGATGAAATCCGCGAGTACATGAGCGGAAACATCTGCCGGTGCGGCGCTTACCCCAACATTGTGAATGCCATCAAAGAGGTTAAAAACGGAGGGCACAAAGTATGATTGGTTTTCAATATGTGAAGCCCAGCAAACCCAAGGCAGCCATTGATACGGTAGCCAAGGACCAGACAGCCATGTTCATCGCCGGAGGCACCAACCTGGTGGACCTCATGAAGCGCGGAGTCATGAACCCCGAGAAACTGGTAGACATCAACAAACTTCCGCTCCGGAAAATAGAAAGGGAAAACGGTAACGTGCGCATTGGGGCTTTGGCCTTGAACGGCGCCGTGGCCGAAGACAAACTGGTGCTGGAAAAGCATCCGTTGCTTTCCCAGGCGTTGAACGCGGGTGCCTCGGCGCAGCTCCGGAACATGGCAACAGTGGGTGGCAACATGATGCAACGTGTGCGCTGCCCGTATTTCTATGATACCGCCATGCCCTGCAACAAACGCGAACCCGGTACCGGCTGCAGCGCCATTGGCGGTTACAACCGTATGCATGCCATTTTTGGGCATAGCGACAAATGCATTGCCGTGAACCCGAGCGACATGAACGTAGCCTTGGTGGCGCTAGATGCAACAGTGCTGGTTTCTGGCCCCAAAGGCGACAGAAAAATTCCGTTTGCGGAGTTCCACCGTTTGCCTGGCGACACCCCCCAAATCCACACCAACCTGCAACAAGGTGAGTTGATCATGGCCGTAGATGTTCCGGAAAACCCCTACACCAAAAACGTCAACTACCTCAAGGTACGTGACCGGACTTCCTATGCCTTTGCGTTAGTGTCCGTGGCAGCAGCCTTGGACATGGATGGCAGTAACATCAAATCGGCGAGATTGGCGATGGGCGGAGTGGCGCACAAACCATGGCGTTTGAACGAAGCCGAGCAGTTCCTGGCCGGAAAACCCGCGAACGAAGCCACCTTCCGGCAGGCCGCCGAGATAGCTATGCGTGGCGCGAAAGCATTTGAGCACAATAAATTCAAACTCACTTTAGGTCCTAACACCATTGTACAGGCCCTGAAAAACGCATCGGGCGTTGCTTAACCCTTCTTCCTTATGAAAGATTATTTCTTCCAAGATACCGTTGGTAAGCCGATGGACCGGGTAGATGGCCGCCTGAAAGTAACGGGTGCCGCCAAATACTCCGCTGAATATGAGTTGCCTAACATGGCGCACGCCGTGTTGGTGGGCAGCACCATTGCCAAAGGCAGCATCAAAAGCATAGACACCAAAAGAGCCGAGAATGCGCCCGGTGTTATAGCGGTGCTGCATTACCAGAACTCGCCCAAAGTGCCCGGCTACGCCCAGGAGGCGCACCCCACAGAACCCAAACCGGCAGGCAAACCCCTCCAGGTTTTCATTGACAACAAAATCCACTTCAACGACCAACCCATTGCGGTAGTAGTGGCCGATACCTTGGAACGGGCCATGTACGCGGCAAAATTGGTAAAGGCGCAGTACAACGAAGACAAACACGCCACCGATTTCAACCAAAACGTACCCAAAGCGTTCCTGCCCACTGCGGCCCAGCGCAACCCCAAACACGGGCTCAACGACTACACCCGTGGAAAAGTAGATGCTTATAAAACCGAGCCGCTGAAGATTGAAAGCGAGTACGTGATCCCCACGGAGTTCCACAACCCTATGGAGTTGCAGTCCATCATCGCGCATTGGGAGGCAGACAACAAACTGACCGTTTACGACAAAACGCAGGCGGTTATTGGCACCCAGAACGCCTTTGCCAAGGATTGGGGAATCCCGGTCGAAAACGTGAAAGTGATTGCCACGTTTGTGGGAGGTGCTTTCGGGAACGGGTTGCATACCTGGCCGCACGAAACTGCCGCCATTATTGCCGCCAAGAAAGTAAATCGTCCCGTAAAGCTGATGCTCACCCGCGAGCAGATGTTTACCATGGTGGGCTATCGGCCGCACGCTTGGCAGAAAGTGGGCATGAGCGCCACCAAAGACGGCAAGATCACCGCCATCACGCACGAGGCCATTGGGCAGACGTCTACCTACGAGGAGTTCACTGAGTCTACCCTGCAGCAGACGCGCATGATGTACACCAGCCCCAATGTGACTACCCGTTACCGTATTCTGCCTTTGGACGTGAGTACGCCCATCTGGATGCGCGGTCCGGGCGAAGCTACCGGTGCCTTCGCGCTGGAAAGTGCGTTAGACGAGATGGCGTACGTGCTGGGCATTGATCCGCTGGAATTCCGCTTGATCAACCATACTGATAAAGACCCGGAGAAGAACCTGCCTTGGTCCACCAAGTATTTGAAGGAGGCCATGCAGATGGGCGCCGAGAAGATTGGTTGGAACAAGCGCCAGCTGAAACCTGGACAGGTGAAAAACGGCGAATGGCTGGTAGGCTATGGCATGGGTGTAGGCACCTTCGGGGCGAACCGCGGCCGGGCCAAAGTGAAAGCCACCTTGCACAAAGACGGTACGTTGGTGATGCAAAGCGCCACCACAGATATTGGTCCGGGAACCGGAACCGCCATGGTGCAGATTGCCGCGCAGAATCTGGGCTTGCCACCGGAGAAAATTGTGTTTGAACTGGGTAACTCTCTGTACCCTCCTTCGCCCAGCCAAGGTGGTTCTGCCACAGTAGCTACGGTGGGTTCAGCGGTGCATGCGGTGTGCCAGGTCCTGAAGCAGCGGTTAACCAGCATGGTAGCCGGTAACGCCGATACCAGCTTCAAAGGAGCTACCATGGAAAACCTGACGTTCAAAGACGGGTACGTTTCCGTAACGGCCTCCCCTTCTGCCCGGCTTTCCTTCGCGGATATCCTGAAACAGCAGAACTTGCCAGAAATAGAAGTCACCGAAGAATCTTCCCCTGACGGCAGCCTTCGGCAGAAATACTCCATGTACTCGTTTTCGGTGCATTTTGCCGAAGTGCAGGTGCATCCGTTAACTGGGCAGACGCGCGTAACCAACCTGGTTTCCTGCGCAGACGCGGGTACCATCATCAACGCCAAGACGGCCGGAAACCAGATGATTGGCGGCGCGGTTGGCGGTATTGGCATGGCCTTAACCGAAGGGGCTGTGATTGACCACCGATTCGGGCGGTATGTGACCAAGGATTTTGCCGAGTACCACGTGCCCGTTCACGCCGATGCGCCGAACATCTCGTCTTTGTTCGTGAACAAACCGGACCTCATCAACAACCCGAACGGTACCAAAGGCATCGGGGAGATCGCCATCATTGGTGTAGCCCCAGCCATTGCCAACGCCATCTTCAACGCCACCGGCAAACGGATACGTGAATTACCAATCACGCCGGATAAACTGATGATGACCTAAGTTAAACACAGCTTATAAACAGAAAAGCCGCTCTACTATGCAGAGCGGCTTTTCTGTTTTCGGATTGTTTTGGTCAAAACAGCCCATAACAGGCATTTCTTAGTAGCGGTAGCCAGGAAAATACTTAATGTCTAGAACCATGTAATCTTCATCATGGCCCGTTCCGCTCATGGTATCTCCGCCGTCATCTACTATCTCTTTTACTTCAATAAGTCCATAGATCACCCAAGAATTATCAAAAGGATAATGCGCCTTGAAGGCATACATGTCACCTGCTTTCACTCCAATCATTGAGTAGTCTGCGAGACCATGCTGCTTCATTCCTAAGGCAATCTGGTTGGGTTGATTCCAGTTCTTGGCACCAGCAGGCACTTTCACAAAACTTGCTTGTCTACCACCACTGTTATCCCCGGATGTAAATGCATGGTAAAATGCGTTATCAGACCAACTTCTGGGAGAACTTATGTTTTGGACTAGCGCAAACGGAGACCTACCCTTTTCATTTACCAACGCTTGTCGTGGAAAGTCACCAATTCTGTAATCAACAATAATGAGCGAATTTGCTTCGCTACTCCAATAGTTGTACAGTTTCAAGCCTGTATAAACCAAAGGTTCTGCAATTGTCAGTTTTATTTCAGGAGCCTTGCCGGTAAGTGGGTCTTTGTAGATTGTGCCGTCCTCCTCAACTGCTTCTACCGTCAGGACAATGTCTTCACCAGGTTTGGCTTGCAGTACATAGTTGTTGACTAAGTACTCAAGCGTGTACTCGTTTACCCATACTCCATTCTGCTGCGTGAGTTGACCACTGCTTACCATCAAGTGCCAATCACGTCCTCGGAGATTGTCATAAACTTTAAAGTCTTTTATTCCCTGGTTTGTCTCGAACCGGAAGTTATAGCGGATGGTATCTCCTGTGTACACGCGCATTTCTGTGGCGGGTTTATCTTTGGGCAGATACCCGTCATTGGTGAATTTGGAATAGACCACCGTGGAGGTAAGCTTTGAGTAAGGAACAGGAGCTGGTTCGTCCTCATCTGAACAGGAGCCCATTAATAAGGGCGCGGCCAGAAGCCATAAGAGTTGGAAAAGTTTTTTCATGGGTACTAAGGGTTAGATAGAGCGTTACCTGTCACTTAAATTCCAACTGCATCTGATATGCCCAACCAATTCCACACTCTTTAGACAGGAACTTGCCCAGAGCAAAGACCATTCCAGACGTATTTACCCCTAGCTTCTTCGTTAGCATTTTTATCCCCTTCTGTCACCTGCTTCAACAACAAACTGAAATACAGATAACTATGCATTAAAAAAGCAAAAGGAAACTTGCTTCTCCTTGCAACCTCTTTCTTTTCTCCGGAATCTCCTTTATAACACAACCCTTTGCCAATCGCTAACGCTATGAAATCCTTGCTGGCATTTATCTTCATTTTAGTCTTGTTTTTGACAAAAGCGACTGCACAGGCTGTCTGGACTCCTAGTCCGCCTCTTAGCTCCACTTTCGCCAACACCACCAGCATCGCTATTAGCCCGATAAATGATAAAATTTTCATTGGGTCTACCGATGCGGGTATCCTTACCTCTGACGATGGCAGAACCTGGCAGCAGGTATTGCCGCACGCAGTAGTTAGTATCCTGGCCAAAGCAGACGGAACCCTGTTGGCGGGCGGAAAAGGAGTTGTTTACCGCTCCACAGACCAAGGCCAGAACTGGAGCTCTCACCGGATTGGCAGTGAGTACTCCATCAGGAAAATTGTTGCTGACAGTGAGGGAACGCTGTATTTGGTTACCGGAGACATGGGCGAAGACGGCAGTGAGGAAGAATTCTACGTAGGCGATGGGGTGTTCACCTCTACTGATAATGGCCAAACCTGGACGAAAGCTAACCAAGGCATGACGGGTACCTTTAGTGCCTGGACCTTGGCTGTGGGTAAGAATGACCAGGTGTACGTGGGTACCCATGACGGAAACGGACGGCAAAACACTAAGATAGGTTTATATACCCGCCAAAAGCGGCAAACCACCTGGCAACCCGTTGACATAAAGTTTAGGGAGATTGACAATTTCAATGTGGCGTACCTGCATTCCATTGCGGTAGATGAAAATGACAGCCTGTATGTTGGGGTGTCTGGAAGTTCGGGTAGTTTGGCGGTGGAAGGCACCCTAAAATCGGCGGACAGGGGTCAGACGTGGCGTCCTTTGTACCTCACCCACAATACCACTTGGAATTACTGGCACCAACCCGTGGCCCACAGCTTTTACGTGAGTAAAAACGGCACCCTTTGGACCAGCAACTGGCCCAGCCGCGGAATCCTGATTTCCAAAGACAAAGGATTGACTTGGGAAAGGGATATGCAGAATATTGGAACCCCGCCTTATGCCTCCAGTCTGCAGCATTTCCAGTTTGCCGAAAACAGAAACCACCGAATTTTCGCCTTACAGCCTTTTGATAATGTGGTGTACTCCAAAATCTACCTGTTAGGCTCTGATAAACCTTCTGATGACCATTCGTTTTCTCTGGAGGCTTTTCCTAACCCGTTCCAAGACAAGTTGAATTTACGGTTTACTCTTCCGGTGGCTTCTGTTGTACAAATTCAGGTGACAGATGCCAAAGGAGCTATGGTTTGCAAACAAGAGTATAAAGTACCTGCCGGAGTCAATACCCTGCATTGGAAGTCTCCTCAGTCCGTCCCTGGTATCTATCACGTTTCTCTGAAAACCGACACTTTCCAGAAAACCAGAAAGGTTGTTCTACTGCCTTAATCCCGGAACCCACACAAAAAGCCCCACCTGTTTCAAAGCCGATTTCATAGAAATGACTTCAAAACAAGTAGGGCTTTCTTTTACGTTTAACCAAGCTTAGTCGCGCTTGCTTTTCAGCAGCTTGCGCAGCTCAGCTAACTCGTCGCGGTACTTGGCAGCTTGCAGGAAGTCCAGCTCTTTGGCGGCAGCTTCCATCTGCTTCTCAGTTTTCTTGATGACCTTCTCCAACTCGTCTTTCTTCATGTACTGCACCACCGGATCGGCGGCAACCGACATCAAGCTTTCATCTGGTCCAGCGTACACCTTCGGCTCTTTAGTTCGGTTAGAGTCTGCTACAGAGGTTTGCTCCATAATCGCTTCCTTCGACTTCAGGATGGTTCTTGGCGTGATGCCGTGCTCCAGGTTGTATTCCATCTGTACCGCACGACGGCGGTTGGTCTCGTCAATGGCACGTTGCATAGAGCCTGTCATTCGGTCAGCGTACATGAGCACCTTGCCGTTCTCGTTCCGGGCGGCGCGGCCGATGGTCTGAATCAAAGAACGTTGGTCACGCAGGAAACCTTCTTTATCGGTATCCAGAATGGCCACCAAACTCACTTCCGGTAAGTCAAGACCCTCGCGCAGCAAGTTTACGCCTATGAGCACGTCAATAATGCCCAGACGCAACTCACGCAGAATTTCTACCCGCTCCAGAGACTTCACCTCAGAGTGGATGTACTTCACCTTAATGTTGAGGCGCTCCATGTATTTGGTCAACTCCTCGGCCATGCGTTTGGTCAGAGTAGTTACCAAGACGCGGTCACCACGTTTGATGCGGTTATCCACTTCGTCCAGCAAATCGTCAATCTGGTTTTGACTAGGCCTGATCTCAATCTCCGGATCCAACAAACCGGTTGGGCGGATGATCTGCTCCACCACCACGCCTTCAGATTTCTGGATCTCGTAATCGCCTGGCGTGGCGCTCACGAAGATAACCTGGTGCATCACGCTCTCAAACTCATTGAAGGTGAGCGGACGGTTGTCCATGGCGGCAGGCAGACGGAAGCCGTACTCCACCAGCGCGGTCTTGCGCGAGCGGTCACCGCCCCACATGGCGCGCACCTGCGGCAGCGTGGCGTGGCTCTCGTCAATCACCATCAGGAAATCATCGGGGAAATAATCCAGCAAACAGAACGGGCGGGCACCAGGCTCCCGGCGGTCAAAATAACGGGAGTAGTTCTCAATACCGGAGCAGTAGCCCAATTCGCGAATCATCTCTAAGTCAAACTCGGTACGCTCTTTTATACGCTTGGCTTCGTTATCCCGACCCTCCTTCAGGAAGTACTCGTGCTGGGCCACCATGTCAAACTGAATCTCGTTGATGGCCTGGTTCAAGGTGTCTTTGCCGGTCACGAAGAGGTTGGCAGGGAACAGGGAAATGCCTTCTTCATCGGCAATCTTCTTTCCACTTTGCGGGTCAATGCGCTGGATAGACTCAATCTCATCGCCCCAAAAATAAATTCTGTAGGCGAAATCAGCGTAAGCCGGATAAATATCCACAGTATCGCCTTTCACCCGGAAGGTTCCACGTGTGAATTCCACCTCGGTGCGGCTATAAAGAATAGACACAAACTGGTACAACAGGTTGTTGCGGCTCACTTTCATGCCCGGGGCCAACGGAATCACGTTCTTCCCAAATTCCTCTGGGTTACCAATACCGTAAATGCAGCTCACCGACGCCACCACAATTACATCTCTTCTACCAGAAAGCAAGGCCGAGGTGGCGTGAAGCCGTAGCTTCTCAATCTCCTCGTTGATGGCCAGGTCCTTCTCAATGAATACATCAGAAGAAGCAATGTAGGCCTCGGGCTGATAGTAGTCATAGTAGGAGATGAAGTACTCTACCGCATTATTGGGGAAAAACTGCTTGAACTCACCGTAGAGCTGCGCGGCCAGGGTTTTGTTGTGGCACAACACCAGCGTAGGCTTTTTCACCTCCTGGATCACGTTGGCCACGGTAAAGGTTTTACCCGTACCGGTGGCACCCAGCAACACCTGCGCGTGCTCACCCGTCCGGATGCCGCGCACCAACTCCTGGATGGCTTTGGGCTGATCGCCGGTAGGTTTGAATTCTGATGTTAATTGAAAATCCATAGAGGAACTAAATACGATCAAAGGTAACGTATTATAACACCAAGCTGCGCAAGAGAGTTTAGCTTCTTGCTAAATTTACTAGTGTTTGCGGCTTACTTTACTAAAATAAAGCCAGAAACGCCGCTTTGGGCAAAGCGGCGTTTCTGTTTTCTAGGTTGAAAGATGTTGAATATGCTTACTCACATGGGGTCTCGCTAACGGAGAGCAACTTCACATGCGGATAAATGATAGGGATAAAGCCCGGGCAATCTGGCGCATCATCATCTGAAAGTGATCTCATAGTAATATAGAGTCGCTTGCCAGGCACTTGGTACACGGGGTAAAGGTCAAAAGTGTTAACGTACACCGTATCATTGCTAGGCTTGGCATCTACTATACTGGCAGCAGCAGTATCTAAAACGGCCAATACGGTACCGCAGCCTTGGTCTAAGACCACCGCCTCAAAACAATCACTGGTTACTTCCTCTTCTTTACAGCTGGCAAAGGATAATAATCCAGCTAGTCCCAGAAACGCTACTATTCCTTTTCTCATGTATTCTGTTGCTCTGATTTATTGATATTGAAGATACTTTCAGGATTTTGGAGAGTCAAGGCAAAAGTAAAGTATTTCTTTTTATTCTTTTATCTGCCAGTGCTTTCTTTGCTTGTTCTTTCACGGCAGCAATCATGTTTTCTTCTTTTTCGCTTACAACGTCCTTTATCTCTTCTTTCAGCCATAGGGCAGACGTTCCCACATAAAGTGGAACAGAGAATAACAATGCCCATGTTCTTACTACTTTGGGGAGAGAGCAAGTCTTGTTCATAATGGTAAAGAAACTAGGTAAGCGCATGCCTTGTTAGTGAAGACCGCTAAGCAAAGGCATACCCCTACTGCTGTTAAGTAAAAAAGTAATTATTTGGCAAGGCGCCATCTGCCGCCTATACTCACCCCAAGTTGATAAGGGTTGACCTGCTGCTGTTCTTCCCGCACCAAGGGGGTAAGGGAATAAGTAAATTCAGGCGCTATGAGAATACTCATCTTCTTGGTCACGTTGTATCCAACCCCTATGGAGGTTGTAGTTGCCCATTGCAGCGTACGGTAAGGAGAGTCCTTGTCATTGAGACCATAGGAAACCGCCGTTACCTGGTCTGTCTCGGGTACAATAGAGTTCTGCACTAACAGGTTCATGTTCACCCCGCCCGAGAAAAGGGCGTAGGCTTTTTTGATGTTGACCCTATAAGCCAACCTAAGCGGTAAACCCACCTGTTGATATCTGTACTTGGTATTGTATTGGCTGGTCCGGTTCACTACCACCGGCTGGGCTCTGGATTCATCCCTAAAGGCATTGGTCACTAACGGAGCGCTTTTCCCGTCAAGTTCATTTGCGTACCCTGCGGTGTTGGAAGGCAGATACCCTCCAGGGTAAACCAAATAAGACTGAGTGGTCATGGCCTCATTTTGCGTGTACAGAACTCCGGTTTCTACCTGCCACTTGTCATTGATCCGGTAACTGGCTCCTACCAAAGCGGAGTAAGAATAAGTAGGGGTATAGCTTTCATTGTATTCCTCTACCGCCTGTTGGTACTGCTGATACACCTGTGATTGCCCTATTGCCGCGTCGTTCATAGAGGAATTGTTACCGATTTTCACCGGAGCATAAGCATATTGGGGACTATACGCCATAGTTACGCTCCACCTGTAAACGTCAGCATCTTCTGCTTCATTGCCTTTCTTGGCGGGCTGAGTTTGGGCTACACCCGTCACCGAGGCCTCCTTCTGGGCTAAAATGCTTCTCTGAGACGCTTTATCCAAGGAATCAACCTTTATTGGTAAGTTCCTGAGCGAAGGTAGATTGGTTGCCAAAGATCTGGTAAAAGGCTTCTCTGCCCCGCTTTGCGTAAAGGAGTTCCCAAAAGGTGTAGACTCCACAGGTGCCTTTGCTGGTGCTATAGGGGTACTTTCAAGCAGTACTTCTGTAGCAAGCGGAGTTGGTTTAACCTTTTGCAGCGCCACTAATCCTTCTTCTATTTTTCCTTCTTCCGCCGGTACAGAGGAGCTGCTTGTACCTAAAGAGTTCCTTACATCTAAGCCAAGCGGTTTAGAAGGGACTCTGTTTGGGGACTGGTTTTCAGCAAAACGGCTTGAAATAGAAGCTATCTGCCCGTCATCTTCTGTTGATTTTTCTTGAACGGTCACTACAGACTTGCCGACACCAGTAGCTGCGGGCTCCTCAGAAGCAGAGCCAACGGCAGAAGTTTTATCTTTTGGGGTTTGCAAAGTGGCTAAAGTGCCTGCTTGCTGGCCTATCCCTGTTGACTCAGAGTTTTGCTGCCAAAGCACAATACCCGCCGAGATAAGCAGCAACAGGAACGCTGCGGCCAAGGAGCGGTACCATATCACTTGCCGCCGATAACGTTGCAAATCATGGTTTTCCAATTCACGGTCTATGCTCTCCCAAATTCGGGACGGAGGTGCGCTCTCAGCGTCAGAAAAGCCATTCCGGAAGATGTCTTCCACAGACTGGCCTTTTTCGTTCTCAGCCGGTGACTTTTTCATGGTACTGTTGTTTAAGCCGCAACAAGGCCTGCCGTAAGCTGGCGCGGGCGCGGGAATACTGTGACTTGGAGGTGCTTTCAGTGATTTGGAGCATCTCTCCTATCTCTTTATGAGAAAAACCTTCGATGGCGTACAGGTTGAACACTGCCTGATACCTGGGCGGCAGTCCCCGTACTAACTCCAGCAGTTCTTCGTAGGCAAACTGGCTGTCAATGTTGTCGTGCTCAGAAACATCATCCCATTCCTCTTCCTGGTCGGTTACCATCAGGTGCCGGTTCGTGCGTTGGTGTTTCAGGGCCGTATTGATCACAATCCGTTTAATCCAGAACTCCAGCGGGCAATCGCCCTTGAAGTTCCGGAGGTACAGGAAAAATTTTACAAAAGAGTCCTGCAGAATATCCTCCGCCTCAAAATCTGTGCGGGCATACCGTTTACTCACGGCCAGCATCTTGCCTGCGTACCTTTGGTACAGCAAGTGCTGGGCGTCCCGTTTGCCAGCCACAGCCTTTTTGATCAGGTCTGCTTCGCTAGGATCTTTTGGTTTGAAAAGTTTCAACGGAGGGTCACTTAAATGATCTTCTATTGGTAAGAGCCTTTATCTGCCCCATTGGTTGCATGGCATTTCCCGGAAAAGAAAATTTATTTCACGCATCCTCATGGACCTTGTGCGCACAGGAAAGATACCTAGAAAAACAGGCAGATGCCAATAAAGGAAGGAGATTGACTTACGACCGCTTTAAGGCCATTCAAAGTAAACTAGGCTATATACAGATTAGCTATTCCAGATTTGCCAGGCAACCTCGGCTTGGAGGCAAAGCATTTCGTACCCATTTATGATCTTGGCACCCATCTCTTTTCCACGCTTCATGAAAAGAGTCTCGGCGGGGTTGTACACCAGATCATATAGGTAATGATGAGACGAAAGCAGCTCGTATGGGATGGCTGGCGCTTCGTCTTGCTTGGGGTAGGTGCCAACCGGCGTGCAGTTGATGATAAGGGAGACGGAAGACAAGAAACTAGGCGTAAGTTCCTGATAGGTCAGGCAACCCGGCTTTTTCTCCCTTGAGACTACTTTGTAGCTAATGTTCATGTACTCTAGGGCTGCCATCACCGCTTTGGCTGCCCCACCTGTTCCCAGCACCAAGGCTTGTGACAAAGGAAAGCAGGGATAGAAGTTTTGCAGCGACTGCATGAATCCCTGATAATCTGAGTTGTGGCCAACAAGGCGGCCGTTGTCCAACTTCACCACATTCACAGCCCCAATGCGGGCTGCCGCGGGCTCCAACTCATCCAGGAATGGAATGACCACCTCTTTATAAGGAATGGTTACATTCAGCCCCTTTAAGTTAGGATGGGCTTGCAGCAACGCAGGAAACTCAGAAATGGAATCTAACTCAAAAAGGTGGTACACACTATCCTGAATCCCTTCCGTCAAAAACTTTTCTGTGAAGTATTTCTGAGAAAAAGAGTGTGATAGTCTATAACCAATGAGTCCGTATTCATTTTCCATGTCGAAGCAAGCGGTAGGTAGGCGAATGGACTAAGCTTAGTGTCCCTTTGGACTCATCTTTTGCTTCACCAACTCAATGATGGGTGGGATAATGGAAATAAGGATAATCCCGAAGATCACGAAGGAGAAGTTCTTTTTCACCGCCGGAATATTCCCGAAGACAAAGCCTGCTGCCACAAAACCTACTACCCACAAAAGACCGCCAATGACGTTATAGGACAAGAACTTGCTGTACTTCATAGTTCCCACGCCCGCTACGAACGGAGCAAACGTACGAATGATGGGGATAAAGCGGGCAAAGATGATGGTCTTGCCGCCGTGTTTTTCATAGAAAGCCTGTGTTTTCAACAGGTACTCCCGTTTCAGGAACCGGTAATCTCGTTTAAACACCTTGGGCCCAAAGTAATCACCTATGAGGTAGTTTAGGGTATCTCCCAGGAAAGCGGCCACAAAAAGCAAAATCAACAGTATCCAGACGTTCAACACACCAGTGGCCGCAAAAGCGCCGGCGGCAAACAAGAGCGAATCTCCAGGCAGAAAGGGCATAACCACCACGCCTGTTTCCACAAAAATGATGAGGAAAAGAATGGCGTAGGTCCAGGTACCGTAATCAGAGATGATCTGGCTTAAGTGCTGGTCCAGGTGTAAAAACAGGTCGATGAACTGGCGGAGTAACTCCATGAAGGTGTAGGTAGGAAGATTAGATCAATTTGTTCAATAAATCTTTGTCAAGGAAATGGGTGAAAGTATCACCTCTCAGCCCCAGACGGATGGTCTCCAAAGGTACAATCTCATTGGGCGATATGTTTCCTAAGTTCACATTAGCGCCCAACAGTTTGATGAAGAAAACCTGCTGCGCCTTTTGGGGAGCTTCCCAGATAATTTTCTCAAAAGGAATCTTGGTCAGGATTTCCTCTACCAGACCACTTCTCACCTCTCCCGTAGAACGGAAAAGCCCTACGTTTCCTGCCTCTCTGGACTCTCCTATTACTTTCCAGGCACCTGCATCCAATTCAGCCTGCATCAGGCTTATCCACTTGTAGGGTGGTATGATTTTCTGGTCATCTTTAGAACCCACCTCAGACAACACCGTCACCTGCTCGGCCAATTGGCGGATGTACTGACATTTAAGATCATGGTCCATTTCTATAGACCCGTCAGAAATCTCAGCATACGTTAACTTGTACTTGTCCAGCAACCTGCGGTAATCTTCAAACTGCCCCCGCACCACAAATGCCTCAAACAAGGTTCCTCCAAAATACACTGGAAGTCCCGCCGCTTGGTACACTTCAATCTTTTTGTCAAGATTAGGAGTAACAAAAGAAGTGGCCCACCCTAACTTAACGATGTCTACATACTCTCCGGCTACTTCTACAAAATTTTCAGTTTCTCGTAAGCTTAGGCCTTTGTCCATGGCCATGGTGAAACCGCTCTCTCTTGGTTTAGAAGTGCGTTGGGGGAGGTGGGAAAGTTCGTAGTTCATGAATTGGTTATTTGCGATACTGGTCAATCAGCCGGGCCAATGCCCGCTGAGACTCCAGCTCAGGAAAGAAATCAAAGAGAAGCTTATGCTTATCGAAGTCCAAAATTAAAGCATTTTCTAAATAATTATATGCTTGCTTATACTTTCCTGCCGCTAAACTGTAGGCGCATAGCCTGTATTGGAGCTCGGCTTCATCTGGTTGCAGCTCTAACGCGTTCAGAAGAAGGTCAATAGCGCCCTCATAATTTCCCTGTTCGTACAGAATGATAGACCAGTTCAGCCAAATATCTTTGTTTTCTGGAGCGAGGACACTGGCCTGCTCATACGCCTCCACACTGGAAATGATGTTTCCTAGCTGGTATTCTGCCGCAGCCAAAGCCAACCAGTAATCTGCATTCTCGGCATAGAAGGAAATAGCTTTGCGGTAATAATGCACCGCTTCCATCCATTTTCCTTGCAGATCCAAGATAACGCCGATCCCGAACCAGGCCTCGTCCATCTCGGGCGAAAGATCAATAGCTTTTTGGTAATATTTATGGGACAGGTCCCATTGGGAGAGTTTCTCGTAACACTCCCCTATGTTGCAAAGGATATCAGCATTGGGCTCTGTGTGCTCCAACGCTGCCTGAAATGACTCAATGGCTTTTGTAAACTCGCCCAAATACACATAGTTATTGGCGAGATTCACATATGCTGGCGCCAGATCGGGCTGGATAAGGGTTGCGTACTCATACGCGCCCACCGCTTTTTCATGGTTTCCTAGCCTGCTGTACGCCAAACCCAAGTTAAACCAGGCCATGGGCGAATAGGGGTCTTCATCTACAAACCCTTGAAAGAAGTTAATGACGTCTTCTCCTTCCCCAGTAATCTCAAGGCAATAAAGTAGCTCTTGTAGGGCCAATTCATTCTCCATGTTAAGAAGAAGGCTCTTCTTATAGTACTTCATGGCTGCCTTGAACTTGCCCCAGCTTTGGTAAGAAAGACCTATATTGAAATAGATATCGTCTTTCACCTCAGACTGGTCAACCGCTTGTTTAAAGCAGTCAATTGCCAAGGCAAAGTCTCCTTTCTGGTTGAAGATGATTCCTTTCGTCAAAGGAATATCTTCGTTATCAGGCTCCATTTGAGCTACTTCTTCCACTAAATGCAAGGCTTCATCAAAAGCACCCAACATGGCCAACACCTGTGCTTTGTCAATCAGAAGTTCAGTGGAGAAAGGATATTGCGTAATACCCACATCACAAGCTTTCAAAGCCTGGCTGTAGTTAAAGCTATTGGCATAGTAATCTATGATACTCTCGTAATCTGAGAGGTCAAAGAAAACCGTCGTATTAGCCTCCAGCATATTCTCAAACCGTTTTACCAGGTCTAGATCTTCACTGGAGAAATCTTCAAAATTATCGTTCATCTACAAGTAAATCTCAACAAAAGGCTTCCAATTAATAGGCCTTTTCAATACAACACATTCCCCTGCAAAGAAGTGCTTTACAAGGTCCCTGCCTGAGCAAGCGACTCACAACTCCAACGGAGGGTATCTTCCAACGGACGGAACGTTATGCCAGTTGCCGCCTTTACTTTTGAATTGGAATAAAAGTGTTCTTCTTTTGCAATTCTGGCTGTTTCTTTGGTAATCAACGGTTTTGTACCCGTTAATTTACCACGTACACTTTCTACTCTCCAAACAATCTCTGCCACCCAGGAGGGTACCTTAAGGTAAGGCGCTTTTTTACCCATCAAAGTGGCTATTCTCTGAAAAAAATCTTGGTAGGAAGTCTGATGCCCATTAATAATAAAGCGTTCTCCCCAATGGTTTCCGTTCATCAACCGCCACATGGCCTCCACTACATCCCGCACATCTACGAAGTTAACATACCCATGAGTATAGAAGGCACGCTCCTCAGAAATATATTTGAAGAGCTGGGTGCTGCTGCGGTCCAGATCACCCGGGGCCAAGATAACCGAAGGGTTTACAATTACTGCCTGCAATCCCTCAGAGATCCCTCTCCAAACTTCCATCTCGGCATAATGTTTAGAGAAAGCATAGACTGACCTTTCAGCCGCCGGGTCCCACTTCACATCCTCATGGATCATCTTTTCAGACTTCTTCCTGTTGATGGCCGCAATGGAACTGACATGACACAAACGCACTCCAGGTTTAGTTAAACAAGCATCTACTATATTGGTGGTCCCGTCCACATTTATCTGCTGAAGCAGTGCTGCATCTTGGGGAGCATAAGAAACAAAACCAGCGCAGTGATACACCTGCTCTACCTGCTGCACCAACGACCTCACTAAAAGAGGATCTAGAATATCACCTTCTACCCAGTGCAGATTAGGATGTGTTAACCCCGAAACAGTTTGCCTATAGATAGCCGTGACAGTGCACCCCTCCTCCAGCAGACGCTGCAAAAGAAAATGGCCTAAAAGGCCACTACCACCGGTTACTAGTACATGTTTCAAAGAGGTCTTTTTATTAAATCTTAAAGAGTTGCATTTAGAAGCGGAAGCTTTAAGGCTTCCTGGAACAAAGGCTCTGCCACAACTCTTTCCAGCACTTTGATGTGTTTCATGGAATGGGTATCTGTTCCAAGAAACTCTACTGCTTTTCTTTTGATCAGCTGCCGAGCCACTTCCTTGGCTTGTTTAGAATAATATCCGGTTAATGAATTAGTGTTAATCTGGAACAACACGCCCGTTTCTCTTAAGGATAACAGCGCTTCCACACGTCCATAAAAATAGGTATACCGTTCTGGATGGGCCAACACCGGCGTATACCCGGCAGCCTGGGTAGCAAAGATTACCTGACGTAAATGAGGAGGTTCGTTCATATAAGAAGTCTCTATTAGAAGAAACTTACGATCTCCTCCAAAAGTCAAGAGTTCTTCCCCCGCCTGTACTTTGGAGAAAAACCATTCATCCAAGTAATACTCTGCCGCACAAGAAAGCTCTATCTGAAAACCCCGCAGATTGGCTGCTATCTGAAGTTCTTGCAGCTTTTCTCTAATAGTGGCAGGGGTGTTCTTGTAGAAGTCACCCATAATATGGGGAGTCATACAAAGCTTCTTGAACCCCATTTTGTGAAGAGCCTCAAGAAGCTGCATAGAATCTTCCAAAGTAGCTGCTCCATCATCTAGCCCTGGCAGTAGATGCGAGTGCATATCCGCCTGAAGATCAACAAAAGAAGAGGTAGCCGGTTCATCCTTACCCCAGAGTTTCCGAAAACTACCCCACATTCCGCCTATTTAAAAATAGATTTCAATTTGTTTCCAACAGATGGTTTTTCTTCCTCATCATAATACCCCTGCCCATAGCCGTATCCATAGCCGTATCCATAACCGTAGCCGTAACCATACATATTGGCTCCGCTTACATCATTTAAAATCGCAGCCATGTTAGACAAGTGATTTGTACGTACCAACTTGTCAATACCCTTTAAGAAGGTCTTTTTAGAATAATTGGCCCGAACTATGTAAAGAGGAACATCCGCTTTCCGCATGATTAAAACTCCGTCTGTTACTAACCCGACCGGTGGGCTATCGATCAGTATTAAATCATAGATTTGATGCAATTCTTCTAGAACATTATCAAACCTATTACCCATGATCAATTCGGATGGGTTTGGAGGCGTAGGTCCAGCAGAAATAAAATCTAAGTCAGGAATGGAAGTTCTTTGAACACTTTCTGTCACTGAGTGCTTATCAATCAAGATAGTACTCATCCCCTTACTATTATCTCCATCCAAGGCTATATGCACCTTCGGCTTCCGCATATCTAAGTCCAGGATTACCACCTTTAACCCAGACATAGCGATAATACCACCTAAATTTACCGCCACGAAAGTCTTTCCTTCACCACTTATGGTAGAAGTAACTGAGATAATCCTTTTCTTCTTGGAGGCACTCATAAACTCCAAGTTCGTTCTTATAGAACGAATGGATTCACTTAGAGCAGATTTAGGATTCTGATTCACCACCAACTTAGAGAAGGGCATCTTTTGCTTGTCATAAGAAGGTACCACTCCAAGGACAGGAATGGAAGTATTACGCTCCAACTCCCGCACATTAGTAACGGTATCATGCATCAAATACCTAGTAGCAATCAAACCAACTCCTAGAAACAAACCACCTGCAATTCCAATGGCGTAAATAATAAGCCTATTAGGAGAAATTGGACTCGACTCGTCAGGGAGGTTCGCTGGGGATAATATTTGAAAGTCAGGGGTAGTACCAGCCATAGCAATACCATACTCCACCCTTCTGTTTAAAATTTGGGTGAAGAAGCTTTCATACAAACCAAAGATCCGCTCTAACCGTGCCCGTTCTGTTTCCTTTGAAGGAGCCTGCAAGATCTTACCGGTAAGTTCAGCCTGATTTCTATCAATATTTTCAATCTTTGTCTGAACCAATCCTCTGCTGCTAGCTAAAATTCCAGCAATTCTTCTTTGAGAAAAATTTAGTTGTTCTTCAAGAAGGTTGTCAGCTGTAGTGTTTCCTCTACTTGTCAATCTTCTGGTTCTCAACCGAGCTTGCAGATCGCTAAGTTCTGTTAGTTGCTCCGCTAACTCAGGATCTTGGTTTTCCTGCCCCTGAAGACCGGTTACAATCATGCCTAAATCTTCATTCTTCTGAACCTTTGCTTGAATGGTGTTCAGGAGGGACAGTTGAAACCTAAGTTCCAGTTTTTCTTTCTCCAACTCTTGCACTTGGACTAAAGCTTCCTGTAGATTAGACTTGATATCATAAGACTTGTTTTGCCTTACAAACCTTTCAATATCATTCTCTGCTTTCCTAAGGCTATCCTCCGTTTCTTTTAACTGGTCGTTTAAGAAATTAAGCGTTTGTCTACTAGCTTGATTACTTCGCTCAAGTTTATGCTGCAGGTAGACAGCATCTATATTATTTACAATATCGTGTGCTTTGTATCTGTTGAAATCTTTGAAGGCAATCTGAATAGTTTTTGACTCTGGATTAAGGATTGCCGTAGTCAGATTATTATCAATGTACCCTTTTAGATACTGGTCACTGTGCACAATAAAATAATAGGTCTCTCCTACATTAGCACTGGTAAAGGAAGGGGAAGTATTAATAGTGATTCCATTACCAGAGACAGTAAAAGGCACACCTATTGACTGTGAGGATGAGCTTCCTTCTTTGTCTACAGATACTTCAAGCTTACTTGGGGAGCTAAATTTGACATATATCTTCTGATCATACAAGTTGAAGCTGGTAGTATCATACGTAACCAGAAAGGGGCTATTTTTGTAAAGCTCGGCATCTAAAACACGGGCTTCAACATAGTAACTTACCTGCAAAGGCATCGTTTTCTTCAGTCTTTCATATACTATGTTAGACTTTATCAAATCAACTTCTCCCTGGAGTTTGCCAATGCCTGATTCTACCTTCAAGCCATTGTTCTCCAATCCAAGCACACCCGCCTCAGACTGTTCATCTAACTTGATGATGGACGAAGACTCGTATACTTTTTTAGTATATCTTAAATATAGATAAGAGGCAGAAACACCTAACAAAACAAGCAATATAACCCAAGGAATGCTGCGCTTTACTACATGCAGAAGCGTGACAAAGTCAATACTTGCCCCTCCGTCATCTTCTTCATCTTCAACATTACCCAAACGATGATCTAGCTCATCCAGATCATTGGCTGCCTTTACACTCATGAAATTAGTTATTCTGTAATTATATTCCTGATAACAATATAAGAGGTGAGCACATTAGAAAGGGCCCCTACAACTGTTAACACATCCCGCAAAGATTCATTGAACACTCTTCTGACAGGCTCCACATAGATCACATCGTTAGGTTGAACCCTAAGGCTTGCCTTCTGTAATCCTGCAATGGTTGACAAGTCAATCACATGAACAATAGGTTTAGCGGAGGAGACATCCCTGATCAATCTGATATTTTGAGCTTTCCCATTCTCAGGAATACCACCTGCTAATGCCAGCACTTCTACTACATTGATATTTTCATTCGATAATGGAATGACACTACCACCCGTTGCACCCAAGACCACTACTCTTCTACTGATTACCTGTGAATAAACATAGGTGTCTCTATAATAAGTTTCAAAACGGCTTTGGAACAGACTATCAGCTTGCGACACAGTTAATCCCTGTACCGGAATAAATCCGATCATAGGCACCTTCACTTCACCATTAGGCAATACGGTATATTCCTGTCTCTCTTGCTGATTTCCTTGCTGCGCCGCAATATTTCCACCATTTCTGCCGCTACCTTGGGTTAATTCCTGTCGTAAAAAGTTGTTTGGATCAACCAGAATCTCTCCTTTGTTTGTGTAAATCCGAATGTTTAATACATCATTGGGTTGAATCTTGTAGTTCCGGCCAGCCTCAATCATAGAAGCCCGCAGAAGATCAGCATTTACATCGCCATCTGTTCTGAACATGACGTTTTGCCGGTACACATTACAGGAACTCAATTGTGAGACCCCAACTAAAAGGAACAGATAGAATAACGATTTGCGAAAGGCAAAAGACATACTTAGTAAAAGACTCTTGATTTAAATTTTATTTCCACACATGACTAATGCCATGCACAGACAAAGCCAATCACAAAGTAAGGCAAAAGTAACGGCTACGCCAAAATCTGGAATTGCGGAATAAGTCTAATCCGAAAACTTGCTACAAGACTACATAAAATATAGTCTTTTGAAATAGTCATATTACCTCACAAGCCCAGTTTTGTTTAAAAACACCCCCTCCATTGTTTTTAACAAGAATTCTAAAGAAAAAACTTTATTTATTAAAAGCTTCATAGAAGCAGCAAACAAGAATAGCTAACATACGTTAGGCAGGAACCAGTTTTATTGTTACTTTTATAAAAATTAGACCTAAAGCTAACCTATACCTTTATGCAGCTTACCTATAACGAGAACCAGCAGATGATTGCTGACATGATTCGTGATTTTGGCGCTAAGTCCATAAAACCAGACATGATGAAGTGGGATGAGTCTCAAGAGTTTCCTATTGAGGTTTTCAAACAATTAGGTGAACTGGGGCTTATGGGCGTTTTAGTTCCTCAGGAATATGGTGGCTCCGGCTTCGGGTACCTGGAATATGTGACCGCCATTGCCGAGTTGTCTAAGATAGATGGCTCCATTGGTTTGTCTATGGCCGCCCATAACTCTTTGTGCACCGGCCATATTCTCCAGTTTGGAAGTGAGGAGCAAAAAAGAAAATGGCTGCCTAAATTAGCCACCGCTGAGTGGATTGGAGCCTGGGGCCTTACAGAACCAAACACTGGGTCAGATGCAGGTAACATGCGTACAGTGGCAGTAAGAGATGGAGACCATTGGATTCTGAATGGAGCCAAAAACTTTATCACGCATGGTAAATCAAGTAACATTGCGGTGATAATTGCCAGAACTGGCGAGGTGGGAGACTCCCATGGAATGACGGCCTTTGTGATTGAGAAGCCAACTCAAGGCTTCACTGCCGGTCGGAAGGAAGATAAGTTAGGCATGCGTGCTTCAGAAACAACTGAACTGATCTTTGAAGATTGCCGAGTACCTCATGAGAATATCTTGGGCGAGGTAGGAGAAGGCTTTATCCAGTCAATGAAAGTGCTGGACGGTGGTCGTATTTCCATCGCTGCCCTTAGTTTAGGCATTGCCCAAGGAGCGTATGAAGCAGCCTTGGCTTACGCAAAAGAGCGCCAACAATTCAACAAACCCATTGCCCAGTTTCAGGGAGTTGCTTTTAAGTTGGCTGATATGGCCACTGAAATTGAAGCGGCGGCTCTCCTGACGTATAGGGCGGCAGATTTGAAAAACCGGGGCGAAAACGTAAACAAGGAATCTGCTATGGCAAAGCTTTACGCCTCAGAAGTAAGCGTACGGGCAGCCAACGAGGCGCTACAAATCTTCGGGGGCTACGGGTACACGAAAGACTATCCTGCAGAAAAATACTACCGTGACGCCAAGCTTTGCACCATTGGTGAGGGAACTTCAGAAATTCAGAAACTTGTTATCTCAAGAGCAGTATTAAAATAATTAGGAATTAGGTATTGACTGTCAGAATATTTGTCAATATCTTTGCACTCCTTAAAACAACTGACTTTAAAATCAATCTATTATATGATCATCATCAACGTAAAGGATAACGAGTCTGTAGACAAAGCCTTAAAAAGATTCAAGAAGAAATTCGAAAGAACTGGAGTATTGAAGCAATTGCGTGCTAGAACTTTCTTCCAGAAGCCTTCTGTAGCAAAAAGAAAGCAGAAAGAGAGAGCTATCTACAAGCAACAATTGTTCGCTAACGACAACTACTAGTCGTTATCCCTTAGAATTTACGTGGTAATTCCATAAATTAGTGCGTACTGCTCTCCAGCAGCTACAGACTAGTTTATGGAATTATTTTTTAAGTACCTTCAGTACGAGAAGCGGTTCAGCCCACACACCATTATCTCTTATAAAACTGACCTTCAACAATTTAAAGAATACATAGAGGAGGTGTATGAATTGAACTCCATAGAGGTGGCCGACCATGGTATTATCAGATCTTGGGTGGTTACGCTGGTCCAAAAGGAGTTGGATAGCCGCACCATCCACCGGAAGATTGCCTCTCTTCGCTCCTACTTTAAATTTCTGGTGCAGCGCGGTCTGTTGGAAAATAATCCTACGGTTCGCATAAAAGCACCCAAACTTGCCAAAAAGCTCCCGGCCTTTATTCCGGAAGAAGCCTTTACTCAGCTTCTTGACCAAAGCGAATTCTCTGAAGATTTCAAAGGCCAACGAGAAAGGTTAATTCTGGAACTACTCTATGGCACGGGAATGCGCTTAGCGGAACTCACCAATCTTAAATTAGAGGACATCAACCTCTCGGCCAGCACCTTAAAGGTGTTAGGCAAGGGAAACAAGGAGCGCGTGCTTCCGCTGAACCCATCTTTGGTACAGGCTTTGTCGCTTTACCTGCAAGCCCGAAAGGCTACTTTTCCTAATAACAATTCTTCTTTTCTCTTCGTTACGGATAAAGAGGCTCCCCTCTACCCCAAGTATGTATACCGGGTGGTAACAAAGTATATGGGTTCTGTGTCTACTGCCAGCAAAAACAGTCCGCACGTACTCCGTCATTCGTTTGCTACCCATTTACTTAACAGAGGGGCAGATCTGGGGGCTATCAAAGAGTTGCTGGGTCACTCCAGTTTGGCGGCCACGCAAGTCTACACCCATAATTCTATTGAGAAGCTCAAAGCCGTCTTTGAGAAGGCTCATCCAAAAGCTTAATTCGTAACACCTAAAGAAGTAAACTATGAAACTGCAAATCAGATCTGTACACTTCACCGCAGACCAAAGTCTGTTAGATTTCCTTCAAAGAAAGCTTGACAAGCTGGATACCTATTTTGACAGAATAGTAAGTGGCGAAGTGGTCTTGCGTGTGCTAAAACCAGAATCTCATGACAATAAATTAGTGGAAGTGAAATTGTTTGTACCAGGTGCCACCTTGTTCTGCTCAGAAGAAGCCGGAACCTTTGAGACAGCTACTGACAAAGCAATGGAAGACATGAAAAAGCAGCTGATCAGATACAAAGACAAGTTGACTACTCACTAAATCGTTTATAGCCTGTATAAATAAAAAGAGCCCCAAAAGGGGCTCTTTTTATTTATACAGGCTATAAACTTCCAATTATAAATTGAAGGCAGCTTTTATTTTGTCAACGTAGTCAAGTTTCTCCCAAGTGAAGGTCTCAAACTCTCTGGTTTCAGCTTTCCCGTTTACCTGGTAGGTTACTTTTTTCGCCCCAGACTCTCTACCCATGTGTCCATAGGCAGCAGTCTCAGCGAAAATTGGGTTCTGCAGGCCAAAGCGTTTCACAATGTCATATGGACGCATCTCAAACAACTCATTTACTTTGTTTGCAATCTCGCCGTCAGTCATAATCTCACCGTTGGCGCCTTTCACTTTCGTAGTGCCATAGGTAGTCACATATAAACCTACTGGTTCAGCTACCCCAATTGCGTAAGCTACCTGTACCAAGGCCTGATCTGCCACACCGGCGGCAACCAAGTTTTTGGCGATGTGACGGGCAGCATAGGCAGCAGAACGGTCCACTTTTGAAGAGTCTTTCCCAGAGAAAGCTCCCCCACCGTGGGCACCTTTACCACCATAGGTATCCACGATGATCTTACGACCAGTCAAGCCAGTATCTCCATGCGGACCACCAATCACGAATTTACCTGTTGGATTGATGTGGTACGTAATATCATCAGCAAACAAGTCGGCTGTACGTTGCGGCAATTTGCTTTTTACTCTAGGAAGTAGAATGTTCAGAACATCTTCCTTTATTTTAGCTACCATTTTCTCTTCGGCTTGCTTAGAGGCTGCGCGGTCGTTCGCATCAGAGCTTTCAAACTCATCGTGCTGCGTTGAAATCACGACTGTGTCTATTTTCTCTGGCACGTGCGTATCTGAGTAACGGATCGTTACCTGAGATTTAGCATCCGGACGCAGGTAGGTCATTTCCTTACCTTCTTTCCGCACCGCGGCCAGCTCTTTTAGAAGCAAATGAGAGATCTCAAGCGCCAAAGGCATGTAGCTATCGGTCTCGTTAGTGGCATACCCGAACATCATGCCTTGGTCACCGGCTCCTTGGTCTTCTGGATTCTCCCGCTCAACCCCTTGGTTGATATCGCCAGACTGCTCATGAATGGTAGAAATCACACCGCAGGCCTCTGCATCAAACTTATACTCTGACTTGGTATACCCAATGCGGCGGATTACGTCACGGGCAACTTTCTGCACGTCAACGTAAGCGTCTGATTTTACCTCGCCACTTAGCACCACCAGTCCGGTAGTCACCAAGGTTTCACAAGCAACTTTAGACTGGGGATCCTGCTTCAGAAACTCATCTAGCAGAGCGTCAGATATTTGATCGGCTACTTTATCCGGATGTCCTTCCGATACCGACTCAGATGTAAAGAGATAAGGCATTATCTAAGGTATTATTTCTACAACTTGGCAACCCACCATTTGGGTAACTAGGAACAAATTTAGCTTAATTGGTGAAGATGCAAAAACTTGCTTCACAAATGCGGGATTTCACCTGAAGTTTCTTTTAACCCCAGTCTGCTGATTTTAGACAACTTTCTGTTTTAAACCCTGCTTCCGCAAACGGACTTGTAAACACATTCTCACCATTCACATCAAGTAAAAACCTTTTGTACCTCTACCCGTTTCAAAAACATCTCAGAATCCATATTTATTAATCCTATTCTACTCACCTATGAAAAAACATCTTTGTACGCTCATTATAAGCTTTTTTGCCTTTACCCAAACCTTTGCCCAATCAACTTCTCCTTATAAAACTTCTTTCAAGGTAGATGCGCCTGTTACGGTGGTGGGGGCTGGCCTAAGCGGACTAGGCTTGTACTTGATGCAGCAGAAAGACCCTTTCACGCAGGAAGAAGCTTTAGCTTTGAGAAAAAGCGATGTCAACAGCTTTGATCGTTTCTCAGCAGGCAACCACAGTGAAAGCGCCAAGAAAGTAAGCGATGTGATGTTGTACGGGTCTCTGGCAGCTCCAGCCTTATTGCTTTTTGACTCCAAGATAAACGATAACACCGGCCAGCTACTGGCGCTCTATGTAGAGACGATGTCTGTAACTGGCGCCATCTTCACGCTAAGCTCTGCCGCTTTCCCCAGGGCACGGCCTTTAACGTACAGCCCAGAGGTGGAAATTGGCGAAAAAACCCGGGCAAACTCCCAAAATTCCTTCTTTGCCGGACATACGGCGGCGGTATCTACCGTTTCTTTCTTCACAGCCAAGGTCTTCCATGACTATAACCCAGACTCCCCAGCCCGCCACTTTGTATGGGCCGGAGCAGCTATTGTGCCCGCTGCCGTTGGCTACTTACGACTGGAGGCTGGAAAACACTTCCTCAGTGACAACTTGGTGGGGTACGGAGTTGGTGCAGCCGTTGGTATCTTGGTGCCACAGCTTCATAAGAAAAACACCGGACTATCTATATCACCTAGTGTGATTCCAGTGCTTGGGCAGAACTTAGATGGGGTAAGCCTTCAGTATAAATTCTAATGAACCGTTTGTCTACATCTTACCGGTACGTGTTGGCCCTTGTGGCTTTGATCCAGTTTGCCTCGGCTTCAGTACAGGCGCAAACAACAGAACGCCTGTATCACACCAGTCTGCTGCGTGACGGGTTGATTACGGCCGGAGGAGTAACTATGGCGGTAACAGGTTCCACGCTCCTCACAAACAAAAGGCAACTAACAGAGGCAGACCTGATGGGATTGGATAAGAGCCAGGTAAACAAGTTTGACCGATGGGCCGCAGGCAATTACAGCAAGAAAGCCAAAGATGCCAGCGATGTCTTTTTCTATACCTCCTATGGCCTGCCATTGCTTTTTTTAGCCGATAAAGCCGCCACTCCGCACGCCAAGGACATTTACTTTCTTTATGCTCAAACCGTGTCTCTGGCCGGAGGGGTGTATGCCCTTACCGCCGGGCTCACCAACCGGAAACGACCAAACGTGTACGCCACGGATGCTCCCTTGGATGAACGACTGCACAAGTACGCTGAGAATTCCTTCTTCGCAGGGCACACAGCAGCCACGGCCAGTGTGACGTTCTTCACGGCCAAGGTCTTCCATGACCTTCATCCGGGATCGCCCTGGCGGCCGGTGGTGTGGGGAGCCGCGGCAGCTTTTCCGGCCACGGTGGGCTACTTAAGACTGAGGGCAGGAAAACATTTCCTAAGCGATAACATAGTGGGGTACACCGTAGGGGCCGCCATTGGTATACTGGTTCCAGAACTTCATAAAAGGAGTACCGAAACTAGTTGGAGACTTGTTCCAACCACAGAGCGATTAGCCGGTGACTATATGCAAGGTGTAGGGTTGACCAAACGCTTTTAGTCTATTTCATTTGAAACGCCTCTAAAACAGAAAGGACGTCTTATAAAAGACGTCCTTTCTGTTTTAGAGGCGTTTTCTATTTTGTATCCGTTTTGTTTAAATTAGCTTCAAAAAGCTTCAAGATACGTTTGTACTCGTCGGTCCAGCTGCTTGGCTCCACAAAGCCGTGGTCCTCTATGGGGTAAACGGCTAATTCCCAATTCTCTTTCCTAAGCTCGATCAAGCGCTGCGACAATCGCACAATGTCCTGAAAATGCACGTTGGTGTCTACCATGCCGTGGCACATCAAAAGGGCTCCTTTCAGACCTCCAGCAAAATAGATAGGTGAGCTACGGACATAGGCGAGACTGTCGTCCTGCGGTTCGTTCAGGATGTTGGAGGTATAGCCGTGGTTGTAATGGGCCCAATCGGTGACAGAGCGCAAGGCAGCCCCGGCGGCAAATATATCAGGTTGGGTAAACATGGCCATGAGGGTAATGAACCCACCGTAGGAGCCGCCGTAAATCCCGATTCTTTTAGGGTCAACTTTGTATTTTTCCACCAGCATCTTGGCGCCATCTACGTGGTCACTCAGGTCTTTTCCGCCCATGTGCCGGTAAATGCCGGTGCGCCAATCACGACCATAACCAGCGCTTCCGCGGTAATCGATATCCAGAACCGTGTAGCCTTTGTCTACTAGTAGGTTATGGAACATGTACTCTCTAAAGTAGGTGCTCCACCATTTGTGGGCGTTCTGCAGGTACCCTGCCCCGTGCACGAAGATCACTGCCGGACTAGTTGCGGTTGCGTTCTCCGGACGATATAACCGGGCGTGCACATCGGCTCCATCGGCTGCTTTATAGGTGATCACTTCCGGCTCGCGCCATGGATAGGCATTAAACTCCTGGGTGGTGGAACGGGTAATTTGCACGGGCTTGGCGCCAGGCTTATTGTCCATGAGATACAACTCCCAAGGCTTGTTTGAATAAGAGTACCTGATGGCCAGATGCTTTTCATCCGGAGACATCGTGACCTCATGCGCCCCTGTCATCTTGGTGATTTGCTCCATTTTGCCGCCTTTCAAGGGCATTCGGTAAAAATGCTGCTCTCCGGGGTGTACTTGGTTTGTGCTGAGATACCAGTACTTTTTGTCCTGGCTCATCTGGATACTCTGCACCTCAAACTTACCGCTGGTCAGAGAAGCTTTCTTGCCTGTATTGGCATTCACGGTGTACAAGTGTGCATAGCCACTTTCCTCAGAAAGAAACCACACAGTCTCGTTATCGGGCATCCAACCAATCTCACCGGCGCCGTAGCCATTGATCCAAGCCTCGTCATGCTGCCGATCCAGTGGCTTGATTTCCCTGGTAGCCGGGTTGAAGGCCATGATCCAGCGGTCTTTGTTGTCATGTGACCGGGCTACCAGAACAGCCTTTTTGCCATCCGGCGAATAATACGGCCCAAACATCATCACCCTTCTTGAGTCAGAAGAGGGCGCAGCATTGGGTTGGGAGGTTTTCTGTTTCTCCTGTATATAGGTTGGCCTATCCTGAATACCCGGCAGCGTTTTGAAGGAAATGGCAAACGTAGTGTCAAGTTGCAGGTCATAGAGCGCCAACTCGTAAGTTGCCTGGTCATCTCCTACTTTGGTTCTGGTGGGGATTTCCTCGGTGTAGCCGGTTGCGGTCACATAGTTGGGAACCTGCGCTATTTTGCTGTTAGCGGGCCGGGCTACTAAGCGGTAAGTGATGTAGCGTTCATCGGGGCTCAGGATGATGTTATCTACTGTTTTGTCTTCAATGTAAATCTCCTTGGGCCTGTTTCTGGCAGTTTCTTTCTGAGCCAGACGCTGCTGCCTGCGGTCTTCTTCCCTTTTCTGGATAATCTGCAACAGCTCTGTTTGCTGCTCCCGCAAAAAGCGCTCTTGTTGGTCTTTGGGTTGGTCTGGGTCCGCTGGCTTTCTTCCTTTCCTGAAGTCGGTGAGCTGTCTTACTTGCCCATTGGCCAGGTTCCAGGCGTACAGGTTGCTGTCTTTGATGAACGTTATTTCCTGCTCATCAAAGGCAAAGAAAGGCGCAGACTCGCGCTCCACAGTCTTGGTGATCTGCCGCAGCTTACCGTCTTTTACATCTACCAGAAAGATGTCTCCGCCCCGCTCATATACTCTGCGGGTCCTCTTCTGATTATACACTCCGCCGGGAGTAAATAGCCGTCTACGGGCCACCGCCGATACTTTGTTTGCCTTGGTACCGTTTACGGCCACCGCATACAACGAATCGCGCTTGGCACGTTCAGGGTTCCATTGGAAGTACACCTGCTTACTGTCATCAGACCAATAGATATTGCTGGGAGAAGTCCCTATCCATTGGGCTGGGTCCTGCATGATTTTGTCTACCGTTAGGGTAGGTTTGGTTTGGGCTTGGGCAGACAACAAAGGTATCAGTACCATTGCTACTGCGGCCGATGCTGTTTTAATAAAACGCATTTATGGGCTGTTTTAAGAGGAATGGGTTAAAAATGAAGTAGAGACTAGAAAGCCAAAGAAGGATGTTTCTTGTGGAAAGTGGTAGCGTCTTGGTAGGATTTCGTATAGGCCAGCAACTCTGCTTCGCCAAACAGCTTCCCGATGAAAGTAATGGTGGTGGGCAGGTTGCGGTTATTGAAGCCATTAGGCACTACCACACACGGGTGCCCGGTCAAATTGGTCACTACCAGGTTGCTGCTGGCAAACGAAGGCGATACGTACACATCTACCTTTTGCATCATCTTATGCATTTCCTGGATCAACTGATACCTTACCCGCTGGGTCTGGAGGTACTCCACTGCCGGAATGAACCGGGCACTGAGGAACGTATTGGGCCAAGCGTTTCGGTCCTGGTTCACCATCAAATCTACTTTGCCGTTGCGGGTAATCTCATCAAAAGCCGCCCCTCCTTCCACGGAGATGGTCATGATCAAATCATTTACGGGCATCTTAGGCAATTCAATCGGGATGAGCTCATGGCCAGCTTTGCGCAGCACCTCTAAGGTAGCTTGGTCCTGGGCTTTGGTAGGATAGTCTCGGTCGAAATCGGTTTTCAGGTACCCAATGCGCAGTTTCTTCAAGTCCTGCTTGGCGTCATAGTTAAAAGGAGCATCATACAAGGTTTGGTCCTTTCCGTCTGGTCCATAGATAGCGTTGAACACAATCGCGCAATCTTCCACTGTTCTGGCAATGGGCCCTATCTTGTCCATAGACCAGCTTAAGGCCATGGCGCCATGGCGGCTTACCCTTCCGTAAGTAGGGCGCAAACCGGTAGTACCACAGGCTGTGGAAGGAGAAACAATGGAACCCAAGGTCTCGGTACCAATGGCAAAAGGAAGCAACCCTGCCGCCACCGCCGAGGCAGAACCCGCCGAGGAACCGCTGGAGCCTCTGGTAATATCCCAGGGGGTCTTTGTTTTTCCGCCGTACCACACATCGCCCATCGCCAGTTCGCCCAGGGTCATCTTAGCCACTAGTACCGCCCCTGCTTCTCTCAGCTTTACAACCACGGTGGCATCTTCGTCTATCACCTGATCTTTATAGGGCACCGAGCCCCATGTGGTTTTATAGCCTTTTGTGCTTAACAGGTCCTTTACGCCAAAAGGGATACCATGTAGAAGTCCTTTGTACCGCCCTTTCTTGATCTCGGCATCGGCTTGTTTTGCCTGCTCCAAGGCGAGTTCCTCTGTGAAAGAAGTTACACATTGCAATTTGGGATTGTACTTCTTCAGTCGTTCTATAAAAAATTGCGTCAGCTCCACAGAAGTAATCTTCTTCGTTCTCAGAAGCTCAGCCAGCTCCCTTACCGAATAGAATGCTAGATCTTCTTTGCTAGCCGGGACCTCCACCTTACCCAGAGATGAGGGCTTAAACTTTTCTCTTTCCCGTTCAAAGGTAAACCTTACAGGAATAGGGTTAAACAAAAGCGCTGGTGGTACGCTGTTCTCCAGTTTCACCTCTCTAAGCCGGGTATAGCTGGTGCGCAGGTCGGTGAGTTCAGTAAGGGCTGTATCTAGCTGCGCGTTGGTGAAGGAAAGCCCGAGGAGCTTTTGGGCACTCTGCACCATTGGAACCGTAATCTTCTCCATTTGGGCCTGTTTTCCGAAAAACGCCCCTGAAATAAAGATGAGCACACCGGAAGAAACCAGCGTTAAAACCTTAGTCTTTTGTTTGGACATGCGTAGGGTGAGTTAAAAGCTAATTGGAATCCTAAGTAACTAAAAAAGCCTCAGAATATCTCTGAGGCTTTTTTCAAGGTGATTTTAACAGAACTTATTTCTGATTGATGCTTACACCAATTCTTCTGTAGTTCTCATTAGGAGCAATCTCTCCGTTACCATCAAGTTCCAGAACTAAGGTAACCGGTACATCAGAACTTACACCTGGGTCCAGTACCTGAATCTCAACTTCACCGAAGCTTGAGTTGGCTGGGATCGTCACTTTACCACTAAGAGCAGTATAATGAGTACCTGCCACAGCTGTTGATTCAGAAGTCAGGACTTTGTAGTTAAGTTCTTGGGCGGTGCTTCTTTGCGCACCCACCAGGTTAACTCTTAATTTGAAGGCACCAGTAGTTCTTGTAATGCTTGGTCTGGCAGTTGTTACGGCCGCGCCATACGCTGGTACTCTGGTAAGCAGGGTGTAGTTTTTAGCCACGCCACCTACCACTGATTTGGCATTGTAAGTAGCAGCGTCAAATTCTACAACAGCTTTTTCATAAACGATATCATCGTTCTCTATACAAGAGTTCAGGAAAAATACCGCTAAGGCAAAAATATAAAGTAGGTTCTTCATTTCTAATAACAATTAATAACCGCTGTTTTGCTTCAAGTTAGGGTTTCCGTCAACATCGGCCTGAGGTAATGCGGGCAGGATCGCATCTTCTGTGAAAGCAACTGTTGCACCTGTAGCAGGCTTCAGGATATCCATTCCTAAACGCTTCAGGTCAAAGAATCTGTGGCCTTCAAACGCGAACTCTACTCTGCGCTGCAGGAGAATCTCATTTTTCAAGTCCTGACCAAGTGCAAGTGAAGCCTCTAATCCTCTGCTGGTTCTGATCTTGTTAACGTCTAGCAAAGCGTTTACATCACCCAGGTCAGAATTCGCGTAAGCTTCAGCTCTGTTCAAATACATCTCCGCGATACGGATCACCGGAATGTTATCTACGTTGATGAACCCGCTTTTTCCTAAGAACTTGGTAGTCTCTACATAAGGAGCACCTCTACCCGCAGTTCCTAATTCAAACAGTAGGTTTCTCACATCGGAAGAACGAGCTGTGATGGCTGCATTAGCAGTACCGTTACCGGTTACTGTAATACCTAAAGCAGATAAAAGCGATGAAGAAGGAACAAGGTCACCGAATCCGCCGGTCTGGCTACGGTTTCCTCTCTGAACCAAAGTAGTGAAAGCAGTCTGCAAAGACTCGTTCACCCCGTTGCTTTCTGCTTGAGCAGAAAACTGGACTTCAAAGATGGATTCTGGATGCACAGCACCACCCCAGGCAGCAACATAGTTTCCGGCATTGGTCAAAGAAGCACCTCTGGCATCAATCACCGCGGTAGACATCTCAATTACCTTAGGATAATCCTTTCTGTATAAGGCTACCCGTGAGTACAATGCTTGTACCGCAACTTTAGAAGCTCTACCTGGTGTAGAAAAAGCACCACCAGCAGTACCGTATTTGGCAATGGCATCATCCAAATCAGCGTAGATGGCAGTGTACACATCCTCAATAGCTGGTCTGGTTGGTTTGAATTCCAACGCCGCTGCCGGAGTTTTGAAGGCAGTAGTAACAACAGGAACCCCTCCTCTGTTTTTAGCATCAACCACCGCTCCTGGAATGTAAGCATAAGCTCTTACCAAGTCAAAGTGATACAATGCTCTTAAAAACTTCAGCTCAGCTATATAACCGTTCTTCAGATCTTCTGTAACGGTAGCTCCTTGCAAGGTTGGGATAGCATCCAGAATGTAGTTAATTCTGGCAATAGCGTTGTAAGAAGTAGTCCAGTGGGTAAAATGGTTGGCTGCTCCTCTAATGTTTGCAGCTTCGTTTACCAAGCGGCCAGACTTACCAGTGGCTACACCATTGTCAGCCAATGCTTCTGGCAAAGTAATCAATCTATTACCGTACTCAGTTAGGCCTTTCAATGGGACGTAAACACCTGTAATAGCAGCTTCTACGTTTTCTCTTGTGGTAAGCGCGCTATTGGCGTCGATTGCTGTTTCTGGATTGATTTCAATCAACTCATCGCAAGAGATGGTAGAGAAAGAAATACACGCCGCAAGAGCAATCGTATTTATTTTATATAAAAAACTCTTTTTCATTTGAAGAAATATTAGAATCCTAATTGAACACCAACGGTGACGTTTTTACCATTAGGGATGATCCCTAAAGCGGTAGAATAAAACTCTGGATCGTACCCAGGGAAATCTGTGTAAGTGTACAGGTTTGTACCTTGTACATATACTCTTCCGCTTGTTAAGAATCTAACTCTTGAGATCAGACTTTCAGATAGGTTATAGCCAAACTGAACATTTTTCAATCTGATATAATCTGTTTTCACGTAGTTGCGAGAAGAAGCAGTAACGTGGTTGTTTCCTTGAGCCTCAGCTCCATTCACGAATGGTCTTGGCACATCCGTGATTTGGCCAGGAGTGGTCCATCTGCGATCGAAAAGCTCTTGCAAACCATTGAAGGCTCTGTTACCATTCTCCATTAAGAACGCATATTGCTGATCAAGTTCTTTTCTTCCGTATTGGTACTGGAATAAGAAAGTGAAGTCAAATCCTTTGTAAGAGAAGGTGTTTTCTACACCGCCTGTGTGCTTAGGACGAGTAGTACCAATGTTTCTTCTGTCTGTTGACGCATTCAAGGCATAAGTAATGTTACCGTTACCATCATACCACATTGGTCTACCAGTTGCTGGGTTTACACCAGCGTACTCATATGACCAGATAGTTCCGATATCTTCACCAACCCGGATACCAGGTCTACCAGGTAAAACTTCATTACCACCGTATAATCTGGTTACCTCATTTTCAATATAAGTGTAGTTGAGGTTTGTTCTCCACTGGAACCCGCCTAGATCAAGGTTTACTGTGTTCAGTTCAACCTCCAAACCTCTCTGCTCCATAGCACCTACGTTTGTCCATACGCTGGTGAAACCAGTGGTAGACTGAAGTGGCTGCTCAAACAAAAGGTCATCGTTCTCTTCAATGAAGGCACCCAAAGTACCAGTCACTCTGTTTTTCAGGAAGGCGAAGTCAATACCCATGTCCAACATGGTACGTACTTCCCACTTCAGGTCTTCGTTAGCAAGGCCAGTAAGGGCAATGCCTGGAGCACTGCGGTAGATACCGGCAGTTCCATAAAGCGGACGGGCCAAGAAGTTATCAATACCGTCACGACCGTTTTTACCCCAGCTAGCTCTCAGCTTCAAAGAGTTGATCCACTCTGCATCTTTCAGGAAGTTTTCCTCAGAGATGTTCCACGCCGCGGCAACACCTGGGAATACACCCCAACGGTTGTTGATACCGAAACGAGAAGAACCGTTATAAGAAATCACCCCTCTTAATGAGTACTTACCATTGAACAGGTAGTTCACTGAACCAAACACGGCATTTCTCTTGTAGCCAGTGAAGCCTGAGCTTAAGCTTACTGGGTTAGCAGCTGCACTCAAAAGTCTGAACTCTGGCGAAGGGAAACCTGTACCGCTAGATGACATGTTTCTGCGTTGCTCGTTTCTCCACTCAAAACCAGCCTGGGCATCAACCTTGTGGATTTCGTTGAAGGTTTTAGTGAAGTTCAATAACTGCACTGTCTGGAAGTTAGTGTTCCAATCTGCCGCAGCAAAACCGTAACCTCTTACGTTGAAACCATCAGCAGTTCTTGGGTCATAATAGAAGTCAGACTGGATGTTGCTGTAGTCTAAGCTATAAGATGAGCGGAAAGACAAACCAGGAACAATCTTGTAAACAGCAGCAATAGAACCAATTACGGAATTAGTTCTCTGCGTACCGCCAGACCACTCGTTTACTGCCAATACGTTTTGGTTCAAGATACCGGCAAACACCTGGCCGCTTCCTGTTAAACCATAGTAAGTACCGTTTTCATTTCTGAATGGGTTACTAGGCAGGATCAAGCTACCCGCAAAAGTAGGGCTACCAATGGTTGAACCGCTGGTTACGTAAGGGGCAGTCTGATGGAATGAGCTTAAGTTCAGTCTGGTTTCAAAGCTCAATTTATCTGAAGCATTGTGGTCTAAGTTAAGACGCAGGGTTCCTCTTCTAAAGTCAGCAGCGGTTACGATAGCCTCTACTTCATTATAACCACCAGAGATGAAGAAAGATGTTTTGTCGTTTCCACCGCTAGCTGAAATCTCGTAGTTATTTACTTTACCACGCTGGAACAACTCACTCTGCCAATCATAAGTAGGCAATGACGCTAATTGGTTATCAGTTGCCGTTGTAGGCAAGCCTACCTCTGCTAGCGTGTTAGTTCTGGCTGCAGCTGGAGTGCTTCCAGAGTTAACCCTTGCTTCATATCTCATCTGGTAGTACTCCTGAGTATTTAGCACGTCGTATTTTCTAAGTGCCTCAGAGAAACCAGTGTAGTAGTTAGCAGTGAATTTGGTTTTACCGGCTTTCCCTCTTTTGGTAGTGATGATAACCACTCCGTTAGCCGCCTGTGAACCATAAACAGCAGCAGTTGCCGCATCTTTAATTACCTCAATTGACTCAATGTCATTTGTGTTGATAGAAGCTAGTGGGTTAGTCTCAGTATAAGATACCCGGCCCCCACCGGTACTCACCTGCACACCATCAACAATATAAAGAGGTTGCGTGCTCGCGTTCACAGAACCAATCCCCCGGATCTGTACGTTCACGGCACCACCTGGCAACCCGTTGTTTGACTGCACAATCACACCCGCAGCTCTTCCTTGCAAGGCTTTGTCTAAAGATGGGATCGGCTGATTTTGGATAGAAGCACCGCTTACCTGAGCAATGGCTCCTGTTACTTCGCGCTTCTCCTGCACGCCGTAACCAGTTACCACGATCTCAGAGATTTGGCGGGCATCTGTTGCTAAGCGAACATTCACGGTAGACTGGCTACCAATGGCCACTTCCTGGTTTGTGTACCCGATGAAAGTGAAAACAAGTGTTCCGCCTGCATTAGGCACCCCGATTGAGTAATTTCCATTTACATCCGTTGGAGCGGCTGTACTGGAACCCTTGAGTTGAACTGTCACACCAGGCATTCCCTCTCCTGTTTGTGCGTCAGTCACTCGTCCTGTTACAGTTCTGGATTGAGCCCATGCTTGAGTTACAAGCATCAGCAACAAAGCAAAACTGAAGAGTAAAGCTTTCTTCATGTGTTTTGTGGTTTGTTTGTAGAGATTATAATTGATTGATAACCAAATTTAACCGCAAAAGATATATTAACAAACTCTTAACATAATTTTTCCTTAAAATTCGCAAACCCTTTCTGACCTGATTCGTAAAATCATGCTCAAAAAAGCATAAGAATTATTCAATATTTAAAAAAGATTCTTTTTCAAGCCTTTCACTTTAATAAAGTACTAACAACAATTAGTTTTATTTAAAGAATACACAATCAAGCATACAATTCCTTATCCTTTTCATTCTAAGAAACTTTTTCAACTTGTCAGGCCTGAGCAGCTTAGTTCGCATGCAAGACAAGCAAGGGAAAGAAAAGCAGGGAAGACAGCGCTAGATTTTGCATAGCCTTCAAGAATAATTCAATAGTTCCAAAAAGAGGTTCTAAGCTTTCAGAACTCCTTTAGAATTGCATTCTGCACAATCCACAACTGAAACAAAAGCCTACAACACATTGAACAACTACTACTTACAAATAAGTAGCAGTAACACCGCTATGGATTATGGTTCAGTAAAAACACGTAATACCCTAACAAGGCAGCCTTTTATAACCTCTACCACCTTTCTGTTGTGCAGTTTAGGCAGGGGAAAAGGTCAAAGACTCACCTTTTACAGATGGAAAGCCCGTTTTGAAGGGCTCAAAAACAAAAGGCCCATAAACAGGAAAGCCTCCTTCAAAAATATGAAGGAGGCTTTCCTGTTTATGTTAGCACCGATTAATTGAAACCTATGCCAATGCCTGCGGTTGCCGTTGGGTATTTGGCCAGGGTATACTCTCCATATAAAGAGAAGACCAATAACTTTAGACGCAGACCTGCGGTAAGGCCCCACTGGCTGTCCTTCATATTTAACAGGACAGGATCAGTGATGTCTTCAACATACTTGCTGTAAGGGGGCGTTGAACGGTAAGCGGCAATAGGGTATTTGCCTTCCACATTCAAATCTGTTTCAACATTGCTGTAACGCACGCCTGCGTATCCGGTAAGGACACTGAACGTCTTAGACGCAACCAAGCTTCCTGTCCAGGCTTTGGTGTTCAACCGTACTGCCTGTCCGTCATAATAAGAAGCCTGCTGTTGCTGAGAAGTGGCATACGGACGGTCTTCATCGGCTAACTCCACATTGATTCCGGTGTACGAGCTTTTCAAGTTGGTGTACCCACCAAACACGGTGATGTCAAAACCAGGAATCATGCTGATGACCGGAATCCATTGTTTGATGCCATGTTTAACGCCAAAGCCCAGGAGGTTGCCCTCAAAGTCATCGTGCTTCACTTTGGGCGAGTATCTTACCGCAATCTCGGTGTCCTTGATAAGACCCAGGCTTACCTGCGCCATTGGAACAGGCAAGAAGCTGTAGCCAGAACCCTGGGGGGCATTGATGGTTGCCACCTTTTCCTGCTGCTTGGTTAAGGGGTTAGTAACATAAAGCGTAAGTTCAGGCCCTTCTTCGTCTTTCCCGAAAATGGTGGGCGTAATCGTTGATTTGGTGTTGTCATACTTTACCTGGGAGCTTAACCCAAGCTTGGCAATATCAAAAGATTTGTCCTCATCAGGGGCGATGGCGGCCGTGGCAAAAACCCGCACGTCAAAGCGGCCCAGTTTCATGGCTTTTCCAGAGTTGAACCATCCGCCGTTTAACCCGTGACCAAAAGCCTTGCTGGCGGGTTCGGTATACGCTCGCAGCAGTTTCGCGGCATCGGCTTGGCCTGTTCTTACAAATTCCCCTATTTCCTTCTGCGCCTTAGCTTCTGGCGCCGCCAGAAATACACCAAGGGCTGGCAATGCCCAGAAAGAGATCTTTAGCAGTGATTTCTTCATTCTACCCGTATTTATAAATCAGTCTTTTACTTCTATATCTAATACAATCTTCAAGCAATCTGCCTGCGAACTTCACTATAATAGAGCAACTTTCAAATACCTCCTTTTCAGATTACTTATATTTAAGTAGCCGTTTATAGCCTCCTATTCAGAAATAGGATCTTAAACAGAAGCTCAGGAGAAAGTGTCGTAGGCAAACTTGAGGATGATCCCGGAAACGACCACCAGAAACAACTTCCGGACAAACCCCGATCCTTGGGTAAGCGCAATGCGGGTACCCACCATAGAACCTACAACGCTACTGATAGCCATGGGAATACCTATATGGTACAGAATATAGCCCTTATAGCCGAAATAAAGCAGCGCCGACAGGTTGGTCGCCACATTCACCACCTTGGCCGACGCCGAGGAGGTCAGAAAGTTGAACCCGAAAACACCCACGAAGATGAACATGAGAAAGGAACCGGTCCCGGGCCCGAAAAATCCGTCATAGAAGCCGATTACCAAACCCACACCCACTCCGTACCAGATTTCCTTTGAAGGGGCTAATCGTGGTGCGTGAATCGCCCCAAAGTCTTTCCGGAAGAAAGTGTACACGGCTACCGAGATCAGCAGGACCAAGATAAGGGGGCGCAGCAGGTCGGCATCAAAATGGCTGAGTGCCCGGGCTCCCAAGAACGAAAACACAAAAGCGGTGATGGCTGCGGGCAACAAAGCCCGCCAGTTGATCTCCACGTTTCTGGCGTAGCGCCACATAGACACCGATGTGCCCGCAATGCTGGAAAGCTTGCCGGTCCCAAACACCGTAGGCACCGGTACATGGGGCAAAAAAACAAAAAGGGCCGGCAACTGGATAAGCCCACCACCACCTACTACAGAATCAATCAGGCCCGCCAGAAAGGCAAAAAGGCACAGGTACAGAATATCCAACATGGAAGACGCAAGCCGGCTTTGCGGCTAATGAAACTACAAATATTCTGAAAATGTGCGGGTTAATCAAACCCCCAAAGCGGGAAGAAAGGATTTAGGCCTATTTACCTAAAAACGCCTTAAAAACGGCCACCCACCACCGTGGTTTGCTTTAAGACTTCTTTTTGGCCCTGCACGTTAAAAAGCTCTACCAGCACGACATAGTACCCGATGGCAGCTTTAGACCCGGTATCCGTCAGGCCGTCCCACTGCAGCACGCTTTCGGCCCCTAGCAGGGTATTGGCAGAAAGCTTGCGCACGTATCTGCCATGCGCGTCAAAAATAGTGACCGAGGCCACGAAACCAGCCTGCGGTAACTTAAACAGCAGAAGCAACGCATCATCCACGCCGTCTCCGTCTGGTGTGATGGTTTTAGGCTGCAGCGTCAGTTTTTCACTCGAAGCCATCATGGCCCTGCTCTGGGAATTCTCGTACCCCGGCGTGGCTTTCACGTCGGTAGCCGCTGAGTAGAAATTTGCTGCCGTTGATGGTCCAGTTAGGGAGATACGCTCCAGAGAAATTCCTTCCGGATCAGAGATCAGCCTAAAATGTTGGCTGCTTTGGTAGCTCACTTCATCCATGATCGTCTCATCAGGCAAAAGTAAGACCACCGTACCAGCCTCATCTGGGTAAGACGGCAGGGAAGAAACCTCCAAGAGCCGTTCTTCGTGGCCACTTGGATACTCGCTTTTCAAGGCAGATGGACTGGAAGTCAGCACCAGGTATTCACCGGGGGCTAGCAACAGGTGTTCACCGCTAATTGCCCGGACATTTGCGACTACCCCATTCGCCCGGTTGGCTATTTTCCAATTCCGTAGATCAAGGTACTTGGCAGAGGCGTTCACTATTTCCACAAAGTCCACTCCGGAGGGCCTGGGATTGAACAGGATTTCATTGATCACGACATCCCCTTTCTGTGGGGTAGCTGGCAGCACCAACGATTGCTGCTGCGGCGCAGATTTGTTGCCAGCACAATCAGCAAGTTCCTGCACCGAGACCGTATATCGCACGTTTTCCCGCAAAGGGGTGGTAAGCGTTAACTCCACTTCAGTTAGAGAAGGCAGCACCCGCACCTGCTGGATCACAATTCCGGAGGATATAGTGTAGCGGTTTCCTTGGGCGGCCTCCAAGCTATCCAAAGGTTCCTGAAAGGAAAGCAGCACCTTATCGGCAGCGTTTGCCACCACTTGCTGCAGGAGGGGTGGCATTTGGTCTACCTCCCGTACCGAGTTGGCTTGGCCCGGGGTTCCGCCTTTGGGGTCAACGGAGGCTTTCCACTGTGAGGCTCCGGCACACCTACTATTCACATCCAGTAACTCCAGGCTCCAGCCTCCCTCCTTTTTAGCACCATCACGGTACCAATTGGACGTATACCGGACCATGTCCAGCAACGCCCCATTTGCATCATAAATCTCGACGGCATCTCCGCTGTCATTAAGCGAAGGAAAGATGGAGAGTCCTACTACAGGACCGTACGAACGGTAAAGGACCGTGTCTGCCGCTGCACACAGAATCAGGTAAGCCCCGGGGCGCAACAAATAACTGGGCAATGTGCCCGTGGCTGCGGTGGCATCTGAGTACTGCCAACCCTGCAGGTCAAAGGTTTTGTCACTCCTATTATATAGCTCAATAAATTCTGCCGCCGGCAAGTCTTGCGAAGGATTGATATCGGCGTAGATCTCGGTGATTCGGATGTCACCTGGCTGGGCTACTGGGCTGTAGGCATAAGTCCCCGTTAGGTTCTGGGTGACGTTGCCATTCTGATCCGTGACTCGCAGCACGTTGATCTGGTTTGTGCCGGTTCTAAAATCTTGATTGAATTGCAAGATCACTACTTGCGGGGCACCAGCTTGCCACGTGGCCGCAACCGGAGGCAGGTTTCCGTTAAGTTGATAATTAGCTATGTTTTGGGCGTCAGTTTCAGAAATCGGCTTAGAAAACGTTAGCTCTACTTCTTTAGGGCCTGTAGCCGCTGCCTTCACTAAGCTTATGCCTCCAATTTCTTTGACCGTGAAATCATCAAAGAAAAGCCTTTGGGCATTGGCTTGGGAGTACCTAAATAGAATTCCAGCGTAAGCGGAGGCGGTATACCGGGCATCGTGCCCCGTTCCTTGCACCTGGTAGTTTTGCCTTGTGCCCGTAACATCCAACTCAAGGCTCCAGTCATGGGTTGCCGAGCGGGTGACGCGCACCCATACTTTATTATCAGTAGAGGCGATGGTTTTGTCTGGCCCGTCAATGACCTTAGTGGCATTGTTGGAATCCCTCCGGAACAGGCTCACTTCATCCTCGGTGCCGCCCACGCGCACAAAGTAGCCTTGCAGGGCACCTTTTAGGTCAGGCAAATCGGAAACAAGATACACCTCCGCTAAGTTACCAGAGGAAGTCGCGAAGCCTAATTGCAGGTAGAACTCCCACTGGGCCGCCACAGCCAAGCGGTTAGGGGTTGACAAATGAAGGGAAGTTCCGGTAACGGCAGGGCCTTGGCTTTGCAGTTGGCCCGCGCTATTGACCTGAAAAGAAGCGACATCACCTGCCCAAACAGGGTCTTGGGTGAAGTCTCCGTCAGTAAAAGACTCCTGAATTTGGGCCTGCAGCACCTGTAAAACAGCTAACCATAGAACAAATACAAGAAAGAATTGCCTCATGATTAGCCTGTACTTTAATTATCGTGAAAAGTTGGCTTACTTTGCAAGCGGTAGGTGTGTTTTCTGCCTGATTCTCAGAAAACAAGTGAAAAGCGCCCCTACCTTAGTTTCCGGAGAAAGCTACCCCACCCGTTCCTCTCCGGTCATCGTTTTTACATCATTTTACAACCTTTACATGAAAGTAGCTGTAGTAGGCGCCACCGGCCTAGTGGGTGGCGAAATGCTGAAGGTCCTGGCGGAGCGTAACTTCCCAGTTGACGAATTGTTGTTAGTAGCCTCTGAGAAATCGGTGGGCCAGAAGATGGAATTCCGGGGCAAGGAATACACCGTGATCGGAATGGAGGAAGCCATTGCGCAGAAACCCCAGATCGCGATTTTCTCTGCCGGCGGAAGCGTGAGCAAAGAGATGGCTCCTAAGTTTGCCGAAGCCGGTACTACCGTAGTAGACAATTCTTCTGCCTGGCGCATGGACCCAACCAAGAAACTGGTGGTGCCGGAAATCAATGCCTCTGAGCTTACCCCTGAAGATAAAATTATAGCTAACCCTAACTGCTCTACCATTCAGATGGTGGTAGCTTTGAATAACCTGCACAAGGCTCTTAAAGCCAAACGCATTGTGGTGAGCACGTACCAGTCTGTGACCGGCACCGGCAAGAAAGCCGTTGATCAGTTAATGAATGAGCGCGCCGGAAAAGAGGGCGAGAAAGCCTATGCCTACCCGATTGACCTGAACGTGATCCCGCACATTGATGTTTTCACTGAGAACGGCTACACCAAGGAGGAGATGAAGATGGTGAACGAGACCAAGAAGATCATGGGCGATGACTCCATCAGGGTAACGGCTACCACCGTGCGCATCCCGGTTATTGGCGGTCACTCAGAGTCTGTCAACGTGGAGTTTGAGAACGACTTCACCCTGGAAGAAGTGTACCGTTTGCTGCAGGAAACCCCGGGCGTAGTAGTGGTAGATGATGTGGCTAACCTGAAGTACCCAATGCCAAAGGACGCCCACGGGAAAGACGAGGTACTGGTAGGACGCATCCGCCGCGATGAAACCCAAGACAAAACCATCAACATGTGGATTGTAGCTGACAACTTACGCAAAGGCGCGGCCACCAACGCCGTACAGATTGCCGAATATTTAGTTGAACACAAACTAGTGTAATCCTATTTAAAGGATACTATATAATAAGGAAGGCCCCTCCGTTGAGGGGCCTTCCTTATTATATAGTTGGTAAAAACATTCAGCGTTACTTTCCATTTCTCCAGACCACCTTCAATCCTTCTACTTCTCTAAAGAAGTCAGGGCAGGTTTCATCTCCGCCGTAGCACAGCAGATTTCCGTCACAGTCATACACAGAGCTGATGGAATTGATGTAAGGCTCACAATTCCCTAGCACAAAAACTGTCCTGCCTTTCCAATGGCCGGCCTGCACATACTGGCAGTATTCAGATTTCTTCAACTGCTGGACTTTGGCCTTCAGCCAGCCTATCTCCTGCACAGGATTTGCCACCATGCAGGTCTTATACACCGCCTCCTCCTCACAGGAGGTAAAAGCCAGAAGGCAGAGCAAGCAGAAGGCGTACAAGGTTTTCATTTGAACTGGGCTTTCTTGGTAGATACCCTAAGGGCTTGAAAGGTTGCTTCACCCTTATCTCTTTTCTTTCAACCTCTACAATTCAGTTTCACTTAGAATCAAGAAAAGCTTCCTAACGCTCGTTATTTCAGGGAGATACTTATTACGTCTTTGATGTAAATACATAAAATGTTGAAAAATATTTTTTTAACATTTCCTTAACATTTGCTCAAGGATACCGCCCTGCAACTTATAAGTTTTATTAAAATTTTATTTTTAATATATAAAACTTTCAAAGTACTTGGTTTCATTGGCTTTCAGGAATTTAAACCCAAAGCTCCTTGCCAGTTTCACATCTTGGTTGGTGATTCTTTACAATTATATTTAAGGATCAAACCTAATTCCAAACTAACCAACAACCACATGATGAAATCTTTACTATTCAGCTTCGTGCTGATGCTGACACTTGCCGGGCAGGTGTGGGCACAAGAACGAACGGTGACAGGGCGGGTGACTGACGCAGCGACAGGCGAGACAATGCCTGGCGTGACGGTGCAACTAAAAGGCACTAGCACCGCTACACCAACGGATGTCAACGGAGCCTACTCCATTGCTGTCCCTGCTACAGGAGGATCGCTGATCTTCACTTTTATTGGGTATTCAAACCAAGAAGTAGCCATCGGATCACAATCTTCTATCAACGTACGCCTTACTAGTGATGCACGCGCCATCAGCGAGGTAGTGGTAACAGGCTATGGGGTACAGCAATCACGGCAAGAATTTACCGGGGCAGCCTCCACCGTCACCGGGAGCGAAATCCAGGACCGTCCTGTACAGAGCTTTGGACAGGCCCTGACAGGGAAAGCCTCTGGGGTGAACATCATCCAGCCAAACGGTTTATTGAACAACCCTCCTATTATCCGGGTTCGTGGCATCAACTCTATCTCATTGAGTTCTTTTCCACTGATCGTATTAGATGGTATTCCAATTTCAAGTGACGAGATTGGTGATAACAGTGCGGCTAACAACGTATTGTCTACCATCAACCCCTCAGACATTGAGTCTATTGATATCTTGAAAGACGCTGCTTCAACGTCTATCTACGGTTCAAGAGCCGCAAACGGGGTATTGGTGATTACCACGAAAAAAGGCAAAAAAGGAAGCGTTAGAGTGAACTATGATGGATGGGTAGGAGTAAACCAGGCCACTAGATTGCCAGACTTGCTAAATGCCCAGCAATACATTGACCATAAGAACAGTGCTTTAAGAAATACTGCTACACCAAGCGCGCCGGGTTTCTTCCCTTCTACCAACCCAGATGGCTCCATGGTTGATACCGATTGGTTAGACCTTATCTACCGTAGAGCGGTTTCTCACAACCACGCCTTGTCTGTTTCTGGCGGTACTGACAAAACCACGTATTACTTCTCTACCGGCTACTCAGACCAGGAAGGATTCATAAAGAAAAACGAATTCCAGCGGAAATCTGCCCGGTTAAACCTAACCCAGAAAGTAACCGACTGGTTTAGCCTAACTGGAAACATCAACTATACCAACGGGTTTAACCAAGCTCCTAACAGCGGCTCACTTCCTGGCGCAGGGTTCTCTGTGGCTGGTCTGGGACGTATCGGGTTTGTATTAGCACCAAACGTTTCTCCTTACAACGCAGATGGAAGTTATAACCTAAACGGAAATGCCTTGGGCAATGGTGCAAACATCAGCCCCTATGTGCAAACCTATTATAACCCAATGGTGCTCTTAGACAGAGACCTTCAAACTTCTGAAACCAACAGAATGGTGGCCAACATTGGAGGTAATTTCACAATCTTCAAAGGCTTAACCTTCAAAACCACTTACTCTTATGACTTAAGCAACACTGAGAGTAAACTGTTTTACAACCCTATCAATGGTGACGGCTTCAACCAAGGCGGTCTAGCTACCAACTCCAACTACAGAAGAGAAAACTGGAACTGGATCAACACCTTGCAGTACCAGACTTCCATTGCTGACAAACATAACATCTCTGTACTGGTAGGTTCAGATGCTCAGCAACAAGATGACAATTACTGGTGGGCAACCCGGCAGGGCCTTTCAGTTGCTACCTTAAATGACTTCCAAGCTTCTTATGGTACCAACACCGCCGGCGGAGGTATTGGCAAAAGGGTGTATGAAGCGTATCTGACCAGCGTTTCTTATAACTACGCCAATAAGTACTTCTTCAGCGCCAACTACAGAAGAGATGGAAACTCTGCTCTTGCCAACAGAGTACGTTGGGGTGACTTTGGTGGTGCGTCTGTGGGCTGGGCCGTGGCAGAGGAGGAATTCTTCAAGAACTCTAACATCGCCAACACCATCTCTAACCTTAAATTTAAAGGTAGCTGGGGCCGGGTTGGTAATGGTAACCTAAACTCTGACTATGCTCCTTATACGCTTTACTCACCTGGCTTATATGCCGCAGCACCAAGTTTGCAGTTCACGCAGGCAGGCAATGAGGAGTTAGCTTGGGAAACCAGTAAACAAACCAACATTGGCGTTGAAGTAGGAGTATTGAACAACAGAGTTAGCCTGGAGGTAAACTACTACAAAAACGATATCGACGGTTTAATTTTGGGAGTGCCACAGGCTCCTTCTAAAGGTATCCCGGGCAACTCTATCTTGCAGAACGTAGGCTCTATGTACAACAAGGGCTGGGAATTCACCTTGAATGCAACTCCTGTAGAGTCTGGCAAATTCAAGTGGAATACGAACTTCAACTTCACCTTAAACAAAAACGAAGTAACCTCCCTGGTTGATGAAACTACGCCTATCATAGGCTTAACCAGCGATACAGAAACCACTAACATCACCAGAGTCGGTCAACCAGTAGGTAGCCTTTATGTAGTAAAAACAGGTGGTGTGAACCCTGAGAATGGCCGTAGAATCTTCATCAACAGAGAAGGCCGCGAGGTACAATACTCCCACGGAGCCGCTATTCCATGGACGTACCTTGATGGAACCCGCGCCCCTGCCGTTTCTGGCGCTGATGCCCAACTTGCCGGCAATACCCTGCCTAAATGGTACGGTGGCTTCACCAACAACTTCTCTTATGGCAATTTTGACCTGAGTGTATTGCTTACTTACTCTGGTGGAAACTACATCTACAACGGAACCCAAGCTGGTTTGAGAGATCAGCGCATCTGGAACAACTCAACCGATGTGTTGAGAGCCTGGACCCCAGAAAACCCTAACACCGACATTCCTCGTGCGGTTTATGGTGATAACGTTTCCAACGGTTCTTCTTTCCCAATTGATGCCAACGTACAGAAAGGTGACTTCCTTCGTCTGCAGAATGCCGTGTTAGGTTACAGATTACCTACTGCCCTGTTCGGGAAAACCGGTATCAGCTCTTTGAGAGTGTATGCCCAGGTTGACAACGCGTTCTTGATCACAGACTACAAGGGTTCTGACCCAGAAATTTCCACCAATGGTTCGTCTAACATTGCTCCAGGGGTTGAACGTAACTCAGTGCCACAAGGCAGAATGTTCACTTTTGGTGTTAACCTAGGCTTCTAATTAATTCGCTATCTAGAAATGAAAATATTCAATTCAAACCCAAGCAAGAAATACCTAATCAGGCTTGCGCTTTTCAGCATGCCTTTAGCTTCTGTCCTGTCCTCTTGCGGAGACGATTTCCTGGATGCAGTACCCGAGACCTCTGTTTTTGAAGGAAGTAACTTTGATACTCCGGCTCTGGTGGTGGCGCAGGTAAACGGTCTGTACGCCACCCTGAAACATGCCCGTATCTTAGGCGGCCGCTATCAGATTTACAATGACGTACGCACCGAGGAATTTGTGAACCGTACCTCCAACGGGGTGACCGCTTTACCGGTATACAACTTCACCGTGGGGGCCGATGACTCTTACATCGCAGATTTGTGGTCTAGAGGGTACTCGGCCATCAACCGCGCCAATATCTTCTTAGAAGGCCTGGCAGCAAACACAGACAAGGTGGCGGCGGCTGATGCTACCGCCTACGCAGCAGAAGCAAAGTTTGTGAGAGCACTGGCTTACTTCTCTATGGTGCAGATGTTCGCGAAGCCTTACGTGGCAGACAACGGGGCCTCTCCCGGCCTACCGCTCAGACTTCAGGCCGAAACCTCCAGCGCCAACAACGCTTTGAAAAGAAGCACCGTTGCTGAGGTATATGCCCAAATTCTGAAAGACTTGAATGAGGCGGAAGCAGGTTTGCCAGGCGCATTCGCGAACGCTACGCTAAACACCACCCGTGCCCACAAAAGCACAGCTATCGCCCTGAAAAGCCGGGTGTATTTAGCCATGGGCCGTTACACCGATGTGATAACTGAGGCAAACAAGATTGTATCTGCTACTGCTCCGTTCACGGCGCCCGCCACTATTGGCGGAGCTGCTTCGGTGGCGCATCAGCTGCAACCAAACATTGCAACCGTATTCACTAACTTCATCACCACGGAATCCATCTTATCGGCACCTTTCACCGACACGGATGCTCCTGGTACCCAGAACCAGTTAGGTTACTACTACAATGCTGGGAACGTTGAGTATTATTTAAATGCCACCACCGGTATTTACGCCAATCCTCAGTTCAGAGCAACTGATGCCCGTAAAACGGCATTGACGGCAACATATAACATTGGTAGCACGGCAGCTCCAAACAATGTGCCCATCTTAACCAAATGGTCTGCAGTTTCTCCTTACACCAGCTGGGTACCTCTTATCCGCTACTCAGAGGTGTTGCTGAACCTGGCAGAGGCCGAAGCCAGAGTGGGAGATCAAACCCGTGCCTTAGCCTTGCTTTTAGCGGTACACCACCGTTCAGACCCTACCTGGGTGTATGTTCCAACCAGCCAAGAAGACCTTATCAACACCATCTTAACCGAGAGAAGAATTGAGTTACTAGGCGAAGGTTTCCGGTCAAATGACATCTACAGAACCGGTCAGCCTATCATGTCAAGAGGGGCTGGTTCTGCCACCGCATTGGGCACCATTCAACCAACCGACACCCGGTACATCATTCCAATTCCAACCACAGAGGTGCTGACGAACCCAGCCCTATAAGCTAACAATCCTCTCCCCTTGTTGAAAAAGCAAGGGGAGACTAAGTCAAAAAGAAAGGGAGCCCACGTTGTGGGCTCCCTTTCTTTTTGACTTAGTTTTTTTGAAATAGTTCTTAAACGCTTACTTGTTTACAAGTCTATTATTGATACTGGATGTACATTGGTTTAGGCGAAAGGGCCAATACTTCTTTAGGCGTGTAAAGCTTAGAGCCCTTCTTCTTGGTGTCATTGTAATAGAAGATCTTGAAACCGGTGTACTGAACGGGCTCTTTCTTGATGTACGCCAGATAAGTGCTTTTCTTCAACACTCTGTCGCCCCAGCCATCCATGTGCATGACAAACTGCACATTGGGCCGCAGCTTAATGTTCTTGTAATTGGTCACCATGCGTTGCGTGAAACGGTGCACCACCAGAATCTTTGGCGGCAAGTTATACTTTACGGCAATATCGTTCAAGAATTGGGTAGCATAGTTGATTTCACTTGCATCCAGGGTACCTATTTTGCGGCCCGGGATGGCTCCGTTCTTCATCGCGAACTCTGGGTCAATGCCCAAATGCACCTGTGGCAATTTCAGCCATTGCTCCAAACGTGGTAATTCAGCTTCCACGGTGCTGCGTCCAATCTGAATGTCAAGGAACACAATGGCGTTTCTTCTGGCAGCCCAGGCAATGACAGTATCAGCCAGGTGATCGCTCATGCGCAGGCGGTAAGTACCGCCTTTTCCGGGAGCACCTTGGGCGGTCACAAACACCAGGTGAAGGGCCGGCTGCACCGGAATACTAGGGTCTGCCGCTTGCCACGATTTTACTTCGCCGTCAAGTCTAGCCAGCATTTGATCCCGGGGAATCTCGCCCAAAATACCCATCCGTTTAGAGAGCGGATTTCCATAATAAGCCACAATCCGTTTATGGGGCAGAATGGCCCCTGGCTTGTTGGCAGCTTCATCTTTTACCACAAACTCTGCCGGGCCGGTTGCCGTGGTAGAATCTCCGGCAGCGGTAGAATCCTTAGCAGGCGTAGCAGAAACTTTCTTGGCGCTATCGGCGGTAGCGGCGGCACTGTGACTAGGTGCAGCCGAAGCGGCCTGTGCTCCGTTTCCTTCTTTTTTTGTTCCTTCAGAATTACAGGCGGTAAACAACCCTAAACCCAGCGCGCACAGTAGCTGCAGGCGGGTAGCTTTCCTCATCATTTTTAAGTTCATGTACTTCTAACTAGATTGATCAATTGCGCGGTTTCCCACTTTACGGACTGGAAGATACTCTTTTTCATTTGCTTCTCCGCAGAGAAAAATCGGGGACATTCAATTCGAACCCTGTGCCGCTTGCCAAGAAGGGGAAAATGCTGCTTTGCGGCTCTACAGTATCGCGGGAGAATGCGCCAGTGACCTACTATACAGAACCATACGCCTAGATGTTAGCCTCTTCCAACTTTTCACAAAGATTAACTCCCACTTACTTGCCTTTCTTTTTTACGTATACAGTACCTTTATCGGAATTTAAGCGCTCCCTACCATGGAAAAAATAAACCGTGTCTTGTTGATTGACGACGACGATATTACCAATTACATGAACAAGCGCGTGCTCAACAAAGCCGAGATCGCGCAGCAGATTGATGTGGTAACTGATGGACAGGCAGCCTTGACATACCTTAGCGGACCAGAGCACCTGGAGGCAGAATTCCCTCTGGATTTGATTCTGGTGGATATTAAAATGTCGGTGATGGATGGGTTTGACTTCTTGGAACGTTACCAGCACCTGGCCCCTGAACAGAAGGCGAAAAAGCTGTTTGCCTTGTCTTCCTCGGCCAGCTTCTATGACCTGCACCGCCTAAAGGAGTTCCCAGATGTGGATGGCCACTTGTCTAAACCGCTTACCCAAGCCGATGCCCTTCACTTGATCAAGGAACATTTTGGGGCCTCAGAGGGTAGTTCTGCTTCCTCTTCGGAGGATTTATAGCCTTTCAGCCCAACGGCTGAGTTCAGTTATCCAAAAAAGAAGCTTCCGCTTTAAGCCCGTTTTCAGTAAAACAGGTTCAAAGCGGAAGCTTTTAGTTTAAGGGAGCACAAGCTTATTCTCTGCCTCGGCGCTCAGGGGCTTTCAAGGTAAACTCCTGCGAGGTTTTGTTTCCGTTGGCTTCAACTTCCACCACGTATTTACCTGGGCGCAGGTACAGTTGCTCATTGGCGGATTTGGTCACTTTTACCGGATCACCACTCTTGCGGCCTTCGTTCAACGCTTGCTCGTAGGCAGCCGAGTTGGCAGGTTCTAAGGTTAGGTCATACGCTACGTAGTTCAGGCCGCGTTCGCTTTGGTCTTTCAATTCTTTCAGTACTTGGCCTTTGTCGGTTTTCACGCGCACGGCGGCAGTGCCAGCCGCATTCACGAAGTAAGGGATGGTTAACGATGGGGTCATAGGCTCGTTCCAAGCCCCGAACTTCTGCCCCCAACGCTCAGAGTATTGCGGCGGGGTGATCTGGAAGACATGAACTCCCTTCTGCTGAACAGCTGGCGTGAGTTGCTGCAAATGCGTCACGTTACCGATGTAGATGGAGCGGCCGTGCGTGCCTACTACCAAGTCATTCTCTCTGGGGTGGATGGCCAAATCATGTACCGCCACTGAGGGCAATACATCACCGCCCATCGCCTGGAAGGTCTGGCCTTTGTCAAAGGACACATAAAGTCCGTTGTCAGAACCTACGTACAGCACGTTAGTATTCTTGGGATCTTCCCGCACTACGTTTAGCGGCTCTTTTGGCAAATCTTTGCCTATTTGCTTCCAGGTTTTTCCGTAGTCGTTGGACACAAACAGGTAAGGATTGAAGTCATCCCAACGGTAACCATTCAAAGTCGCGTAAATCGTTCCTTCGTTTTCTGCCGAGGCAGCTAGGCCACTGATCCACATATCTTGCGGAAGCTTATCGGATATCTTCGTCCAGGTGTAGCCACCGTCACGGCTGATGTGGATGAGGCCATCGTCTGAACCAGTGTACAGCAAGCCAAACTTCTTAGGAGATTCTTCTATAGTGGTCAAGGTGCCGTAGCCTACATCGCCTTTGCGGCCGCCTTTGGTCAAATCACCAGAAAGCGCTTCCATGTTCTCGCCTTTGTTCAATGAGCGGTGGAATTTGTTAGACCCGAAGTACAGCACATCCTGGTTATGGCGCGACAGTAAAATCGGGCTTTCCCAGTTAAAGCGGAGCGGACGTTCGCCCAATTGGTGTTTAGGCTGAATGGACAAACGCTGTCCGGTGGCTTTGTTCAGGCGGTAATAAGCGCCGTACTGCGAGCCGGTGTAAACAGTGTTATTGTCGCGGTAGTCTACCTGCACCATCATGCCATCGCCCCCGCCTAAGCGCTGGTAGGGGTAACGGCCGTTATCGGTCCAGGCGGAACTTGCCTGGTAGGTGCTAGGGCCGCCCCACACGCCGTTGTCCTGCAATCCGCCGTACACGTTGTAAGGCTGCGCCATATCAACGGTCACAGAGTAGAACTGCCCTACCGCCGGAGAATTGGCCTTGAACCAGGATTTCCCATCGTCGTACGTGATGTTGATGCCGCCGTCGTTGCCATTCACTAAGTGCCCAGGACGCGTAGGGCTCACCCATAGGTCCTGATGGTCTGAGTGCACATTGTCGCCTCCAATCTCACGCCAGGTTTTGCCCGCATCTTCAGATTTCAGCAACGGCACGCCCAAGATGTAGACGTGGTTCGCGTTCAACGGCGACACTCGGATCACTCCGAAGTAATAGCCGTAGGTATAATACAGGTCATCAATGTAGCCCTCGTGCGTTTTCTTCCAGGTTTTACCAGCATCGTCTGAGCGGTAGACCTGCGCACCCGTTACCGGCGTCTCAATCATCATGGAGTTGGCATCCACCAGAAAATCTGATAACGCCACTGGTCTGATTTTATCAGTGCTCACCATTTCCTTCACCGTTTTGGCCGTGTACTGGCGCGGGAAGTTGTTTTCTTCCAGGAAGGTATTGATAGCGGCATCGTCCATCTTCAGGAAATCTTCTTTGGAGAAATCCTTGAATTGCTCTTTGCGCAGCTTGTTGCCCGTAGCCACCGCAGGTTTCACGTCCTTTCGGAGGTCCTGGTTATCCACGCTGGCGTAGATGATGTTGGGGTTCTGCGGGAAAATGCTCAGGCCAATCCGCCCGATACCTTCCGTAGCCGGGAAGCCGCTGGTACCGCCCGTGATGCGTTGCCAGGTATTTCCGCCATCAGTGCTTTTGAAAACGCCGGAGGTGCTGCCACTCTCCACAAAGTTCCAGGCGCGGCGCTCGCGGTGCCACATGCTGGTATATAGAACATTGGGGTTGGACGGGTCAATGACCAAGTCGACGGCTCCGGTGTTGTCATCGCCGCCTTTCAAAACGTGCTTCCAGGTATTACCACCATCGGTGGTTTTGTAAACGCCGCGTTCTGGGTTAGGCGAATACAAGTGACCCAAAGCCGCTACCCAGGCTGTGTTAGGGTCTGTAGGGTGCTGGATGATACGCCCAATGTGGTGCGACTCTGGCAAGCCTTTGTACTGCCAGGTTTTGCCGCCATCGGTGCTTTTGTAGATACCCACGCCCGAATAAGAAGAGCGGCTGGAGTTGGCCTCGCCGGTTCCCAGATAAATGGTGTTAGTTTTCCAGTCAACGCTGATATCCCCGATGGTAATCACAGTCTCATTGCTGAAAAGCGGCTCAAAGGAGATGCCGTTGTTGGTGGTGTGCCACAATCCGCCGGAGGCGTAGGCCACGTAAAAATTGGTGGGGTCTGTCGGGTTTACGTCTACATCTACCACGCGCCCACTCATCACAGTTGGTCCCACGTTGCGGAACGGCAGGTTACTCACTAACGAGTTTTTCTGCAGTTGTAGCCGTTGCTGATACCCTTCCATCCGGGATTTGGAGGAAGTGGCCGCGGGCTGTTTGTCTTTGTTTTTCTGGGCCACTGCCGGAAGGCTCAAAAGCCCTATCAGCATGAGTGGATACAAGGGTTTGCGTAGCATAAAGAGCAGAGAAAGTAGGTTTGTTCGCGTTAGGAATAGGTTTTAAAATCTGAAAATAGCGTAAAAACGGGAGTTACGGAAACGCCCTGTTGGTTTTGTCTCTCTCTTGCCCTGAAAACCGATTTACACCAAAACAGAAGCGCCGCTTTGAGGCTGCTTTCTAAAAAACAACCTCTAAACGGCGCTAAAAACCAGGTAACTATTTCAGCGGATTAGAACGAATTGGCAGCCCGGTATTTCTGGGCATCGGCGGGGTACAGGGTCTCGGCAAACTTGAGCAAAGCCTGTCGCGTGAGTGCTGTATTCTCAAACATACCCATGTGGCCCACATGCCCCAGAAAGTAGGTCATGCTGTTCTCGGGCAAGTGGCATTGCTGCAAAGTAGCTTCTACAGGTACCGCCGGGTCTTCTTTGCCTGCAATGAAGAACACCGGAATTGCCGTGGTTTTCAGTACCTCCGTTCTGTCAGGGCGGTCGCGCATGGCTTGCAGGCAGCCCAGAACGGTTTCCTGAGGGGTGGCTTTGCCGATGGCCTGCATCTTCTCGATGGCGTCTGTACAGGAAATCCGATTGCTTTCGGCGAACAGAGGGGCTACAAACGTGTCCATGAACTTGTCAATGCCGTGTTTCTGCACAAAGTCGGCGGTTTTGTCCCGGGTTTCCTTTTTCTCTTCAGAATCAGGCAAGGCGCTGGAGTGGAACAGGCAAAGGCCGTAGAGCAACTCAGGAAACAACTCAGCCAGGGCCATGCCCACGTAACCACCCATGGAGTGCCCCACTAGCAGGCATTTTTCTATCTGCAGTGTTTGTAAGGTTTCCTGCACTTGTCGGGCCTGGTTTTCCATGGAAAAATCCTTAGTCCCGGGGCTTTCGCCGTGGCCGGGCAGATCTACTGTGATAATTCGGAACTGGTGCTGCAGCGGCTTGGTGAAATCGGTCCAGAGCTCTTTGCTTTCGCAGAATCCATGTAGGAAAACAATGGCGGGGCCGGAGCCGATTTCAGTATAGGCAAGGGTGGTATTGGTCATGGTTCAGGAACGTTTAAGACCTGTTTTACGGAAAGGATGGCAAAAGAAGTGTTCTTTTAGTGGATACAGCCAATGTACATCTCTGTTTTTACCACGAAGGCTCCACGCGCAGCACTTTTCAATACCTGCAAGGCAGAATCTGCACTGGTTTTCTTCTCATAGATTCCTGAGACCAAGGCAATGGTTTTATTTCCGGCCTTCTTCTGATACAAATCCAGGTACTCCAGGCTTAGGTTTGCCTCCGGATTCCTTCTCGGGTAGTAATCCCCGGCAAACAAATCGTCCTCGTCATTCTCAGGCAAAACAATCATGTTTTTCTTGGTGTCAAAATACCGCCCCATGGTATCAATTGGTAATGGCAAGGCTTGGGACAATGCTATCATCTTTTCCCGCAGGGGGTAATAAGACTTTCCGGTATCCGCAATGGTGACGTAGTAAGTAGCATATTCTTCATAATCACCTTTTTCTCCTTTTACAAATTCACTCTCCGGCTCTGGCGCGCTGTTATTGGTTCCAACAGCAGAAGTAGTTACCACTGTTGTACTTACCTTAGAACTTGATGCTTCTGCGGTTTTCTTTTGAATCACTACTGGGTCATCTTGCACAGCTTTAGACCCACAAGAAAACAAGCAAAGACAAAATGAGAGCAAGACTAGATTTTTCATAGACAGAGCGTTCTGCAGGGAAGATAGCAAATTTGGATAAATAAAAACTCACTATGGTTTTCTCCAAAGTGAGCATATTAGTTGAAGAGGAATTTGATAAAGTAGATTTACTCCCGTGCCTTGTAGAAGCTTTCAATGTCCGGCCAGAGCTTTGGTTTTCTTCTTGATATTGTTCACCGACATAAGCACCGTAATGGCCACAATGAAAGGTGCTTTCTTGTAAAATTGAAAGTGGGTTATCAACTCTGAAAAGCCTACTTCTTCTCCAGTCAGCAGCTTTTTAGCAGGCACGTACAGATCAATCACCAGGTAAATAGCCAAGGTTAGAAGCAAGGACAAAAGGCAAATTTTAAGCTTCTCTTTTAAGGGCAAGGTGGGTTCAGGCATGGAAGACAGGTTCTTTGGCTTAAAGGTAAGGATTTGTTTCTTGGTGGTTCTGCCCCATTAGTTGCACGGCAAGATTCAAGGTTACTTTATTGCCCCCCTTTGAAAGGGGTAAGGGGGATGATTCTCCTGCTGATCATGGCGTTCCCGTCATTTTAGGAGCAATTCCTTGTGGTTGCCTTTGCTCTGTGGCGAAACCTTTTGGGTTCTTCAAATTGCTTTATCATCCCCCTACCCCCCTTCAAAGGGGGACTTGTTCTGATTGCCCGATATAAGATTGAAACTGCTGCTCTCCGTTTTGAGGCTGTTTTCCTTAAATTCAGCCCAGAAACAAAAAGACCTCACAGGTTTCGGAAACCTGTGAGGTCTTTTCTTATCATCTAGGGCTTCTTATACCCGAACGGTCACATCCATCAGTTCTCTTACGGTGCGCTCAATGCCGTCTGGGTCAAAGCCGCAGAGGCGGTGCAGTTCCATCTGGGAGCCGTGCTCCACAATCGTATCTGGGATGCCGAGGCGTTTTACTTGGGCTTGGTAGCCGTGGTCGGCCATGAACTCCAGTACGGCACTGCCGAAACCGCCTTGCAAACAGCCGTCTTCCACGGTTACTACTTTGTCGTACTTCCGGAAGATCTGGTGCAGCATTTTCTCATCCAGCGGCTTGGCGAAACGCATATCGTAATGGCCTGGACGCAGACCGTCCATTCTCAGGTTCTTGCAAACGTCTACCACGTAATTACCAATGTGCCCGATGGTAAGGATAGCCACTTCTTCGCCTTCCTGAATGACACGGCCTTTGCCTACTTCAATCAGTTCCAGCGGGGTGCGCCACTCGGGCATCACGCCTTCGCCGCGTGGGTACCTAATGGTGAAAGGTCCCATACCGTCCTGGCTTGCGGTGTACATAAGATTGCGCAATTCCTGCTCATTCATGGGCGAAGAAACTACCATGTTAGGGATGCAGCGCATGTAGGCAATGTCATAGGAACCGTGGTGGGTCTGGCCATCGGCCCCGGCGAAACCGGCGCGGTCCAGGCAGAATACCACATGTAGGTTCTGCAAACAAACGTCATGCACCACTTGGTCATACGCCCGCTGCATGAAGCTGGAGTAGATGTTACAGAACGGCACCAAGCCTTGCGTGGCCAAACCAGCAGAGAACGTCACCGCGTGCTGCTCGGCAATTCCTACGTCCAGCGCGCGGTCTGGCATGGCGGCCATCATGATGTTCATGGAAGAACCACTCGGCATAGCCGGGGTCACCCCCATGATCTTCTCATTCTTTTGGGCCATTTCCAGCAACGTATGCCCGAAGACATCCTGGTACTTGGGCGGTTGCGGCGTGGTGTGGTGTACTTTGTAGATCTCACCGGTGACTTTGTCAAACAACCCGGGCGCGTGCCATTTGGTTTGTTCTTTCTCGGCTAAGGCAAAGCCCTTCCCTTTTACCGTCACGCAGTGCAGGATTTTAGGGCCCGGAATCTTCTTCAGGTCTTTCAAAACCAGCGCCAGATGGTTCACATCATGTCCGTCAATCGGGCCGAAATAACGAAAGTTCAGGCTCTCAAACAGGTTGCTCTGCTTCAGGAGCGTGGCTTTGATACCGCTTTCCACTTTGGCCACGATCTGCTGGGCATTAGGCCCAAACTTGCTGATCTTGCCCAAAATGTTCCAGATCTCGTCACGCACTTTGTTGTAGGTGCGGGAGGTAGTGATATCGGTTAAGTATTCTTTGAGCGCACCCACGTTAGGGTCAATGCTCATGCAGTTGTCGTTGAGTACCACCAATAAATCGGCATCAGAGGCGCCGCCGTGGTTCAGGGCCTCAAACGCCATGCCCGCCGTCATGGAACCATCTCCGATCACAGCGATGTGGTGACGGTCAAATTCTTTTTTGTACTGCGAAGCCACCGCCATGCCCAACGCCGCTGAGATGGACGTGCTGGAATGACCCACGCCAAAGGCATCGTACTCGCTTTCTTTTCTTTTAGGGAAACCCGAGATACCGTTGAGTTTGCGGTTGGTATGGAAGTTGTCTCTCCGGCCGGTCAGGATTTTGTGGCCGTAGGCCTGGTGCCCCACGTCCCAGACCAGTTGGTCATATGGCGTGTTGAACACATAATGCAGGGCTACCGTCATCTCCACCACACCCAGACTCGCCCCGAAGTGCCCTCCGTAGATAGACACATTGTCAATGATGAATTGCCGTAATTCCTGGCATACCTGCAGCAACTGGTCTTCAGACAGTTGACGCAAATCTGCTGGCGAGTCAATTTTGGCCAACAGTTCTCCGGGTTCAATTATCATAGGGGTGTACTTGGGTGGATATAGATGCAACCGCGTAAGGCTCTGAAAGTTTATGCTTATACGTAGTCACACCAAGTCAAAGGGTAAAATTACGGAATTTTTCTTAGAGGACGTTTACTTAGGGAGGCCTCTACCCTTGCATTTTAGGTCTGATTTCAGAAAAAAGCCTGAAAAGCCGGTTTTCTCCACCTCCCTGACCTACAAACGCATTTTTGGGTTATTCATAGGAAAAAAACCAGTTATATGCCTATTGGGCCTGCAAAACCTCTGCCAATCTCATGTTTTGCGTCTAATTTCCAGAAAAGAGCTCAAAAACAGCTTCTTCTGGGCTAAACATTGGCGGATGGCATTACTTATACGTAATTTTGCAAGTAAACCATTTCCGTACCGCCGCACGTGAGTTTCGAAATAAAGCTGTCGCTCTTTGAAGGCCCGTTTGACCTGTTGCTGTTCTTCATTGAGCGCGATGAGTTAGACATCCATGATATTCCCATTTTCAAGATCACCAATGATTTTGTGGGCTATATCCGGCAGCTGGAAACCATGAACATGGAAGTGGCCAGCGAGTTCATTCTCACGGCCGCCACGCTCATGCGCATCAAGGCCAAGATGCTCTTGCCCCGTTTCGAGAAGGACGAGGAAGGCAACGAGATTGACCCCCGGCAGGAATTGGTACAGCACCTGTTGGAGTACAAGCGGTTCAAAGAAGTTCTGGGCGATTTGAGTTTACTCGAAGACGTGCGCCTGCAACAAGAGGAGCGCGGCAACACTGACGAAGAACTGAGCAAAATAGCGGCCAAGCACCAGCTGGAGTACGAGCTCAAGGACTTGAACCTGTACCATCTCATGCAGTCGTTCCACAAGGCCATGCAGCGCTACGAGGACGAGCAAAATCGGCCCAAACACACCGTGTACACGTATCCGTACACCATTGACCAGCAGCGCAACTACATCAAGAACAAAGTAAGTGCCCAAGGAATGGTGCAGTTTACTGACTTGGTGGAAGCATTTCCTGACAAAATTGGATTAATCTTTAACTTTCTGGCTATCTTAGATTTGCTTCAGCTTAATGAGATTGGCCTGGAAATTGGCGATGGGTTCAACAATTTCCGTATAGTCCCTTATTCTGAACACCAGCACCTGACCATCACTGACCATGGATCTGAATCGTAAGAAACTCCTCTCCTACTTCACCCCACAACGTATCTTAATTCCCGTGGTGATTGGGTTAGGGGTAATTGGGTACATGTTCTACCGCGACAGTGCCGAGATGGACTTCTCGCCCCTCTACAACGCCAAGCCTTTCTGGCTGGTGATGACGGTAGTAGTGCTGGTGGTGCGTGACCTGGGCTACATTTACCGCATCCGGTACGTCACGGAGAAATTCCTGAGTTGGAAGAAAAGCGTGGAAGTGATCATGCTTTGGGAGTTTGCGTCCTGCGTGATGCCCTCGGTGGTGGGTGGGTCCACGGTGGCTGCCTTCATCCTGAACAAGGAAGGCCTGAGTTTAGGTAAATCGTTGGCCTATGTGATGGTGACGGCCATGATGGACAACCTGTACTTCATTATTGCCGTGCCGCTGGTTTTTCTGATTACCGCCGGCAATATCTTCCCGGAAGTATCGGCTATGGAATTCTCGGTGACGCAAAGCCTGGAGATTGCCTTCGGGATCAGCTACCTGCTTATTGCTTTTTATGCCTTTTTGATGGCGTATGGCCTCCTGATCAACCCAATTGCGGTTAAGCGCATTTTTCTGAGAGCCACTTCTTACAAACTTACCCGCCGCTGGAGAGCCGGTGCCTATAAAAACGGGAATGAACTGGTTTGGGCCTCCCAGCAACTGAAAGGTAGCACCTTTGGCTATTGGGCCAATGCCGCATTGAGCACCGCCTTTGTCTGGACAGCCCGCTACTTTGTGATCAACTGCCTTATTGCCGCCTTCACTGATATCAGTTTCCATGACCACGTGCTCATTTTCTCGCGCAACATGGTCTACAAGATTGTGCTTCTGGTGGCCGTAACCCCAGGCGGTGCCGGTATCGCCGAGGTAGCATTCCCTACGTTCTTCGGGCAGTTCCTGGGCCGGTTCACGACGGTGATTATCCTGCTTTACCGCGTGGTAACGTATTACCTGTACCTGATTTTGGGTTCTTTCTTCCTGCCTCGTTGGGTACTGCGCGTATTTGGGGAACACCCCGAAGAAGAGGAGGAAGAACTGCGTTTGAAGCCTGTTTCTGAGAAAACAGATGTAAAACGGGGATACCAAAACTAGACCTCTGGTTAAATAAGATGAAAAACAAAGGGCGGTACTCTTGCAGAAGAGTACCGCCCTTTGTTTTTCACAACCTTCATGATCAGGATTTACTTCACTCTGTAGGGCATTGTGAATCTCGTGTTTACTGCCTTCCCATTTTGCATAGCCGGTTTCCAGAGAGGCATTTGTTTTGCCGCATGAAGCACCATCACATCAACGTCTGGGCGCAGAGACTTCACAATTTGAAAGTTGTCTAAGGAGCCGTCAGCTTTTACTGTAAATGCGAACTCAACGGTGCCGGTAACGCCTGCCTTTTTAGCTAATGAGGGCATTTCAAACTTGCTGTTCATGAACTTCATCAAAGCTGGCAGACCTCCGGGAAACTCGGGCATTGTTTCTCCAATCTGGCTTTTAGCCACTTCTTCCTTCCCGGCAGCCTTTTCGTAATTCTTAACGCCCGCCTCTACCCGCACCGGCAATTTGTTTTCCTTGGGCGGAATGGGGCAGGAATACCCTTCTCCGTAGGCGCAGTAGGGGTTATAAGCCTTGTTGAAATCCAGCCACACACTATCGGTTCCCATCGGGATGGAGAAATCCAGGTAGCGTCCTGTTTCATAGGTCTCCTGACCGGTGGTGGCATCAGTGAAAGGGATAAACAGGTAAGTCATGTACTTGGGCTGCTTCTTGAGTTCCTGGTTCTGGTACACACTCAATCTTAGTGGTTGGCCCTGCAGGTTGAAATGAAGCTCACCATATTTCACGTATTCCGGGGTGCGGGTACCCGTAGTAGGCATGATGAAAACTGTTTCCTGCGTGTTTCGGACAAACTTTGCCTTAATGCGGTAGGCCTCGTTTACGGGAAAATACTCCAGGCCTTTGAAAATGGCCTTTGCCTCGGCTTTCAGAGGCGAGTGCTCATCAAACTTGAACACGCTGTCTTCATGGGCGCGGTGCCTGGCTATTTCTTCTCTGTAATCAGGGATTGGAACTTGTTGCGCTACGCCAAGCAGGGGAAGGAAGAATAAAGCCAACAAAGAGGTGGCAAATGATTTGGGTAACATATGAATAACTTTCATTTTTACTGCAGCTAATCGGCTACCTGTTTCCAAAACTAATTACGTAAGGCACTGTGCAGGTATAAGGCACTGGTTCCCCGTTACTGGTGGCAGGTTTCCACTTGGGCATTAATTTAAGGACCCTTAGCGCTTCCGCATCAAGCCCCTTAGACAGTGGTTTCACCACTTTGAAATCAGATAATACCCCATCTACTCCCACTACAAATGTAACCACCACGGTTCCAGACACTCTGCTTCTTGCATCAACAGGGGATATTCTAAATTTAGTACCCATAAACCGCATCAAAGCCTCTTGGCCACCCGGAAACTCGGGTTCTTTTTCAACCTTCGCGATTGCCGCTAAGTTGAGAGAATCTAAGGGTAACAGATGCTCTTTCTTTAAGATGTACTGCAGGGCCCGTTCTTTACTCCCGAACACCGCCGGATCAAAACGCAGTTGCTCCATATCGTCCAGGGATATCAGGAAAGGCCAGAGTTCATCTTCCTGTTGCAGTTTGGTTTCCACCGCTCCACCGCTTTGCAGGTCATACAACTTCCTTTTCTTGACAACCCCGTTCTCATACTCTTTCACCAGCACTTTTTTCCCATCGGGCTTCAGAAACTGCCACTGCCCGGTTTTTACCCCATCTTTCCACTGCCCGTTCAGCAGCAAATCATAGAAGGTTAACCCCACCCTGATTCTGCTGGTGGTTTCCCAGGTACCCGTACCGTCTTTGATCATTTGCTGGCCCAGAAAGTTGAAGAACTCTAGCACTTTGTAGTCTTGGTTAGGCAGAAATTCCACTGTCTGCAGCGGCTTGCCGTCTGGGTAATAGAACTTCCATTTTCCAACTGGTTGGTTCTCTTTAAAAAAACCATCCCTGTCAAGCTTCTTGTTGAGATGCAACAACTGGTAAATCCCTTCTTTGCCAGCATCACCATAGGTGAATTGCTGAAAAGCTTGCCCGTTGGCATAATAATCGGTGACTTTCCCTTTGAACCTGAAGGAGAGGGTGTCTAAAGAGGCTACGCGTATGAAAGCGGCCTTATGCTTGGTTGTAACAATTTTGTTAAGGTCATAAAAGATGGTCACCGGCACCACCTGCGCACCGGCATTCTGGAGCCGAAAAACCAACAGACATAAAAAAAGGAGAATACGAAATCGCATAGCGGGAAAGCAGGATAGTTAACGGATAAGTGATTTGATCTAATTTTTAATATACTTTTTATAAAGGAGGCCCTAAACTACTGCCAAAAATTTGGCAAACATCTCTCCCCTTGTTCAGGTGGAAAAATGAAATGCAGTCAATCCGGTTTCAGGCCGATTATATGAAAATAGCTTGAAAAAGGGTTCTCTAATTTTTAGGATAAGATAGAGTGGTTTCTTCAGAAATGAAAAGGTGCTGAGGCAAAAAATGCGTTTCCCTAAACATTGCAGCATTTGTAGTGGTTACTAGATAGATTTCCGTGGAGGACCACTGCTTTCCTCAAGTCTAGTAGACAAAACGCAAATCTTTTCGTAAAAATGAAAGCCCATCGTCCTTTTTCGCTCCTAAGAAAAAGCGCCCGTTCAGAACCTCTGGTACTTGCAAACTCCAACATAAGAATGGAATCAATGGCAACAAATTCACCCCAACGCATTGGCATTTGGTATGGTATCCTCTCGGCCGTTGCGATGATCGTCTATTACCTTATAATTAATTTCCTTGGCTTACAAAACAGCGAAATTATTCGCTTTGCCAGCAATGCCTTCATCCTAATAGCTGTGATCATGGCTATCAACACCCTCAAACGAAACTATGATGCCCTGCATAGGCACCCTCCTTACCTTCCTGGGTTGGCCATTGGGTTCCTGGTGGGCCTGGTAGGCGCCGGCCTCTACGCGGGCTTTATTCTTTTCCACGCCATCTTTCTCAATCCGGGATATGCCGGGGTACTGCAGAATCAAGACTACTTTGGTTTCCGGTTGCCGCTTTTAATGGTGATGGGTTCGGTGGTGATTTTGGGTACCGCGGTTGGCGCCATGACCAGTTACATCCTCATGATGGCGTTTGACCATTCTGGGGGCCAGCCCGGTCAGGCAGAATATTAGCCTTAGAGGCTAGGATAGAAGTTAACCATACAAGTGGGTTTATCGCCTCTTTCACGGAAACAGAACCTAAAATAGGGTAACAAAAAAACGCCTGGCTTTGCAGCCAGGCGTTTTTAATATCCTTTTTCTAAAAGAGCTTAGAAACGCTCGTCAGCTGTGAAGAAGAAGTTACCTTCAATCTGGGCATTCTCATCAGAGTCAGAACCGTGCACGGCGTTGGCTTCTACAGACTTCGCATAGATCTTTCTAATGGTTCCTTCTTCAGCCTGGGCTGGGTTGGTGGCGCCAATCAAGGTACGGAAATCAAGAACAGCGTTGTCTTTCTCCAGAATCATGGCCACGATTGGTCCAGAGCTCATGTATTTCACCAGGTCGCCGTAGAAAGGACGCTCCTTGTGCACTTCGTAGAACTGACCGGCACGCTCCTCAGTAAGACGAGTCTTTTTCATGGCTACTACTCTAAAGCCAGCCTCTTCCATCATTTTAGTGATGCCGCCAATGTGGTTATCCTGTACGGCATCTGGTTTAATCATGGTGAACGTTACGTTTCCAGCCATTTTCTTCTTTCGTTATCGGTTTAAATAGAATTTGCCCGGCAAAATTAACAGACTTTGGGCCAAAACCCATTTTGTACGGCAAAAATACTGGGCCGTTGGCTAGTTGATTGATTTTATTTGGTTTGTACTTTAATTCTTTAGAATTTTGCAGCTTGTATCCGCTATTTTTTAAAGCGGACTGTGAGTATACAATGCAGCAAATCAACGCGCTAAAGGAGCTATTAGAGTCTCCTAAGAAGATCATGATCACCACGCACCATAAACCGGATGCGGATGCTTTGGGGTCTTCACTAGGATTGGCCGGCTACCTTAAGAAAAAAGGGCACCAGGTACAGGTAATCACCCCGTCAGACTACCCTTCATTCCTTAACTGGATGAGTGGCAACGAAGACGTTTTAGTGTACAGCCCTAAAACCGATGCCCAGGCCCAGACCATCATCAAAGAGGCTGAGGCCATCTTTTGCTTAGACTTCAGTGCCTTAAGTCGCATCAATGAACTGGGCACCTACATACAGCAGGCCACTGGTACCAAGGTCTTGATAGACCACCACCTCCAGCCCGAAAACTTCGCCGACATCATGTTCTCAGACACCAACGCCGCGGCTACTGCCGAGATCGTGTATGAGGTGATCAAGGAATTAGGCGATGAGGCTCTGGTAGACGTGGCCATTGGCGAGTGCCTCTACGCCGGCATCATGACCGACACGGGTTCTTTCCGGCACTCCAGCACCACCCGCAACGTGCACATGATCATTGCAGACCTGCTCCACAACGGCATTGACATCTGCAAGGTGCACCGCAACATTTACGACAGCTACTCTGAGTCTCGTTTGCGGTTCCTGGGGTATGTCTTGAAAGACAAGCTGATGGTAAAGCGGGAGTTCAACACGGCGTATATTGCGGTGACCGCCGAGGAACTGAAAGACTACAACTCGCAGACCGGTGACACCGAGGGGTTGGTGAACTTCGCCCTTTCCATTGAAGGCGTACGCTTTGCGGCCCTGTTCATTGAGCGCCAGGAGGCGGTGAAAATCTCTTTCCGCTCTGTAGGAGACATCTCGGTGAATGAGTTTGCCCGGGCCCACTTTAACGGCGGTGGCCACAAAAACGCTGCCGGCGGAATCTCCCACCTTTCCCTGAACGAAACCGTGGAAAAATTTGTGAATCTATTACCGCAGTATGCGGAACAACTGGTAAACTAAACCCTTAAAGAAGACGCTTAATTAACCTAAAACAAATGTCCAAAAAATCATTGTACCTGCTGCCTGCCATGGCAGTAGCCCTTTTCTCTTACTCTTGCAAAAACCTAGGCAAGGATGAGTTTGTGAAAGCCCCTTCTGGGTTGGAATATAAACTCTACTCTCAAAACAAAGAGGGTGAATATGAGATTAAAGAAGCTAAAACTGACTCTGCCGCCTATAAAGCCAAGCTTGACAAAGTAATGAGCTTTGAGATGGAGTACCGCAACGCCAAAGACTCTTTGCTGTTCAGCACCAAAGACAACGCCATGCCTATCCAGATCAAGATGGTGGCGTCTCCAAACAAAGGAAGCATTGAAGAAGCGTTCCTGATGTTGGACAAAGGCGATAGCGCCGTGTTCAGAATCAACGCCGATACTCTTTTCGCGAAAACCTTCAGAAGCCCACTTCCTCCGTTCATCGAGAAAGGCAGCTTCCTTACCTTCTTCGTGAAAGCCATCAACTTGCAGACCGAGCAGGAAGCCATGGCCGACTATCCTAAGATGATGGAGCGTCAGCAGAAAGAGATGGAAGCCCGCGCCGCCAAGCAAGCTCCTATTGATGACAAACTCATCCAAGATTACGTGAAGAAAAACAACCTGCAAGTGCAGAAAACCGCTTCTGGCGTGTACTACGTGATCACTCAGCCAGGCAGCGGTCCTAACGCTACTGACGGTAAAGTGGTAAGCGTGAAATACAAAGGCACGTTGTTGAACGGAAAAGAGTTTGACTCTTCAGACAAATCTAACGGTGGTAACCCAATTGAATTCCCGCTGGGTCAAAACCAGGTAATCAAAGGTTGGGAAGAAGGCATCAAGCAATTCAACAAAGGCAGCAAAGGCACTCTGTTGATTCCTTCTCCGCAAGGTTATGGCTCTATGGCACGTGGTGCTGAGTTACCAGCTAACTCTGTTCTGCGGTTTGATGTGGAACTGGTAGACATTAAAGATGCTCCAGCCGCTCCTGCTGGTGGCCCTGCAGGCCCAGGCGCTTCTGGATTATAATCCATACACGTATGCAACAGCTAGTGAAAAAAAGTGTTTTGTGGCAATGGTTACTGGCGGTCTGCCTGGTCTTCACGTTTTCCTGTGAAGCAGATTATGACCCGTATGACCCGTATGCCAATTTTGACCATGCAGCGCAGGCTAAATTGGAAGATGAGATCATTACGGCTTACCTTACCCAAAATAACATCACTGATTTCACCAAGACTCCTTCTGGCCTTTACTACATCAAAAAAGAAGCCGGAACCGGAGACAGACCCACCGCTGGAACACAAGTAGAAGTTAACTATGTAGGTAGGTTTGTGCAGGGAGGTCAGAAATTCGATTCTTCTTATGATCGGGCTCAAACGTTTAAGTTTGTCCTTGGCCAAAAGAAAGTGATTGCTGGCTGGGATGAAGGAGTAACCCTTATGCAAAAAGGGGAAAAAGCGATGTTACTGATTCCTTCCCGTTTGGCGTACGGCCTCACCGGATCAGGCAGCATTCCTCCTAATACACCTATCATGTTTGACGTGCACCTGATCAACTTTTAATTGTTGTGACTAGTAAAAAGAAAGGGCCTCCTGTACAGGAGGCCCTTTCTTTTTGCCTTATTTTGCCAAAACCGTCCTTAAACACCTGTGTTTCCTGTGGAACCTGCTTCTATTCACTTAACACTTCAGACAGAACAGACAGTGACTTTATCTCGCCCAATTGGTCTACATGCAACTGGAAATAGCGCACCAGCAGTTGCAGGAGCTCTCTTCTCACTTTTCCGTTAGGGAGTTTGGCTTTCTCAGCGTCTTCGATGACCTCCTTTAGATAAGGCTCCAGTTGCTGCAGTTGCATGAGGTTGTTTCCCAACCCCGATGAGCCACCTATCTCAAAAGCTACCTGGGTGATCACTTCCTCGGCAGTGGGAACCCCGAAGCCCAGGTAATTTGCCAACTGGATAAGGAAAGCCAGGTGGAAATTCTCAAAGCCGGATTCCATTTGGTCAAACAACAGAATGGCGTTGTGCAGGAACATAAATAAAGGCCGGTTCTCTTCTTCTTCCCGCACGGTTCTGGAAACCATCTCCGAAAGGAAGAGCAGGATGCTGCTTTTCCGGATGTCATAAGGCACTGACACAAAAGGATGGCTGCACTTGTACTCTGAGATGCGGGTAAGCCCGCCTTTGCTTGAGGGGTACACCACCATGTCCAGCAAGGTGAATGGCTGAAACAGAGCAATGCGGGACGCACTCCCCTTTTTCCGGACACTGTTCACGATATAACTCTGCAGGCCCAGTTCTTCGGTGTAAATGCGTACGATGATGGAAGATTCTTTGAACTTGATATGATTCAGGACAATGCCACGGGTTTTTACCAGCATAGAAGGAATGTTGTATCAGACTACTCATACGTAAGAGTACTCACCACGTCACTACACCGGCGTACTCTGACCGCAACTGCCGTTACGCTTTATTGGATGGCTATCTTGGTCATGCACGTCTGCGCCCCGTCAGCCGAGGAAGCTAAGACTAGGTACACACCTGGCTTGGCCTTACGTCCGTTGTAATCACGGCCGTGCCAGGCAAAAGTGCCTCCGGCCGCTTTCCCTTCAAAAATCAGAAAACCTGCCGTATCCGTAATCTTGACCCAACCGTTATCCGGAACCCCAGAGATACCAATGTTTCCAGTAAACCCGGGGCGCACAGGATTAGGAAACACTTGCAGGCAGTTCTTGCTAAGGGTTTCGGTGCGGGTAGCGCTCCCCCTGAAAACGGCCACGCCACCTTCGGTCCCGATGAGCACTTCGCCGGTGGAAGGGTCAACGGAGATGTCAATAATTTTATCTGAGGGTAAAGGGCTGTTCTTGGTGGTGAAGTTGTGGATCATCTCCTCACCGGTTTCATTGAAAAGCCAGAGCCCGGTATCCGTGCCAATCCATTTGCGATTTCCTCCGTCTACCGCTATGCTTCTGATCACCTGCCCTTGCAACAGAGGCCGTCGTTCATAGATGGGCAGATAAGCCCCGGCATAGGTGGAGGTAAAGATATCTGGAGTACTGCTGAGCACGGCCACCCCGTTGTTGGTGCCGGCCCAAACCTCTCCCTGCAAGTCTACTGCCAACGTGAAAACCTGTTTCCCGGGCAAGCCCCCCTGGCCATCTCCTCCAATATAGGCGTAGTCTCCCGTGAGGTCATCGTACACAATCAGGCCGGCGTCATTGCCATTGGTACTGATGGTAATCCATTTATAGCCACTTTCGTCTACTACCACCTTGTGCAGGCCACTGCCCAAGCCAAAACCTGGGAAAGGATGCGCTTTCCAGGTACCGTCAGGCTTTAACTCAAACAATCCAGGAGAATTGGCCAGCTGGTTTCTGTTGGTTACCCACACGCTGCCGGCGGCATCAATGGCAAGACCAGGCACCCTTATAAAATTGCGGTCGTTGGCGTCAATAGCGCTTAGTAGAGGACTATTGGTGTTGTTGTACAGCTTTACGTTATCTGGGCCATCCCACTCCAGCAACCCAGCCCCATAGCTGGCAATGTACAACTTCCCGTTTACCGGGTTTCGGCGCGCCATCACCAGATCACGGACGTGCGCCGGAAACTGACCACCGCTGGTATGATTGTAATTAAACCATTGCCCGTTCTGGAACTGGTAGAACCCCGCGCCCGATCCCCGTTGCAGGTATCCTTGGCTAAATCCTCCGCCTAACACGGTAAACAGGCCTTTTTCTGCATACACGCCAAATACATCCACAAACGCCGGACCGTTAGGTACTAAGGCAATGGCCCCGGCATTGGTAACCTGCACCAGTCCTTTCTCATAGCTGGCTACCCACAGCCCGCCACTTCTGGCCGGAATTGCCATGCGAAGATCCTGGAACAAAGGCTGGATAAGCCGAGAAGCCTGATTGGTTTGGGTCAGTTCCAGTACTTCCTGCGCACCTGTGATCTCCAGTCTCCTCCCGTTTGTCTCCATTGCCCTGAACTGGTTGTCTTGCGTGGAGAAAGGAGCTTTCGTCCAGGAAACACCATTAAACCGGTATACGCCCTCTCCATTAACCCCCACATACACGCCACCTTGGTAAGCGGAGATGGTTTTGACGGCGTCCGGGGTGATTCCTGCGGGAAGTCCTTCTGGAGCATTGAACCGGCGCCAGCTTTTAAAATCAAGGAGATTGGGGTTGTTCAGGTTTGCGGCCATGACTCCGCCAGAAGAGGTAATATACAGGCTGTCGTTCAGCACCGTAGAGGCATACACCTGCACAGCTTCTCCTTGCGCTCCCAGGTTGCTATATGTGTCTTTGATCTCTAGTTTCACCAAGTCTACCACCACCAATCCGAAGGAGGTTGACACATAGGCTTTCTTGTTGTGGGTGTACAGATGGTAGATGCTCTTTGCCCCGGTCATGGGCTTCCGTAATAGCTCGGTCAGGTTGTGCACCTTCCCGTTCATCAGCAGGTCCAGGTTGGTGTTTTCGTAAGCCACCACCAAGGTAGCGGTAACGGAATCGTAGGCGAGCGAGGCTAAGTTTACATCACTGAACCCATCGGTGCGGGAGAGTTTCTGAAGGGTATTGTCTTCTTTGATGTACCGGAAGAAGCCGTCTTCGGTGGCGCAATAAACGGAGGACGGAGTTTCGGCAACGGCTTTGGCCCGATGGTTAGGCACATGCACCTGCCATCCGCCCAAGGGCAATTGGCTTGTTTGAGCTGTGGCAGTTAAACCCCACAACAGCCCCCCAACCACCATCACCCACCTAAATACATTGAAAGGCCTCATATCTAAAGGTACACAGATTCACTTTGTTTCAGGGCTGTTTTCCCTAATCAGGATAATAACGCAAGCCGCAGGATTTCATTTCAATTGTCCATGCCACCTTATCGCAGCACCATCATGGAGCAGATACCGACTAGCATGATCGCTTTGCATAACCAGCTTAACTGGGTGTATTCTTTCTTACGGTCGGCGAAGATGATCTGCCTTACCAGTACCAACGTGGGCAATATTACCCCAATAAAAAGGTACGCCAGAAAAACCGGCTCATGCAGGCGCTGCAACATTATGAAGCCCGTATAAACCAGGAACAAACCCACCAGCAAGTACAGGATCCATTTGGTTTGGGGAAGCCCCAACACAATGGGCAAGGTACGACACCTGAAGGAGGCATCTCCCTGCACGTCTTCCATATCTTTGATGATTTCGCGCACTAAAGAGATAAGAAAGGCAAACACCCCATAGGCCCAGGCCGCCAAAGACGGCTGCCCGGCTTGCAGCGGCACCACCAACACCATCACCGCCGATAATAGCGCAATGGTCAGATTACCCACGAACGGACGCTTCTTAAACTGAGCCGAATACCCCCACAACAGCAGCGCCACCCCTAGCAAAACCAACCCAATCCGCCAGCCCAGCAACATACCCAACAACACCCCAGACGCCGATAAGTACAGGTGAATCATCATGGCTTTGCGCCGAGTCAGGAACCTGCCTACCACTACCCGTTCGGGCTTGTTGATGCGGTCAATTTTGACGTCATAGTAATCATTGATGATGTACCCGGCGGCCGCTATACAAAGGGTGGAGATTACCAGAATGGCAAAAGGCCAGGACAGCGCCTCCAGAAAGGAGCGCTCCGGAAAAACCAGAAACTTCCTGACCATCAACTGCGCCAGCAGCATAATAATCAGATTAGGAAACCGGATAAGGGCCAGGAACTGTTTCACAGGTGTTGAAAGGAAAAACGGAAGTTACGGTATAAAATCCACCTATGAAAAAAGCCCCTGTTACAGGGGCTTTTTTTGATGAGAATGCAAAATGAGTATGATGCGTAGAAGTGTTAGATCTTCTTCACGTTAACCGCGTTGATGCCTTTTTTACCTTCTTTGGTGTCGAACTCTACTTTGTCGTGCTGTTGGATCTGGATACCATTGAGGCCTGTAATGTGTACAAAGAAATCCTCATTGGTGGCTTCTTCTGTGATAAAGCCGTAGCCTTTGGATTCGTTGAAGAATTTAACAGTTCCTGTTTTCATAAAAATTTAAAAATTGAAATAATGAATGATTCTGTAAATATATGATTATTATACAAAAACCAAACTTTATTTATAAAAAATTGAAAAGCAGGAAAAACAGGCTTCTTTGGCTTACCAACGCTTCTGCAATTTCATGACCATTTCAATGAGCTCGCGCACGGCTCCTTTCCCTCCCTCGGCGGTGGCCACGTACTGTGAGATATCACAGATGTCAATTGCGGCATCGGCGGGGCAGGCCGAAATACCGCAGTGCTGCATCACTTCCAAATCAGGCATGTCATCACCCATGAACACCACGGTTTCCGGGTCAATGCCATAATAGTAGACATAGTTCTGGAAGGTGTCCAACTTGTTTTCTGAACCCAGGTAAATGTCTTTCACATCCAGCGACTCCAGGCGTTTGCGTACCCCGGGCTCGTTGCGCCCCGAGATAATGGCCACGCGGTATCCTTTCTTCAGGGCATGGCGGATGGCATATCCATCTTTGATGTTGAAGGCCCGCGCCTGCTCTCCGGTAGAGAAGCACAGCAGGGTGCCGTCTGTCAAAACGCCATCCACGTCAAAGATGAACGTAGTGATATTCTTGAAATCAGGAAGAGCTTGCATGCTTAGGACATCAGGAGGAAGAACACAGAAGAACGCTTTTGACCTGTTTTATTTAAAACAGGTCAAAAGCGTTTGAAAGATTATTGGTTATCGCGCCACTCGTACACCCATTTGGCTTGGATCTGCTCCAGGTGGCCTTCGGTGGCCTGCTCACGGGTGCCTTCAAAATTTGGCAGGCTTAACACCCACTCTAACAGATCCGTGAACCGGATGCGGTAGATCTTGTTTTCGGAAAAGTCATCGCCAAATTTCTCATACAGCGCCATGGCTATGTCTTCATGGTCGCTCCACTTCATAGGTGGCTCGTATAGATTGCTCATATCGTTAAATGCTAGTTTTTAGTACTTGCTGTTAGTTGTTGTGTTTGTGATCTGGCAGCGGAGCAGCAGTTGGGACATGGCCCAATCACCAGTTACGGCTCTCTCTACTTCTGAAAACGAATAACTAACAACATTAAAAATTAATGCCCCAGGAAATCTTGCTTAGGAATGGTAATAACCAAATCCTGACCACCTTGGACCACGCACTGGCACGCCAAGCGGGAGTTAATGCGCGGGTTTACGGCCCGGTCAATGTAATCTTCTTCTTTGTCTGTGATCTCAGGCAGGTCATCCATGCCGGTTTCTACATACACATGGCAAGTACTGCAACCGCAAACGCCGCCGCAATTGTGCTGTAGCTGAATTCCATTATTCAAGGCAACGTCCAGAACAGACTCTCCTTCGGCACCCAGGTGGGTTTCGTCAGGCTTTCCATCCTCGAACTTATATGTGATATTAACGACTTTCATTCCTATGGATTATTAAAGGTGCAAAGGTAGGCATACAACGGCCCTTATCAAAACCCAGTCCGGTTAACCCGGTTCCTTCTAAGACACCAATCGTTTTACGCCTGTTTCTCAGAAAAGGGCTGCTTTTGGGCAATGGTTTGAATGCTTTCTGTAAGCACCTGGTAAAGCTTCTGGTACTGCGGCTGGTTTTGCAGCAATTGTAGATGCGCTTGCAGGGTTGAAGAATCTCTGCGGACGGCGGGGCCCGTCTGCACGGTAAATGGCGGGAATTGAAACGCTTTCTGAACGGTTTCCTGCACTAGAGGCTTCAGTAAATGAATAGGCAGGTCCGCTTTCTGGAGCAGTTCCTGGGCTATCCCCCATAAATGGTTGGTAAAATTACAGGCAAACACCGCTGCCAGATGTAGTTTGCGCCTTGTCTCCCCGTCCATTAAAATCACCTGCTCACTTAATGTTTGCCCCAGCTTTTGCAGCACCTGTTCAGCGCCCAGAGACGAGGCTTCTACGCAGATGGGTATTGTGCGCCAGGTTACCTCTTTTTCTTTACTGAAAGTTTGCAAAGGGTAAAATACCCCGGTCTCCACACCAGACAAGGAGGCCAGAGACGCTAAAGGTTGAGTCCCCGAAGTATGGGCAACAACAGACCCATCCGGAAAAACAATATTTGGCACCAAGGAGGAAAGCGCTTGGTCAGGAACCGCGATCAGGTATACCTCACAAACAGGCAACTGCCTGAAATCTGTAGCATCGGTTACGGTGACACCCGGTGCGTATGGGGCAAGGATCTGCGCCGAGGCAATGGTTCTGCTGTAAATAACCGATACATTTACGCCTGCTTTTGTAAAACCCTTCACTAAATGGGTGGCCACGTTGCCGGCGCCAATGATTCCTACCTTCATTTTCTATTGTGCTTAGGTGCGGTCTAAGTTACCGGCTTTCTATCAAAATGCTTCGGCTTTTAAACAAGGAGTAGCTTGGCACTCTCTTTTTAGCTTCTTTTCTTGAAAACAGCCCTAAAGCAAAGGCACAAAAAAACCGCTTGCCTTTTTGTTAGACAAGCGGTTTTCTAAGTTTATAAACGACTATGCCAGCTGTTTCTCGCGTTTTACGCTCACCTTGCCAGCAGGGCCTTTAGGAGCCGAGGCGTTACCGCCTTTCCCGTCTTTGTAGTGACGTACAATAGCCATCACAAATCCGAGGCTCATCACCAAGGTACCAATCCAAAGAATGCTGATAAAAGGTTTCTCCATGGCTTTCAGGATGATGTAATCCTTCTGCGTGGTATTGATCCCGATAGTGAACTCGCCTTTATCTGGATCAATGTTCATAAGCATAATCCGGAGGCCCAAGTCTTCAATCTCTTCCGGCACGCGGCCTACCATCCGGTCTCTAATGGCGTAGATTGGGTGCGCGTGGTACGTTTGACGCTCGCCCAGCACTTGCATATCGGCTTGTACGGCTACGTCGCCTGGTTTCAGGTTCAGGAGCAAGGTGTCTTTGGCGGGTTCAATCCCGTGTAGCACTGCCACGTAGTCGTTGAGGTACAGGGTATCGCCAATCTTCACTTGGTATTCTTTCAACTCGCCCCACTCCTTCTCCTCGTTCGGGTCAGGGATGGTGGAAACGTGCGTGTAAAGGTCTTTGGTACCAAACATCTTGATATCCGGAGAGGCCAGCAAGCCCATCTGCGGATTCACTTGTGCTCGTGGGTACAAGGTAAATTCTTCGCCAGACTCGCGGTTCTTGAAGCTCACCTCATAATAGGTGTTCTCCGGAGAGATCTCTACTGTATCACCGGCGTTGTAGATCACCTTGTCACCGTCTTTTAATGGTCCGCGGGCAATGGCTTTATACTCATCCTCAATACGGAACAGACGCTGTTTGTTCACATAATCTGGCAAACCTCTCACCTCTAAGTACTGGCCTCTGTACGTCACCTTATAAGGCCCCATATCGGTACCAGCATTGCGCCACAACAGCACGTTATCACGGTTAATGTCATCTCCAAACTCGCGGGCGTACACCATACCAGACATGTTCTTGGAGATGATGTTAGAATACCCAGAGGAGAACAGCACCCCAATCAGCATCAAGGCCACACCAATGTGAGCCACGGCACCACCGGCAATGGAAACGTTCTTCCGAAGCACACCTAACAGAATAGCCATGTTACTGAACACCGCATACAAAGACGTCAGCAGCAACAGGATGTACACTGGGTTGTCTATGCGGTCAATGTAGCCCATTTTGCTTACCAACAGAATAAGGGCGGTAAACAGAGCGGTAAAGATGAGTGGCAACATGAACACTTCTGACAGCTTGGTGCCGTCTTTTTGTTTCCGCCACCACAACAACTGACCAGTCCCGGAAAGCATGGCAATGGAAATGCCCATCCACATTTGGAACTTGGTATAGTGGGCAATCTGATCGGCTGGAAGGGCCACATTGGTTTTCACGCCAATGAAGCCCATAAACGCATTGTACACCGGAATAGACGTGGTCACTAGCACCTGGAAAGCACCTAAGCACAACACAGCTGCACCAATGAACACCCAGAACTCACCAGAGTATGTGGCAATCTCTTTGGCCGTAGCCGGAATGTTTTTCCAGCGGTACACCAGCAAACCAATGGCCAACACCACAAAGGCCGCCAGATAGGTAAACAACTGCCCTGATAAACCTAAGTCAGTAAAGGAGTGTACAGATGCATTCCCTAAGATACCGCTACGCGTTAAGAAAGTCGCATAGAGCACTAAAAGGAACGAAGTAATAAACAGGATGAACGTGGCACGCAGGGCAGTTCTGCTTTTGCGATACGCCAACAAGGTATGAATGGCTCCTACCAAGACTAACCACGGAATGTACACGGCATTTTCAACAGGGTCCCAGTTCCAATAACCGCCAAAGTTCAGGGTTTCATAGGCCCAGTAAGCCCCCATCATAATACCTACGCCTAACACTACGGCAGCGAACAAGCCCCAAGGCAAGGCTGGCTTCGTCCAGGAAGAGAATTCGCTTTTCCAGAGACCGGCAATCGCGAAGGCAAACGGCACCAGAGTAGCAGCAAAGCCCAAGAATAAGACCGGCGGGTGAATTACCATCCAGTAGTTCTGCAACAGCGGGTTCAGACCGGTACCATCTTTCGGCACGAAGTTCGGGTCCATCTGGAACACCGGTGCATCGGTCATGAAGTCACGCATCAGGATGAAAGGCGAAGAACCAATTTTCAAGTCACCGATCACCACGCCTAAGATCATAGACGTCAGGAACAGCTGCACAAAGGAGAAAACCGCCATCACCGGGCTTTCCCACTTTTTACCGGCAAATTTGATCAGCACAAGACCTAATAGCGCATGCCAGAAAATCCAAAGCAGGAAAGAACCTTCTTGGCCTTCCCAGAAGCAGGAAATCATGTAATGCACCGGCAGGTGATTGGACGAGTGACTCCACGCATAGTGGTACTCATAGCGATGCGCGTAAATAATATTGAAAAGACAGAAGATGATCCCGAAAACGGCAGCTACGTGCACGAAGAAAGCACCTCTTGCCAGTTTCTTCCAGTCCTTCTGCTCAGGGGTAAGCTCTTTAGCGTTGGAGGCAAACGCAAATGCAATGGCCGAAACCAGCGCCGTTACAAAAGCGAGGATGACACTGTAATGACCTAAATCACCAATTAAAGTATTAACCATTTCAAATAGTTATGAGTCTTAAGTGCTGAGTCTTGAGTCAAATACCCAAAGCCCACTACTAAAACTCTTATACATAATAATAACTAAGCGAGAATTGGTTTAGCCTTGAATCATTCAACTCAAGACTCAGAACACAAGACTCAGAACTAATTATAAGCTTGCCGTTTCTACCTTTACCTCGTTCTCGGTGTATTTAGAAGGGCATTTGAGCAAAATCTTATCGGCCACAAAGACATTCTCTTTCATGTTACCGGTAATCACCACCTGCTCAGAGCGGTCAAAATCCTGTGGTTTGGGGCTGTAGTATACCACTTGCTGCTCTACGCGGTTAGTATCAACCAGCACGAAGGAGAAGTAGTTAGGGTCCAGCGTGGGGTCATACTTCATGCCTACAATGTGGCCTTTGGCATCTTTCTTCAGGCGGCCCACCACGTGTACTTTGGTATCATCTCCTTCTTTGGCGCGAGCTTGCGCTTCAGAAAACGGCACGTAAACACTGGCGTCTGAGGCCGTTGACATGATGATCATGATGGCCACCGCAATCACTAAAATCCCGATGATGTGTATTCTTTTCATAGGTTATTCAGACTTAGGCGAGCTTGCCCGCCTTTGTAACACCACTTATTTCAAATTAAATCCGCTTGCGGCGCTTTTCTGCAAGGCTAATTCACTTCTCTTTTCTAGCCTATTTCTTCTAAAACAGGCCAGAAACAGGTTTTATTGCCGAAGCTCGCGCTCTAACTTACCAATCTTTCTATCCAGGCTGATGAGGTAAAACAAGACGCCCAGCAACAAGCTCACCAACACCGCCACCACAATATAGATCTTGCCGTCACGGCGCATGACATCGGCCATCTCCGGACTTGAAGCAGCTTTGTCAGCTGAGGTGTATTCAATGGTAGAGCCTTCCTCCGTAGCGTTTTGAGCCGAAGCCGGAACCGAGAAGCCAGCCGCCCACGTCAGGAGCAGCACCAGGAGCCATTTATGCATTTTCATAGAATCGTTGCTTTAAAACTTCTAAACGAGTGCGAAGGTGCACCACCCAAATTCCTAAGAGCGTCCAACCAATGACGGCCGGGTAAAAAACGGCGCGCAGACGGCTGTCTAAATCATAGGAGTTGAAACCAGGATTTCCGCCGTTGCCTGGGTGCAGAGAATCTGTGAGGCGCGGCAGGATAAACAAAAGCGGGATAAGCGCCGCAAACGCGAAGATGTTGTACACGGCACTAATGCGCGCGCGCTGCTGATGGTCCTGGAACGAACCCCGCAGAATAAGATAAGCGAAATAGATCAGGAGCCCGATGGCCGAAGCGTTCTGTTTCGGGTCATTACTCCAGAATTCGCCCCACGTGAAACGTGCCCACTCCATGCCGGTCACAATGCCCAGCACGCCAAACAGAATTCCCACCTTCGCTGATTCATAGGCGATGATATCATTTCTGGTAAGCGGGTTTCTGAGGTATTTTATGGAATACACCACGGAAACGAGCAAGATCAGGATCATCCCGAACCACATGGGCACGTGGAAGTACAGGTTCCGGATGGTTTCATTCAGAATAGCCAGACGGGGCACCTCGCTCAGCATGCCTCCTACCACTGTGTACAGCAGCAGGGCAATCGTCAGCCATTTCCACCAAGTAAGCTTCATTCGTTTTTAACTTAGTTTTCTATTTCAACGCCTTAACTGCGCCACAAGTACGGGAACAGAATATAAGACACTGTCACCACAATCATATTAATCGCCAGCAGGGTCAGCGCCTCGTCCAAACTCACCGAAGGGTCCAGTCCGTCAATGGCGTTCTTGGACATCTTCATGAGCATGAGCAGCATGGGCACCATCACCGGAAAGCTCAGCACCGCCATCAACGTTCCCGTGTTCGCCGCTTTGGCCGCAATGCCCGAGATCATGGTCAGCGACGAGGCAAACCCAATCGCTCCTAAGACAATCGTCACCAGGAACATCCCCACGTCCTGCACCGGATTCCCAATCACAATAGAATAGAACCCGAAACACAGCAGCGACAGCACCAACATGAGTGCCGCGTTGTAAATCATCTTGGCCAGAATCACGCCCTGCGGACTCACCACACTATAATAATAGAGTAACCGGCCACGGCTTTCCTGGGCAAATCCCTTCGCGATAGCATTCACCGCCGTGAAGAGCAGAATGATCCAATACAGCGCGTTCCAGACCGGCACTTCCAGTCCACCGAAGCGCAAGCTGAAACTGAGATAGCAGATGAACACCGTGCTGCCCACGTACAGGAGCATGCCGTTAAACGCATACTTCTGCCGCCATTCCAGCACAAAATCCTTTTGCATCAGGCAGATAACCTCTTTCAGCAGCACTTCTTCCTTGTTTTCCGCAAAGGTACAACACAAATGAATGCTGATGGATGATTTCCGTCATTATTCCCGAAGGGGGTGGTTTGTTTTGGGGTTACTTTGGGGAAAGTCGGGAGAAAGGAAGGATTATTTGGGGAAAGTGTAGGAGGAGGTGGTAAATGGGAATGTTCTTTGGGTTTTAGGGGATGGAGTTAATTGGTGCTGGGGTAGTTTCTAGAAGTCTGTTTACATGAGCTTTCTTGTTTCATTTTGGCTTTGGTGCGCTCAAGGCCGCGAGGCCTCGTCTTCCGGCCTCGCGCTTCTGTTTTAGCCTTGGCCGGTAGGCCTGCCTGCGGCACCAGGTCTAAAACAAAGGCGCTCACCCGAAAGACTGGAAATGGGTCTTCAAACTTGAAGTTGCATGGCCAAGTAGTTTGCAGTTTCTTCTTATTCATGGTTCAAGTTTTCAACTTGGACCTCCCATGACCTGAAGTTTGCAACTTCAGTGAGGCGAAAGCCTCAGCGAAACGTTTACAAATCATGTAATTGCTTTTGGTGATAACACCCAAAAAGATCCTCCTTTCCAACACCCTCTTCTATCATAAACACAAGTCATACCTCAACTGCTAGCCAGATGTTCTGCTTGAAGACCGCTTACAGAAAACAGCCTAGAAACACCGTTACAGGCAGCTAGTCACGTTTTCTAACCCAGCAGGAATTCTTCATAACATCTGCTTAATATTTGGCTTCTCAACTTAACAATAGGGTAATAACCGGTTAATCATGGGGTAAAGTGGTCGCTCTACTTTTGCAGCGAGACTAATACTACTTACATGAAATCGTTTTTACTCACCCTCTCTCTTCTTTGCACTGCCTTGGCGGGTTTCGCGCAGACAGGCACGCTCTCCGGAAAAGTTAAAGACAAGAAAACTGGGGAGGCTATCATTGGCGCCACTGTTTCTGCCACCACCGCCAATGTGGCAGCAACAGACATAGACGGAAACTACTCCCTCAAATTAGCACCAGGCACTTATAAAATCACCATTACCTACGTTTCTTACAAGCCCCTCACATTTGACGGAATCAAAATTGAAGAGGGTAAGACTACAACCTTAAGTCCTTCCCTGGAAGACGATTCACACAGCTTGGGAGAGGTTACGGTAGTAGCCGAGCGTCAGGTGAACAACGACATCTCTCTCATCAAAGACATCAAGCAAAGCAATATTGTGGTGAGCGGGATGTCGAATGAGCAGATTGTGAAAGCCCAGGACCGCGATGCCGCCGAAGCAGTACGTAGAATTCCGGGTGTTACCATTCAGGACAACCGCTTCATTATTGTGCGAGGCTTGAGCGAGCGCTACAACTCCGTAATGCTGAACAATGTGCTTACGCCCTCTTCGGAAGTGGATGTTCGCGCCTTCTCCTTTGATGTACTTCCCACCAGCGTCATAGATCGGATTTTGATCTATAAGTCACCGGCCCCCGAATTACCTGGTGATTTTGCTGGCGGGGCAATCAAAGTAACCACCAGAAACGCCGTGACCGAGAACAGTGCCACCTTCAGCATCGGCACTGGCTACCGCACGGGTACTACCTTCAACAACAACTACTATTCCTACAAAGGCAGCAAAACTGACTTCCTGGGATTTGACAACGGAACCAGACAACTACCGAGCAACTTTCCGTCTACGGCGCAGTTCCAGAACATGAGCTATGCCGAAAGAGCCCAATACGGCCAGAACCTGGATTTGCCTAACACCTGGAAACCAGTGAAAGCCACTGCTTCACCAGACCTGAGAATGAACTTTGGCTTGAACCGCGTCTTTGACGTAGCCGGAAACCGGGTATCCAGCATTACCGCCTTAACCTACAGCAACGCCCGTCTGCGCCAAAACACCATCCGGAACGATTACCAGCAGCAGCAGGCCAATGGCGAGGTAGACACTAACTGGAGCTACACAGACCAACTTTCGGGTAATACGGTACGGGTTGGTTTGCTGCAGAACTTCTCCCTCCGCCTGAACGAAAACAACAAGATTGAATTCCGGAACCTGTTCAACCAGATCGGAATTACGCAGACCACGGTGCGCCAAGGCTTCAACTACGAGACCGGAGGCGTGAAAGAAGAGCAGAACTACGCTTTGCGCTACGAAAGCCGCAGCATTTATACCGGTCAGTTACAAGGTACGCACTCTACCCCAGACCAAAAGAACACCTTCACTTGGTCAGCGGGCTACAACTTCATCAACCGTCAGGAGCCAGACTTGCGCAGAGTGCGCACCCAGCGCGATGCCGGATCAGAAGGACCTTTCCGGGTACAGGTTTCCACCTTGTCTACCCCGTATGATGCCGCCCGCTTCTTCTCTGACCTGAACGAGAGCGCCTACATCGCCGAAGGTCAGTGGCAACACCTGTTCAACGCCGCAGACTCAGCCGACGTGGAGAATGCCCCTAAACTGAACATCGGGTTTTACGCCGAGCGGAAAGACCGTGATTTCAACGCCCGCACCCTTAACTACAAGCGGAACGCCGGGATTGGCGGTGGCAGAACCGATGAGAACATCCTGAACCAGCCTTTAGACCAGATCTTCGCCCCAGCCAACATTTCGTTCCCTAACGGATTGATCTTTGACGAAGGAACCACCATTGCCGACCGCTATGATGCTTCCAACACCTTAGGCGCTGCGTACGCCGGTATCGCTAAGAAATTCTTTGATAAAATTAACTTCTACGGAGGTGTTCGGGCCGAATACAACTGGCGCCAGGTAACCACTGCTGACCAATCGGGCACTTACGAGGTAGACGAGAAGAAACTCTACATCCTGCCTTCAGTGAACGTGGCCTACAACTTCAGCTTACGCTCCTTGCTGCGTGTGGCCTACGGAATGACCGTGAACCGTCCAGAGTTTAGAGAGCAGGCTCGTTTCAGCTTCTATGACTTCAACGAGAACGCCTCGGTACGTGGTAACAATGAACTGAAGACCGCCACCATCCACAACGTGGACATGCGGTACGAGTTCTACCCATCAGCCACCGAGCTTCTTTCTTTAGGAGTTTTCTACAAACGCTTCATAAACCCGATTGAAACTAAACTGGAGGCGGGTACTGGTACTAACTATACCTTTGTGAACGGAGATTACGCCAACAGCATCGGCATTGAGGCGGAAGCCCGCAAGTCTTTCAAGGAGTTCTCTGGCAGCAAGTTCATCCAGAATCATTCTTTAGTTCTGAATGCCTCCCTCATCCACAGCCGCGTAAACCTTGGAGACGAAGCCGCTGCCGGAGTTAAGGACAGACCTATGATGGGCCAATCGCCTTACATCGTGAACACCGGTTTGTACTTCCAGGATGAAGAGACCGGCTGGCAATACTCCATCATGTACAATGTACTGGGTACCAGAATCTACCGTGTGGGCGACGACCTGAACCCTACCATCTATGAACTGCCCCGCCACGTGGTAGACGTGACCTTCACCAAAAACTTCAAGAACAGAATGCAGGTGAAAGCCGGTATCTCTGACCTGTTCAACCAGAAATTCCGCTTCAAAGAAGATTCTAACCAGAATGGGGAAATCGGGTCAGGAGACCTCCCTATCTATCTCTTCAACAGAGGCATGTACAGCACCCTTACCCTTGGGTACAGTTTCTAACACTTGACATACCTATCCATCATTTTAACTAAACCATTTCTTAAAAACGAGTATGAAAGACTTAGGTAAATTATCATTAATGCTTTTGGCAGGTTTGGCATTAGGCTTCACCTCCTGTTCTGACAGCGAGGACGACGACACTCCTACTCCAACTGTAAAAGGCAACGCAAACCTGCAAGGTACCATCACTGCCAACAGAACGTTGGATGCTGATACCGTGTACACCTTGAAAGGCTTTGTATATGTAGACAACAACGCTACTTTAACCATAGAGCCAGGCACCATCATCAAAGGCGAGAAAGCCACCCAAGGCACGCTTTTAATCCAAAGAGGCGCCAAAATCATGGCGCAGGGTACTGCCGAAAAACCAATCGTATTTACCTCTAACCAACCGAAGGGCAGCCGTGCTCCTGGTGACTGGGGTGGCGTGGTGATCTTAGGAAGAGCCAAACACAACCAAACTTCTGACCCTGTGGTAGAAGGTGGCCCGGTGGCTTACTACGGCGGCAACAATGATGCCGACAACTCTGGAGTTTTCAGCTACGTGCGCATTGAGTTTGCCGGGTATCCATTACAGCCAAACAAAGAGTTGAACGGCCTTACCATGGGCTCAGTAGGTTCAGGCACTAAGATTGACCACGTGCAGGTTTCCTTCGGCGGTGACGATGCATTTGAGTGGTTTGGCGGTACTGTAAACGCGACCCACTTGGTAGCCTACAGAACCACTGACGATATGTTTGACACCGACTTCGGTTACAGCGGAAGAGTGCAGTACGCCTTGGGCATCAGCGACCCTAACATGTGGGACGTAGCTACTGGCGGGGCTTCTAATGGTTTTGAGTCTGACAACGACGGTAACGGCTCTACTCAAACTCCTCTTACCACCGCTACTTTCTCTAACGTGACCATCATTGGACCTGGCAGCAACTTGCCAAACGGCGCTCAGTTCGGGCAGGGTGCGCACTTGAAAAAAGGAACCAGCCTTTCTATCCGCAACTCTGTAATCAGTGGCTTCAACAAAGGCATCACCTTAGACGGATCAGTGGTAGAAGGTTACGCCCAGAATGGAGGCATTAAAATCATGAACACCGTAGTAGCTGGCGCTGGCGCTTCCACCGCCATCAACAAAGCCTCTTCCTCTACTTCAGAGTTTAACGCAGCCAACTGGTTCACTGCCTCTGCCAACAGTAATAGCATCAAATCAATGTCAGAGCTTGGATTGGCTACTGCTGCGCCTTATCTGCCACAGGCTGGCTCAATGGTGTTAAGCGGTGCTTCTTTCGCGGGTATCACCGGTTTTGAAAGCACCACCTTCGTGGGCGCCATGGGAACCACTGATTGGACCACCGGCTGGACCAACTGGGATCCGCAGAACACTGACTACTAACCAAAACCTCAAAGATAAGATTGGCCGTCATTATGGGTGAGAAGTAAAGATGGTACAATCACTTTGCGCACGGCTTAGTCTCCCGTGCGCAAAGGGCCCGCCAGTGATGGCGGGCTTCTTTATTTTTGCCCTCTCCTAGCCAAAACAGCCTTAAAACAGAAGAGCAGCCGTAGAGGCCGCTCTTCTGTTTTTTCTTTAAGGTCTTAGTGAGTTGTTAGCTGATGGGCACTTTGCGAAGGATGGCCTCTACAAAGTCTTTGGTCTGTACGTTGTCTGCCTCGGCCTCATAGTTGAGGATGACGCGGTGACTTAATACATCTGAGGCAATCTCCTTGATGTCTTCGGGTAACACATAGTCTCTTTCATCAAAGAAGGCCACGGCTTTGGCACCGAGATTCAGCGCGATGCTGGCCCTAGGTGAAACCCCGTACTGCAGGTACTGCGCGAAGTCTGGCAGATCATAGTCGCCGGGACGGCGTGTGGCGAAAACCAGTTCTATGATATAGCGCTCCAAGGTCTCGGAAATCTGCACCTGGTTGATCTCGTTCCGGATATCAAAGATGTCTTGCTTGGTAAGAATGGTATTGACCGTGCTGCTGTACGAGAGGTTAGACATACGGCGCATCACCTCCAACTCGTCGGCTTTGGAAAGATAGTCCACGTACACTTTCATCATGAAGCGGTCTACCTGCGCCTCAGGCAAGGGGTAGGTTCCCTCCTGCTCTACCGGGTTCTGGGTGGCCAGTACCAGGAAAGGCAAATCTAGCCGGTAGGTTTTCTCACCAATGGTCACCTGCTTCTCCTGCATGGCCTCCAGCAGTGCCGACTGCACCTTGGCGGGGGAGCGGTTCACTTCATCCGCTAAGATCAGGTTAGAGAAAATAGGGCCTTTCTTTACCTCAAATGCCGAGGAACTCTGGTTATAGATCATGGTGCCGATTAAATCTGACGGCAATAAGTCTGGGGTGAACTGTATCCGCTGAAAATTCAGGTGCAGCACCTTGGCCAGCGTGTTAATGGTTAAGGTTTTGGCAAGACCCGGCACACCTTCCAACAAGATGTGACCATTGGTAAAAAGACCAATCAACAGCCTGTTAACCATATACTGCTGCCCTACCACCACTTTGCTCATCTCTCTGAACACCTGCTTTATCTTTAGCTGGTGCTCACGTATTTTTTCCTGATATGAGAGTTCTTCGGTCTGCATGTACTCTTTTAATTACTAAGGGGCTAAGGTAACCATTCTAGGGGACTCTCGCTGCCTACCATTTTTTGAAGGCAAAGAAAACCGCCAGTACCAACAGGGCAAATCCTACTAAATGGTTCCAGGCCAGCTTCTCGGACTTGAACACATAAACCGTCACCAACGTGAAAATGGACAAGGAAATCGCCTCCTGGAGGGTTTTTAGTTCAAATAAGGAAAATGGCCCTCCATTCTCACGGTACCCTATTTTATTAGCCGGAACCTGAAAGATATACTCAAAGAACGCTAATCCCCAGCTTATGAGTATAACGCTTATGAGACCCAGCTTTTGCAAAGCGGAAAACCTCTTGAAATACAGGTGCCCGTACCAGGCAAACGTCATGAAAAGGTTAGAGAGGCAAAGCAGGAAAATGGTTTGGAATGCTTTCATCACTAAAAAGCTGTTTTTGAGGGCGTTTTTGCCAAAGTACTTAAAAACCTAGTCTCAGGCAGCTTCTTCCATCTATAAGGAGCTTTGTTGACCAAGTTCCAGCCTTTCCCGTTTCAAGTCCCTTCTTCAGAAAACGGTTTCAAAACCCCTTAATAAAAGCTTTCATACGCCAACTATTGGCTTACAACAGCTTAAATCACAGAGGCTTCTAAAAGATTCACAGACACATAGACCCAATTATTCAAACAATTCACAGCCAGCTAATAATTAATATAATTTTATCAATTTTCGTGTATGATTTTATCATCAATCTCTTAAACAAAATCTTTGAATTAAATAAGTATTTATACGCAGGTACTCACCTGTACTTATTCACAAAAACCCGCTAAACGTCTCTTTTGCAGTTTCATCGAGAATTCTTATTCATTTAACGAAAAAGCAACCCTTCCCTAATATACATTGGACATTTTTGCGTCATCAATTCATTCTAAAGAAAATAATTCAAGCAGAATGGGTTGGTAAAAACACCAAATCATAATGTTTATGGCTCAAAAATTACGGTTTCTGTTGTTTGTTCTGCTTCTTCTCCCCTTCACCATGCATGCAGAGGGATCTAAGCAGCTTACCCCCAACAAATCAACGGCATCTTTAACCAGCAATCTGAATGACAAGGTAGGGTATCTGGCACATGACGCCAACCTGCCAAGTAATACGGGGGTAGCTATTACATCTTTGAGCTTTCTAAAGCCTGCGGGCTTCAGCCGCAATGGTGCCACTTACTCAAAGGATCACCGGCTTTATATTAGAGTAAAGGCGGGAGAGAGATTATTCTACGGGGTCCGGAGAGCCATTCACGACCAAACTACTGCCAACCAGGCAAACTTGGTGATTACTCTTCGCCGCACCAATGTTGCCACTGGCGTAGATGATGAGGCATATGCACAATCTAACACGTTGTTAGCCAATACCTCATCTACTAGGGCCATGTTGTTACAGACAACCCAAAATGGTGTAATAGACGATGCCACACAAGCTCAAAATGGTCCTAATAGAACAGTGAATGGTAAAACAGTGAGCAATGGTTATGCTCCCCTTACTATTTACAACAATACAACAGTAGATTATGACTACTATGTAGAGTTCACGCAGGTGGGCGAAAGCACCTGGACAGACGATGCAAGAAGGTTCTCGGTCTATGACCTGTGGGATTTCACGGTGATTGACGCAAACGGCGATGAAAGACAAGGCCGTATGCGAAGCAAACTGTGGTCCTTCTCAGCGGGTGGTGCGGCAAACGTATTCTCCAAAGACTTCAACATGTTCCCCCTGATCCCAAGCCAGGACCAGGCAGGAAGATTCTTCGTGAAAAAGATTGAATTGGCTGGTATTGCCCCGCAGAACTTTTTCCGGTTTGTTTCCAACAGCGCTGGTTCTACTACGGCTGCCGGAGCTACCCTTACCGAGAGAAGAAAAAGCCAGACCAGCCAAACGGATTATCCTGAGTACTTCAACTTCGTCAACGACCCAGACCCTACTATCTGGCCTAGCGCCGCTGCACCTACGTTCAGTGTTGCCTTGAGTTCAAGCTGTAATACTACTACCGGTGGAGGCAGAACCCTGTTCAACCTGAATACGTCAGAGAGCAGCACCTTCCTGGTACTTATCAACCTAAACGGAACTGAGGGATACCAGGCTGGTACCACGGACGTGCTTTTGGAGTCTACGGGAAGCAAAGGCACCAGAGCTGTAGAATGGAATGGTTTGAATGGCTTAGGGCAACCTGTGGCTAAAAACACTACGCTTAATTACTTTTTCCGGAACGGGAGCATGCCCGTGCATTTCCCGGTATGGGATGCGGAGTGGAACGACGGTTTCCGGGTGATGGATGTTCGGCCGCTTGCTCCAGGCGCCACTGCGGGCTTTTCACTCCTTTTCTGGGATGATAACAACCTACCTGCTTCTTCTTTCCCTACCCGCTCTGAGCTTTTCGGGGCAAACTCCACTAACGGGGTGCACACCTGGGGTTCTGCCACCACCACTGCTGGTGACTTGAAAACCGTGAACACCTGGACCTATGGCTACACCTCCTCCAGCCAGCAGACTTCTACTTTTGATTATGACTGCAGCGCCGATGTAGCGGTGACGAATACTGCTTCTAGTGGCCCATACGCTATTGGCAAAGAATTCAACTACACCGTCACCGTGACCAACAACGGACCTTTGCCTGCCACCAATTTAGTAGTAACAGACAAGCTGGATCCGACGCAATTACAGTTTGTGAGTTCTTCAGATGCGACTTACAACAGCAGCACCGGAGCCTGGAACGTAGGTAACCTAGCGGTAGGCGCCTCCAAGACGTTAACCTTAACCGTAAAACCGTTGGTTACGGGCACGGTCATCACCACTGCTTCTCAAACGCACACCGAGCCAGACAATGTCCCCGCCAACAATAGCGCAAGCGCCACCATCACAGTTCAGCCCTCCGCCGACATTGCTGTTACCAACACGGTTCCTAAAACCAGCTTTTACAACGGCGAGCTTGTCACGTATACCATCACTGCCCAAAACCTGGGTCCCAACGCCGCCACTGGGGTAATCGTGGTAGACAAATTGCCAACTGGCCTTACGCTAGAAGGCGCTGCCCCTGCCGGGTATGACGCCGCTTCCGGCACCTGGACCGTAGGCAACCTGGCAGTGAATGAAATCAAAACATTGACCTTGACCGCGAGAACTTCGCAGCTAGGCAACATCACCACCACGGCAACTTTAGGTAGCAGAACCAATAATGAACTGGATTTAAACCCCAACAACAACGCTGCTTCCAACACTATCTCCATCACCCCTGCTGCCGATGTTGCGGTGACCAGTTCCGTGTCCAATACAAACCCGGGTCAGGGAGATGCTATCACGTACACCATCAAAGTGGACAACTTGGGACCCAACACTGCTACCAATGTGTCTGTAGCCAACCAGCTACCGGCAGGGCTAACCATCTTAAGCCATACTGCCAGTTCGGGCACATTCAACGCCACAACCGGCGCCTGGACCGTAGGATCTGTTGTCTCTGGAGGTTCGCAAACGTTAACCATTACGGCTAGGCCTACCGCTACCGGCACTCTGGCGCTATCTTCTACACAGTCCCACACAGAAACGGATACGCAAAGCAGCAACAACTCGGCCACCAGCACCATCACGGTGAAACCAACGGCTGATGTGGCAGTAACCAACGTCATCACCTCTCCGGCTAAAACAACTTACGCTAATGGAGATCAAATTACTTATACCATCACCGCTACAAACAATGGTCCTAGCGCGGCAACCAATGTTGTGGTTACAGATAAACTGCCAGCTTCTTTGACCTTTATCAGTTCAAGCAATTCTGCCGGAACCGGAGTTTATGACGCCGCTACTGGCGAATGGTCTGTGGGTACTCTAGCTAGCGGGGCTTCCGCTTCCCTTACCCTTGTAGCGCAAGTGAATCAAAGCGCCGTCATTACAACCACAGCTACGCAGAAGCATACTGAATATGACAACGTAAACGGAAACAACAGCGCCTCTAATTCCATCACTTCCGGTACTGGCACCATCACCGCCGACATTCAGGTAGGCGTGACAAAGTCTGAAGGCCCTTACTATACTGGCAAGGAAGTAACGTTGACGGTTAAAGCAGACAACTTAGGCCCTGACGCCGCAACTGGAGTGTCTTTGAACGCCTTGGTACCCGCAGGCTTTAGGTTAGTAAGCGCTACTCCAAAAGTAGGCACGTACAATAGCAGCACCGGAGAATGGACCATTGGCAACTTGGCATCCGGAAGCTATACCGAATTGATCTTGAAAGTGGTTCCTCAGGTAGATAACACCGTTACTGGAAACAAGGAGTATACTTTTACAGCCTCCACAAAATCTGTAAATGAGCAAGAGTCAAAGACCACCAACAACGCCGCCTCTACTTCATTAACCGTTCAAAAAGCTGCGGACCCATCTGTAACGGTTGCGGTAACCGGTGATGTAAACGGGGTTTACTACAAAGGAGTAACAGAAGCTACCTTCACCCTAACGGTTACAAACAACGGCCCAGACAAGATCACCAATTTAGTAGGTTTTGACACCCGCACCAGCACTCTTAACATCACTTATTCAGATGCAGGAAAAGGATATGACCCTACAACAGGTAAATGGATTATCCCTTCACTGGAAGCCGGCCAATCTGTAACCCTTACGGTAAAAGGTATCCCTAATACAACCGGGCGCCTGAACCTGGGCGGAAGCATCAGTTCCTTGGATCAGGTTGACTTGAACAGCGAAAACAACAAGGCTGTAGCCCTAATCAACGTGGTACCCGTAGCTGACTTACAGGTAACCAATACCGCTGCTGCAGGCCCTTACTACAATGGGCAGAACACCACTTTTACGGTAACCGTGAAAAACAACAGCACCGATCCGGCTACGGGCGTTCAGATAGAAGACATATTACCTGCTGGATTGACGTTTGTTAGTGCTAACCCTACCGTTGGAACCTACAATGCCACTACCAGTATCTGGACCTTAGACTCTGAATTGTTGCCAGGCGCTACTCAAACCCTGGCACTGGAAGTGAAACCAACTGCCGGAGCTACCTATTCCACCACGGCTTCAATTAAATCGGCCAATGAGTTTGACAGCAACGCTGCCAATAATAGTGCCGCCGCCGCCATCACCGTAGGTAAAACTGCCGATATCGCCTTAAACAGCTCTATTGCCGCAGGACCTTACTACGTAGGAGGTCAATACCTGGTAACGATTACAGCTACCAACCTAGGTCCAGATCCTGCCACAGGCGTGGTGGTATCAGCTAGTGTTGCGTCAGGCTTAAGACCAGTTGCGGGCAGTGGAACGGCAGACGCTGGTACCATCAATGCTGCCGAGGGCCTTTGGACGGTTGGCACCATTGGCGTAAACGAGACCAGAACCCTTACCTTCCTGGTAGAACCGCTTACCACCGGTACACTCAATAGCTTAGGTTTCAAATCGGGTGAGAACGAGTTTGACCCTAATGGCGGTGCCACTAAAAACGGCAACAACAGCACCGTGGTAAGCTTTACCGTACAAGACCGGCCAGCCACTGCTAAAGTATTGCTCACCGACAAACACATGTTCTTCTTCAAAACCGGAGACCACATTGCAGAGTTTACCGACCCAGACGGACAAATTGAAAACGCCAGAATTGTAAACAGCACCCTGCCCGCTGGTATGCGCCTTGAAACTGATGGAACTCTGGAAGTAGCCTATAAGTACGCTCTGGTACCTGGCACCTACACCCTGACCATTGAGACCACCGATGCCCAGGGAGGTGTTACCCAGAACACCATTACTTACAAAATCTCGGGTGACTGGGACCGGGATGGCGTGGATGATGTAAATGACCTGGATGACAACAATGACGGCATAATCACCGAACCGGGTGCTGTCAACCCAACTGGTGACCACGACTATGACGGAATCTACAACTACCTGGACAGAGACTTTGTACACCCTACCTATGGTGCTTTCCAGGACAAGAACGGAGATGACATCCATGATGCCTTTGACCTGGATCTGGATGGTTTGATCAGAGGCTACGACATTGATATTGACGGAGACGGTATCCCCAATGCCATTGAAGCGAACGGCGGGGTTGCACCGGCTGGCTATAATGCGCTTACCGGCACTTTTACGGGCGGCGTAAACAAAGATGGTATTCCATTGGCGGTCCTGAACAGCAACGGAAACCTTATTCTTCCTTACCCAGATTCTGACGGGGATGGCTTCAAAGATTTCCAGGATGTTGACTCAGACAACGACGGTATCTTAGATGTGTATGAAGCTCAGGCAACCGACAAGTTTGTGAACGGCTTAGGCGCTGACAGCGATTCTGACGGCCTCAGCGACGGCCATGACCCTAGCACTGGCGGAATTGCCATTGTTCCGGTGAACACTGATAAGGACAGCAAACCAGATTATCTGGACAGAGACAGCGATGGCGACTTCTCAGATGATTATATAGAAGGGTTTGATGACAATGCCGATGGCACTTCAAGAGATGACCTAATGGAGCGCGCCAGAATCTTTGAGGAGACAAACCAAAAAGGTTGGTACGTAAACACTGACAAAGACGCCTCTGGAACACCTAACTGGTTGAAGGTGGTAAACGGATATCCTGCGTACCTCACCAAAACCAGCAGCTATTACCATGATTCTGATAATGATGGCCTGGTAGACTTGTTTGACACAGAGAATGGCGGACGTCCGGCTTCTATGCAAACGACCGCGAATGGAGAATACGCGTATCGCTCTACGGCAGTAGTTACGCCGCTTCCGGTAACGTTAACCAGTTTCACCGCGAAAGCTCAGAAAACCGGAGTGGCCCTTGCTTGGTCTACTGCCGCTGAGAAAGACAATGATTACTTCCAGGTGGAAAGAAGCCTTGATGGAAAGAACTTCGTAGCCATAGGCAAGGTAAACGGAAACGGAAACAGCAACGCACTGCAGAACTACAGCTTCACTGATGTGACCAGCCCTGCAGGCACGCTGTACTACAGACTGAAGCAGGTAGACTTTAACGGCAAGTTTGAGTACAGCAAAGTGGTAGCCGTGAAGACTTCTGCCAGCCTTACTTCCGTAACGGTGAAAGCGTACCCGAACCCTACTACAGACGTAGTGAACCTGGACCTGACCACCCTAGAAAGCTCTAAAATAACCATCAGTGTATATGCCTTAGACGGCCGTCTGGTGACAACTCAAGAAGTGGAAGGTGGATCTATAAAGGCACTTGACCTGACCAACTTGGCAGAAGGAACTTACCTGGTGAAGATCAAAGGCACAACTGTTGACACCGTTACCAGAGTAGTGAAGCAGTAAGCAACTCTTCAGACCTTATATCCAAAGAAGCGGCCCCGAAAAGGCCGCTTCTTTTCTTTAATAGCTTATTAATTACCTCTCCCGTTTTAGGGTCTCTTTCCCGAAAACAAGGCAAAAAGGGAAGCCTCTTGAGAGGCTTCCCTTTTTTGAATTTTAGACCAACTGGTTCTTGCCCCTACTTCCTAAGTCAGTACCTGACTAGGCATTATCTTGCTCTACAATCGAGTACTATGCTTAGTAAGGTTTGTCACAGTATTGATATCTGCCCAATTCATTTGAATAGCCTGTAACTCCTTTTGCTGATTCTTTTGCTTTCGGTTGCTTAGTCATAAATAAGGTGCATTCCACATGGTATGTTTAGCTTCCTAAAGAAAGTCTGTGCTCAAAGCTTAACCTATCTTCTCTCCATCTTCACCTCTGTTTATTAAACCTCCAGCAAAGGCATTTCTGAAAATTCTCATTATCAACAACATACACTTAAAAATCACTTTTCTAAGCCTCATTGATATCAATATTTACAAGTATATAACTTTACTAATTTTAAATTAAATCTTACTACTAAATAATATAATTATTTATTTGGAAACTTTAATTAAAAAATCTAGGTTTGCTATTCATTGAGAAACAATTATAAAATTTATAATTAAGATACTATTTAAAGCTTCCCCTAAGCCATTTTCTAAATAGTTATCTCAGTAAGCCTTGATATTTGAGTTTAAACCTTGGTTTTCCCCCTATAACCGAGGCTATACTATATGACATTTACAACAAAATTTATTAATAACACAATTTTACAAGCACAGGTATGGGACATCCTCTACACTTAGGCAAGAGCTTTCTACTTGCTTTCTTATTGATTTTAACAGCTTACTATGCTGAAGCGCAAATAACAGTAACTGCAACAGGTGGGACAAACATCTCAGCCGATAAAGCAGCGAATGCTCCAGGAGGAGGCTCCTATACGATCCTCAACAACATTGTAATTACAGAAACAGCAGCAAATGCTTTTACAACTCCACAATCAAACACTACTTTAATACTAAGCGCGCCGGCAGGTTGGCAATTCAAGGCAAACACGGGAACTGTTAGTCGAGACAATGGGAGAGACATTGGGGCAGTCTCTTTATCAGTGACTTCTTCTACCATCCAAGTAACCTTGAGTGTAAGTGGAAACACAAAAATAGATGTCTTAACAATCTCCGGTATTCAGGTACAAGCCACAACAGGAAACAATTTACCTTCTGGGCAGATATATAGGGCATCTGGAGCAACTGGAGGTACAGCTACAATTACCGGAATAACATCTACTACTATTTCGAACGGCAGCGGGGGCACAAGCTTCGGCACCCTTTCTCAAATTCCTGGGAATGCCACAAAATTAGTTTTTACTACGCAACCTCCCTCTTCTGTAACTTACGGATCTGTAATTGGTTCTCCTGTCGTGCGCACCCAAGATCAATTTAGCAACTTTACCACAGCTAATCTTGGAACTTCTAAAACTGTAACAGCAGCTCTCAATCCAGAACCAGGAACTGGAACCTTAACCCAAAACATTGGGACAGCAGGAGGTAATGGAACGGTTACATTTGCGAACCTTCAGGCTTCAAGTGCCGGCCCCAACAAAACAATTATAGTCAGCGCTTCTGGACTTACATCAGCAACAAGTACACCCTTTGAGGTTCTAAAGAAACCAGTTACTCCATTATTTACAGCAGATGATAAAATTTATAATGGAGACATCACAGCAACTATCAAGTCAAGGTCTCTGACTGGAGTGCTAGCTACAGATGCTGCTAATGTAATCCTAATAGGAGGCACGGCTACATTTAAGGATAAAAATGTTGGTAATGGGAAAGTGGTAACTGCAACCAGTTTCAGCTTAGATGGAACTGCAGCTGGTAATTATAGCATATCGGCAACTGAAACCACAACAACTACCGCCAATATCACAGCCAAACCACTTACCCTAACGGATGCTTCGGCAACAGGTAGAGTGTACGATGGCACCAATGTGGTTGACATTACAGGTTCTTTAAACGGGGTAATTTCTCCAGACAATGTCTCTCTAACTGATAAAGGTACTTTGGCCTCTAAGAACGTGGGCACTCATTCAGTGACATTTATCGGCTTGACAGGAAATGACGCGGGCAATTACACTGTCACAGTACCAACAAATCTTACAGCCACTATATCACCTAAAGAACTTACTCTTACAGGAACGGTTGTCAAAGAAAAAATATACGATGGCACAAAAGAAACAGACATCACAGGCACTCTAGAGGGCATAATTTCACCTGATGACGTTAAATTAGGGAAAGCTAGCCTCGCTTCAAAGAACGTGGGCACCCAGGCAGTTACCTCCATCAGCCTCACCGGTTTAGATGCTGTCAACTACTTCCTTTCCACGCCTGACAATCTTTCTGGAATCATCACTCCTAAAGAACTTACTGTCTCTGCGGTAGGTCAGGACAAAACATACGATGGTACTGCAACTGCTACCGTTACATTAACCACCAACAAGATTTCCGGTGATGATGTAGTGGCAACGTATACCTCTGCTGCATTTGCAGACGAGAAAGCAGGCAGTAATAAAACTATTACTGTGACTGGTATCACCTTGAGTGGAAGTGACATGGCGAACTATAAGTTACCTGAAGAAACCACTCTCACCACCTCTGCTACCATTAGACAGAAGGCCCTTACCATCGCAAATGCTTCGGCAAGTAATAAGGAGTACGATAAAACAAATACTGCTACCATCAATGGTACACTAGATGGCATTGAGGGAGATGATGTAGTTACGTTAACTACTTCCGGAACTTTTGCCAGCGTAAATGCAGGAGAGAACATTGCTGTTATCTCCACAAGCGCAATTTCTGGAGCAGATGCACTCAACTATACCCTTACCCAACCAACCGGATTAAGAGCTAATATCACGAAACGGGCACTTACTTTATCCGGCGCGAAGGCAGAGGACAAAACTTATGACGGGAACAGAGACGCTACCATCACAGGTACACTTATAGACATCCTGCCTGGAGACATAGTTACAATGGATGGCAAAGGCACTTTTGCTACTGCTAATGCTGGCCCCAACGTTGCCGTTACCTCCAATATAACCTTAGGTGGAGCGTCAGGAGCCAACTACTCTCTCACTCAACCCACAGGTTTGACTGCCAACATCACCCCTAGAGCACTTACTATCGCTAATGCAGCAGCAAGCAACAAACCTTATGATGGGACCAATACGGCTACTATTTCAGGAACCTTGTTTGGTGTTATCCCGGCAGATATAAACAATGTTACTCTAACTAGAACAGGCACATTTGCCTCAGTAAATGTAGGGACCAACATTGAAGTGACCTCCACCAGTACCTTAAGTGGGACAGCATCTGCTAACTACAGCCTAACCCAACCAACTGGGCTTAGGGCAAACATCACTTCCAGAGTTTTAACCCTTAGCAATATTGCCGCAAACGACAAAGTGTATGATGGAAACAAAAACGCTACTATTAGTGGCACCTTAACTGGTATTATTGGTAGCGAAGAAGTAATATGGAGCGGCTTGGGCACTTTTGCCTCTGAGGATGTAAACCGACAAAATGGTACTCGCACTGTATTACCAATGAGCGTTACTTATAACAGTAGTTCTCTAACTGGAGCAAATGCCGGCAACTATACTTTTGCTCTTCCTAGCCCTATGCCTGCACTTTCTGCTAAGATCACTCCTAAAACTTTGACCCCTGTCGTTTCTACGACGTTAGAAAAAGTATATGACGGGACTACCTTGTTCAGAACAACAGCAGCCAATTTAGAAGGTGTTGTTCCTCTTGATCACGTTGAACTTTACATCAATTCCCAATCAAGCGTGGTAACGGATGGAACTCAAACCCTCACTTTATCTATCGGATCTACTGACAAGGACAACTACGACCTATTCCCCACCACAATTACAGTCAATGTAAAAATCACCGCCAAACCTTTAACCATAACCGCACGAGGGGTGAACAAGGAGTATGATGGCAACGATAATGCATCAGTGACCTTCTCAGATGACAGAGTGGCGGGAGATGTCCTTACAATAACTCACTCTTCGGCTAAATTCAATGACAAGCATGTAGGAAATGGCAAACCAGTTAGTGTACTTGGTTTAACTATAGGTGGTGCCGCTGCTGGTAACTACTCTCTGGTTAACGCTAATTCCGCGGCCTCAACTACTGCCAACATCACTCATAGAGCCTTGACTGTAAAAGGAATCACTCCTGACTCAAAAGTGTATGACGGTAATGCAAATGTTACTGAATTTACTGGAGTAGCTGAACTAGATGGTCTAATACCTAACGACAATGTTGTATTAGGCGGTACGCCAACTGGTACTTTTGACAGCAAGAATGTTGGAACAAGAACAGTAACGGTAACAGGTTTTACCCGCACAGGAACTGACATGGGCAACTATACCTTTACCCAACCAACAGGTCTAACAGCTAGCATCACCAAAAGAGACATTACGGGTACTTTCAAAGCCTTCAATAAACCTTACGATGGCAATAAGATTGCCACAGTAGAGTCTCGTTCTTTAGTGAACCCTATCGCAAATGATGCTGTAACTTTAGATGGTGGTACCGCTACTTTTGAGTCAGCAGAACAAGGCACTCATGAGGTAACCTTAACCGGAGCTTCATTAGGAGGAAATGATAGAGGCAATTACAATTTAACATCTGTAGCCACTACTATGGCCACCATAGAAAGACCCCTACCTGTTTTGTTGATAAGCTTCACTGCAAAAGCCCAGAAGAACGGAGTTGCGCTTAACTGGACCACTGCTGCTGAAAAAGACAATGATTACTTCCAGGTAGAGCATAGCGTAGATGGGAAGAATTTCGCGGCCGTTGGCAAGGTGAAAGGAAATGGAAACAGCAATGTGCGCCAAGATTACAGCTTCCTGGACGGCAAAATTGTAACCGGAACTACTTACTATCGCCTCAAGCAGGTAGACACAGATAGCAAATACGAGTACAGCAAAACCATTGCCGTGCAAACGCAAGCAATAGCTGCCTCTCAGGTACAGATTAAGGCGTATCCAAACCCAACACCTGATGCGGTTAACTTGGATCTGACCCAGTTAGCTTCTTCTGATGTGAACGTTAGAGTATTTAACTTGGCGGGACGTTTGGTGAAAACATTCAACATCACCGGAGGCAAGGTGCAAAGCCTTGACCTGGCCAACCTAGCAGTAGGCACCTACCTGGTAAAAATCTCCGGTGAAGGCTTTGAAACCGTAACCCGTGTAGTGAAACAGTAATACCTCACTTGCTTAGCTAAAAAGGAAAGGGTGCTCACAAGGCACCCTTTCCTTTTTTCAGGCGATTTCCCAAAGCAGGCTCCAAACGCTACTCTTATCTTTACAGCACTACCTCCTTCATTTCATAAGACTAGAGCTAGGTACTTCAAACAGAAAGGAGAAGCCTCTGACTATAGAGACTTCTCCTTTCTGTTTGAAGCATCAAGTAGGCTTAGGGTTTTCTACTCCTCGTCATCTAGGTAGTAGTCCCCCTCATGCCCCTCCGCCGATTCGTCACTGAAACGGGTAATATCTTTCATGAAGTTGTCATGGATTTCCTTGATCTTAGGTGAGGCGCCCACGTGTTTCTTCAGGATTTTGGCAATGTTGCTGGCCTCTTCCAGGTAGAACATATCCTCCGTGGCCGTGCCCAGCTTATCGGTGTCCACTTGCAGAAGCTCCGCTTGCAGGTCCATCAGTTTAGGGTCATCCTCCCCGTACATGATCAGCGTGCCGTGAAGCTTGCTAAGCATCTCATTGAACAGTTCCCCTTCATACGGCAGGTTCACTTCCTCGTCATCGTCTGCACCAAAGCCGCCTCTGCCTCCTATCACGTCATCATCGTCATCATCGTCAAAGGAGAACTCATCATCAAAATGGTTGCTGTTGAGATCATCCTCATCGTAGCCATATTCATCATCGAAACTGCCGCGTGGTGCCATACTGTTTATCTTTAAGCTGTCAATAATGTTGTTTGCCCTTTTCTTAGTTTGTCTCCTTTTTACGTGTCTGTTTTAAAAAGTGCCCGACAAATAGGCAAAACTTTCCTGTTTGTTTAGCGTTGAGACAAGTCGCACAAAAATAGGGTAAAAACCAAGTTTTACTACTGTCAGCAGCACAACAGAACCGTTCCCGATATTTTCTTTGGTTTTTATCTTTAGGGGTTGGTTATCCCAAAGAGCCCAGCGTATATCCAACTTCACTACTAGTTAAACCGGCCTATGACTTCCCCGCAGCAATTAGAGTCCCTGGTTCACCAGCAAAAAGCATATTTCAACTCAGGAAAGACCCGTTCTCTGGATTTCAGGTTAGAAATGCTGCGCCGTCTGCAGAAAGCGATTGAAGCAGAGGAGGAAGCCATTATTGCGGCCTTGGCGGCGGACTTTGGAAAACCTCCCTTTGAAACCTACGCCACTGAGATAGCCATCCTTAATTCTGAAATAAAATTCATGCTCCGGAATCTGGCCAAATGGATGAAGCTGCGGAAAGTCAAGTCCAGTATCGTGAATTTTCCTTCCAATGATGCTATCCTTCCCGAGCCCTACGGAGTTTCCTTAGTCATTGGGGCTTGGAACTATCCGTTCCAACTCACCTTGTCTCCCTTGCTTGGCGCCATTGCCGCAGGCTGTTGCGCCATCCTAAAGCCCTCTGAATTAACGCCAGCCACAAGCCAGCTAACCACCCGGCTGATTCAGGAACACTTTCCGCCTGAGTACCTTACAGTGGTACAAGGCGGCCCTGAGGTGAGCCAATCCTTATTGGAACTTCCTTTTGACAAGATCTTTTTCACCGGCAGCGTTCCGGTTGGCAAGATTGTGGCGCAGGCGGCGGCCAAACAATTGATTCCGGTAACATTGGAGTTAGGCGGCAAAAGTCCCTGCCTGGTAGACGAAACTGCTGATCTGGAGACTGCCGCCAAGCGCATTGTTTGGGGGAAATTCCTGAATGCCGGACAAACCTGTGTAGCTCCTGACTATCTGCTGGTACAAGAAAACGTGGCCGGGCACCTACTGGAACAACTGGCCCGGACCATCACCCAGTTTTACGGAACCACTCCCATTAATAGCCCAGATTTCGCCCGCATCATCAATGACCGGCATTTTGCCCGACTGACAGGTCTGTTGGAGGAAGGTCATGTTTACGCCGGTGGCGACACAGATGCCGCTACCCGCTTCATTGGGCCAACCCTACTTTCTAACGTCACTTGGAAGCACCCCATCATGCAAGAGGAAATCTTTGGCCCTTTGTTGCCGGTGCTCACCTTTAAAACCCTGCCCGAGGCCATAGAACAGGTAAATGCCCAGCCCAAGCCGTTGGCGTTGTACTTCTTCTCTCAGGACGGGAAGGCCAAAGAGAAGGTGTTGACCCAAACCTCTTCGGGCGGTGTGTGTATCAATGATACTATTTCGCACCTGGCCAATCCGTACCTGCCATTTGGGGGAGTAGGCACCAGCGGCCACGGCAATTATCACGGCAAGGCCAGCTTTGAGGCGTTCTCCCACCATAAAAGCATTTTGATGAAACCCTCCCGCCCCGACCTACCCCTTCGGTATCCGCCCTACAGAGAAAAATTGGGCTGGCTTAAGAAAGCGTTTAAATGGTTGTAGGCTATTTATAACAAGACGAGCGTTTAGGGCCTGTTTTCTTTGAAACAGTTCCTAAACGCTCGCAAGGAAAAGTGAGCCCCGGCTTATTTCTCCTCGGGCTTGATCATTTTAATGTGGTCAATGCCGTCTTCATCATACACATCGCTGGACTGCACAAACCCAAACCGCTCATAAAACTTTTTGGCGTACAGTTGGGCCCCTATCTTGATGGCTCCCGGCCCAAAAAGACGGTACGTTTCCTCAATGGCTTTCTGCACCAATTGTTGCCCTACCCCGGATCCGCGCACAGCGGCACTGGTAATGATGCGCCCAATAGATAACTCAGGGTAAGAAATGCCGGTCGGTAGAAGCCGGGCATAAGCCTCTAAGGTGGTACCTCGGTAGAAAAGCAGGTGGTGGCATTGATCATCTAAACCATCGGGGTCCAGGTAGACACAGTTTTGCTCCACCACAAAAACGGCACTTCTCAACTGCAGCAAATCATATAACTCCTTTGGAGACAGGTCTGCAAAAGCTTTGGTAAGAATAGTAAACTCCATAGTCTTGCGAAACTACCCTTTCGTTCTAAAAGGTCCAATTAATCTTTCTAGTGAGGCTTCGTTAACCTTCTTATTTAAGAAAACTATCTTTCCTATGCCAACGTTTGCATAAAAGTTGATATATTTATTTGCGAAGTAAAAAGAGTATGTGTAACTTAAGTGTTATAATTACACTTATAATCTTCCTACCATGATCATCTCTGGAGAAAAGTCACGCGTGCCAGGAAGCAAGGAAGAGAAACAGACCATAAAATTGATATGCAAACAGAAGTAAAAGAGACGATGCAGCTAGAGGAGCTGGAGCAGGTGGCCAAGCAGGTACGCCGGGATATTGTGAGAATGGTACACGGTTGCCAGTCGGGTCACCCGGGTGGCTCCTTGGGCTGTACCGATTACCTGGTAGCCTTATACTTCCGGATCATGACGCACTCCCCGGAGTTCAACATGAACGGCGAGGGCGAGGACTTGTTCTTCCTGTCAAACGGCCACATTTCTCCGGTTTGGTACAGTGTGCTGGCTAGAGCAGGTTATTTTGACGTAGCCGAGCTGAAGACCTTCCGGAAGCTGGATTCCCGCCTGCAGGGCCACCCTACCACGCACGAAGAATTACCCGGCGTACGCATCGCCTCAGGCTCACTGGGCCAAGGCTTATCTGTAGCCATTGGGGCGGCCTTGACCAAGAAGCTGAACAACGACCCAGGCCTGGTGTTCACGCTGCACGGCGATGGCGAGTTGCAGGAAGGCCAAATCTGGGAAGCCGCCCTTTTCGCCCCGCACAACAAAGTAGACAACCTCATCTCTACCATAGACGTGAACGGCCAGCAGATTGACGGCCCTACTAACAAAGTCTTGGATTTAGGAAATCTGCGCGCCAAATGGGAAGCCTTTGGTTGGGATGTCATGGAAATGAACGGCAATGACCTGGCCAACGTGATTCAGACATTGGAACTGGCCAAGACCAAGGCGTACAAAGGCAAACCTATCATGATTTTGATGCAAACCAACATGGGCCACGGCGTGGATTTCATGATGGGCTCGCACAAATGGCACGGCGTGGCTCCAAACGACGAGCAATTGTCGTTGGCGCTTGGCCAGTTGACCAGCAACCTGCAGGATTACTAGTCTCTTTTTAACCGAAGTTTAACTTGAAACCTTTTAGGGCCATTTTGCGGCAAACTGCTCCAAAAGGCTCTTCTGAAAAGGCTTCCTCAGACCTCATTCAAATGAAAAAATATACTTATACAGAATCAAAAGATACCCGTTCTGGCTTTGGCGCGGGGCTGGTTGAAGCCGGCAGAAAAAACAAAGATGTGGTAGCGCTGTGCGCTGACTTAGTTGGCTCGTTGAAGATGGGCGATTTCATCAAGGAATTTCCTGAGCGTTTTGTGCAGGTGGGTATCGCCGAGGCCAACATGATGGGTATTGCGGCGGGTATGACCATCGGAGGCAAGATTCCGTTCACCGGCACGTTCGCCAATTTCTCCACCGGCCGGGTGTATGACCAGATCCGTCAGTCCATTGCCTATTCAGACAAGAACGTGAAAATCTGTGCTTCGCACGCTGGGCTTACCCTGGGTGAAGACGGAGCCACGCACCAGATTCTAGAAGACATTGGCATGATGAAAATGCTGCCCGGCATGACTGTCATTAACCCCTGCGACTACAACCAGACCAAGGCCGCTACCATGGCCATTGCCGAGCACGAAGGCCCGGTGTACCTGCGTTTCGGGCGCCCGGTGATTCCGGTGTTCACGCCTGCTGACCAGGAATTTGTTATTGGCAAGGCTTGGATGGTGAGCGAAGGCACCGACGTGAGCATTTTTGCCACGGGTCATTTGGTATGGGAAGCCATTAAAGCCGGTGAGAAACTAGCCGAGATGGGCATTTCTGCCGAGATCATCAACATTCACACCATTAAACCACTGGACGAGGAAGCCGTTCTAAAATCGGTGGCGAAAACGGGTTGCGTGGTAAGTGCCGAGGAGCATAACCGTCTGGGTGGTCTAGGAGACAGCATCGCGCAGCTATTAGCCAAGAACACTCCCCTTCCTATGGAATACGTGGCCGTGAATGACTCTTTCGGGGAGAGCGGTACGCCTGAGCAACTGATGAAAAAATACGGCTTAGACGATGACCATATTGTACAAGCGGTGCAAAAAGTCTTAGAGCGCAAAAAGGCATTAGCCAAATAGCGCATTAGGTGGTTGAGACATCCTCTTCTCGCCGCCAGAATAAAAAATTAACAAGGATCTAGGGAAAGGCGGGCTCTTCTGGAGCCCGTTTTTTTGTGGCGTCCGTATTGCTTACTTCACTTATATTTTGCTTGCATGAATACCCCCAAATACAAAGCTTTTCTTTTTGACATGAACGGTACCATGATCAATGACATGGATTTCCATACCAAAGCATGGCACCAGATTCTGAACAATGATTTACAGGGCTCCTTCACCTGGGATGAGGTGAAAACCCAGATGTACGGCAAGAACAGCGAGGTGCTGGACCGGTTCTTCGGGGAGGGCCATTTCTCTCAGGAAGAAGCAGACCGGCTTTCCATTGAAAAGGAGAAAATCTACCAGAAAGAATACATCTCTCACATCAAACTGATCAAGGGATTAGATACTTTTCTAGAGAAAGCAAAGGCGCACAACATCCAGATGGCCATTGCCACCGCCGCCATCACATTTAACATAGACTTCACGGTGGATAACCTGAACATCAGGCACTATTTTGATGCGCTCATCAGCGCCGATGACGTCACCAAAAGCAAGCCGCACCCCGAGACATTTCTGAAAGCCGCCGAAGAACTTGGCGTAGCTCCTGCCGAATGCCTGGTGTTTGAGGACGCCCCCAAAGGAGTGGAGGCCGCCCTAAACGCGAACATGGACTGCCTGGTCATCACCACCATGCACGACCAAGCAGAATTCCCGGCCTATGACAACATCGTCGGGTTTGTGCAGGATTATACAGATCCATTGCTGGAGGAGTTGTTTACCGGTAAGGCAAAGTAGCAAGTAGCTGCTCTCGCGCTGGTTTTCAGAAAACAGCCTGAAAGCAGGTTGCCCCCTCGCCATTCTTTCTACTATTCCCTCGCTGGTGCGAGCTTGTAGCTGCGCTTTCATGTTACCAAACAGAAAACAACAATGCGTGCGGACACGAGCTGCAAGCTCGCGCCAGTGAATCCCCAGACGAGGATTTACTTACAATTGTATTACTTTCCTTTCTTCAGTCATTTTTAGAAAGAGATTGTGGCCAAACCAGAAAAGCCGCTATCGCTTAAAGCCAGATTTTAGCAAAATAGGCTTTAAGCGATAGCGACTTTTTTCTATCCAAACAAGCTGTTGGTGAACTGCACTTTGATGCCCAACTGAAAGTCACTAATGGTTTTGAAGATCTCCTTGAGGGTCACTTGTTCAATTTTGGTGAGGCTCTGGATATCCAGGTAATTGTCTGGCTCACTCTTGTCGTGCATGATCTGGCTGGCCTGTTTGCGTAACCTGAGTCCCATCAGGTAATAGTAGGATTGCAGCAGTTCCTGGCACTGTTTCTCGGTGAAGACGCCCGCCGCGGCCAACGCTTCAATGCGCTCACCGGTGTTGGTTTTGAAGATGCGGTTCTGCAAAGCGTACACCCGAACCAAGTCCACAATGGGCGTCATGGCTTTCTTAATGTCAAACACCTGCTGAGAGCCCACGGTAAAAGTTCTGATGTTCTTAAAGAACGTCAGTGGCGGTTCGTACTGCAGGGCGTTGTTGGCCATGTGGAAGAAAAGCCGCGGCATGGGTTTCTGCAGTTCCTCATCCAGGAAGGAAACCAGTTCTTTCATGATGGCCCCGTCGCCGTAGATGAAACGACAGTCAAAGAAGGTAGAGAACTGGATAGCCGTTTCGGGCACTATCTCCTGCATCCACTCATGGTAGTTGCGTTTCCAGTGCGAGAGCGAGTGGGTCCATTTAGGGTTTTTGGCCATGTAGCCGCCCGTGCAGAAACTGAAGCCAATGTAGTCCAGTTTCTCAGAGACCATTTCGGCGAACTTCAGGAAGTATTCGCGCACTAGCTCGCGTTGCTCGTTGGCTTTGTCTTCGTACACAATGGCGTTGTCCTGGTCGGTTTTGAGGGTTTGCTCTTTGCGGCCCTCGCTGCCTAGTACCATGAACACAAACTTAGCCGGGGCCGGACCGCAGATGGCAATCACTTCTTCAATCACTTTCTGGGCAATGGTATCGGCCACGGTGGTAATCACCTGGTTGATGATCTCGGGCTTGGCGCCGCGTAGCAGCAGCTGCATCACAATCTCGGGTACCCGTTTCCATTTATCGCGCAGTTCATGGCCAGAGCGCGCCAGCTTCACCGATTGGATGAACACAAAGGGCGACTGGGCCTGGTCACTCAACAGCTTGCTCCGGCTGATCATGCCAATGTACTGCCCCTGGTCTTCAATGAGCAGGTAACGGGTTTTGGTCCGGAACATGAGCAGGATGGCTTCATACACGTAGGCGTCCTTCCGGATAGACACAATAGGGTTGTCCATGATTTCCTTCACCTGCCCGCGCACGTCTTCCTGGGCTGCCACCACATTGTCGCGCAGGGTAATATCGGTGATGTAGCCGGCAATGTGCCCCACCTCATTCTTCACGAAAAGGCAGCTGGTTTTGTGCTCGGCCATGATTCGGGCTGCCGTGTAGATGGGCGTACTACTGCTGCAGGTCACAATGTCCCGGTACTCCACGCTTTCAATACGGCGTGAATAGAGTTGATCGGTGGCGATGTAGTTTTCCTCAAAAGAAGTGGGCCGCTTCACAAAATGGGCGAACTCCTCGTTGAGCATCCGCATTCCAAACTCCTGCGAGAAGTAGTGCAGAAATCCTTCGTTGGCTTTGGCCAAGGCCCGGAAGTCTCTGCGGTGCAGAAAATACACTACCGTTCCTTTTTTGGCGATGACGGTGCGCAGCGATTTCTTGCGGTTGAGCAACATGGAGATGCCGCCGTAGCAATAGCCCGCCCCGTGGCGCTCTAGCACGCGTTTGTTTTGGGCCGTGTCATAGAAAAACGACTCATATTCGCCTTTCACAATCAGGTCCACGCCTCTCAATTTGGTGGCTTCCTGATGGTAAATGAGGGTGTCTTTAGAGTAGGAGACCTCCTCCAGTAGCTCGCTCACCTCCAACAACACATCGTCACCTAAAAGATGGAACGGCTTTACGCTCTTTAGAAATTGCAGACGGTCGTTCATAGCCAATAAAAAAGGAAAAGGATGAAAAATAATGCGCCAATCGCCATTAAAAGCCACATGGGAACTGAGATTTTGGCTTTAGGGCGCTTCTGAGTAGAATATCGGTTTTCCTGCTGCCGGTTGATGGCGTTCTCTGTGATCACCTGCCGCTGCTTCAGCTCAAAAAAGCTTTGCGCTGTGGCCCGGGCATCTACCACCGCATTGTGCTGGTTTTCTAACGTTTGATGAAAGAGGTGCGCGTAGAGCTCACCTAGCCGCAGATACTTTTTCCGGGGCAGATGGGTCAGGCCTTTTGAAGCGATCATGGTGCAGAAAACGGGCAGGTTCTCAAACGGACTGGGAAGGTTCTCGCGGTAAAAATCGGCGCTCAACACATGGAAGTCAAACTGCATAAAATGCCCGATCACCATAGGGTTAAACCGTTGCAGATCTTCCTGAAGCAAGAGCAGCACTTCCCTCCTGCTTTTCCCGTGGGCATGCAGAAACTCCGGCGTTAAGGAATGCACCTCAATAGACGAAGGGCTTACCTCAAAGCCTTCCGGCCTGATGTAATGGTTCTCGGCTTTTACCTCCTGCCCTTCTTTGGTGTAGACAAACCACGCCACTTGAATGGTATGTGGCCAGTTTTCCTCCTCAGAGTAGGGCACGTCCCAGTTCTGGGGCAGCCCGGAGGCTTCTATGTCTATAAAGAGCAGGTGGTCTTTCACTTGGTTGGGTATACTATGCTTGGGGAGGTTCTGTTACAGGTTGTTCTTTCAACCTGTTTTTAGAAAAGTAGGCTTTTAATGGGCGGCCGCCTTAAAGCCCTGTCATTAACATCCTTGCTTGAAAAGTACTGCAAATCGGCTTAAAAACGTGAAGAGCGGACAGGTTAGCGTCCGCTCTTCACGTTTTTCATAGGTTTACTTTGTACTACCAGAACCGCACGTACAGCGCCGTTACCAGCAACAGCGTAATCACGATCAGGAACAAGGTGGAGTTAGACACTTTGAACATAGAGGTATCCAGTTCAAAAGCTTTGGGGTTCACCTTAGGCCCGGCCAAACTGAGCAGGATCATCACAATCATGGTAAACAGGAAAGCCAAGCCCATACAGATCAGGAACGGGATCTCAAAACCGCCTTTGCCGTTAGGGTACGCCGTGTACAGGAACGTCTCATTCCCGAACCAGGTTGGGGCATAGTTATTGAAAACCACTGATAAAATGAAGCCGGTGAAAAGACCCGCGATGGCAGCCGTACCGGTGGTGCGTTTCCAGAACATCCCCAGGAAGAACATGGCAAACACACCCGGGCTGATGAACCCGGTGTACTTTTGAATGAAGGTAAATCCACCCTCGCCGCCAATGCCAAGCAAGTCATCCCAGGTCAGGAAAATGGAGAACAGCATGGAGGCCACAATGGTGAGTTTCCCTACCCAGATCAGTTTCTTCTCGCTGGCGTCTTTGTTGATGTATTTGTTGTAGATGTCCAGGGTAAAGATGGTGGAGATACTGTTGGCTTTACCGGCCAAGGAAGCCACAATTGCAGCCGTTAAGGCAGCCAGAGACAACCCTTTCATACCCGTAGGCAAGAAACCCAGAATAGCGGAATAGGCGTTATCGGCGTTGAAGTGCCCGCCCGGAGCCATCTCTTCCTGCAAGGCGCCATTCTTGTACAGCACATAGGCGGCTATGCCCGGCAGCATCACAATCACAGGCATCAGCAGCTTCAGAAGACCGGCAAACAGAATACCGGTACGGGCAGTGTGCAGGTCGGCACCCAGGGCGCGCTGGGTAATGTACTGGTTACAGCCCCAGTAGTTCAGGTTCACGATCCAGATACCGGCGAAGTACATGGCAATGCCCGGCACCATGAGGTACCTGTTGATTTCCTCCTGCGGGGCACCCGGTGCAGGCTTGTCAAAGATCATGTGGAAGTGGTCTGGCGAGTCTTGCAGCAATTTGTTAAAGCCGGCAATCACGTCATTGCCCAAGCCAAAGTGACTGCTCACCAGGGTTAAAGCGGTATAGGTGGTAGCCAGACCGCCCAGGATCAGAACCGTTACCTGGATTACATCGGTAAACCCGATTACCTTCATCCCGCCCAGCGTGATAATTACCGCAAATACTGCTAGCAAAACCATGATGAGGTGGAAATTCTCGCCCCCTGCCAGATTACTGATGGCCAAGGCCCCCAAGAACAAGATAGAGGTCAGGTTCACGAACACGTACAAAAACAGCCAGAAGATAGCCATGATCAAACTGGTGGTCTGGTTGTACCGGTTCTGCAGGAACTGCGGCATGGTGAAGATCTTGTTCTTCAGGTACACCGGAATAAACCAGACGGCCACAATAATCAAGGCGATGGCGGCAATCCACTCATAGGCCGCTACGGCCACGCCCACAACAAAGCCGTTCCCGCTCATCCCAATAAACTGCTCGGCGGAGATGTTGGAGGCGATCAAGGAAGCCCCAATAGCCCACCAGGTCAGAGAGCCCTCGGCCAGAAAGTAATCCTTGCTGTCTGACTCGGTGTTCTGTTTTCGGCGGTAAATCCAGTACCCGTACCCAGAAACAATGATGAAGTAGACTACAAAAATGGTGTAATCAATAGTGGAGAATTTGCTCATAGAATGAGGTTAACCCGAAATAGGAATTTAGAAACCGGATAGAAAAAGGCCTCTCCACGGGTATCAGCAGAGAGGCTTTGTTTTTTTAGAAGTTCTTCTGGTAGTACATTTCGCTCCAGCGAAGCTCGTTTTTGAGTTGGCTCAAGGTAGTGTCTCTGCCAATGACTACGCACTCAATGCCGGCCATCTCGGCGAAGTCGCGCAACTGCTCCGCGCTGATGTTCTGGCTATAGCACGTATGGTGGGCACCACCGGCTAAAATCCAGGCGGCGCAACCAGTTTTCATGTCTGGAAGCGGTTTCCAAAGCACGCGGGCTACCGGCAGGTTTGGCAAATCGTTCTGCGGCTCCACGGCTTCTACCTCGTTCACGATCAACCGGAAACGGTTGCCCATGTCTACCACCGATGCGTTCAAAGCCGGGCCCGACCCTGCGTTAAACACCAAACGTACCGGATCGGCTTTGCCGCCAATGCCCAGCGGATGGATCTCACAGGAAGGTTTGTCTACGGCTAATGCCTCGTCTACTTCCAGCATGTGCGAGCCCAGTACCAATGAGTTATTCGGGTCAAAGTGGTAGGTGTAATCTTCCATGAAGGCGTTGGCACCCGGCAAGCCGCTGCCCATTACTTTCATGGCGCGTACCAAGGCGGCGGTTTTCCAGTCACCTTCGCCGGCAAAACCGTAACCATCGGCCATGAGGCGCTGCACCGCAATACCCGGCAACTGCACCATGCCGTGCAGGTCTTCAAACGTATCAGAGAAGCCTTTATAGCCCCCTTTCTCTAAAAAGGTGCGTAACCCGATCTCAATCTTGGCTGCCTCTCTGAGGGAAGCACGCTGCTCCCCGCCTTCGCGCAGGCCTTCAGCTACGTTGTATTTGGTTTCGTATTCCTGCACCAATTGGTCAATGGCCTGGTCGGTCACCTCGTTGATTACCGCCACCAGATCGCCAATGCCGTGGGTGTTCACCGCGAAACCAAACTTCAGCTCGGCCTCCACTTTGTCACCTTCGGTTACGGCTACGTAGCGCATGTTGTCGCCAAAACGCACAAACTTGGCACCTTGCCAGTCAAACCAGCCGGCGGCAACGCGGCACCAATTGTTGATCTCCTGAATCACTTCAGGGTCTTGCCAGTGGCCTACTACTACTTTGCGCTCAATGCGCATCCGCGATACCATAAACCCGAACTCACGGTCACCATGGGCGCTCTGGTTCAGGTTCATGAAATCCATGTCAATAGAGTTCCACGGAATGTCGCGGTTAAACTGGGTGTGCAGGTGCAGCAACGGTTTCTTCAGGATAGACAGACCTCTGATCCACATTTTGGCGGGCGAGAACGTGTGCATCCAGGTGATAACCCCAATACAGTTTTCGGCAACGTTGGCATCCTGGCAAACCTTGAAGATTTCCTCGGTGGTTTTAACGGTGGGTTTGAAGACAATTCGTACCGGAATCTGCTCAGCGCTGTCTAATCCTTTGACAATCTCCTGAGAGTGGGCGGCTACCTGGTTAAGGGTTTCCTCGCCGTATAGGTGCTGGCTTCCGGTAATGAACCAGACTTCAAATTGTTTTAAGTCAATCATAGTATGGGGTTTTAAGGCAAGTTTTTCCCTGGAGGCAGGAAAACTCACTCATGGTTTGTTTCTGGTATTTTGGTTCTGCTACTGCCCGTAGTAAGAATCTGGGCCGTGCTTTCTTTCAAAGTGTTTCTTGATGAGCGAGTCTTTCAGACGCGGTACCTGCGGTCTGATCTGCTCGGTCAGGAACGCCATGCGGGCAATCTCTTCCACCACGGCGCTGTTGTACACGGCTTTCTTGGCGTCTTTGCCCCAGGTGAACGGCGCATGGTTTCCTACCAGCACCATTTCCACCTCCTGGTAACTCATGCCTTTTTCCTGCAGGTAATTCATGATCTGGAAACCGGTCTCGTACTCGTAATTGCCTTGGATCATGGCATCGTCCATAGGCGGAGCGCAGGGCACGTCGGTGGTAAGGTGATCGGCGTGGGTGGTCCCATAGATAGGAATGTCCCGTTGGGCCTGGGCCCAAGCAGTGGCGTAGGTAGAATGCGTGTGCACAATGCCGCCAATGTTCTCCCAGTGCTTATACAGCACCGCATGGGTTTTGGTATCAGACGAAGGCCGCAAAGAACCCTCAACGGTGTTGCCGTCAAAATCCACGATCACCATTTTCTCCGGCGAAAGGTCCTCGTACGGTACACCGCTGGGTTTGATGGCGAAAACACCTTGTCCTCTGTCCACGGCACTCACGTTCCCGAAGGTGAATAAAACCAGCCCTAGTTTGGGCAATTGCATATTGGCCTGGTAAGCCTCTTCTTTGATGTGTTGGTAAGAACTCATGTCTGTTTATCGGGCAACGCCTTGCAGTTCTTCCTGCGTTTGGTTTTCGGTTCTGGTTTGTCCGTCCTGAGCGGGGCTGCTTACCTCTGGAAGGTCAGAAAGCACGGCTAAATTGGCGGAGGCACTGTGGCTCTCCAGGAAGTCGCCCAGTTGGGTGTATTTCTGATAGCGCTTGGCGTACAGGTCTACCTTCTCTGGGTTAGGGAAATACTCTAAGTCAAACCCCTGCCCCATGGCGGCCATAGCATCTTCTACTCTTTCGTAGAGACCGGCAGCGGTAGCCGCGAACATGGCCGCCCCAATAGCGCAAGTCTGCTCTGACTTATGAATCCGGATGGGCATGTTCATGACATCGGCCATCATCTGCATGATGAACGGTGACTTTCTGGCCACACCGCCTAACCCGATCAAGCCCTTCACCGGCACACCTTGCTCGTTGAAGCGGTCTACAATCTTCTTGGCGCCAAAGCAGGTGGCCTCTACCAACGCTCTGAACACGCGCGGTGCGTCACTGCCCAATCCTAAACCAGAGATGGCTCCTTTCAGAACCTGGTTGGCATCTGGCGTGCGGCGGCCGTTAAACCAGTCAATGGCAAACTCGTTATTCTCTGACAATGGAATTTGATCAGCGGCCATGCTCAGTTCGGGGATGATCCTGGCAGAAACTTCCTCTACCAATGCTTCGGCTGTGGCGGCATCAATAACTTGGGAATTCGCCAGCAGGTTCTGCAAAGGCCACAGCAAAATTCTTTTGAACCAGGCATACGTATCGCCAAAAGCTGACTGACCGGCTTCTAAGCCCATCATGCCTGGGATTACGGAACCGGGCACCTGGCCGCAGATACCGTTTACCAGGGTGCTTCCTATTTCATCCAAGGGAGCTACCAGCATGTCGCAGGTAGAGGTTCCCATTACTTTGCTCAGGTGGTAAGGCTCAATCTGACCTCCTACTGCCCCCATGTGCGCATCAAACGCACCTACGCCAACTACCACATCGGTTGACAAGCCCAGGCGTTCTGCCCACTCGGGGCTCAACTGGCCTGCTGGCTGGTCTGAAGTATAGGTATCCTGGAACAAGCGGGAAGTGAAACCATCCAGCACTGGGTCCAGGGAAGCAAAAAAGTCATTTGGAGGAAGTCCGCCAAACTCGGCGGCCCACAGGGATTTATGCCCGGCAGAACACACGCTGCGTTTCATGGCATCAGCATTGGTACCGCCGGTTAACAGGAACGGAATCCAGTCGCAGTGCTCTACCCATGAGTAGGTAGCCTCGCGTACCTGGGCATCTGCGCGCAGTACGTGCAGCAACTTGGCCCAGAACCACTCAGAAGAATAGATGCCTCCCACAAACTGCAGGTAGTTGGTGTCAAACTTAGTGGCATGCGCATTGATCTCGGCGGCTTCCTGTACGCCAGTATGATCTTTCCAAAGCACGAACATGGCGTTAGGGTTCTCTTCAAAACCCGGCAGAAGCGCCAGCGGTGTCCCTTGCTGGTTTACCGCCACCGGGGTAGAGCCGGTAGTGTCTACCGAGATGCCTTTTACCTGACCGGCAATAGCGGCGCCCCCTGCTTTCTGCAGACATTCTTTGATGGTTTTCTCCAACCCCTCAACGTAGTCCAAAGGATGTTGTCTGAATTGATTTTCAGCCGGAATACAGTAAGCTCCTTTGTTCCAGCGGGGATAGTTGAACACAGAAGAAGCTACTTCCTCCCCGTTCCGGGCATTTACCAAGACCGACCGTACTGAGTCTGATCCGTAGTCTACACCAATCACAAAAACATCTTGCGCCATATCTATTTTTATTGATGTCAAATTAACGCTTATATAAACATAGCCAACTATTTAGCCGCTAACTTTTATTGATTTTAAAAATACACTTACCTAAGAAGCCTTTCTTTTACAAGTATAGCAATAAGTTTTTAAAAATGTTATTATGACACTTAATTTAATTTTAGAACCTGCCCACCTGAAAACACAGGCCTTGCATAGGGCTCAACTTTTTTACAAAACATCCCTTGTTCACGCAGCAACTCCCGTTTAAAACCCGATTTTGTGAAACTGGGCCTTAAACGGGAGTTGTTCTGATTGCCTTCAAAAGAAGAAGTTAAAAAAGGGAAGCCATAGGTCTCTCAAGGCCTTGAAATCAATCAGATTAGATCAAAAACTTCTCTGGGTTGGGAATGAACTTGAGGAAGGCCTCAAAGTTATCATAGTACTTCTCTTTGTCCAGTTTGAAGTAAAAAGCGCCCTTTCTGGAGTTCTCCTTGTCTTTCTCCTCCTGCCTGATGAGCAAACCTGTGGAAAGCACTTTCCGGCTGAAGTTGCGTTTGTCAAAGGTTGTCTCGTACAGCTTCTCGTAGAGGGTCTGGAGTTTGGGAAGCGTAAATTTCTCGGGCAACAACTCAAACAGAATGGGATGCAGAGCCGCCTTGTAGCGCAAACGCATTTTCGCCATTTCCACCATGCGCTCATGGTCAAAGATCAGGTTGGGCATCTCGCTTAGCAGAAACCACTCGGCGTGGTAATCAGAGCTTAGCTGGGCCTCGTATTTCTGGATATCAATCAGAGCGAAAAACGGTACCACAATGGTGCGCTCCACGGGGTCCCGTTCTGGGTGACTTTGCGCCGGGATCTGCTCCAGGTATACTCCCTCCAACCCCGTTAACTGTTTTAGAACGCGCTGGGCACCTTCTTCCAGGCTTTCATCGGCCTGCACAAAACCGCCCATCAAACTCCATTTGTGTTTTTCGGGCTCAAAGCCCCGCTGGATCAACAGCAGTTTGAAGTTCTCTCCGTCAAATCCAAATATGATACAATCAACCGCAACAAGAATCCTTGTCTGGCCCGAATACTTCATCATTTCACTAAAACATTTAAGCTCCTATTTACCAACGTTGGCAACAACAGGAACCAAGATTTTTATTCAATTAGCGGGAAAGTGGCAAACCATGGCTCTTCTTTGTAATGCCCTTTGGTTAATCAACCTAAATCCGTCAACCGCCCAGTATTTTCACCTTCTTACGAGACGGCAAATAAAGGAATAGTAACCAATATTCAAGCGATAATACTCTGCCGCCATAGGATCCATTTCAGATTAAAGATGCTACCGTCGATTTGAAAGGGCAACTCAGGCGTTATAGGGCCATTTTTTAGAAAATAGGTTTAAAAAGGCTTTCCAAAGGAAATGAAAATCCCCGAAAACTGTCTGGAAAGGAGTTCACGGGGATTCAAAGGCGAGCAGGCTAAATCCTATTTCGCGGAGAATTTATACACCGAGGTGGTTACGTAGCTTTCGCCAGGCTTCAGCACGGTAGTAGGGAAATTTGGCTGGTTAGGAGAATCTGGGAAATGCTGAGTCTCCAGGCAGAACGCGGTTCTGTACGCATCCTTAGACCCGTTCTTAAGGGTATGGGAACCGTCCATGAAGTTTCCGCTGTAGAACTGCAGCCCTGGTTCCAAAGTGTACACTTCCATCACAATCCCGCTTTTGTCGCCCACGGCGGTGGCTACCTTTTTGATGTCTTTTCCGTTAGCACCGGTTAAAACGAAGTTATGGTCGTACCCGCCGCCGTACTGCAACTGCTGGTTTTTGTCCTGGATTCTGGCTCCTATGGCGGTAGGCTGGTTGAAATCAAACGGTGTTCCTGTCACAGGTTCAATACCGGTAGGAATGAGGGTAGAATCAACGGGGTTGTAACGGTCTGCGTTCACTTGCAACTGGTGCCCCAGGATGTCGCCACTGCCTTCGCCATTCAGGTTAAAGTAGGCGTGGTTGGTAAGGTTGACAATGGTGGTTTTGTCAGTGGTGGCGTGATAGCTGATGCTTAGCTCATTTTCATCCGTAAGGGTATAAGTAACCTTGGTGGTTAAGGTACCAGGGTAGCCTTCTTCCATGTCACCGGCCACGTAGGTCAGTTCCAGGGTGTTGTCGTTTACCTGTTTAGCATCCCACACCACGCGGGAAAAGCCTACGTTTCCGCCGTGCAGGTGGTTTTCGTTGTTGTTAGTGGCCAAGGTGTATTGCTTGCCTTCCAAGGTGAACTTGCCCTTGGCAATACGGTTGCCGTACCGGCCAATGGTAGCCCCGAAGAACGTATCGGCTCCCTTGGTATAATCTTCTACGTTTGAAAAACCAACGTTCACATCAATCAGCTTCCCGTTTTTGTCTGGCACCAGCAGGCTCACCAGTCTTCCGCCGTAGTTGGTGATGGCCGCCTGCATGTTGTTCTTGTTTTTCAGGATAAACAGGTCGGTTTGCTTGTTGTCAATGGTTTTCTGGAAATCGGCGCGGGCAGGTAGTTTCACTTCGTTGGCAGTGTTTGTGGTTTGGTTTTCAGAGTTAGCTGTCTCCTCTTTCCCAGCGTTCTGGTTACAGGCGCTCACCAGCAGCATAGAAGCTGCCAGTAACATGGAAACAGGTCTTAGTACGTATTTCATGGGCTAGTTATAGGTTTTAGGCTTAATATTTTTAGAAGTTTCCGCTTGTTGTTGAATCCTGCTTTTTGTTACTGCGCCACCGCTACTACCGGCCACTGCTCTTTGTCCCAACTCAGTTTCTCTATCCGCAATTTAGGCCTCCCGTTTTCGGTGGCATCGTAGCCGTGAAAAATAATATAATCTGTGTTCTCAAAAGTATAGGCTGCGTTGTGCCCTACCCCGTTCCACTTCTCGTTTCCTTCCAGCAACGTTGTGCCGCCACCGGCCTCCATGGCTACCCCGTTCTTGTCTAAATAGGGCCCCTGCACGTTTTTGGAGCGCCCCACAATCATTTTGTAGTCACTTTTAGCTCCTTTGCAGCAATAGTCAATGGAAGCGAACAGGTAATAATAACCGTTTTTTTTGAAAATGAAAGGGGCTTCTATCGCATTTCCTCCGGCCTCGGGCGGATTACCGGGCAAAGGCGCTGGATTTGTCTGAATGGTCAGGCCTTTTTTGCGGCTGGCAATGGTAGGAATCTTGGTCATATCCGCGGCCACCGATAAACGGTCTTTGTTCATCTTCACTAGTTTCAGGCCACCCCAAAAAGACCCGAACGTCATCCACGGCGTCCCTTTGTTATCGGTCACTATGTTTGGGTCAATGGCATTCCAGTTAGTTTGTCCCGGAATGGATTCAATGATTTTGCCATGGTCTACCCACTTGAAGTCTTTGCTGGCAGGGTCAAGGGTTTTGTTTGTAGCCAGGCCAATGGCCGACGTATTCTTCCCGAAAGCCGAGATGGAGTAATACAGGTAATACTTCCCGTTATAGAAGCTGATATCCGGAGCCCAGATGTGGTTGTCTTTGAAGCCGGCCACCGCTTTTACCGCCCACTCCGGGGCCGAGGCAAACACCGGAGCCTCCTTTTTCCAGTTCTGCATATCGGTGGAGGACCACACCGAGATGCCGTGCCCCGTGCTGAACAGGTAGTACGTGTTTCCCTGCTTGGCCATGACCGGATCATGAACCGTCATGTTGCTCATTGGCCGAACCTCGCCTACCTGTTGCCCCTGCGTTTGTTGGGCCTGGACAGAACCAAGGCCCGTGAGCAAAAGCACGACTAAAATGAAGCTTCTTACCATCATATTACTCTTGATTATTTTTCATTTTGCGGCTGCTTTGGTCAAAATGACTACAAATCAGGCCTAGTTAATAAGGAGGCAGGATTTCTGCCTAATTTCCCCTCGCTCGTCTTTATTGGGCGAGTAATTTTTTTATTAAAATACCATCACAAAGCCACCATTGGGTTTCAAGTCCACAGTGGTCTTTCCGTTAGCAGCAATCTCTACTGCTTTTTGCTGCATACCTGAGGCATCGTTGCCATCTGTGATGAAAGAACCTTTTTTGCCTTTCAGGAAAGACAGATCCAAGTCCATGGTTTTGGCTGAATTCTCGCCGTTGATGCCGGCCACGTACCACTTGCCGTTTGCCTGACGCGCCATCACCACCTGCTTGCCCGGGTAGCCGTCAATAAATTTGGAGTCTTCCCACACGCTGGGCACTTCCTTCAGGAAGTTTTGCGCATAGGCCGGTACTTTGGCCATGCCTTGCGGAATCTCCACGTAATGCTGAATGCCTGAGATAAATAGCACCGACAACGCTAGCTCAAAGCCTTTGGTCGTTTTGCGGTTGATTCTCGGGATCTGGTCTAAATTCACCGGCGTGAAATCCATTGGGTCAAACACATTGCGGGTGAACGGAATCACGGTGGCGTGCGCAGCCTCTTCGTCGGCGTTCCGTTGCTCAAAGGTGATGAACTCAAAGCCTTTAATGGACTCCATGGTCATGAGGTTGGGATAGGTGCGCTGCCAGCCTCTGGGCAACGTACAGCCGTGGAAATTTACCAGCAGTTTGTTCTCGGCGGCGTCTTTCAGGATGTCGGTGTAATACTGCATCACGCTCTGCCCATCGCCGCCAAAGAAGTCAATCTTCACGCCTTTGATGCCCATATCACGCAGTTTGGCAAACTCCTGCATCCGGATTTCATGGGTGAGCATTTTGTCTCTGGGGGTATAGGGCGCCGTGTTCCAGGGACCGGCGGAGTTGTACCACAGCAACAAGCCTACGTTCTTGGTTTTGGCGTAATCGGCTAGCTCTTTCATTTTGGAGTAGCCAATTTTTTTGTCCCAATCAGCGTCAATGAGGGTGTAGGCCCAATTCATGCGGGCGGCGTAGTCAATGAACCGCTTCTGCACGTTGTACACCGTGGAATCATCTTTGAGCAAGGCCCAGCTCCACGAGGCTTTGCCGGGTTTGATGAAGCTTTGGTCCAGGGTTATGGCCGGTTTTGCCAAATCGGTTCCTAAAGTAGACTCCGCAATGGCTTTGAGAGAGCCCACCGCCACAATGCGCCACGGCGTGTACCAAGGCAATTCAGACTCGGGGTTCACCACGCCACTGGCCATCTTCTCAGCTTCCTGCGGAAACGCGATGCTGTACTCGCCTCCGGGTGCATTCTGCGCTAAACGGGTACCACAGTAATTTCCCTCGGGAGCAGATTCGGTGATCAAGGCCCAGCTGTCGCCGCTCTGGAACAAGGCCGGGAATACCCATCCTGCTTTGATGGGCGACGGCGTTCCTACCGGAATGCCTTTCAGGTAGTATTCTTCATAGGACGGATTGGTGCTCTCCCAGCCGGTTTTGGCATCAGACATGGGTTGCAGCCAGCCTTTCGCGCTCGCCGGGAACTTAAAGGAAGTAAGCTCCTGGTTGATTTTCTTTATCCCAGAACCTTGTCCCGGAAAGTAGTACCGGAACGCCACCCCGTCATTAGACACCTGAAAGATCACGTCCATCTGCTGGCCTTGGGCATTCTTCAAATGGAAGGTGCGTTTATTAGCGCGGTAGGAGTTCTTCTTGCGTTTGGCCGTCAAAATCTCGTAATCATCCTTTACGGTTTCCACCTTAGAAACCGAGGCTAAGGTCAGGCCTTTGGTCAGATCTGCGTCTTCCATGCGTACTCCCAATTTGGAGTCCTGCAGCACTGGCGCCCCATTGCGGGTAATAGCATAGGTAGCGCTCTGATCTGGCGCCAAGCTAAATCGTACCACAATGCTTTTGTCCGGGCTCTCTACCAGGTACTCATTCTCCAGGGCAGCGCTGCTGGTGCTGCTGTTTTTTTGGGAACAGGAAACAAATACCAGCAGCCCTAAAGCGACTAAGAGGAACTGGCACTTACTAAATACAGATCGGCTTTGTTTGTGTGGGAAAGACATGTACGTTTCTTTTAACTGGGAGAAGCTTTTAGGCTAGTTTTTAGAAAGAGGCGGTGATCAACGTTTTTAGACAAAATGGCCAGCATTTACTTCAGACTTCAAGTAAGTCCTAGGAAATACATTTGCGCCAATAAGAAGAAAAGGAGTTGGCGTTTCCAGACCGGATTACCTAAAACAGCCTGAAAACGCCACCACCTAATTACTACCGTTTACTTTGTGTTCTGCGAGTATTGGTTTTCCGTAGGAGTCACTTTCACCTTAATCACGTTTACAGAATAAGGCTCCAGGGCTAACTTTACGCGTTTGTTTTTCACCTGCACCGTTTGTTGCACCGGACTGATGGCCGTAGGATTAGCAAAAGAGTTCATCTGCTCCAAGTTGCTGCTTCTCAACTTCTGCACGGTGCCTTTGCTCTGGGTGCTTTTCACCCCGTTCAGCACAAATTCGCTTTCCTGGGCTTTGTCTGAGGTGTTCACCACTTTCAAAATCAGCTCGCTTGTTTTCTTGTTCAAGCTAGCCGACGCGAACAGTTTATCCTGTCCGGTCACGTTGGCATTGTTCAACTGGATAGGCACCAGGTGCGTGCCTACGTTGGTGGAAAATAGCTTCTGCACATAGTAGTTGGGCGTCCCGAAAGATTGGAGGTTGTTTACCCAGATCATATCGGGGGTCCACTGCCAGCCTTCTTCATGGGCGAACAAAGGGGCGTAGGAGGCCATCACCACCACATCGGCGTTGCGCTCCAGACCGGTCATGAACGCAGCTTCGGAGAGGGCGCCTTTCCAGTTGTTCTTGTTGTCCGGGCTTGCAATGGCTACGGTTTGAGAGGCGTATTCCCCAGCAAAGATTTTAGGGCCTTTGCGGTCATAGTTGTCATAGCGCGTGGCGTTCTGCTGGAACCACTCCGGGGCCCGGTAATAGTGCTCGTCAATGATATCCGCATTGAGGCTGCGCATGGTTTTGTTCAGGTAATCAAACTCAGGACCATCGGGGAACGGGCCGGTAGTGGTGATCAGCTTCACGTCTGGGTACTTGGCCTTGAGTGCTTTCTCAAAGATTTTGTAGCGCTCCACGTACTGCTCACCCCATTGCTCATTGCCTACCCCCAGGTACTTGAGGTTAAACGGCGCCGGATGGCCCATCTCGGCTCTGATCTTTCCCCACTCTGAGGTAGCCGGGCCGTTGGCAAACTCAATCAGATCCAGCGCATCCTGGATGTAAGGATCCAATTGGTCTAGCGGCACCACCTCGCCGGTATTGAACTGGCAAGCCATGCCGCAGTTTAAAATAGGAAGTGGGGCGGCCCCAATGTCTTCGGCTAACTGGAAGTACTCAAAGAAACCTAACCCGAACGTTTGGAAATAGTCTGGTGTGTGGCGGTGCTTAAATTCAGTGTTCCAGCGGTTAAACAATGTCGCCCGGTTCGCCACCTCGCCAATGGTTTTCTTCCATTGGAAACGCTCATCCAAAGTACGGCCTTCCACAATACAACCTCCCGGGAACCGCAAGAAACCAGGCTTCATATCTGCCAGGAGCTGCACCATGTCGGCACGTAGGCCGTTGGGGCGCTGTTTCCAGGTATTCTTAGGGAACAGGGAAATCATGTCCAGATCAACAACACCTTTTCCTTTGGCGGTCACCACCAAGTTGGCTTTAGGCTCTGTGGCTGTAGCGGTAAGGCTGGCCTCATATTTTTTCCACTCCTGTCCGGATGGCGTAAGCGTAGCGGAACCCAATTTCTCACCTTTGGCATTCACCAGTTCCACCACTAGGGGCACGGTGCTGCCTGCTTCTTGCCGAGCCAAAATTGTGAAATTGTACTGCTCGCCTTTCTTGATGCCCATGCCCCGGAAGCCTTCGTTCAGCAAGCCGTATCCTGCCTCTGTTTTAGACGTCAGGCGCAGGAACCTTGGGTTGGCAGCGTTCAGATTTCCACGGTTATGGATAAGCAAACTGCCTTCGGCGTTGTTCTGCTTCTGCTCTTTCCAGCCCATCAAAGGTGTATCAAACTCAAAGGAGCGATTCTTTACCAACTCGGCGTAAATACCGCCATCGGCGCCCAGGTTAATATCTTCAAAGAAGACCCCGTACATGGTGGGGGCAATCTCGCCATACACCTGGTCTGCTTTCACGGTAAAGGTCTTGCTGGAGGCGGCCGTCTGCCCCGAAACGTTCCAGGAGACAAGGCATCCTACCACCAAAGCGGCTAAGGAAAAGGGTTTGTTTGTCATGGTTATACTAAAATCTGGTGCTACAAGTAATCATCGGGCCGCGCGTTACGGCGGCTATTTATTCAGTCTCGTTTTCTATTTAAGTAGTCTCACGTAGTAAATGCCCGCCGTAGAGGAGTTTTCCTGGGCAGCAAAAGTGACTTTGAGGGTATTGTCCTTTGCCTTCTGCAGCACCTCGGCCGGAAGGGCATAATCAACGTCAATGAACGTATCACCGGCAGAGCCGTCCAGCCGCACGGTTTCCAGCAAGGTTCCGTTCACAGAAATGGTAAAATTGCGGTCTTTGTCTGTGCCGTAATAAGTGACGCGCAGCTTGCGAGGCCCTTGCCCTTTGTTTTTGAGGATGTAGCTGAACCATCCCCGGGCGAGTCGCCAGTGCCGGTCTTTGTAAACGCCCGTCTCGGTCTTCTCCCCCGCGAACCCGTGGTCAGATTCTGGTTGCTGCTCGCCGGGCGCCACCTGGTCTACCGTTTGGGCTTCCAGGGCCAGCTTTACCCGTTCTTTTTCTTTGATAGCTGCCATTCTCGCCTCCAGTCCTTCTGGGGTGGTCACGGGCCAATAGACCATGTACCGGGCATCATGTATCTGGTAGAAAGGCACCAACTCTACCTGCTTGTATTTCTCTGATTGAATTAACCCCGACGCCGAAAACGTAAAGGGTTTGCCCGGCACCGGCTGAATGGCAGAGGCCACTTCTTTGCTGGAAGACACCAGTAAAGGGGCTTCTTCCAGCGGGTACAAAGGTCCGTTCGCGACGTGGCCCATACGGCTTCCGTCGGCTTGCAAGCCGGTTAAATCTGTTTTATCGGTCACGGCCGCGAGCACTATGGGCCCGTGCACAAAAGATACCCAGGGTGATCCATCGGGCAGGTACTCGGCTTTGGTTTGCATGGGCAGCGTCACCGTCACCACATCCCCAGATTTCCATTTCCGGTCTATTCCCACGTACCCAGTCGAGGCAGCGGAGCTCTTCACGTCCTTGCCGTTCACCTTTACGGTCATTTGGCCTTGTTTCACCCACTCTGGGTGCCTGATGTTCAAGGTAAACTTCTGCGCCTTCTTCAGGACAAGGGATATCTCTGAGGTTTCCGCCAAAGGGAATTTGGTGTTCTGCGTCAAAGTTAAACCTTTCTCCTGCCAATCTAAGGTAGAGGGCAAAAACAGGTTTACGTACAGGTCCTTGTCTGAATGAGCGTACACCAACTCCCCGTACTTGCCGTGGTTCTCCAAACCCGAGCCTACGCAGCACCAGAAATCTTCCTGCGGCTGGGAATATACCCGATAGTGCCGTGGCCGCATGGAAGTGAAATACACAAACCCGCCTCTCTCTGGATGCTGCGAAGAGAGGATGTGGTTGTACATGGCCCGCTCATAGTAGTCCAGGTACTTAGGAGAGGCACTGGAGAGGTACAGTTGCTTGGTAAGCTTGAGCATGTTGTAGGTGTTGCACGTCTCAGGTCCCTCTTTCCCTTCCACCATGGAGGTAAAGTCGTTGGCCGGATGGAAGTGCTCGCTTACGCTGTTGCCTCCAATGGAGACCGTGCGTTTATCCACTACCGTTTTCCAAAAGAAATCAGCGGCTTTGGTCCAGGTGGGGTCACCCGCCACCTCAGCCACCCGTTGGTAACCGATCACCTTCGGGATTTGGGTGTTGGCGTGCATGCCGTTCAACTGGTCTTTGCCTTGTAGCAATGGGGTAAGCACCGAAGTCTGCGAGAATCGTTTGGCAAGGGTCAGGTACTTTTGATCCCCGGTTATTTGGGCTACATCGGCGAAGACCTCGTTCATGCCGCCGTGCTCGCTGCGCAGCATGTCCTGTATTTGGGCATCGGTCAGGTTAGAAGTCAGATCCAATGCCCAGTCCGAAAGCTTAATGAGCATGTGCTTTGCCTTCTCGTTTCCGGCAAATAGGTAAGCATCCCGCAGCCCAGAATAGGTTTTGTGGATGTTGTATAAGGGCACCCACTTCTTGTTAAGCGAGAAACTTCCGGCGTCTATCTTTCCAGCCTTAATCTCCTGCCACATCTGCTTGCCTCCGGGGGTACTTCCCAGATAACCATTCCCACTCTTTTGCTGGCAAGCCTCCAATTGGTCTACCATATAGTTCAGGCGCTGCAGCACCTCTTGGTTGCCGGTGGAAGCGTACATGAGCGCCAGCGCCGACAGGTAATGCCCACCAATGTGCCCGTCCAAGCCAGTGTTTTCCCAATTGCCGTAGTTTTCTGCTATGGGCTGGATTCCGGCTTCTTTCTGGAAAGGAGCCAGTAAACGGTCTGGGTTCAGGGACAGCATGTACCGCAGGTCGGTTTGCTGCGCCTGCTGAAATGGGCTCTCCAACAAGCGCACTGATGAAAGCGGGAAGCTCTGCAATTTGCCAGACTGGGCCACCACCACCATGGGGGTCATAGCCAAAATCAATACCTGAAAAGCTTTTTTAAACATGGGGATTTGTTTTACTTCAACCAAAAACGCCTACAAAGACGCCCGCTATTTTAACCGGATAACGTAGTTTCGGGCCTCTTTCCACAAAACAGGCCCGAAACAAAGATTTGCCCAGTGGTGCGCTGAGGCTTTCCGCTGGGCAAATCTGTTTTAGTCTATTGTTTCTTTTTCATCCAGATGGCCAGTCCTCCGCCATTTAAGCCGGTCATTACAATGGTAGAGGGCTTCTTGTTTTCCCAATCCCTTTCCCGTGACACGTGCATCTTGTCCAGGAACATACCGCCGGCCCATCTCAAGGTCAGCCAAGGGGCGTCGTACACCCAGGTATTGTTAGGGTCACCGTTGATGGTTCCGTTGGCGCTTAGTGTGGTGTTGAAGGCATTAGAGAAATTCGGGTCTGTTTGCTCGTTCCCGAAGCCCGGCACCACGGTTTGGGTAAGCACGATCTGCTCGTAATCACCAGCCAGTTGCTCTGTGGTAACAGGAGTCTGCTCCACGTTGGCGAAACGCTCAGGAGAAACCATCGGCCAACCTTCTGGAGTCCAGAAAATCTTACGTACGTGCATCACCATGAACGCTGGGTTTACGCCTGGCCGGCCTTGGTGCGCCATGTAAAACTGGCCGTTGTCCTGAAACACAGATGGGTGTGACACCCCTTGCCAGCCGCCATGGTTCATAAATTTGTACGGTGACAAAATCATAGGTCCGTTGTCTTCCAGGTTGTCTACGTTCACGCCGTTCCAGTCCAGGAAGGGTCCGTTTGGACTTGAGGAGCGGAACACCCGCACATTGTATTTGGTAGCCAACCAGTCATAGGCCACAAACAGATAATACATGTTAGTTTGAGCATTGTAGATGATTTCGGGGCCTTCCAGGTTACCGTTCACCATGTTGCCGGTTCTTCCCCTTCTGACAATGCGGGCGCCTTTGTCACCCGAGGCCAAGGCCAGACCAGTGCTAGGGTTCAACTGCAGCTCATACAAACCATCCCAGGAAGATCCGTACACCATCCAGTGCTGGCCTGATGGCGTCACCACCACCGATGGGTCAATGGCGTTGGTACCCGGTCCCTCGTTCACCGAGGTCACCACCAAACCTTTTTCGGTCCAGGGTCCTTCTGGTGAACTGGAGGTAAGCAACCCAATGGCGCTGGTACGTCCTTCGGTAGGAGCCAGGGAATAATACAGCCTGAACTCATTCCCCACCTTCATGGCATAGGGTGCCCACAGCCCTTGCACCGGTGTGCCCCCGTTAGAGGTAATGTGCTGCACGGCCAAGGCAGGCAGTGCATTCACGGCCCAACCCACGTACTGCCAGTCTACCAAATCCTTGGACTTGCGCACCATGATCCCTACCCTGGCGGCTGCGCCGTAGGCCACATCGGTGCTGTAGCAGTAATACCAATCTCCATGCTTCACAATGGAAGGGTCATGCAAATTGTACGGTCCCCATTGCAGGAAAAAAGCGCTGGAAGCCAGTTGGGGATATGTGTCGGCTAGCCCGTCCAATGAGAACGGTTTAGGCGCAAATATCTCGGGGTCAATCTCGGTTAGTGGCTCATCATCCTCCTGGCAGGAAGTAAGCATGGTAGCTGATAGCAGCGTGAAGGTTAAAACTCTTTTGATGAAGTTCATCATTGTGCCCTGTGTTTAAGTAGGTGATTTAGTCAACTATGCCCAAAACCGCTACCGCATTTGCCTTTATTTTTGAAGAAATGCAGTAGCGGTGCTGATTTACTTATTTGCAGAATTTGGAAGCAGATTAGCGTTATTGTCTAACTCTGACTGCGGAATAGGCAGGTACTCATTGCCAGGGGTCCAGGTGTTGAAATCATCATCATGCTCTTTTAACATGGCCAGTTTTGCTGGGTCATACAACCAACCCCAACGGATGATGTCATGGATGCGCTGGCCTTCAATGGCAAACTCCAAGGCACGCTCGTGGGCAATCTGATCCCGCATCTGCTCTTTGGTCATATTGGGCTTTATCGTAGCTAGATCAGGCAATTTGGCCCTGGATCTTACCTGCTGGATGTACGGGTAAGCTTCAGCGGTACGGTTCAACTCATTCAGCACCTCTGCATACATTAACAGGATATCGGCGTAGCGCAGCACGCGGTAATTATTGCCGCCAGTCTCTGGAGTTTCGAAAGGCACGCCCTGGCCTTCCATGGTGTATTTCCTTGTATATATTTGGTCGCGGATGTTGTCTGGCCAAGCCACGCCGTATGCCGTGGTATTGCCTTCCGCCGGATTGTAGTACAGGATGGTGGCGGGCAACCTTGGGTCAACCTGGTTATCTACGGTTCTTTCCTGTCTGTATTCATTGAAGATCCACTGGGTAGGCTGATAATCTGACCATGCTTTTCCTTGCATTCCGTAAGCAACCGGCAATGCGCTGAATTGTCTCCAGTTAGCAGTAGGCTCCCCTGTCCAGTTTCCTACCGATCCTCCAGTAGCGCTGAACTGCACTTCAAACAACGACTCCGCATTGTTCTCATTGGTGGTGGTAAAGTTGTCTCTGTAGTTTGGCACTAAAGAATAAACACCTTGCAGAGGACCGGAGAAGAACTTGGCGAACTGCGCCTCGGCTTGGGTGTACATTTTCCGGTAGAGATAGGCTTTGCCCAGCAAACCGGCCGCCGCACCTTTGGTGGCTCGCCCTTTCTGCCCTCTGTCAGGACCAACCACCGCATCGTAGTTAATGGGTAGCATTTCCTCAGCATTTCTCAGGTCAGAAAACACCTGGTTCCACAGTTCCTCTTCTGTGGCAGTGGCAGGGTAGTAATCGTTCTGGTCGGCAGGCGGCGTGGTGATCACCGGTACCGCCTTGAAAGTAATAGCCAGGTTGTAATATGCCAATCCGCGCAGGAAATAGGCTTGTCCTAAAATCCGTTGTTTGGCGGCATCATTGATGATGCTGGCGTCCATCTTACCCACATTGGCAATGACCTGGTTCGCCCGGAACACCACCATGTAATGGTCTCTCCAGATCCACTGCGCCTCGCCGGCGTTGGTAGGCAGCGTAAACTGACCGCCTAACTCCAGGTAAACCGCTGGACTGTCTCCGTAGAAATCATCTCCCCTGCTGTCATTGAAACTAGGGAAGGTTCTTTGGTAGGTACCGTCTGTGGTCAAGGCATTGTAGACTGCAGTGACACCGGCAAAGGCCTGCGCTTCTGAGGTCCAGTAAGTGGCAGCTGTTTCCTGGTTAGGGTTGGTGATATCTAATTCGTCATCGCAGCTAGACAAAAGCATCAAGGCGATTACATAATATTTGATCTTTTTCATCTTAAACATCTTTTATGTTTCTCTACTTCTTCGTCTAACAATTAGAAACCCACCTGCACCCCAAACATGATGGTTCTAGGTCTTGGGAAAGAACCATTGTCAAAGCCTGGCTCAAACACTCCGGCGGTAAAATCTGGGTTATACCCTTTGTATTTCTGGAAAGTGTAGAGGTTTTGAGCGGTCACATACACCCGAGCCTTGGTGATGCCTTTGATGAGACCTTCTTTGAAGTTATATCCAAGAGACACGGTATTGATGCGTAGGTGGGTACCACTTTGCAGCCAGCCTTCTCTGTTAGAATCTCTTCCGTTTTCGTTAGGATCTGTCCAAATCAGGCGGGGAATGTTGGTGTCAGTATTGGTAGAAGTCCAGCGGTCAAGGATGTCCTCGTGCCAGTTGTCATCACCTCCGGTGTGCATCAAGGTTCTGTACAAGCGACCGTTGATCAGGTAACCACCTTTGCCAGAAGCGAAAATGGTAAAATCAAAGCCTTTGTAAGATGCGTTGAAATTTAAGCCGTAAGTGTATTTAGGAATACCACTGCCCAGGTACGTGCGGTCATATGTATCTATTACGCCGTCAGGAGTACCTTCAGGACCGCTGATGTCTCTGAAGATCAAATCACCCGGGGCGGTACCTGGCTTCTGGAATGCATGGTTGTCAATTTCTTCCTGAGTCTGGAAGATACCATCTACTACCCAGCCATAGTGTCGACCAACCTCACCACCTAACTCAGTGATAGAACCTACACCCAATCTAGACTTCACGTTGGTTCCCAGATCCAACACCTCATTCTTAAGAGTAGTGAAGTTAGCGGAAACCCCAAACTGGAAGTCACCCACTGATTTGTTGTAGCCTGCGGTAACTTCAAACCCAGAGTTCACCAGGGTTCCGGCGTTTACCACCGGGCTGGAGTTCACAGAACCTACTGAGGCCGGGATAGGAATGTTCACCAACACGTCCTCGCTCTTGCTGCGATAGTATTCAGCAGACAGGTCTATTTTGCCTTCAAACAGGAGAGCGTCAAACCCTACGTTAGAGGTGGTTTTCTCCTCCCATTTAATGGTCTCAGAAACAACATTGGTTTGCAATCCGCCTAAGACTCTTTCTCCGTTGTTGAAAGTGTACACCACATTGGAGTTGATGGCCGGAGAATACAGGTAGTTGCCAATGTTCTCATTTCCTAGCTTACCCCAGCTGGCTCTGATCTTCAAATCAGAAACGATGGACTTAGGCAAAGGGAAGAATGCTTCATTGGAGATTTTCCAACCCAACGCCAAGGAAGGGAAATAGCCGTATCTGTTTACCGGGGAGAATCTTGAAGAACCATCTCTTCTAAGGGTGGCCGTCAACAGATATCTGTCGTCAAAGCTGTAGTTCACTCTTCCCAGGTAAGAAGCCAACACGTGCGCATCCTCGGTACCGGAAGAAGTACTGGTACTACCGTTGCTCAATACAGGGAAGTAAGGCTTAGTAAATCCTTCGGCGTAGCCTTGGGTGAAGATTCCTTTTTCTCTCTGGAACATCTGACCTACCAAAACCGCCAGAGAGCTTTTACCCAAAGTAGCCTCGTAGTTCAACGTGTTTTCAATCAGTGAGCTCTCGTATCTGCGGGAGTTATCGTTTAAGCGGGCAATGGCATTAGGGAAGAAATATCCCAGATTAAACGTTGGGATAAACGTCTTATCACGGGCAGTAACCACATCATAACTCAGGTTCAATTTATACTTCAGGTTATGGTTGGTTCTTTTCAACAGGTGCAATTCACCGTAACCACTGCCAAAAATGCGGTCTACATTAGTGGTGCTGTTGATTAAACTGTTGTAACCAATACCGTTTAACGAGATGGCGTCTTCTCTTTCCTGCAAGGTTCCGCCAAATCCGCCTTCATTGGCTGGGTCATAGACCCCCATGGTAGGGATGGCAATCACCAGGTCATTGATCAATGGCGGTCTACCCCCGGCCAAAACACCGTCACCGGTTACAAGGCCGTTTTCGTGAGAACGGGCATAAAACAAAGACTGGCCAAATTTGAAGATCCCTTTCTCTATGGAAGTATTAACGCGCGCGGTGTAACGCTCATAAGAGGGGCCATTGCCTTTGTAAGTACCTTCGTTCCCGAAATAATCAAGGGAGATATTGTAGGTACTGCTGGCACCACCACCAGACAAGTTAATGTTGTGGTTCTGGCGGTTTCCGGTCTTTAGACCTTCTTCCTGCCAATCTGTATCAATGTCATCAATATACCGTGCATTGTTGGGGTCATTGCCCGGAGCCAATGGCTTGGTGCCAGATCTCAAACGGGACTCGTTGTTCAAGGTCTGGTAATTCTGGCGATTGGTTACCGGCATTCTCTGCCAAACCTGGTCTATGCCGTAATACCCGTTGTATTCTACCTGCAGCGGAGTATCTCTTCTACCTTGTCTGGTAGTAATGATCACTACCCCGTTGGCAGCACGAGAACCGTAGATGGCTCCGGCAGATGCATCTTTCAGCACCTGCATGGACTCAATATCATTAGGGTTGAAATCGCGAGGCACGCCACTGATTGGCACCCCATCAATCACATACAGCGGATCTGAGTTACCAAACGTACCAATTCCCCTTATTCTTACCTGCGGGAAAGCCCCAGGCTGGCCATCGGTGTTGACGCTCACCCCAGAAACCCGGCCCTGAAGCATGGAACCCACGTCATTGGTGGAGACTTTCTTCATATCGGCTACGTCTACCACGGCTACTGATCCGGTAATATCAGAGCGGCGTTGGGTACCGTACCCCACTACTACTACTTCGTCTAAAGACTCAGCATCTGCCTGCAAAGCCACGTTGATAGTGGTTTGATTGTTGATAGCTACTTCCTTGGTGAGAAAGCCAATGTATGACACCACCAAAGTACCGGTACCACTTTGCGCTGTCAGGCTGTAGTTTCCGTCCACGTCAGTAGAAGAAGCAACTGTGGTTCCCTTCAACAAGACCGAAGCTCCTGGCAACCCTGCCCCGCTTGCATCTGTCACCTTTCCTTTGATAGCAATGCCTTGCGCCACTGCATTCACCATTGAACCATATATCAGAAAGAGGGCTAGTATCCACCCTTTCTTGATCAGTAAATTTTGCTGCATAGGATTTAAATAACGGTAGAGATTATAAGTAGAATTCAAACTCGCGGGACTCTAGGATGAGGTAAGTTTCCTTTGTAAATGTTAAAATGACATTTATTAATTTTTCATAAATGTATACCTGCTTTATTTTTTTAGCAACAAAAAGACATTTTTTATTTTCTAAAGTGCCGATTTCACAATCACTTCCACTTTACGGGAGAGACACACCAGCTTTAAGATTCCTTTGCGGGAAGTAAGCTGATTAAAAGGTGGCTTCTGGAAGCAAATACCTCTTTATAGTAGTGGGCTACTTTCTAGTAGACCTTGATTCAGATTCTGGGGAAGCAGCTTTCACTAAGCGGCCACTCTAATATATAGTATACAGTAGGATGAGGTCAGCGAACGGCTGTTTTATTGAGAGCCACTTTCTTTTTAGAGGCTGAGAGAGTTCCAACTTTGCCCCTGCTTACCATTTCACCAGTGCGCCCAAGCTGAAGTTTCCTTTTGGATCCTCATTTCGGGGCTTCTTTCTAATTCCTACTTTAAACTTTGAAATTTGGTTGTATAAATGTAATAAATACACTTATATTTATTGCAAATTTTACGAATAAAAATCTTCCATTTTTAAAATCTTACACCGAATCCCCACCAAAACAGCCCTAAAGTATGAAGAACGCAATCCTGAGTTTCCTTCTCCTGCTGAGCACCCTTGGCTCTTACGGACAAAACACGGCCACTCTCACGGTGCCGGCCAAACCAGACAGAACAATTAGCCGCCACATTTATGGGCATTTTGCAGAACACTTGGGCCGGTGTATTTATGGAGGCTTCTATGTAGGAGAGAATAACACTAAAATCCCGCATACTGCCGGAGTGCGGAACGATGTGGTAGATGCCCTTAAAAAACTGAAGATCCCTAACCTGCGCTGGCCGGGCGGCTGCTTTGCTGATACATACCACTGGAAAGACGGCATCGGGCCCAAAGACCAACGTCCTACTATTGTGAATACCTGGTGGGGTGGCGTTACTGAGAACAACAGCTTCGGGACACATGACTTCCTGAACATGTGCGAATTGTTGGGCACCGAGCCTTACCTGGCAGGAAACATGGGCAGCGGTGCCGTTCAGGAACTGGCCGACTGGGTACAATACGTGAACTTTGCAGGCGTGAGCCCTATGTCTGCCCTGCGCAAGCAGAACGGCCGTGAAAAGCCTTGGAAAGTGAAGTACTGGGGAATCGGGAATGAGGCCTGGGGCTGCGGCGGCAACATGACCGCCGAGTACTACGCGAACGAATACCGTAAGTACGCCACCTTCGTCTCTGACTGGGGCAACTCAGGCGGGCTTTTCAGAATCGCCTCAGGCGCTAACTCTGCAGACTATAACTGGACCGAGGCCATCATGCGGATCATTCCTAAAAACCTGATTGAAGGCGTGGCCCTGCACCATTACTCTGTGATCAACTGGGACAAGAAAGGCCCTTCGGTGAAGTTCAACGACCAGCAATACTTCTCTACCATGAAGAGTGCCTTGTTTATGGAAGAGCTTATCCAGAAACACTCGGCCATCATGGACAAGTATGATCCTGAGAAAAAGATTGCCTTAGTAGTGGATGAATGGGGAGGTTGGTATGAAGTGGAACCCGGCACCAACCCAGGTTTCCTGTACCAGCAGAACACCATGCGTGACGCTATGATTGCCGGCTCTACCCTCAACATTTTCAACAACCACTCTGACCGCGTGCGCATGGCCAACCTGGCCCAGGCCATCAACGTACTGCAAGCTGTGATTTTAACAGATGAAGAGAAAATGATCTTGACCCCTACCTACCACGTGATGGAGATGTACAACGTGCACCAGGATGCCACTTATCTACCCCTTACCGTGAAGAGCGCTGATTACACCTTAGGAAACGAGAAACTGACCGCGGTAAACGGCTCGGCTTCCCGTGACAAAAATGGTGTAACGCACGTGTCTTTGGTAAACATTGACCCTAAGAACAAGCAGGAAGTATCTATCAACATTGAAGGAGCTAACTTCAAGTCAGTAGGCGGCCGCATCCTTGCCTCAAAGTCACTGCAAGACCATAACACCTTTGAAAAACCGAACCTCATCACCCCGGCTGCTTTCAAAGGCGCGAAACTGAAAGGCAACAACCTGAAGGTAGAGCTTCCTCCGTTCTCGGTGGTGGTGCTTGAGATGAAATAAATTCCTCTTCTTTTCAAGAGCCAGAATCGCTGATCAGGAGCAAACCGCGGGCTATTCTGGCTTTGGGAAACTTTCCCAAGCTTTTTGGCTGCAAAGTCCTGCGCTCTGCTTTAGGGCTATTTTCCTGGAAACGAGCCTAAATAAGTAATTCCGTTTCTGAATTTTCACTCCATTTTACTAAGATGAAAAACTTCCCGCGTCTGGTTTCTTCTTTCGGTAGAGCCATGGCCTTTCTTGCAGCCTTTCTATTAGGTGGCATTTATTCAGCAACGGCCGCCTCTCCTTCCTTATCCCCTGCCGACACGGTGGTGAAAGCAAAAGGCAACCCTGTCATCACGCACAAATACACTGCCGATCCGGCCGCCCTAGTGCACAAAGACAAGGTGTACCTGTACGCGGGCTTTGACGAGGCACCCGCTCGCCGCGAAGGATATGTGATGAATGACTGGCTGGTTTTCTCTTCCCCGGATATGGTTACCTGGACCGAGCACCCTGTTCCTTTACAGGCCAAGGACTTTGCTTGGGCCAAAGGTGAAGCTTGGGCCTCGCATGTGGTGGAGCGAGACGGTAAATTCTATTGGTTTTCCACGGTGGAGCACGCCACCATTCCGGGCAAAGCCATTGGGGTAGCTGTTTCTGACAGCCCCATCGGGCCGTTCAAAGACGCGCGGGGCTCTGCCCTTATCACCAATGACATGACCAAAGACATTTCTATTGGCTGGGATGACATTGACCCCGCAATTTTCATAGATGACAACGGGCAGGCGTACATCTTCTGGGGCAACACCACCCTGCATTATGCCCGCCTGAAGAAAAACATGACCGAACTGGACGGCCCCATCAACACCATCAAGCTCCCTAACTTCACTGAGGCCCCATGGGTGCACAAGCGCAATGGCTGGTACTATCTTTCTTATGCATATCAGTTCCCAGAGAAAACGGCTTATGCCATGAGCAAAAGCATTGAGGGACCTTGGCAGTACAAAGGCATCCTGAACGAACTGGCGGGCAACTCCAACACCAACCACCAGGCCATCATTGATTTCAAGGGCAAGACCTATTTCATCTACCACAATGGCGCTATACAGCCAGATGGTGGAAGTTTCCGGCGCTCGGTTTGCATTGACTATCTGAATTACAACAAAGATGGCTCTATGAAACGGGTGGTCATGACCTCAGAAGGCGTAAACCCAGCTAAATAATAGCGCATAACAAGCCCCTTCAGCAAACCCCTTTTTGGAGGTCAATTTCCCAAAAGGCACCAAAAAAGAAGCTCCCCGCAGACGTAACTTGCGGGGAGCTTCTTTTTTGGTGTTGACGAAACAGATTCCTTGACAAAGCAGCTACTTCCTGCCCTCTGCCCCTACCAGTTTGGCCAAGGTCTCCGTGTACTTACCGTGGGTAGTACCCAGCCATTCATCCCAGAACCGGAAGTACAATCCGTAATTTCCTTTAAAGTACTTATGGTGCATGTTATGGTTGGTGGAGGTATTCAGCCACTTGCCTACGGGGCTATCTACAAGCCATTTGGGATAAATTTCATATCCTAAGTGCCCGTAGACATTGTACACCGTCATAAAGAACAGAAACACCACAATGGCTAGCGGGTGAATGGGAATGAGCAAGGCGACCACAAAGATAATCCCGCCTTCTACCACGGCCTCAAGCGGACTGAATGAGAAGGAGGCCCAAGGAGAGGGGTTCACCGATTTATGGTGTGTCAGGTGAAAGAGCTTGAACAGGCGCGGGTGATGCATCAATCTATGCGTCCAGTAAAAGTAGGTGTCATGGATAAGCAAGGCCAGCAGCACGCTCACGGCAAAATACCCCCAACCGTAGTCTGAGATTTCGATGTAGACTTGCGTGTGCGGCAAGACCGCCTCTGAGGAAAGGACCACTCCATATAACGCAAAGATGAGAAAGGTCAGGAAAGAATGCCCTACTTCGCGGGCATAATCCTTCCGCTTAGGGAATAGCGCCTGTATTTTCCGGGTGGCAAACCTTTGAGGCAGGAAAATATAAAATATCACAAAGGCAAGTCCCGCAATAAACAGGTATCGGGCTGCCAATACGCCATAAAAAAGCCAAAATTGCGCGTTCATTTCAGGTTAAAAACAGGTTGGTTTAAGAATATGCCAGTATAAAAGCCCTTCTTTAGCGGAACAATTTAAGGCTAATGATAAGTTTATTAGGCAAGCAGACTATTTTAGTTTTATCTTTCTATATCTAACACTTTGTCCTGCTTAAAAAGCTGTTTTATACCATTAAACTAAGTTTTGCGTTCATTTCGATGCTGTTTAACTGATACTTAGACTTAAATTTACGCAAAGCGGCTGCAAAATTCCACCATTCCCAAATAGCACAACTTTGCCTTTCATCCACCACTAGCAAGAGAATTTTTGAATTATTCCTGCTTCCATCAATTAATTTTATCTCTTATTAAATTCCCTTAGATATACCGGCATGCCTCTTCAACGCACACTGTTTGGTGTTTTTCTTACGGCCTTTCTTAGCCTCGTATTCTTTACGGTGTTGGCTTACTTTAATCTGCAGGAAAACGATGCCATAGATCGCCGCGAGAAAGTCTCCCTGCGGGTTCTTAAATCCATAGAAAGCCTTTACAGCCATTTGCAGGACATAGAAGAGGGAAGCACGTCTTACATGGTCACCCGGCAAAAGGCGTCGCTTTTACAGTATAGATCAGCCTTAACAAGCTACCCACGGCACCTTCAGAATTTGCAGCAAGCCGGAGTCACCGACAGCACGGAAAAGAGCCACATTAAGAACTTGGCGACTTTGACCGAGACTTTTGCTCGCTCGGCGGCACAGGCCGTCTCTGAGGCAAATTCCTCTACTGTTCGCAACTCCAACACCCTGGCTAGGGAAGATCTGAAAAACCAATTAAGCTCCATCAGGCGACTGGTGCACAAGATAGAGGAAAAGGAAAGGGCCCTACTTCATTTTGCCGACGAAGAATCAGCGGTGAAGACAGAGAGGCTGTTTGCCACTTTTGCTGCTTTCTCGGCCTTTATGTTCCTGTTTTTCATTTCTACCTATTGGTTTATCAACAAGCACCTATCGGCCAGAAGCAAAGCCTCTAAAATACTCAAAGAGAAAGAACAGATTTTCTCGGGCCTTTTCTACAAAAGCCCCATCATGCTCTCGCTGGTAGAAGTATCTTCCAGAGTTATCATAGATGCCAATGAGAACGCACTTTCTTTCTTCGGCCATACCCGGGAGGACATTATCGGCAAGCCGGCCGAAAACCATGCGGTTTTTGTGGACCCTACCTTCCGGGAAAAGATGTACGCGCAACTGAGCCGCGACCAGAAAATAAAGGGCCTTGAAACGCAGGTAAGGGCCAAAGGCGGGCGCATCAGAAACGTGGTCTACCACATTGAGAAAGCGTTTCTTAATAATAGAGAATGCCTAGTCATGGCTTTTGAGGACATCACCGACCGGAAATTGGCGGAACTGAAACTGAAGGACAGCGAAGCCCTTTTCTCTCAGATCTTCTTTAAAAGCCCGATCATGAAATCTATTTCAGAAGCGCAGACGGGCGTTTTCCTGGAGGCAAATGAAAACTACACCCAATATTTCGGCTATACCAAAGAGGAGCTTATTGGCAAGACCAGCACCGAGCTTAACCTATGGAAGCAGCCCGAAGACCGGGCTTCCCTTCTGCAGGAACTGCGCACCAATGGGGCCTTTAAGTCACTGGAAATGGAGGCCAGAACCAAGACCGGGGAAATCCGCCAAATCTCGGTGCACGCAGACCTGGTAACCTTGGATGGTCAGGAGCGGCTCATGACCGCTTTTGTGGATATCACCGAGAAGAAGAAAGCAGAGGCCCTCTTGCAGAGCCTCAACGTGTCACTTGAGAAAAATGTGGCTGAACGGATCAAGGAGATCGCCGATTACAAGGACGCGTTAGACCAGTCAGCTATTGTGTCCATTATGGATCAAAACGGGGTCTTCACGCACGTGAATGAAAACTTCTGCGCCATCTCTGAATACAGCCGGGAAGAGTTGCTGGGTAAGGATTTCAACATCACTAGCTCCGGCTACCATCCCGAGGACTTCTTTAAAAACATTCAGGAAACAGTTTCCAAGGGAAACATCTGGAAGGGCGAAATCAAAAGCAAGAGCAAGAGTGGCACCTTTTACTGGACAGAAGCCACCGTTGTCCCCATCAAAGACCATGCAGGCATTCCGTACCAGTACCTCGCCATCCGGTGGGATATAACCGCTAAAAAAGACGCGGAGGCCGCCTTGCAGCAGGCCTTCGGTGAGCTGGAGAAAAGCGAGGGCCGGTTGAAACTGGCGCAGACTTTGTCGCACATGGGCAGCTGGGAATACACCATTGATACTGGGGAAACGGTCTGGTCTGACGAGGTGTACAGAATTCTAGGCACCACACCTGCTTCTCTTGAACCAAAATTCACGTCCTTTCTGACTTTTGTTCACCCAGAGGAAATGGAGCAGATAGCCGCAACCGTAAGAGAAGCCATTCACTCTGGGGTAGCCTCTTACCAGTACCATTGCCGGATAGTGCGCCAGAACGGCGAAGTGCGGTATCTCTTCAATGAGTTTGAACGGGAACTTGCCCTTGCGGGGCAACCGAATAAGATCTTGGGCATTATCCAGGATGTCACCAAAGAGCGAATTGCTCAGCTGGAGAAAGAGCGCATTGCCTCTGATTTACTTCAACGGAACAAAGACCTGGAGCAGTTTGCCTACATAGTCTCGCATAACCTCAGGGCTCCGGTTGCCAATATCATCGGCCTCTCAGACCTTGTCAGCGGTTTGTCGCCAGACAATCCGCTCTTCTGCAAATCCATTGAGGGTATTCAGACTTCAGTGGGCAAGTTGGATGCTGTTATCAATGACTTGAACCATGTGCTACAGGTGCGCCAGGAAGTAAACGAGAAAAAAGAACAGGTAGACCTTACCCAACTGGTAGACGACATCAAGGTCATGTCCTCTGGCTTACTGGCAAAGGAAAAGGTCTCTATCCGCACCGACTTCTCAGATGTAAAGGAGATCTACACCATCAAAAGCTATTTACACAGCATTTTCTCCAATCTTATCTCTAACAGCATTAAGTACCGGCAAGCCCACCAGCTGCCCACCATAGAAATCCTGGCCAGCAAGAAAGATGGGAAGAACATCATCACGTTCAAAGACAACGGGCTGGGCATTGATTTGCAAACGCACCAGCATAAAATCTTTGGGCTTTACAAACGCTTCCATTTTCATACAGACGGCAAGGGCATGGGCTTGTTTATGGTAAAAACTCAGGTAGAAGCCCTGGGCGGCAAGATTCATGTCCATAGTAAGGTAAACCAAGGCACTGAGTTCTGCATAGAGTTTGAGGAAGCCCAAGTTTAGAATTACCGCAGGAAGGAGGTTATCACTGCTTACCGGAAGGCTGTTTTACGTGTGATTCTCAGAAACCTGCCTTAAAACCTCTTCCTCTGACTTGCACAGGTTCTGGCTACTACCTATCTTAATCTTATTAAAGCGGATTCCGGGCTGCAAGCCACACCTAATTGCTCATTCACCAGAGGGTTAGCACCTTCTTACACACCAATACATTCGGGCAATAGGGCCTTCCTTTTGTTAAGTTGTCACATTGCTTTCTTCAAGGCAGTAAGGCTCTACTTTTCCCTTCCGTTACTGAAAATTTAGCGGAAGCACTCTCAATAGCAGTTCTGACGTGACCTTAAATCCATCGCCTACCAGATGAAAACATTCCTGTATCTTGACTTCTTCTTTTCCTTCCTTGTGGGGCTCGCCAGCTGCAAAACAGAAGATGCCGTTCCGGTAGACCCTGCTCAGAATATCACTCCTGTGAAGGTACCCGTTGTTCCCATGATTGATGAAGTATCTGGTATTGCGGATAGCAGAACTTTGCCGGGTCATCTTTGGGCTCATGAAGACAGCGGAAATCCGGCCCAGTTGTATTTAGTGAAACATGACGGAAGCGTTTTAAAGGAGGTTTTCATAAAAGGGGTCAAAAACAGGGATTGGGAAGACATGCTCCTGCTTGACAAAAGGATTTATCTTGCGGAGATTGGGGATAATAATTTCTCAGCAAAGGAATACGCAATTTACCACTTCCAGGAACCCGGTCTTTCCACCGACACCGTTAAGAACGTTAGTGTCATTCGCTTCCACTATCCTGATGGGTCCCACGATGCCGAAGCGTTTCTTGTTGACCCTAAAACAAAAAACATCCTTATTTTCACCAAAACAGATAGTCTCTCCAGAATATACAAATTAACCCCTCCCTTTTCTTCCGGTACTCTCCATGTGGCAAAACTGGCAGGAACTATACCTCACCCTTTTGTGGTTAGCGCCGCTTTATCCCCAAATGGAAAGGAAGTGATCATAAAAACCTATGGCGCTTTGTACAGGTACCGTCAAAAATCAACCGAATCGGTGGAAAACTACCTACTTCAGGATTTCACTACGCTTTCTTACACTATCGAACCCCAGGGAGAGGCCGTCACCTACGCCGCGGCTGATTCTGGATACTTTACCTTAAGTGAAAAGGGACTTGCTTCCTCTGTGAGCCTCTATTTCTATAAAACCAAGTAGGCCTTTTTCTATTTCTTAAAGCAAGATCTTCTATAAGCCTTACCTAGTTTCCTTGATCAGAAAGACCTAACCGTCACAAATAAAGTACAATTCCGAACCTACAACCCATTAACACTTATCTAATATTAGCACTTTTCTAACCAAATCATTTCTCCAATCAACCACTCCACCCTAAAATCCTCACTTTCTTACCCTTCCAAATAAAAAAATACAAAGGCTTCTACTACTTAGAAAGGAAACTTTTACATAATAACCTAACCTCTGTTTTGAAACATTTATAATTTTTTATTGTATTTTATAATTATCGCATATAATTTCACATATACAAAGTCCAATAACGGCCCATATTTCACTTATTGTCTATCGCTATGGATACTTGTTCTAGTTACTTGGTTCATGATGAAGGTGAAACAGCAAGCACCCTGAAAAATCATTCCACGCTAGCAAAATCCAACCCTTATCCCATACTATTTAGCTTGTTGGCAAACAAAACTTAACGAGTAGGAACACAAGGCACAGGCAGCATCTGTAGAGCCTGCTTGCACCAAAGGAATTCACTCGTTATTTATAAAGCCCCACCCTCTTCTTTATAGATCTTTCACAGAAACCTTATGCGCTAAACCCATCCCCCTACCCAGAAATGTTTCAGTATGTTCTCTCTAAGATTCACCGTAGTCCTTTTGGCCATTCTTTTGGTTCCTTATTTCCTGAGGAGCAAGTATGGAATCGTCTTGGAACCATACCCGGCAGTGATGCTTCCCTCTGGTTCGGGCAAAGTAAGTGTCTACCCAGACAAAACGGAGGTTAAGTACACCACCCTATATGCCCAAAAAGCAAATGGTGCTTGGGCCGAGGTAGACCCCATGCGTTTGCTCTACCCTATTCCTATCCAATACCTAAGCCCTATCTTATCCAGAGAGTTTGGCCTTAAAGAAACTTCCAATTCCCTTTACCTAGGAGCTTTATCACCCTTGGCGACACACACAGATCTGTTTAAACTCAGAACTTCTACCCCACAAGACAAGGAAGAGGTAAAGGCGTGGCTACGGGCAAAGCTCAAAGACCAAAACTTTGCTGCGCTTCAACTCAAGGTTGTTGAAACCAACCAAACCATCTCCATCCCAAGTGGCAGGAAATTAAATTACAAGATTACCTATGAAAACACTTTACACTTGGACCAATAGCCTCAACACATTCTTCTGGACGAGGGTCTGCCGATCTACAACTCCTGATAACGCAAAGTCCTTAAGTGCTTTACGCATTGTAGTGGGCCTTTTTCTGTTAGCCATTTATGTTCCCAGTTTTAGCTGGATAGCAAAAGCCCCTCAAGCCCTATTCACTCCTCCCCTCCTAAGCCTAGCCAATCTTTTCCATGGGTTTCCGGGCGAAACCTTTTTCTTCTTGCTTGATTGCCTTGTGCTGCTAAGCCTGGTTTGCCTCATCATCGGCGTAAAGGCAAGAACCTCTACCTTGGTTTTCCTGTCTTCCTGCCTTATTGGCCTTAATTTTAATTACTCCTTCGGGAAAATAGACCACTCCATCATGATCTATGCCTTGCTGTTCTGCATGGCTTTTTCTGGTTGGGGGAAACATTTGGCGGTTTTGCCAGATAAAAAATCAAGGCTTGACTCTCCCTCCAAAAGCCTCTCGTTGCTCAGCATCCTGCTTTGCTTTTCTATGTTCTCGGCTGGTTTTGAAAAGGCGCTTAATTGGGTGGATTTTGACCCAGCTTATAACGGGTTTCTGGGATGGTTCAAAGATGGTTACTACACCATGAATAGGAACTACCTGTTGGCCCCTTACGTCAACTATTTCCCTCCTATTCTACTGGAGCTTTTTGACTACACAGCCGTACTGTTTGAGTTGTCTCCGCTCTTCTTTCTTTTACACTCCCGAAAAGGTTGGCGCTTGTGGCTTCTGATTGCGTGTTTTTTCCATCTAACCAACACGTTTCTGCTGAATATCCCCTTTATCGCGAATAGCATGGTGTATCTTGCTTTTGTAGATTTCACCTGGCTTTATAACAAAATCAACCATTCGATGCAGCAGCTTTATGCCAGGTACCTAGCATTTGGCACCATTGTACTCTTGCTCTTCTTAAGAGGCAAAGCAGCTTTCGAGGTAAATGCCTCCACTACACTCCTTTCTCCCAGCGACAAAATAGAGCTGAAACTTTATTTAGGTATTTTCCTTTGGATTGTCGCCATGACAGTGATTGCAAAAGAACTGCTTCGCAGCACCGCCCCTTCTGAAAACCAGTCTAAAGAGGTGGCCGATCCTATTTTAGAGGCACAATACTAAAACGACCGTAAAAGCTTACTTGTGGGTAAAGGAGTGCAAATAAAGACCTAAATGTTTTTCAACCTTTATTCTGAAAACAAGAGAAGAAGCAGATCTCTTACCTCTTTGAAAGTTTTAGGCGGAAGATATGGTGTGATATACCCGTTACACCTTCTTAGGTTCGATACTTAGTAAGAACAGAAGACTCTATTAGTCCAAAAGATTGGTGGGGCTTTTTGTTTTTACAAATTTACTTACTAGCTGACTGAAATCACTTTTTATTTCCAAGAGTGTACGGGGTACCCCAAATTCCCCCAATTACAGTTGAAAGTGGCCCAAGTTTAGAGATTGGACTCCCACCCTCAGAATAACAACCCATAAAAAGAGATTTAGCGTTGCCCCAATCCCTTACAAAGTAGTCTCCCTTCTTGTTGTAGTGCGCCATGCAAGAGAGAAAGTTGTTGCCTAGAAAGCTGTCGTCATTGAATCCATAGCGCCCATTGTCTCTGGCATCACAGCCGATAAAGGTGATAGCGTTAGCGTCCGTCCTACCCGCCAGAAAGCCATCATGCCCATTCTCCAGCGCATGGCAGTATTCGATAGAAGAACCTGAAGCATCGCCTCCCTCTTCCATGTTGGCCCAAATCAACAGACCATTCTGGGAGAATCCTTTCATAGTGACATCCCTTAGCTTGATGCGAGCATTTGACTGAATCCCGTTGCCCCTGGCCCCATCCCCACCTCCTCCAACAAGACAGATGCGTTCAATGATTGTCTCTTGAATGGAAGCCCCCCCTCGGTCAATATGTATACCGGTGGTATTAGCAGGAAATTTCAGCTTGGTACTGTTGCCCCAAATCGTCCCCGATTCCCCGAACAGCCTAACAGGCCTTTGCTTTAATGTAATAGTTTTTTCAAACGCGTATTCCCCAGCAGGAAAATAAATGTTTTGGGTTGACCCTTGAGGAAGTTTGTTCAGGTAAGCCTGCAGAAGGGCTACATTGTTCTTCTTGTTAGTTGGCGTTACTCCCAGGTCTTGGACGTTGATAGCAAATTCATTGATTGGGAAATAACTAACCGTTTTACCCTGGGTTACTAAAGGGGCAGCCTCTGCCTTTCTATATATAGAAACAACCTTGCCCCTCCCCGCATAAATAGAAATTGGTTGGAGGGCAATCAAAGAAATGAGAATAAGAAGGGATAAAGATCTTCTAATCATGTTATCCTAGGAAGAAAATATAAAAGCAAATCAGCCACCAGCAAAAGCATCCTAATGTGGTGCCATAGACAATTCTTGTGCCAAAGAGTAAACGGGAAAGTAAGATTAGGAACCGATCACCATTTCGGTAGCCAACCCAAATTGGTCTTGGCTTAATAGCAAAACCCTACCCTCGTTTAAATGCAAGGGAAGCAATACGTGCCACTTCAAGAGGTTCTTTACCTTAAGCTGCTCACGCTAGGAACGGTGGCAAAACGAGATTTCAATTTAAGGAAAGGCTTTTCAAAGTAATTATAAGAGAGGTAGGCTAAAGCTATTGTAACAGAAACAACCCCGGCGAACACAAGGGCATATTTAGCCGTTTGTCCCAGGGCCATGCCATTGATTAATCTTTGAAAAAGGAATATCACCAAAGGGTGAATCACATAGATCCCGTACGATATTTTGCCAAAAAAGTCACTTATTCGGTTCTCCAAAGGCACAATCCGGTTCCTACCGGTAATCTGCCCCATGATAATGAGGGTAGTGACGGCAGAGATAATTTCAGTATCTATGATCGAAGCGAAATGGAACCTATTCAGGATCACCAGCAGAATAATCCCCCATGCTCCTGCCTGCACAGCCAAATGAGTAGAAAGTTTTAAGAATAGTTGGTTATTCTGGTAATAGAGAATAGCCCCGGCTGCCCCTATCAGCATACAGTGGAAACGGGTAACATGGAAGAACAGCGAAATAACCTCACCACCTGGGAGGAAGTGAAACAGGATCTTAAGGCCGAGCCACAAACCCGCCAGAAGAAGAACCTTGGTCAGAAAGTACCTCCTGGTGTATTTGACCAGCCATGGCCAGAACAGGTAAAACTGCTCCTCTACCGCTACAGACCAGTAATGTCCAACAAACGGCAGAACGCCCCCTAAGACAAAGGGTACGTTGGCGGCAAATAGCACATAAAGCGGCACTGACTGCTGAGTAAAATCAACGTTAAAAATAAAGTAAGCTGCCAAACTTGCAAGGAAGTACCCATAATATAGGGGCCATATTCTTAAGATACGCCTGTAATAGAAATGGGGAATATGAACCTCTGCTTTCCTTTTCTCAGCCAAAAGCAGATAGGTAATGAGAAAACCGCTAAGGGCAAAGAACATGCTTACCCCAAAACCGGCCAACATCCACCCCTCAGTTGAACCGGCTGCATTCTTGAAAAGTTGGGGCAGGTTGAATCCTGGCAAAGCTAAATCTATATGCGAGACAACGACACCAACTGCCGCGATGGCGCGTATCCCATTCAAACCTTGGAAATAATGGGCAGAAGCTACTTTAGTATTCAAAACTTATGGCACCTTTGCAGGTGTAACTAAAATTAAATTTTAATTACAAACTAATAGCTAACAGAATCTACTAGCCTCTAAAGAATTCTCTTTAAAAGAAGACATTTCTGAGACTTTTTGTCACTAGTTTGTTACTCACAATAGAAATAGCCTGCAAATACTTGATTTACAGGCTATAAAAAATTTGTGATATGTACCAGGAGCGGGAATCGAACCCGCACGACCTAATGGTCACAAGATTTTAAGTCTTGCGTGTCTACCAGTTCCACCATCCCGGCAACCTCGTTTCTTTACAGAAACAAAATAGGCAGATAAAGAAAAGACGTTACCGGAGTAACGTCTTTTATCTTTGAGCGAAAGACGGGGTTCGAACCCGCGACCTCGACCTTGGCAAGGTCGCGCTCTACCAACTGAGCTACTTTCGCGTTTTCTAATTCGCTGTTTGAATTAGTGATACAAAGGTAAGCACAAAAATCACGAAGTCAAGCCCTGGCCCAAAAAAAATCTTCACAAATAGGCAATCCTTCTGAGAATCAGGGAGAAAAATTTTACTCTAAATAGTGCCCTACATTAGTTTGAAGGCTGTTTTCCGGAAAACACCCATAAAAGGAGCTGACATTATCCAGGAAACAGCGGCTTGGCTCACAGAATTTGTATGGAACCCTTAATATTCTCCCGAGCCATCCTTACCTATGGGAGCCGCCTTCGGCCTCCACTTTTGCTACACCGTTGAGTTGATTTGCTTTTGATTTGATTTAAATCAGCATAATTGGCTTCTCGTTACATCTGTCAACCAGTGCTACCCAGCTAAAGCAGAGAAAATTGAGCCAAGTTAATGAAAGCATAAAAGCCGTTTTGGGACTTGTTTAGACTAAAAAGCTCCAAAACGGCTTTTGCAAATCCTTACTCAGGAATAAGAACTCAAAACTCCTTTAAACCTTCTCCCTCTTGCCATCTACCAGCATCTTCAGCTCATTCAACTTTAAGAGTGCTTCCACCGGGGTAATAGTGTTAATGTCTAGCTTCTCAAACACTTCTTTAATGCGCACCAACTGCGGATCATTCAACTCAAACATGCTAAGCTGATAGGGTTGCTTAGGCAGACTTTTCAAAGTTTCTTGTGGATCCTGATGCGGGTGCGCGATCTTCTCCTGCTCCAAGTGGTGCATGATTTCGTTGGCTCTAATCACCACACTATTGGGCATACCCGCCATTTGAGCCACTTGTATCCCGAAGCTGTGGGCGCTGCCGCCTTCTACCAGCTTACGCATGAACAGAATCTTGCCGTTGCTCTCCTTCACGCTCACGTTGTAATTGCGCACCCTCGGAAAGTCCTCCGCCAATTGGTTCAACTCATGGTAGTGGGTCGCGAACAAAGTCTTGGCTCGGCCTTTAGGAGCGTTGTGCAGGTGCTCCACTATGGCCCAGGCAATGGAAATACCGTCATAGGTACTGGTTCCCCGCCCGATCTCGTCCATCAACACCAAGCTGCGATCAGAGAGGTTGTTCAGGATACTGGCGGTCTCCGTCATCTCCACCATGAACGTGCTCTCGCCTCTACTTAGGTTGTCTGAGGCTCCCACGCGGGTAAAGATCTTATCAATGACCCCTAACTGGGCTGCTTCGGCGGGCACAAAACACCCGATTTGCGCCATGAGCACAATTAAAGCCGTTTGCCGGAGCAAAGCGCTTTTACCTGCCATGTTTGGCCCTGTGATAATGATCACCTGCTGGTCTTCATTGTCTAAGCGGATGTCATTGGGAACGTACCGCTCCCCTAAGGGAAGCTGCTTCTCAATCACCGGGTGACGTCCCTGCGCGATGTTCAGGGCGGTGCTGTCATTGACCTCAGGCTTCACGTAGTTATTCTGGGTGGCCAGTTGCGCAAAGTTGGAAAGACAGTCCAGCATGCCCAAGGCTTTGGCATTCTGCTGAATTTGAGGCACGAACTCGGCGGCACTCAGCACCAACTCGTTGAAGATGCGCTGCTCAATCACGTACAAGCGGTCCTCAGCGTGCAGGATCTTTTCCTCGTAGGTTTTAAGCTCCTCGGTGATGTAGCGCTCGGCGTTCACTAAGGTCTGCTTCCGCATCCAGGTGCTGGGAACTTTGTCTTTGTGCGCGTGGGTCACCTCTAAGTAATACCCAAAAACCTTGTTGAAAGCGATCTTTAACGACGAGATGCCGGTATTTTGGATCTCGCGCTGCTGAATCTGCAACAGGTAGTCTTTGCCCGAGAAGGCGATAGCGCGCAGTTCATCCAGCTCCTGGTCAATGCCGGTCTGCACCATGTTGCCTTGGTTGGTGAGCATAGGGGCATCAGGCTTAAGGGTGCTTTGGATCTCATCCCGGATAGATTCACAAGGCAGCAGTTGGTCTGACAGTTTCTGCAGGGCAGGCACGCCACTTACCGCCAGCAGTTCTTTGATAGGCAGGGTAGCCTCCAAGGCGCGGGCCAACTGCAGCAATTCCCGGGGATTTACCCGGCGCACTGCCACTTTGGAGATCAGACGCTCCAGGTCATTGATCTGTTTCAGATAATGATGAATGTCCTGCAGCAGGTCGGGGCGGGCCTGAAGGGCTTCCACGGTATCCAACCTTCGACGGATTTGGGCCGCATCTTTCAGGGGCAACACCAGCCATTTGCGCAGCAGGCGTCCGCCCATGGGCGTGATGGTGTGGTCCAGTACGTCAATCAAAGGCACACCCTCGGGGTGCTGCGGGTATATCAATTCCAGGTTGCGCACCGTGAACCGATCCAGCCACACGTACTTGTCCTCTTCCAGTCGGCCCAAGGCCGTGATATGGCGCAGGTCATGGTGCTGCGTTTCGGCAAGGTAATGCAGGATGGCACCGGCTGCCGTGATACCCTCAGTCAAAGCCTCCACCCCAAAACCCTTCAAGGAAGTGGTATTGAACTGCTTGGTAAGGGCCTCCACTGCAAAGTCGTAGCTGTACACCCACTCATCCAAGGCATAGTGACAGATATCTGAACCAAAGGTCTGGAAAAACGTCTCCTTTTTACCTTTGCAGAACAAGACTTCGGCCGGGCTGAAGTTTTGCAGCAGCTTGGCCATGTAACCGCCATCGCCCTGAGCCAGCAAGAACTCACCGGTAGAGGCATCTAGCAGGGCTATACCCATTTGGGTTTTGCCGAAATGCAAGGAGGCCAGGTAATTGTTTCGCTTCTGCTCCAGCACTTGGTCGTTGAACGACACACCGGGGGTCACCAACTCGGTTACGCCTCGCTTCACAATACCTTTTACGGTCTTGGGGTCCTCCAATTGGTCGCAGATGGCCACGCGCTCGCCGGCGCGCACCAGTTTGGGCAGGTAGGTGTCCAAGGAATGGTGCGGGAAACCCGCCAAGGCGGTCTCAGAGGCGGAACCGTTGCCGCGCTTGGTAAGCATGATCCCCAGGATCTTACTGGCCTTGATGGCATCCTCGCCAAAGGTTTCGTAAAAGTCCCCTACCCTGAACAGCAACAGCGCCCCCGGGTGTTTCGCCTTGATGGCGTTATATTGTTTCATCAGCGGCGTTGCGCTGAATTCTGCGGTAGTCTTAGCCAAAACGTACGTTGCTAATAGTTATGTGCCGATGTGCCTTCTCCGAAACCTTACGCCCAAGCATGCTTTAGACCCAGTTTCCGGAAAAGAGCCTTCAAACAGCATCTTTCCTCTCTTGCTTCCCTCTTCTTCCTTTGTTTTTAGCCCAGAATAATCAAACCAGGCGCAAAACGCCTCCTTTGCGGCAATGTGTTACCTTTGCAAGATACGCCGGCCAGTGGCCGATCACCTTTTCAACTATGCGAAAACTAAGCATGGAAGAACTTCAGCGCGATTCGGTGGAGGACTTCAAAAATAAGCAAAAAAATCCGTTGGTGTTGGTTCTGGACAACGTGCGCAGCCTGCATAATGTAGGTTCGGCTTTCCGGACCGCCGATGCCTTCGCCGTGGAGAAGATTTACCTATGCGGCATCACAGGCACGCCCCCCAACAAAGAAATTCATAAAACAGCCCTGGGAGCGACCGAATCGGTGGAGTGGGTGCACGTTGCCTCTACCCTGGAGGCCGTAGAGGGGTTGAAAAGGAATGGTTACCAAGTGTGGGCCGTAGAGCAGGCCGAAGGAAGCACTTCCCTGGCAGACTTCAGACCGGCCATGGATGCCAAATATGCTTTTGTTTTCGGGAATGAAGTGTTTGGAGTGGAGGAAGAAGTGATCAAAGCAGCCGATGGGGTACTGGAGATTCCGCAGTTTGGCACCAAGCACTCCCTGAACATCTCGGTCACGGTTGGCGTGGTGGTGTGGGACGTCCTAAGCAAAACACTGGCTGGCACCGTCTGATCTTGAAGCTTGTTTTCTGGGCTACAAAACACAAAAAGGGAGGCCAGCTTGAAAAAGCTGGCCTCCCTTTTTGTGTTTTGGCAAAGCAGTTTAGTTTTTGTTTGCCTTTGCTATTTCCTGCACCATAGACAAGAAGTTTCCTTCTGGCTTAGACTTAAATTCGGTGTAAGCTTCTACCTGACGGCTGTTCAACACTTTGAACAACTCGCCTTCAAAGTTGGCTTCAATTTCTTTTAAGCGCAGGTCACGTGTCTCAGCATCGCTGCTGTACATTTTAGCAACTTCGGCGGCTTTCTTCAAACGATCTTGGTTTAAAGTTTTCACCAGTAGGTACTCGCTCTCGTTTAAGCCCATGGATTGCACCATCAGGCGAGTCACCGAGTTACAGGTTTTTTCTACCGTTGGGTTTGATGGACCGTTTTGAGCAAAAGCATTCATTACTAATGCAAATACAAAACAGAAAGTAAAGGCTACATTTTTCATAATTGTTAGAGTTTGTCTTGAGTTGTTTATTTAAAATTTATGGTTTTGGCGCCCCGAGCAGGAGCGCAAGGGTTTCAGTCTCAAACCCAGTTCTTTTCTTGCACAAACCTTTAGGTCAGCGCTTTGCTACCTGCCGCTGCAACCGATTCGTTGCCACTGACAAGGCGTAGGCAGCCTCTAGATGCTCTGGATAATGTTGTAGAAAAAGCGTCAAATCTTGGGTGGCTTCTTCTAGCTTATTCAGCTCTAATTTCACGATTCCGCGGTTGCACAACGCCCTTGAATGGGTTGGGTCAGTTGCCACTACCTCGTCTAAATCCCGGATTGCCCCAAACAAGTCATCCAGGTAGTATTTGGCTACCGCCCTACCATATAGGGCCTCGGCCGAGGTCTTGCTCATAAGAGCGGTGTCGAAATCCTGTAGTGCCTCTCTGTAGGCGCCAATCTCCAGAAAGGCATGCCCCCGGCTAGCGCGAGCGCCAACTTTATCTGCCGGTCCAAGAGCTAAAGCGATGGAATAGTCTTTAATTGCACCATACGCATCTTGCACTTCCATTCTGGCAGCCGCCCTTTCAAGGTATGCCTGAGCATTGCCGGGTTCCTGCCGAATAAGCAGCGTTAGTTCCTTTATTTTATCTTTAGATCCTGAGCCTGGAGAAATATAGAACCCTGAAGCAGAGGCTTGTAGAGAAGCCACTACTAGTACTAGCATACTTACAACAACCCTCAACCGACTCATCTTTCCCTTTGAGCTTTTAAAATCAACCATTACTACCAACTTGAACATTCCTTAGGACAAACGCACCTATTTAGGAAAGGAAAACTGCAATTGTTTAAAAGAATGTCACAAATATATAGTACTTGTACGTATTGATGCAACTTTTAATATGAAAAAACATATTAAAAAGTTAACTTTTCTCTAAAAACCTTATTTAAATGATTTAAAGGCTGTTTTGACGAGCAAATAAATTTTGGAAAATTATTAAACTAACGGTTAAATAGACTTGAGAAAGGCTAAAGCATCCTTGTTTAAATTACATAGGCTAGCAGCTGCTATGACAAACCCTTTAAGTTTTATGCTTTTCTTATTAAATCCTAGGCGAATTTATTTACATACTGCTTAACCAGACTCTTATATATTATCAATAATAAATTTAAATCAATTAATATTCAATAACTTACAAACCAATCTACTAGAAATACATTAAAGGTTATTAACTGAGAATAAACTTTCAAAGGCGACAGAAAAGCTTAGAAACAAAGAAGGCTCCACTTAAATCAGCTGAACCCCTGCCTTCAAATGAAAAATATTGAATATTACTTCACCACTATCGCTTGGGTGTGGTGAATTTTGTTGAGATCAATTAGTTTACTCAGAGCAACTACCCCTGCGCGGCGAGGCTTTTCCTCTAGGGTAATTCTCCGGCAGTTTTGACCGACCTTCTTTTTTTTTGCAAGCACAACGGTTCACCAGGCAAGCCCCATTCATCATGCACAGGGAATCCTGCCCACAACCATACAGTCCTTCAGTTAAGCGGAGTTTTCATTCGCTAAGTTGCAGGTGTGGACTTCCTTGTATCAATAATAAACTGCTCTGCTAGAGCCAAAAAAGCAAAAGCCCTTTCTTATCATAGAAAGGGCTTCGGCTTTTGAGACATTTTTGTGGCAGGCTATACGTAGCGAACTTGTTCCTGAAAGGCAGTTTTCCAGAAAGTGGCCTTGCTTTTTTCTGTGGCCTGCACCTTGGTAATTAACGGGAGCACCTCAGGATCGCCGGTGGCGTAGGTAAAGGTTAAATCAAAAGCATAGTGCATCTCAATTCTGTTCTGGTTTTGATCACAAATGGGGAAGATGCTCTCCAACGTAAAGGCTTCCCTAGTCTCAGGCAACAGATTATATTTGGAAAGCACAGACTCAATGATGGCGGCGCACTTAGCAGGCCTAGGCGTCTTCACGATGCTTTGCCCCAAGATGAACTTGCCATAAAGAAAGTGCAGACAATGGGTCACTTTGGCCGAACCAATGTAAGAAAAGTAGAAAACAACCTCATGCCCTACTACATCAAGATCTTTGTTTATATGATACTCAGGCTTACCCAACAAGCGCTTTGCATCCTTTAAAGACGCCCCAAACGCCAAGCCCCTGAAAGTCACGCCTCGGTTGGTATTAAGTTGCACTTGCTTGGGAACAGACAAGGCGTTACGCAACCCCGCCACCGTGCGCACATAATTTACTCTATCAAAATAATCCTTTTTGGACAACCCTCCCACATCTAATCTGTTCTTAGATTTTCTCAATACTAATGTTTTCCAGACAGAATTAAACATCTCCAATAACTTTTAACAATATAGCTTTATATGAACCAAATAAGAGTTTATCATTGAATAAGTTCAATTTTGAACCTTAGCTACTTTATTTCACTTATTCTTAAGCTATTTAAGATGGTTTTTTCAAGCCTCAAAACACTTCTTTAAACTATCCAACAAGTTCCTTTTTAATACTAAAACTTTGTTTGCTGTTTTAAGTAGCCTTCAATATTAAAAAGGATATATCCAATTCAGCTTTTCTCAAGATTCTGGGCTCTCCTGAACCTACTTTTCAGGATCAAACCAGCCTTTTCGGCTTCTCATATTGTCTACCCTGTTTAGGGCCCTTAAACAAAAAAACAGCCTTAAAACGCAGGTGTTTTAAGGCTGTTTTCACAAGGTGTTGATTGGCAAAGCGCTTATCCCGCCCGGCGTTTCTCATCCTCGGCACCACCAGTGCGGCGGCGGGCTGGGGCCACCTGGGTACCGCCAAATCTATAGGTAAAACTAAGGGTGGCTACCCGGGTATCGCGGCGTTGGTAGAACTTCTCATAATATCCGGTCAAAGCGGTAGTGGCTCTTATTTTGTTTGAGTAGAAGACATCGGTGACGTTCAGCTTCACGTTGGCCTTTTTGTCTAAGAACTGTTTCTGCACGCCCAGGGTCAGGAACCGCACGGGTTGGATGTCCAGGAAAGCGTAGATCTCACGGCTCCGGTACACCCCAATCAACTCCGCTGACCAGTTCTTGGGCAGCTGGAAAGAGTTGGTGGAGTTGATAGAGAAAGTAGGTCGGCCGTTTCTGAGTGCAGTGTTGGCCAGGTTGCCCTGATAGAGCCCATAGTACGCCTCAATGTTGTTGGTACTGGTGAACCAGCGCGCCACGGAAACCGGCACCGAGAAACTGGCCCCGTAGTAGTGGAACTTAGCCAGGTTACGGTCCTGCTGGATCACCACTGGGATCTGGTTTGGATTTGGGTCTGGTACCGGACGAGGCTCAGGAGACAGCACCGAGATGATATTGTCGGTGGTGCGGCTGTAGCTGAGCTTGGTCACGTACTTCTCTTTCAAGGTGTGGGTGAATTCAAACGCGTACGTGGTTTGCGGCAACAGAAACGGGTTACCCGCCGATTTGGTGCTAGGGTCAATGAAGTACACAAAGGGATTCAACTGGTTATAGGTAGGCCGGTCAATGCGGCGGCTTACGGAGAGTCCCAGGTCATGCGTTTTGTTCAGCGTGTACCCTAAGAAAGCGCTGGGGAAAAGCTGGGTGTAGTTTCGGTCAAACGACCGCTCTCCTTCTACCTGGGCGTACTCCGCTACTTGCTCACCTTTGGCAATGGTGTTCTCTACCCGCAACCCTACCTGCAGGCTAGTCTTAGACCATTTTTTGTTCATGTTCAAGTATGCCGCATTGATGTTCTCGCGGTAGATGAAGTGGTTGCTCCGGTTTGTATCCAGAGTATTTCGATTTCTGGTACGGTCATAGAAGCGTAGGTCATTGTCGGCATCTACCAGGCTGCTTTTGAGCCCGGCTTCCAAGTTCGCGCCCATTGATTTCAGGGGTTGGGAATAATCTACCTTCACCGATTTGATGGTGAGTTTCCCGTCCAGATCGCCGTACAGGAGGGAGTCTGGCATGGGCTTCTCGGTGTCAAAATACCGGGTGGTGAAATCCTGTACATCATCGGACTGGAAGGCGGCGTAGTCTACATCGGCACTGATTTCTTTTCCGGTGGAATCTATGGTATGCTTCAGGTTGAAGTTAAGGGCCTGTGAGTTCCGGTTGGTTCCACTGAGGGCGTTGGTGGTGGTGTATTTGTCATATTGCCGGTTGCGGTCAAAGAACTGGGAGGTATTGGCGGTGGCTCGGTTTACATCCACGAAAACCCCGTTGGCTACCACACCCACAATAGTCTTGGGGGTCACATTCCAGTCAAACCCCACACGCCCGTTGTGCGAGTTGATCTGGTGCGAGAACTGGTTTTTCTGATCATTGATCCCCTGCAGACTACGGGCTTCGTTCAGGGAGAAGAACTCCCGGTAGATATCCAGCTTGCTGAAATCTTTGCGGTGCACGTAGTTGTAAGAGCCAAACACGTTTACTTTCCCGGTGCGGTGGTTCAACTGCAGGCCTTGGTTAGACTTGAAACGCTGCCCCTGCCCGAAGGACGAGGTGATGCTGCCGTTGGTGCCCACCCGGTCATCTTTCTTCAGTTTGATGTCAATGATTCCGGCGTTTCCGGCCGCATCGTATTTCGCCGAGGGGTTGGTGATGAGGTCAATCTTGGCCACCTCGTTGGCGTTGAGGCCCCGTAGCATGGTGGCCAGTTCCGTGCCTGACATAGGCACCCGTTTGCCATTGATCATCACCATCACCCCAGAGCGGCCCCGCATGCTGATGTTATCGTTCTGGTCTACCCGCACGCCGGGTGCTTTCTCCAGCACCTCCAGCACGTTACTCCCCGCAGAAGAAATGCTGTTCTCCACGTTGAGCACCGTTTTGTCAAAGTGCTGCTCCACAAAAGGCTTCTGCGCCTCAATCTTCACCTCTTTCAGGGCCACTGCCCGCTCAGCCAGGGAAATTACCCCCAGATCAGTGTTCTTCTGCAGGTGAATAGCCCCTGAGGTATACAGGGCGTAGTCATAGTGCAGCACCATGAGCTTGTATTTACCCACCGGAATGCCGCTGAACAGGAAAGCCCCGTCCTGACCGCTCACCTCTACCTTTACCAGCACCTGGCTGGAGTCTTTCACTAATTGCAGGTTAGCGGCCAGCAAAGGTTCTCCCTTAGCGCCTTTCACCACACCTTTCAAGTCAAAGGAAGTATTTTCCTGCGCCCAGACCGTGGGCGCGAGGCAGAGAAGCCAAAGAGTTAAGAACAGGGATAGTCTTTTTGTGTACATAGTTTTTAGTAGCGTTTTTTTCAGATGCGATTCAGAGCTTTACAGCGGAGGCTCTTTCATAAGAGCAGCCTTCCCACCATCATCTTAATCAAGGGCAGTGCCAACAATCAAAAACCTCCATTGCTAGCCGTCAAGGCCATTTTACCCCTAATCTGATGTTCGCTTCCGAACAATATTTTATTCGAAAATGGACACTTTTGCCCAACATCGGACACCCAAGAAGTGGAGTTTCGCTGCATCTGAGTTCTCCATTTCCTTATGGTTTGGGTGCCTTGGACTAAAACCAAGCTGAAAACACCTGACTTAGGAGTTTAGATAAGCAGGAGAAGCTATTTCAAGCTTGATTTCTTTAAAACTGGCTTAAAACGGGTCTGGGCAGATCACGGAACAATCGTTACCTTTGGGGCTTAGTTTCTAAAGAACAGATACAATGCTTCGTTCACACACCTGCGGCGAATTGCGCCTCGAGAATGTTGGTCAGGAAGTGACCCTGACCGGTTGGGTACAGAAATCACGCGATAAAGGCGGCATGCTTTGGGTTGACTTGCGCGACCGTTACGGCATCACGCAGCTGAGCTTGGAAGAAGGTGTTTCTGAGGCTCAGACCTTAACGTTGGCTCGTACCTTAGGTCGTGAGTTCGTGATTAAGGCCACTGGCACCGTAATTGAGCGCGTGTCTAAAAACGACAAAATCGCCACTGGCGACATTGAGATAAAAGTAACCACGCTAGAGGTTCTGAATCCTGCCAAACTGCCACCGTTCCTGATTGAAGACGAGACCGATGGTGGTGATGACCTGCGCATGAAGTACCGCTACCTGGATTTGCGCCGCTCACCCGTGCGCAAGAGCCTGGAACTGCGCCACCGCATGGCCCAGCAAACCCGCTCTTACCTGGACGGACAGGGCTTTATTGAGGTGGAAACACCGGTATTGATTAAATCTACGCCTGAAGGTGCCCGCGACTTTGTGGTGCCCAGCCGCATGAACCCGGGCGAGTTCTACGCCTTGCCGCAGAGCCCGCAGACGTTCAAGCAGCTGTTGATGGTATCAGGCTTTGACAAGTATTTCCAGATTGTGAAATGCTTCAGAGACGAGGACCTACGCGCCGACCGTCAGCCGGAGTTCACCCAGATTGACTGCGAGCTTTCCTTCGTGACCCAGGAAGACATCCTGAACACCTTTGAAGGCTTAGTGAAGCACCTGTTCCGCACCGTAAAGGGCATAGAACTGGCCGACTTCCCGCGCATGACCTACGCCGATGCGATGCGCCTTTACGGCTCTGACAAACCAGACACCCGTTTCGGGATGCAGTTTGTGGAGCTGAACGACGTGGTAAAAAACAAAGGCTTCAAAGTATTTGACGATGCCGAATTGGTGGTAGGGATTAACGCTAGTGGCAGCGCTTTCTACACCCGTAAACAGATAGATGAACTGACTGATTTCGTGAAGCGTCCCCAGGTAGGAGCCACCGGTCTGGTGTACGCCCGCGTGCAGGAAGACGGCAGCGTGAAATCAAGCGTGGACAAATTCTACTCACCCGAGGATTTGCAGCAATGGGCCCAAGCGTTCAACGCCCAACCCGGCGATTTGCTGTTAATCTTAGCCGGAGGCGCTGATAAAACCCGCAAAGCCTTGAACGAACTTCGCCTGGAGATGGGTACCCGCTTAGGTATGCGCGACAAAGAAACGTTCTCTACCCTCTGGGTGCTGGACTTCCCGCTCTTGGAGTGGGACGAGGAAAGCAACCGCTACCACGCTATGCACCACCCGTTCACATCGCCTAAGCCTGAGGACATGGACCTGATTGACACCAACCCCGGCGCGGTGCGCGCTAATGCTTATGACATGGTCATTAACGGCGTGGAAGTAGGCGGTGGTTCTATCCGTATCCATGACCGCGCCGTGCAGTCCCGCATGTTCGATTTGCTTGGTTTCACTACCGAGGAAGCCCAAGCGCAGTTCGGGTTCCTACTGGATGCTTTTGAGTACGGCGCGCCTCCGCACGGTGGTATCGCCTTCGGGTTTGACCGTCTGTGCTCCTTGTTTGGTGGCGCTGACTCCATCCGTGACTTCATCGCGTTCCCTAAAAACAACTCGGGTCGTGATGTCATGATTGATGCTCCTTCTCCTATCGCGCAAGCGCAGTTAGATGAATTGCAGATTGACACTCGCGTGAAATAATTGCTGATTGTTTATTGCTGATTGCTATAGAAAGCCGGTGAGGTCCTAGAGACTTCACCGGCTTTTCGTTTTTAAGCTGTTTTGTGGAAAGTAGGCCAGAAATGTAGCGTCGTTACCCTGTAACGACATGGTTCTACGCAGCAATACCAATCCAACCCGTTAAGAACCTTCTTCAGCAATGTTGTTTTAAGTACAGGTTTGATGCAAACCATGGGTTATTGTTCCATGGAAACACGTCGTTACAGGGTAACGACGCTACATTCCTGTTTTGTGCCACTTCCATTAAAATAGCCCAAAAACGCTTTTCCAATCTTTCCTGCCGTTCACCCCTTCCAATAACCGCTCATCATATTTTGCTTCCACACCAGGCCTTCAGGTAGCACCTTTGTTTCAATTAATCACAGAAACAATCAAACTCCATAAAGCCATGAAAGCAAAAATTACTTCTATCCTTGTTCTATTCTTATTCCTCGCCATTCAGGTGCAGGCCAAAACGCCTTCATTCAAAGTGGTGAAATCGGGGAAAGGACCCGCTATGATTTTAATTCCTGGCCTGAACTCAGCGGGCGAAGTGTGGGACGAGACGGTAGCGCATTACCAGAAAAACTATACTTGCTATGTGTTGACCTTGCCTGGCTTCGCGGGGCAGCCTGCCGTGAAGACTAACCACTTCCTGAACAGCGTGCGCGACGAGATTATCGCCTATGTGCAGGAAAACAAGCTGAAAAAGCCGGTACTGGTGGGGCATAGCCTGGGCGGTTACATGGCACTGGCCCTAAACGTGAAAGCCCCTGAGTTGTTCGGGAAGACGGTGGTGGTAGACGGCTTACCTTTCATTGGGGCCGTTCAGAATCCTACCGCCACGGTAGAAACCATCAAACCCATGGCCGACCAGTTCCGCAAGGCGATGGCGACGCCGAACCCCGCTGCGCAACAGCAGCAGGAAGCCAGCTACGGCATCTCTATGGCCACCGACTCAGCGAACATCAAGAAGATTATTGAATGGGGCAGAAAATCTGATTATAACACCACCGGCCAGGCCATGTACGAGATGTACCTCTCAGACCTACGCCAAGACGTTGCCACTATCAAAGCACCGGTGTTGGTGTTGGGTGCCTGGGCCGGATACAAAAATTACGGCGTCACCAAAGACATCACCACCAATATGTATAAAGCACAATTTGCTAAATTGCCTGGCGCCCAAGTGAAAGTAGCCGATACCGCCAAGCACTTCATCATGTATGATGAGCCCACCTGGATGTTCGCGCAGATGGACGCTTTCCTCAAGAACTAAAGAACACCTGGTTAATGACCGCCTCACGTCAGCAAAAATGGTATTGGGTCTGCCAAGCAATTGGTTGGACCTGCTACCTGTTTATAGGCCTCCTGATGAGCTTCCTGTTCTTCAAAAAGCAAGCGGGCATGTACGCCGTACAGTTTGTGGGCACCGCTGTTTTCTTCGGCACCACGCACCTGCAACGGTACTTACATCGCAAGCATCGCTGGCTGGAGCTTCCTCTGGGCAAAATGGTTTTGCTGGTGCTGGCCTACAATGCGGTGGCGTCTATCACGTGCCAGTTGCTGGTCTGCCTTTTCATGATGAGCATTGGCATGTTCACTTTAAAGGAATTCAGCTTCGGATATCTGGTCATGTACTCGGCGAACGGTCTGGTGATTCTTAGTTTCTGGTCTACCATTTACTTTGCGTTCCAAGCCATTCAGCGCTGGAAGGAGAAGGAAGTAGAAGCTTGGAAGCTGCAACTGTCCTTGAAAGAGGCCGAACTGCAGGCTATCCGGTCGCAACTGAACCCGCACTTCCTGTTTAACAGCCTCAACAACATCCGGTCACTGGTGCTGGTAGACCAGAACAAGGCGCGGGAGATGATTACCCGCCTTTCGGCTATGATGCGCTACGTGATTGGCTATAACCGGAATAATCTGGTGAGCGTGGCCGAGGAGCTTGATTTCTTAGACCATTACGTGGCGCTGGAGAAGATTCACTTTGAAGACAAGCTCGATTTCTCCTGCCATGTGGAAGCATTGGTTAAGAACGCGGCCATACCTCCGTTGGGCATTCAATTGCTGGTGGAGAATGCCATCAAGCACGGCATTGGGACCCAAGCCAAAGGCGGAAAAATTCAGCTGTCCTTGCACCGGCAGAACGGACATTTACGGGTACAGGTAGAGAATACCGGCATCCTGGATGCATCCTCCGCTTCTAAAGGAATTGGCCTGCAACGGTTGCTGGAACGCGTGGCGCATTCCCTAGACCAACCCGGCACCTTTGCCCTCACTCAAACAAGTGACCACAGTGTGACTGCCACACTCACCCTTCCCTGGAAAGACTATGAAAATCTGCATCGTTGAAGACTCCCGGCTGGCCCGGCTGGAACTGAAACACCTCTTAGCCAAATTCCCTGACTTGGAACTAGTGGGTGAAGCCGAAAACGCCGAAGAAGGCATTGAATTGATTGAGTCCTTTCGGCCCGACTTACTTTTCCTGGACATTCACTTACCCCAGAAAAGCGGTTTCGAACTGCTGGAAGCCTTGGAGTACACGCCGCAGGTCATCTTCACAACCGCTTACGACCAATACGCCCTCAAAGCCTTTGAGCGGAATGCGCTGGATTATCTCATGAAGCCCATCGAGGAAAGCCGCCTGCGTCAAGCCGTGGAGAAAGCCATGGCAAAGCAAGAAGCTCCCAAATCTGCCGCTCCTACTTCCCTGCTAAGCGAAGAAGACCGGGTGTTTGTCAAAGACGGCGAGCGCTGCTGGTTTGTGGCCCTGAAACAGGTACGCATGATGGAGTCTAACGGCAATTACGCCTTCCTGTACTTTGAGAAAGAGCGCCCCTGCATTCTCAAAACCCTGAACTACCTGGAAAGCCGCCTGGACCCCAAAGTCTTCTTCCGGGCGAACCTTCAGCAGATTATCAACGTCAATTTTATTGAGCAGATTAATCCCTGGTTCAGCGGCAGCATTAAAATTCAACTGAAAGGCGGCGAGGAAGTGGAAGTTTCCCGAAGACAGACGCAGGTATTCAAGGAGCTGATGAGTTTGTAAGTGTGTTCTGGACCTGGTTTGAAGTAAACAGACCCAAAACACACTTTTTTAGTACCTTCCCTTCTCAGTTCTTTATGCCATGAAGTATTCTATCCTGTTCCTATTGTCTATTATTTGCTTTCAAGGCCTAGGCCAAACAACTCCTAAACGTTCTTTGCAAGAACTTATTAACACCAAAGAACCGGGCTGGGAATTAGTTACTACCTGGATGAAGGACGCGAAGAACAAAGTAGAGATTCTCCCCAAGACGCAGTCTAATGCTGAAGCCGCTTTGTTGCAGGCACAAGTAACAACCCGTTCTCCTATGGGAGCCATTATCTATAAAACAGGAGGCATTCTGATTGATGATGGTTGGATTAGAATCTTAGGGTCTGGTTCCTCCCGCCTTCCAAGAAGCCTAATGGCATGGAACAAAGACAAATCTTTCTTGCAGGAAGGCGAACAGCCCTCGTTCCTGTTAATTGCAGACGATGCGCTAGGCGGGTTCTTTGCCGTTAATGCGGGAGGCATTAGTGAGAAAAAGATTGGCAAAGTCTTTTATCTATCTCCTGACAATCTCCAATGGGAGTCTACTGAACTTGGCTACTCTGAGTTTCTCCAGTTCTGCTTCTCCGCCAACTTGTACGGTTTTTACGAGAGCATGCGTTGGAATGGCTGGGAAACAGACGTAAAGCAGCTTGCTGGTGACCGGGGCATCCATTGCTTTCCCTATCTCTGGACCTCCGGAGGAAAAGACATTAACAAGGTTAGCAGAAAAGATGTACCTATTGAAGAACTTTGGTACCTGTATAGTGGCCAAAAGAAGTAGAGACAAGGCATGCCTTGTCTCTACGGAATCGGCTAAAACAGCAAGGTCATTTAAAGCCTGTTGTCCTAAAACTAACCCTAAACCCTATAAATGAGAAGAGGCACCCTAAGGTGCCTCTTCTCATTTATAAAAAGCTATTTTAAAGCTTACAGCAAATCGTTGAACAAGCCGGGTACAACGCCCATCAGCACGGTCAAAACCACCAAGGAAATCAAGGTAAAGGTAGCCAAAGGGTCAACCGCAATGCGGGTTCCTTCTGCGTCTCTCATGTACATGGCAATGATGACTCTGAAGTAGTAGTAGATACCTACGGCAGACATCAGCACGGCTACGATAATGAGCCAAATCATATCTTGTTCCAGCGCCGCCGAAAAAAGGAACACCTTTCCGAAGAAACCACCGGTTAACGGGATACCTGCCAACGACAGCATGGCAATGGTCATCACGAAAGCTAGCAACGGGTTGGTCTTACCTAGGCCATTAAAAGAAGTGTAGTCATCTGAACCACGTTCATCGGCTACGTACTTCAACACGCCAAAGGCAGCGATAGTCGCTACGGCATAGGCCAGAGAGTAGAACAGAATGGCATTCTCAGAACGGTCGTTGAACGAAGTCAAAGCAATCATCAGGTAACCGGCGTGCGAGATACTGGAATAAGCCAGCATCCGTTTCATGCTGTTCTGTGCCACTGCCCCAATGTTTCCAATCAACAAAGTTAAAACCGTGATGGCTACTACTGTTGGGAACCACTGGTCATACACGCCTCCAAAAGCTGCAGACATCAGTTTATAGAAAGCGGCAATACCAGCAGTCTTTACTACGGTAGACATATAGCTCGTGAAAACGGTTGGCGTTCCTTCATACACGTCTGGGGTCCAGAAGTGGAAAGGCGCGGCTCCAATCTTGAAGGTGATACCCACCAAAACAAGCAATAAGCCCATCAACAGCAACGGAGCCGTGGCCGGGTCCATGTTGGTAGCAGCAGCGGCAATGTCTGTCAAATAGAAAGCTCCGGTGGCTCCGTACAACAAAGCAATCCCGAACAAGATGATCCCGGTAAAGAACGAACCCATCAGGAAGTACTTCATGGAAGCTTCGTTGGACAGGATGTTGCGCTTATCAGAACCAGCAATGATGTACATGCTGATGGACATGATCTCGATGCCCACAAACAGAATCAGCAGGTTTTCATACGATACCATCATGATGCCACCAACCAACGAGAATAGCAGCAGGGAGTAATATTCCGCCAGGTTAGAGTTTTCGGCTACCACATAGCTGCGGGAAAATGGCAGGATGAACAACGTGGAAAGCACCATCACCACGGTAAAGCCCACGGAGAAGTTGTCAGTGGCCAGCATGTTGCTGAAATAGCTTTGCGGCTGGTTCCAGTCAAACAGGGTGACACCCAAGGCTACTGCTAAGAACAGCAATACCACAGGCATAAGCACCTTTTTAGATTTCATGAAACCTACAAAGAGGTTCAGGATACCGAATATGGAGAGTAGAATAATTGAGGTCATGAGCAGGTAATTTCCTGGGTTAAAATAGCGTCAGGGTTAGCGTTTGATCACGTCCAATAGTTTAAGAACGGCAGGTTCAGAAATCATTAAAAACGTGTTTGGGTGCAAGCCAATCCAGAACACCATCACTACCAACGGCACCAACACGGCTTTCTCGTTGAAGGTCAAATCAGTGAAGCCTTGGGTAATTTCGTTCTTCTCGCCAAACATCACGCGCTGGAACATGCGCAACATGTACACGGCTCCAAGAATGATGGTAAGACCGGCAACGGCACCCATCCAGGCATTGTATTGGTACACGCCCATCAGCAACAGGAACTCGCCCACAAACCCGTTGGTTAACGGTAAGGCCACGGTTCCTAACAAGAGCACCAGAAACGTCACGGACAAGAATGGAGTATTCTGCGTTATACCACCCATAGCGGCAATCTCGCGGGTACCGGTGCGGCTCTGGATAATGTCAATGATAAAGAACATACCCACTACGTTCACGCCGTGGCTCAGCATCTGAATCATGGCACCCTGTAATCCGTGGTGGTTCAAGGTAAACAAACCAGCGGCAATCAAGCCCACGTGCGAGATAGACGAGAACGCCACCAGTCGTTTCATGTCCTGCTGACGGATGGCGATGATGGCACCGTAGATAATCCCGATGATGGCTAACACCAGCGCCACGTCTGCCCATTGGCTTACGCCTAATGGTACCACCGGTAATAACCAGCGTAAAGCTCCGTAAATACCCATTTTCAGCATGATCCCAGACAAGAGCATAGTACCAGCGGCCGGAGCCGTGGTGTAGGTATCAGGCTGCCAAGTATGGAAAGGGAATACCGGCATTTTAATAGCAAAGGCAATGAACAGGAACCAGAACAACCAGCTTTGAGTACCGGCATCCAACACTAATTGGTAGAAAGCAACTTCTTCAGAACTGTGCGTGCCCGGTGTCTGGAAGTACAGGTACACAAAGGCAGCCAGCATGAACAAACTTCCGAAGACGGTGTAGATAAAGAACTTGAACGTAACGCGCACCCGGTTCTCACCGCCCCAAATACCGGCAATAAAGTAGATTGGAATAAGCGCTACCTCCCAGAAGAAGTAGAACACAAATGCATCTAAGGCGGTGAACACGCCCAGCAGACCCGTTTGCATGAACAGGATGAGCGCGTAGAAAGAAGAAGGCTTCTCGTAGGTGTGCTTGGCCGTAGACAGGATAATCAACGGAACCAGAAACACGGTCAACAACACCATGAGTAAGCTGATGCCGTCAATGCCCACTTTGAACATGATGCCGGCATTGGCAATCCAGGGTTCATTGAGCAGGAATTGGGTACTTCCGTTCGGAACGAAGTTAATCCAGGCCCATACGCCCAGCACCAGTTCCACCAAGGCAGCCCCGAAAGCAATCTTCCGGGCTCCAGGACCTTTTACCAACAGTACCAGCAGTGCGGCCAACGCGGGCCATAAGATTATTAAAGCGGTTAACATGTTTGGCAATATCAGTTAATAAAGTTCAGCAATAAGATTAACGCGATGCCCAGCACCATCAGGAGCAAGTAAGAACCAGTGGCACCGCTCTGCACAAAGCGCAGCGAACGACCTCCGCCCAACGTGGCTTTCCCGAAACCGTTCACAATTGGGTCAATGATGCCTTTCTCCACGAAGCGGTACAGCCCGGTAGATAAGCCCATCACTGGTTTCACAAACAGCCCGTTGTAGAGTTCATCCACGTAGTATTTGTTGTACACCAGTTTATGCAGCGGCGACAAAGCAGCGCCTTCCTCGGCAGGAACCGTTCTTTTCTTACCGTAGATGAAGTAAGCTAGAATAATAGCTACTACTGCCACCCCTACGGATACTGCCATCAGCATGTATTCGGTCTCGTGCGACAGGTGATGCGCTTCAAACGCGCTTGGTACGGCTCTTCTGGCCAATTCATACACCGGCGACAGGAAGTTTCCCAACATATGGTTTTCGCTGAATACCGCTGGCAAGCCCATGAACCCACCGATTGTAGATAGAATTGCCAGAATGATCAACGGAATAGTCATCACCGCTGGAGATTCGTGCAAGTGATGGCGCTGCTCCTCGGTACCCCGGAAATTTCCGTAGAACGCCAGGTACAACAGACGGAACATGTAGAACGCGGTCATGAACGACGTCAACACCCCGAAGCCCCACATTACTTTGCTGTGCACAAACACGTGCGCCAACAACTCGTCTTTAGAGAAGAAACCAGCAAACGGTGGAATACCAGAGATAGCCAGCGTTCCAATTAAGAAGGTGATAAACGTAACAGGTAAAGCTTTCTTCAGACCGCCCATTTTGCGTAAATCCTGTTCGCCGCTCATGGCGTGAATCACACTACCGGCACCCAGGAAGAGAAGGGCTTTGAAGAAGGCGTGCGTTAATACGTGGAACAGCGAAGAGGAGTACGCCATCACACCCAAGGCTAGGAACATGTATCCTAACTGGCTCACGGTAGAGTAAGCCAATACTTTTTTAATGTCGTTTTGGAAAAGACCAATAGTAGCCGCGAACAAAGCCGTAGCTAAACCAACAATGGCCACAATCTCCAAGGTATCTGGTGCCAGCGTGTAGAGCACGTTGGAACGGATAACCATGTAAATACCGGCCGTCACCATGGTAGCGGCGTGAATCAAGGCAGAAACTGGAGTTGGACCCGCCATTGCGTCTGGTAACCAGGTGTAGAGCGGCAACTGCGCTGATTTACCCATGGCACCAACAAACAGCAACAAAGTAATGGCAATCACTACGCCGTCGTTCACCTCACTCAGCTGAGAAGCCTGGTTGAACACCTCGCCATAAACGACACTGCCGTAGGTTTGGAAAATAAGGAAGATACCCAATAAGAAGCCTAAGTCACCAATGCGGTTGATAATGAAAGCTTTTTTAGCGGCGTTGTTGTATGGAGTGACTTTGTTCCAGAACCCGATGAGCAGGTACGAGCAAAGCCCTACGCCTTCCCAACCCACGAACATCATTACGTAGTTAGACCCCATCACCAATAGGAGCATGGAGAACACGAACAGGTTCAGGAAAGAGAAGAATTTACCGAAGTTCTCGTCATGGCTCATGTAGCCTGCCGAGTAGATGTGAATCACGGAACCAACGCCCGTTACCAACAGCAGCATAATCAGCGACAATTGGTCAATCTGGAACGAGAACGGAATGCGGAGGGCACCCACGTGTATCCAGTTGAAGATATCTGTGGTGTACGGACGGTTGCCGTAGCCTTCAAAACCGAAGAAAAGGTACAGAGAAAGCAGGAATGAACCGATTACGGTGGCACAGCCAATCAGTCCCGCCAGCCCTTTCGGCAATTTCCGGTTACCCAGACCGTTAATCAGAAACCCGATTAGCGGCAGGAGCGGAATCAGCAAACACACCCAGGTCATCTCAGCGTTGTTTGCCGGCAAAATAAATTCTTGCATTTGTTAAAACGTAAATGGAACGGTATTCTTTAGAGATTCAGTAGAGCAGGAAACCCGCTTTACCATTTCAATTTGTTCAGGATGTTGATGTCTGTAGACCGAACGTTCCGGTAAATCATCACAATAATGGCCAAGCCCACGGCCACCTCGGCGGCAGCCACCGCCATGATGAAAAACACGAAAATCTGTCCGTTGGGGTCTGAACGATAAGACGAGAAAGCCGTCAGCAACAGATTGACGGAATTGAGCATGAGCTCAATGCACATAAAGATAATGATAGCGTTGCGGCGGGTGAGAACCCCAATAATCCCGATACAGAAAAGAGCGGTGCTGAAAAACAGATAATAGTTCAGCGGGATGGTCCTTATGACCTCAGGAATTTCGTTCATGCGTTATAATCGTTCTTGAAAAAGACCTTGGCTTTGCTGTAGCAAGAGCGGCCAAAGTTATTCCCATTTTTTGGTAAAACCATATTAAAAGCCATCCTCTGCAGGGTAGCTTGTATTCTTCTTTTGGCGTTTTAGGGCTATTTTAGAGAAAAAGCCTCTGAAACGATTAGCTTCTTGCCAGCAGGGCTATCCTATTTTGGGCTGTTTTCAGGAAATCAACCTTGAAAAGGCTTGTAGCAGCGGCAATAAAAAAGGACAACATAAAAGCTGTCCTTTTTCAGCCTCCCGCAGGAGACTTAGAATCTATTTTGCTCGCCCGGCTCGCGCTTGCCCAGCATTACTGCTCCGGCCATAGCCGCCAGGAACAACACCGATGCTAACTCAAATGGCAACAGGTAGTCTCTGAAAAGCACTTTCCCCAGGTTCTCCACCATACCAATCTGCGAGTCAAACACGGCTGTGGTAGTCATTTGGGTGTTCACGTCCTTTAACGCGGCAATCATCACCACAAACAAGATACCTCCGGCAATGGCCGCGGCAATCTTGCTTAATACCGGTTTGTGCTGCTCGGTGTCTTCGCGCATGTTCAGGAACATGATCACGAAGAGGAACAACACCATGATGGCGCCCATGTACACAATGAAGTTTACCGCCGCCAGGAACTGGGCATTCAGAAGAATGTAGTGACCGGTTAAGGCGAAGAATGTCAGAATCATGAACAGAACGCTGTACACCGGGTTTTTGGAGACAACTACCCCAATGGCCGCGAACAAGGTTAAGAAAGTGAGAAAGTAAAAGAAATTACCCGTCATAGTTTTGGATGATATGCGCTTGTATTCGGCGGATTATTGGTTTTGAATGGGCATGGGCTCTACCAGACGGTCTTTGCCGTAGATGAACTCATCACGCTCGTAGCGGGCCGGAGCCACTTTGTCGTTCTGCAGGAAGATGGCCGCCTTAGGACAGGCTTCTTCGCACAGACCGCAGAAAATGCAACGCAACATGTTAATCTCGTAGCTGATGGCATATTTCTCTTCGCGGTACAAGTTCTCCTCGCCACGCTTGCGCTCACCGGCTACCATGGTAATGGCCTCGGCCGGACAAGCCACCGCGCACAGACCACAGGCCGTGCAACGCTCTCTGCCTTTTTCGTCACGCTTTAACACGTGCAAACCACGCCACACCGCACTCATTGGGCGGGTTTCCTCAGGGTATTTAATGGTAGCTTTCTTCTTGAAGAAGTGACGCATGGTGATAGACAAACCCTGGAAAATTGCCGGGAGATACATTCTCTCGGAAAAATTCATGGGTTTCTTCTCCAGCTTTTTCGCTCTATTACTAAGTGATTGCATGTCTCTTATAAACTTTAAATGATGGGTAGAGGAGCAAAAACTCCTCTCCTACTCATAATGTCTTTAGAACAACTCTGCCTTTAACAGAATAGCTCCGCCGGTCACGATTACGTTCAGGATAGACAACGGAATCAAGATTTTCCAGCCCAGGTTCATCAACTGGTCATAGCGGAAACGCGGTAAAGTCCAACGTACCCACATGAAGAAGAAGATGAAAAAGAAGATTTTAGCGAATAGCACTATCGTTCCCAAGATGGTCACCACGTTATGCGGCAAGCCTAATTGGTTCATGAACGGGAAGTTGTAACCGCCAAAATATAAAGTTGCCATTACCGCTGAGGCCACGAAGATGTTCACGTACTCTGCGAACAGGTACAAGCCCATGCCCATAGAGCTATACTCGGTGTGGTAACCACCTACTAACTCCGTCTCGCACTCAGGTAAGTCAAAAGGAACACGGTTGGTCTCCGCGAAGGCACAGATGATAAAAATCAGGAAGCCTACCGGTTGATAGAAGATGTTCCAGTTCAGTCCAGACACCCCAAACAGCTCTTGTCCCTGCTGCGCCGCGATGTCCCGCATAGAAAGCGTACCAGTTACCAATAACAACGCGATGATGGACATACCCATGGCCAGCTCGTAGCTGATGTTCTGCGAAGCCGCTCGGATAGCGCCTAACAGCGAGAACTTGTTGTTGGAAGCCCAGCCACCAATCATGATGCCATACACGCCCAAAGCCACAATACCGAACACGTACAGAATACCGATGTTCACCTCAATGGCCTGTAAGTGAATCGCCTCACCACCAATGATTAGGGTACCCCCAAACGGAATCACCGCACTGGACATACAAGCCGTTAACATAGCCAGCGAAGGACCGGCAATAAACAGGAACTTGTTTGCATTGGCCGGCACAAACTCTTCTTTGAAGAACAGTTTCACCGCATCGGCCAGCGGCTGCGCCAGACCAAACGGACCCGCACGGTTAGGGCCTACGCGGTCCTGGATGAAGGCTGCCACTTTCCGCTCAGCGTAGGTGGAGTAAGTAGCAATCAGCAACGTAATACCGAAAACGGCAAAGATGATGAGCCCTTTGATTAATAATAAGGATAGCTCCATTATACTTGTCTTCCTAGGTTAAAAGGAGTGGATTGTAAGTCTTCTTCGGTTGAGCCTGGCAAGTTCGGAATCACGTCCACGTTCAGCACCGGTAACTCGTAGTGGTTCGCAGAAATCACCGACGTACGGGCAATCTTGCGTGGTCCTTCAATGGTCCAGTCATTCGGGTCTTTTTTGTCAAAGCGGCACGTGTTACAGATGAATTCCTGCACCTCGTTGTACTCGTCTTTCCGGGCCGTTACGCGCAACACATCGTTCCCACGCATCCACAGCACTACTTTGCCGGAGCAAGTAGGGCAATCGCGGTGCGCATCAACCGGTTTGGTGAACCACACCCGGTTTTTAAAACGGAACGTCTTATCGGTCAAGGCTCCTACCGGACACACATCAATGACGTTCCCAGAAAATTCGTTATCGATGATGTTTTCAACGTAGGTTCCAATCTCGGCGGCATCGCCACGGCCTAACACACCGTGCACGCGTTTCTCGGTCAATTGGTCAGCGGTGTACACGCAACGGTAGCACAGAATGCAACGTGTCATGTGCAACTGCACTAATGGGCCGATGTCTATTTTATCAAAGGTGCGGCGTTCTTCTTCGTAACGGGTACCGGACGTGCCGTGCTCGTAAGCGAAGTTCTGCAAATCACACTCCCCAGCCTGGTCGCAGATAGGGCAATCCAATGGGTGGTTGATTAAAAGCATTTCCACTACGCCTTTGCGGGCGGCTAATACATCTGGGTTGGTGGTGTTTTCCACCACCATTCCGTCTTGTACCGGGGTAATGCAAGAAGCGACCAATTTAGGCATCGGACGCGGGTCTTTCGCAGAACCAGCTGCTACCCGAACCATACAGGCGCGGCATTTTCCGCCGGTTCCTTTTAAAGGGGTATAGTAGCACATGGCTGGGGGCACCACCTCGCCGCCGATTTTACGGGCTGCGTTGAGGATGGTAGTTCCTTCCTCTACCTCCACCTCTATGCCATCAAACGTTATTTTTACCATGTTAAATTTATCGTTGATTGCTGATTGCTACATGTAGTAAACTTCAGCAATGACATACTTATTTAAGAAGCTGTTTCAAGCCTGCTTTCTATAAAACAGGCTTGAAACAGAAATTTATGCTAATACAGATTCAGCTTTGTTGAACACTGCGCCTGGAGCCGTAGCTGCCTGTGGATGTTTCACATGCCACTCGAACTCCTCACGGAAGTGACGAACGGCTGCGGCAACTGGCCAAGCAGCTGCATCACCCAACGGACAGATGGTGTTTCCTTCTATCTGTTTGGCAACACTTACCAACAGGTCAATGTCGTGCATGTGGCCGTGGCCGTGCTCAATGCGGTGCAATACTTTCTCCATCCAACCGGTTCCTTCACGGCACGGGCTGCACTGTCCGCAAGACTCGTGGTGGTAGAAACGGGCTAAAGTCCAGGTATGGCGCACAATACAAGTCTGGTCATCCATCACGAAGAATCCGCCGGAACCTAACATGGTACCTGTGGCGAAACCTCCGTCAGACAAAGACTCGTAGGTCATCAATCTATCTTCACCGGCAGCAGTTTTCAGGATTAACTCCTTCGGTAGAATTGGAACAGAAGAACCTCCGGCAATCACTGCTTTCATGTCGCGGCCTTTCCAGATACCACCGCAGTACTCGTCTGAGTAGATGAATTCCTCCACAGGAACACCTAACTCAATCTCGTACACGCCCGGTTTGTTGATGTTGCCACCGGCAGAAATCAGCTTGGTACCGGCACTACGACCAATCCCGAATTTCGCGTACTCAGCGGCGGTGTTGGTGATAATCCACGGAACAGTGGCGATAGACTCCACGTTGTTCACCACGGTTGGGCAACCATAAAGGCCCCAAACCGCCGGGAACGGAGGCTTATTACGCGGGTTCCCGCGCTTGCCTTCCAGAGATTCCAACAAAGCTGTTTCCTCGCCGCAGATGTACGCGCCACCACCTGGGTGCACGTGCAAGTCAAGAGAGTAACCGCTTCCTAAAATGTTCTCGCCCAGAAAACCGTTGGCGTAGGCTTCCGCAATGGCTTTCTCCAGAATACGCAGTACATACAACAACTCACCTCGGATGTAGATATAAGAAGTACGAGCACCCAGCGCGTAGCTAGACGTAATCATCCCCTCAATCAACAGGTGCGGCAGTTTCTCCATTAGATACCGGTCTTTGAAAGTGCCCGGTTCTGATTCGTCGGCGTTGCAAACTAAGTAGCGTGGCTTGCCTTCTGGCTTGGCCAAAAAGCTCCATTTCATCCCGGTAGGGAATCCGGCACCACCACGGCCTCTTAAGCCCGATGCTTTCACTTCTTCCACCACTTCCTCTGGGGACATGGTTTTCAAGGCTTTCTCTACGGAGGCGTAACCGCCGTGCTTGCGATAGACGTCAAAGGTGTGGATGCCTTCAACGTTGATATGTTCAGTTAATAATTTTCTTCCCATGGTTTCCTTACGGTTAAGGCTTTCAGGTCTTCCAGCATCTGGTCAGCGCGGGCAGGGTCCAGGTCTTCGTAGAATTGCTCGCGCACTTGCAGCATCGGTCCGGTGCCGCAGGACGCCAAACACTCTACTGTTTTAAGGGTGAAGTTACCGTCGGCAGAGGTCTCGCCTACTTTGCAGCCCAGACGGTTCTCCAGGTGCTCAATCAGTTGGTCTGAGCCACGCAGCATGCAAGGACCCGTGCGGCAAACTTCCAACACGTGCTTGCCTACCGGCTTCAGGTTAAACATGGTGTAAAAGGTAGCTACCTCGTACACTTCTATAGGCTGTATGTTCAGGATTTCGGCCACCTTATCCATTACCTCAGGGCTTACCCAACCACCAAACTCCGCTTGCGCGATGTGCAGGATAGGCAAAATAGCGGACTTCTGACGGTCAGCCGGATAATGAGATAAGTAGCGCCGGATTTCGGCCATGGCCCCTTCCGAAAACTGTACTTGTGGTTTCTCTACTGTTTGGTCCATTTGGTCAATGGCAGGTATAAAAGCTGCGTTTTAGGCAGGCTTAGGAAAAATCGTTTCTAAAATGGGAACCGCTTACGCGTCTAGCTCACCGGCAATCACGTTCATGGAAGACAGGATCACAATTGCATCTGACAACTGTGTGCCCACTACCATTTCTGGGTATGCCTGGTAATAGATGAAGCAAGGTCTTCTGAAGTGCAAACGGTACGGCGTGCGGCCTCCGTCAGACACCAGGTAGAAACCTAGCTCACCGTTACCGCCTTCTACCGAGTGATATACTTCACCAGCCGGAGCGTCTATCTCACCCATCACAATCTTGAAGTGATAGATCAACGCTTCCATGTTGCGGTACACCGCCTGCTTTGGCGGCAGGTAGAACTCCGGTGCATCGGCGTGGAATGGACCTTCAGGAAGGTTGTCCATGGCTTGCTGGATAATACGTAAGCTCTGCCAGATTTCCTCGTTACGAACCATGAAGCGGTCATACGTATCACCCTTGGTACCTACCGGAATTTCGAAGTCGAAGTCCTGGTAAGAAGAGTATGGGTTCATCACGCGCACATCATAATCCACGCCAGCGGCTCGCAGGTTTGGACCGGTAAAGCCGTAGTTCAAGGCACGCTCGGCAGTGATTGGTCCCACATTCTCCACCCGGTCAATAAAGATCCGGTTGCGGTTGAACATAGTTTCAAACTCGCGCATCACCTTAGGGAAATCGCGCAGGAAGTCCCTGATTTTCTGAATAGCTACCGGTGATAAATCACGCTCCATGCCGCCTACTCTACCCATGTTGGTCGTTAAGCGGGCTCCGCAGATTTCCTCGTAGATTTCGTAGATTTTCTCTCTTTCCTGGAAAACGTACAAGAAGCCGGTGAAAGCTCCTGTATCCACCCCAAGGATAGAGTTACAAATCAAGTGGTCGGCAATACGCGCCAATTCCATCACGATTACCCGTATGTACTCGGCACGTTTTGGCACGGTCACGCCCAACAGTTTCTCTACCGTCATCCACCAGCCCATGTTGTTGATGGGCGAGGAGCAGTAGTTCATGCGGTCGGTGAGCGGGGTGATTTGGTAAAAGTTACGGCGCTCCGCGATTTTCTCAAAGGCGCGGTGTATGTACCCAATCGTCGGCACACCAGACACAATCTTCTCGCCATCCATTTGCAGGATGTTCTGGAAGATACCGTGCGTGGCGGGGTGCGTAGGTCCTAAATTCAGAGTGGTGAGCTCCTGCATGTAGGAATCTGGGGTAACTATCTGTGTATTTTGTTTGGCTAACTCCATGTGGGAACTTAGTAGTAAGCAGAAACGCCGGCGGCCTTGTCTTGTGCACAAAGCCGTTGGCGTTTATAAAGTTTATCTTCCGAAGAAGGTATTAATCTTGTCTTCGCGGGTCTGGTCTTCCAGCGGAAACTCTTTGCGCATAGGAAACGCCTCCATCTCCTCCACATTGAGAATGCGGATAAGGTTGGGGTGGCCTTCAAAGCGGATGCCGTAGAAGTCAAAGGTTTCGCGCTCCATCCAGTTAGCGGTAGCGTACAGGTTGGTGGCGGTTGGCACCACGGCATCATCTTCTGAGAAGAAGATTTTGATACGCAGCCTGATGTTGTGCACCAGGCTGTGCAGGTGGTAAATCACGCCTAATTCCTGCCCCTTGTTATCTGGGTAATGAATACCGCACATAGTGGTCAAGAACTGAAATTGCAGGAAGGCATCATCATACAAAGCCTGTAGCATTGGGATGATGTTTTCCCGGGTAGTGGTCACGGTCACAAGCCCGTAAGGCTCATGGATATCAAACAACTGGTCGCCAAATTTCTCTTGCAGCGCTTGTACCAGCAGTTCGTTGGTTAGTTCGGCCATGCCTTATTTAATGTTGTAAGAAGCCAGTAATGCTTGATATTCCGGGGAGTTCCGGCGGCGGAGCGACTCGTTCTCGGCTAAATCCTGAATGCGCATAAGGCCATCAATAATCTGCTCAGGGCGCGGCGGGCAACCAGGCACGTACACGTCTACCGGTACAATGCGGTCAATGCCTTGCAACACGCTGTAAGAATCAAAGATACCACCGCTGGTAGCGCAGGCGCCTACGGCAATTACCCAACGCGGCTCGGCCATCTGCTCGTACACCTGTTTCACCACCGGACCCATTTTCTTGGCAATGGTACCCATCACCATCAAAAGGTCGGCCTGACGTGGCGAGAAGCTTGGGCGCTCAGACCCGAAACGGGAAATATCATAGTGAGAGCCCATGGTAGCCATGTACTCAATTCCGCAGCAAGAGGTAGCAAACGGCAACGGCCACAAAGAGTGCTTACGGGCCAGACCTACTACTTTCTCCAGGGAAGTGGCGAAAAAGCCGGTTCCTTCTACCCCTTCTGGGGCGTCTACCATGGTTAAATTGCTATTTTTATCGCTCATGAGTCGTTTTCGCTTAGTTTTCAGAGAATCAGGCCAAGAACCGGCCTCTTTCTGAACACTTTTTCGCTTGTAAAAGTTTGCCGCCTACGCGACGATTATTGACGCTATTCCCACTTGAGAACGCCTTTCCGGATAACGTAGTAGAAGCCGGTCAAAAGCAGCCCCATGAACATGAGCATCCAGACGAAGCCATCCAGACCCAAGGCTCTGAAGTTCACGGCCCAAGGATACAGGAAGATTACTTCCACGTCAAAAAGTACAAACAGGATGGCAATCAGGAAATACTTGATGGAAATAGGGGTACGAGCATCACCTTTCGATTCAATACCACACTCCCAGGAAGCATTTTTCACCTGGCTTTTGCGCTTGGGGCCAATCAGGTGGGTGACCACCATAGAGAACACCACAAAACCCAGCGCCGCCACAAATTGAATCACGATTGGAAGATAATCTCCCGGTAAATATTGTGCAGGGACAGTTGTTTCCATATTACAAAGCTATTTGGTGCAAAAGTAGAGACTTAAACCTAAGATTCAAACTAAAAAGCATTTTGGGCAAGGCTTCTGGCCAAGCCTTTCATCTAACGAACAGCCGTTCTGTTTATTTTACAAAAACGACTACAAGAAATCGTTATCATTTAAAAAAATTAGAAAATAATTGGGATTCCTGTAATATTTTATAAATTTCATTTACTAATCATATGAGTAGTGTAAATACACTCAAGCAAGCGGAAAAAGAAGCCCCCTCCTTCTCTCTGCCTGACTCATTTTTTAGTAAGTTTTCTTCAGACCGATAAATGCCCAACTACTTTAGTTGGGCTTTTTCCGTTTAGAGCCAAATTGAAAAAATCACTTTCTAAACTACCTTTGCCGCCTGCCGGAACTTAACGGCCTGAAATTTGCATTCGGCTGTTAAGTCAATTTGACGCACGAAAACCTTTATGAAGAGAACCTATCTATTATTGCTTGTCCTGCCGCTCACGGTTTTGCTGGCGTTTGCGCCCAAACTGAAAAAGGTGTCGGTGGCCAAGAACGTTTCGCTTTCCATTCCGCAGAACTTTGAGATGATGCCCGATGACGGAATCGCCCGCGAGTACCCGGCGGCCCGCAAGCCCTTGGGCGTGTTCACCTCTCCCGATGGCCAGATAGACATCAGCGTGAACCAACGCCCTAGCACGTTCCCTGCCGATGATATCAACATCCTGCTTCCGTTTTACAAGGCATCTATCCAGCGCATGTTCACCGAGGTACAGTTCCTGCGCGAGGAGAAACAAACCATCAACGGACGCGATTTCTTGGTGTATGAGTTTGTCTCTACCGTACGCGATGAGCGCCGCACTCGCAACATGGCCCCGGTACGCAAGTACACGCTCATTCAGTACACGTTCCAGAAAGACCAGATGGTAATTTTCAGTTTCAACGCCCCGGTGCAACTGCAGAAAGAATGGCAGGAAACCGCCCGTGCTGTCATGGCCAGTGCCACCGTGAAGTAATACGAACTTCTTCCTTTGCCGGAAGAGACCGCTTTTGTTTAGGGCCTGTTTTCCAGAAAACAGGCCCTAATTGTTTTCCATACAACCAAAGAAAGCTCTCCAGAGTAAAAAAAAGGCTAGCTTTCTATTAACTTGAACTCGTGTTAAGCATCCATTCAGACGAACATTTTATGCGCGAAGCCTACAAGCAAGCGCAATACGCCCTAGAAGAAGGCGAAATTCCCATTGGCGCCGTGGTGGTCTGCCAAAACAAAATCATTGCGCGCGCCTATAACCAAACCGAGAAACTCAACGATGTCACGGCCCACGCCGAGATGCTCGCCTTCACCGCTGCCGCTAACCATTTAGGCAATAAATACCTGCACGATTGCACGCTGTACGTGACCGTAGAGCCCTGCGTCATGTGCGCCGGCGCGAGCTATTGGTCCCAGTTGAAGCGGGTAGTGTACGCCACCTCTGATGAGAAACGCGGTTACCGACGCACGGGCGTAAACCTGCTGCACCCGAAGACCGAGTTGGCAACTGGTATCCTGGCGCACGAGTGCTCGCAATTGATGACCGAGTTTTTTAGAGCGAAAAGAATTTAGTTTATCTTTGGCCCGTTCCGTATTAATAGCAGAACTATTGTATTTCTAACCTATAACCACATAAAACTATGGCATTTGAACTTCCGCAACTTCCGTATGCGTACGATGCGCTTGAGCCGCACATCGATCGTCAGACAATGGAAATCCACCATACCAAGCACCACCAAGCGTATACCACTAACCTGAACAACGCCATTCAGGGGACTGAGAAAGAAAATCAGTCTATTGAAGAAATCCTGCGCGATGCCGCTAAAACTCCGGCTATCCGTAACAACGGCGGTGGTTTCTATAACCACAACCTGTTCTGGACTATCCTGGCTCCTAACGCTGGTGGTAACCCAACTGGTCCGGTAGCAGAGGCCATTGACAAAGCATTCGGTTCTTTTGACGCGTTCAAAGAAGAGTTTACCAAAGCCGCTACTACTCGTTTCGGGTCTGGCTGGGCCTGGCTTTGCGCCGTAGAAGGTGGCTCTGTACAAATCTGCTCTACCCTGAATCAGGACAACCCCTTAATGGAAGGTGTTGATTCTTGCGGTGGCGTTCCAATTCTGGGTCTTGACGTGTGGGAGCACGCGTACTACCTGAAATACCAGAACCGCAGACCTGAGTACATCGCAGCGTTCTTCAACCTGATTAACTGGGATGAAGTAAACCGTCGTTACGCACAAGCCAACGGCTAAGCAACAATAGATTTCAAAATCTGCCAAAAGGCCTCATCTTCACTGATGAGGCCTTTTTTGTTTCTGCCAATTTGAAGAGCACTGCTTTTCAGGCCTGTTTTAGCGAAAAGACGCCAAAAGCACGAATTACTTTCGGTGGCGCGAGCCTGCGGTCAAAGGCAGGCGCAATACCTTGTGGTTGCCCTTTTCAGTAGAGCAGGCAAAAGAGCAGCCACAAGGTGTTGTCCCTACTTAACTACAGCTTGCGCAATAACCCGAAACCCACGCATTCGCATTTGTGGCGCGATATCCTTGGGGCAACGACACCTGCACTTTCTGAGTCAGGCATTCCACCTTTTGGCAGTTCAGGCACTGGAAATGGAAATGGTCATGCGTATGGTGGTTTTCCTGGCAACCATGGCACAAGGCGAAATAGGACTTTCCATCATCAGAGACGATGCGGTGCGCCAAGCCATCTTCGCAGAACCGGTTCAAGACCCGGTAGATGGTTACCCTATCGGCCTCACCTTTCATCTTTTGCTCAATCATGTCCTGACTCAAGGCCGAGTCGGAAGTTTGGAGCATGCCTAAAATTGCCTGTTGGGCAGGGGTAGTTCGTCTTTTCATCTCAACTAATGCAACACTGTTGCAATAATAGAAAACTTTTATACATTTGCCAAAAACAATTCACCCATGGCAACTTCCCGGAGGAGACTTTTTAAGTGCAGAAGAGTAACAACTTCTGCACGTCCACTTGGTAGCAGCCATACAACTAACGATATCCAATGGCAGAAAGAACAGATTTTGACGTCATCATCATCGGCGGAAGTTACGCCGGCCTTTCCGCGGCAATGGCGCTGGGTCGGTCTCTCCGGCAAGTCTTAGTCCTGGACAGCGGTAAACCCTGCAATTGGCAGACGCCGAACTCGCACAACTTTCTTACAAGAGACGGCGAAACTCCAGCCGCCATCGCGCAGATTGGCAAGGAACAGGTATTGGCTTATCCTACCGTAACTTTTAAAGCTGGCAAAGCCGTGCAGGTGACCGGGCAGAACAACGCTTTTGAAGTAACCACCGAGGCCGGCGCTACTTTCAAGGGCAGCAAGCTCTTATTCACCACGGGTGTGAAAGACCAAATGCCTGAGGTGGAAGGGTTCGCAGAGTGTTGGGGAATCTCAGTGTTGCATTGCCCGTATTGCCATGGCTATGAGGTACACCACCAGGAACTGGGCATTCTGGCCAACGGCGACATGGCATTTGATTTGGCCAAGTTGATTTCTAACTGGTCGCCCCGCCTCACGGTTCTCACAAACGGGCAACATACGCTTACAGAAGAGCAGTTACAGGCTTTACAGAAACACCAGATTCCTGTTGACGAGCGGGAAATTGCCTTGCTGAGCCATGACCAAGGATATTTGCAACATGTGGTGTTCACCGATGGCTCCGTACTGCCCTTGAAAGCCATCTACGCCAGACCGGCGTTCACCCAGCATTGCCCCTTACCACAGGAAGCAGGGTGTGAACTAACTCCGGCGGGGCATCTGAAAGTGGACATCCTCCAGAAGACGACGGTACCCGGCATTTACGCATCCGGTGATGCTACCATCATGATGCGCTCAGTTTCCATGGCTATCTCAGGTGGCACCATAGCCGGAGCAGCCATCAACAAAGAGCTGATTGACGAACGCTTTTGAGGTAATTTCTGGAAAATAGCCTTAAATCAAGCGCAGCACTTCCCTGCGCACGTTTTACCAGATAAAATTGTAATATAGAGCCTAGACTATAACAGGCTTTTATGGAGGTATTTCTGCTTTTGGTGTTGGTGGGCTTGGCGCTTTGGTTTGGCACCAGAATATCGCGTCATCTGCTTGAGCATCGCCGGGACATACAGGAAGTACGGGAAGAACTGACCCGGCTGCGGGAACAGCTCAGCCGCTCCACGGTGCGCCCACCGATGGATGCCGCCCAGGAAGCTATCCGACGAGATGGTGCTAATGCAACTGCTTCGCCCTCCGCAGATGTTTCTGCTCCACCTTTAGCACAACCTGTTCCTACGCCTCCACCGGTTTTCACGCCACCTACACCAGTTCCTGTTGAAACACCATTTGCGCAACCTGAAAACATTCTGGCTCCTGAACCAATACCAACCGCTGCTTTTACCTCCGCTCAAGAGGCTTCTGTTCCCCAAGAAGCAGAATCCACCAAACCTTCCATTTTCTCGCGAAAACTGGATTGGGAGAAGTTCATTGGCGAAAACCTCATCAACAAACTCGGAATTGGGATTCTGGTGCTGGGCATCGGGTTCTTCGTGAAGTATGCCATTGACCAGGACTGGATTAACGAAGTAGGCCGGGTAGCCATTGGGTTACTCGCAGGTGGGGCCTTGCTGGGCATCGCGCACCGGCTTAGAAAGGAGTATAAAGCCTTTAGCTCTGTGCTCATCGGCGGCGGCATGGCGGTCCTGTACTTCACCATTGCCATCGCTTTTCATGAGTATCAGATTTTCAGCCAGACAGTGGCGTTCATCTTGATGATGGCCATTACGGGCTTTACCATCTTCCTGTCCATTGCCTATGACCGAATGGAACTAGCAGTGCTGGCCTTGGTAGGTGGTTTCGGGAGCCCGTTCATGGTAAGTACCGGCGAGGGCAACTACATCGTGCTGTTCGTCTTTATCATGCTTTTGAACGTAGGTATTCTGGTGCTGGCGTACTTTAAGAAGTGGAACCTGTTGAACCTGATTGCCTACGTTTTTACTATTATTCTATACGGTGGTTGGTTCGGAACCCGGGTGGTGGACGTGCCCAATGCTCCTTACGTGGGTGCCTTGGTCTTTGCCACGCTCTTCTACCTGGTGTTCTTCCTGATGAACCTCATTTACAACGTAAAAGAGCGCCGCAGATTTACCGGTCCCGAGATTATGATGCTGCTGAGCAACACGTTTCTGTATTATGGGGTGGGTATGTACGTCATGTCACAAATAGCCGGAGGCAGTTACCGAGGCTTGTTCACCATTCTGCTGGGCCTTTTCAACTTTGTATTCGCATACGGGCTCTACCGCAGCAACCGGGTAGACCGCAACTTGGTGTACCTGCTCATTGGTTTAGTGTTGACGTTCCTGAGTTTATCGGCGCCTATTCAGTTGGAAGGCAATTACATTACGTTATTCTGGGCGTTGGAGGCAGTTTTGTTGCTGTGGCTCTCGCAACGGTCGGGAATTCAGTTAATGAAGCATGCCTCGGTGCTGGTGCTGGTGTTAATGCTGGGCAGCCTGGCCATGGACTGGCTGGACTATTCCATCGCCCGGGAAGGACTGCCGCTACTGGTGAATAAACTCTTTATTACCGGTCTGGTAGTAGTAGCCTCTTTGGCGGGAACCTGGTTGCTGCTGGGAAGGGAAAGGGAAATTACCACTCCACCCATCAAGTTCTTCCAGGTGTACAGAACCTTGGTAGGCCTGGCGCTGGTGCTGTTCCTGTACCTGGTGCTTTTACTGGAGTTGCAACACCAACTTACCCATTCTACCCTGAGCGGCGATGTGCAGATACAGTTGCTGGGCTTCTACCATTACCTGTTCCTGTTGGGCTTGCTGGCGTGGAGCGCCCGACTAACAAACCCGGTGTATAGTAGGGTGGTCATGGGATTGTCTCTGGTGGCTTTGCTGGCCTACCTCATCAATCTGCAGCCCTCGGCCAGTTACATCCGGAACGGCTATCTCTTTAACCAAACCGAAACCTTGGCAGGGTTCCTAAGCCATTACCTGCCCTTGCTGACGCTGGTCATTTTACTGGCCGCCGTGCTCCGGAAGGTGCAGCAGCAGTTTGGGTTTACAAGTAAACTGGGAAAAATTAGTTTGTGGCTAGCCAGTGCCGCGGGCGTGTTCCTGCTCAGCTTCGAATTAGTGCATCTTTGGTTATTGAAGTCGCACCCCACTTCTGCCGAGCTGTACAACTCTATGGGGCACATCCGGAAAATAGGCTTTCCTATTCTTTGGGGCGTGATTTCGTTTGTGTTGATGATGGTGGGCATGTCCAAAAAAATTAAGACCCTGCGCATTATCTCGCTCACCCTATTCTTCCTGACCTTGCTCAAGCTCTTCCTGTTTGACGTGCGGGACATGACCGAGGGAGGCAAGATTGCAGCCTTTATCTGCCTGGGCGTGCTGCTGCTGGTGATTTCGTTTATGTACCAAAAGCTCAAAAACCTTATTTTAGAAGGAGAAACCAAGCCTCTGGAGGCTAGCCCTGTTCCAAATGAAGATTAAACTGCTGTCCCTCTTAGCCGGATTTCTATGGTGCATGCTACCTGCCCAAGCGCAGGAGTTTGGCTGGCAGGCTCAACTTGCTCCGGTGACGCAGTCAGGCTATCACCGCATACTGCTTCCTCCTCAGGTGACGGGACACCTGCAACCAAACTTGGAAGACCTCAGGGTATTTGACCCCAAGGGACAAGCCGTGCCATACCTGGTCCGCACCGAGGTCCCGCTTCAATACCGCACCTTGTTCAAGCCATACGAGATTCTAAGCTATACAAAAAAGCCAGGGGGCATGTCAGAGCTCTTGGTGCACAATCCGCAGAAACGGGCCATAAACAACATCAGCCTGCGCATTGGCAATGCCGAGGTCCGCAAACAGGTTTCGCTGAGCGGCAGCAATGACCAACAGGATTGGTATGTGCTCAAGGAACAGGATGTGTTGTACGCCATCCGCAACACCCGCAGCACCAATGAGGTCAAACTGCTGGACTTTCCGTTGAGCAATTACCGGTACTTCCGGCTCCAATTGAACGACTCTGCCAGCGCTCCGCTCAACATTCTGCAGGCAGGCTATTATGACACGTACTCCGAGGCGGGCAAGTACACCCGCATCCCGGTGCAATCACTCACCCGCGTAGATAGCACCGAGAACCACACTTCCTATCTGCGGCTCCGATTCGGGCAACCGGTGTACCCAGAGCAGATGGCTTTGTACATCTCGGCCCCGGCGTTGTATCACCGGCCGGGAAGAGTAGTGCTGGGCGAAGAGAAAGTCTATGAACGCCGCAGAAGGAAACGCCGTCGGGCCCGCATGCAGGAAATATCGGTTCCGCTGCTACTGCACTCTAACGCCCCGACTGTGCTGGACCTGCCACGCCAAAAAGTGGAAGGATTGGTCATTGAAATTGAGAACGCCGATAATCCGCCGCTGACCATTGACTCGGTGTGGGTGCTGCAGCTTAACCGTTACCTGATTGCTGAGCTCACCCCGGGACAAACTTATACCTTGCGGTTCGGGAACGAGAAACTAGCTGCCCCAGAGTATGACCTGCAGTTCTTCCAGGACAGCATTCCACTAAGCACCCCGGTAGTTCAGGTACAAAACATTACATCTCTTTCTTCTCCTAAATCCGGAAAACAGCCCCAAAGCTCTAAGATTTTAATTTGGGCCGCCATTGCCGCGTTAGCCTTGGGACTGGGCTATATGACGGTGCGGTTGCTGCGAGATATGGAGAAAAAAGCCTAAAGCGCGGCAGTACGCATCTTCAGAGCCAGAATACCTTCTTTCACCTGTTTCTTAGTTTAAGAGCTGTTTTTATGAAAACAGCCCTTAAACGATCAGGCCAACTCCGCTACTCCGGTTTTTTCTTCCTGGGTTTGGAGCAGGCGCATTTGCAGGGCCAACATGTCCTTTTTTAGTTGGAAGTTTCTCTCCCAGCTTGTGTTGACAAAAAGACTCAGGGCTTCAGTCAGGGTAGAAAGGGCCTCGTTGTCAAAACCCTCCTCGGTGAAGTACACGTGTTGGTGCTGGGTGTAGGCTTCCAGCTTTTGCAGCTCCTCGTGCTTCAGACAACGGGTATACGCAGGTTCTTGCAGAAGCTCCAGCAAGCGTTCTTTCACAGGCTTTTCCTGCTCGGTTACCTTGCTCATAATGGCATGAGCCCTTTCCAAGGCCATCTCAGAAGAGAACACAGGTTCCAGCGTCTCAAAAAGTTGTTGGTATAACGCCGTGTCTTCCTGGGCCTGCTGGGTAGCGGTGAATACGTTCTGGTAAGCAGCGATCAGTTCATTCTTGGCAGATTCTGAGGTAGCCTGCTGCACAAAGAACTGAAACACCTTTTGGTCTAGCAGGAATAGTTGCTCTTGGGCTTCTTTTAGTTCGGCTTCCAGGATCTGCTGCACCACAGCTGCTTCCTTGGTACTGTATTTCTGGCCGTCAAAATCAAAGGTCTTGGTATCATACGCCCCCTGCAAGAGACCCTGCACCACATTCAAATCTCTTTCAAGGCTCGTGATCTTCTCTGGTAGCTGACAGTTGGTTTCTGAGAACAAGTCATTGAACTGGAGGGCGGGAAGCACCGAGGCTTGGGTTTGGGCTTCCTCCAGGTCAAAGGAATTCAGGTTGCGGTCATCATAGAAACCCTTGTAGGCTTTGTCAAAGCTGCGTTCGCGTATCTGGAAGTCCATTTTCTGGTTAAAGGCTGCCAGGGTAAGCGCCTTCGGTATGGAAGAGAATTGGGCTTTCTCATAGACTTTCTCGGTCATCTGGTGCTGCACTTTCTCCACCTCTCTGAACAGCGTCCACGCCGATTCATGCAACACCACCGCCGGGATGTTGAGCGATAACAGATGAGCTTCCCGGTCATCGGTGCTGGGGTGCGAGGCCCATTGGTCTTTGATAACGATGCGACTTTGGCTGAAAATCGCCAGACTTTGGGCATTCACCTGCAGTAGGCCGTGCGCCACAGGAATGTTGAAGTCCTGCGCGAAGCGGTGCATCAAGGCCTGGTGCTGCGGGTACATGTTATCGGCTTTCAGGTTCTCATTGAACCAGGTGTTGTACTGGCTAAAAAGCTGCGAGTAGCAGATATCGGCGGCTTCTAAGCGACGCAGACTGGTGATGAGCGGCTCAGAGCCCGAGACAAACGCCGCCACAGAATCGGCGTGGAATTCCATCTGGCGCGACAGGCCCATGTACGGTTTGTTCACCACCACGTAAGCTTTCTGCAGCCCCCACTGGATGCCTTGCACAATCTTCACCGTCAGGCCCGCGAACAAGGCAAAGTACCCACTGATATTGGACCATTTCTCCAGAGTCTTGCCGTAGCCTTCGTTGTCATAGAGCATATTGTAGATGGCCTTGTTCACGTTGTACACGTAGGAGCCCAACTTCATGCTGCGCTGCGAAAAGTGCCCGAACTCATGCGCCAGAATGGCTTTAAACTCAGAGATGTTCACGGAGTTCACTAGGCCTAAGCCAATCACCAGGTTCTTTTTCACGGGCAGAAACATGCTCCAGAAACTGGAATCGTAGAAAACGGCGGCGTTGACCTCCGGAGACAAATAGATTCTCTTGGGAAAAGGCGTCTGCGTCTCCTGCGTGATGTTCCGGATGAACGCAAATAGATCGGGTTGCTCGGCCTCGGTGACTTCCACCATGCCAGACCGATCCGTTTTGCTGCGCTTGAAGATAAACTTAAGCAAAAAGAACAGCACCATGAGTCCTAAACCGGCCAGACCTAAGCCCAACATGAGCGTGAAAAACGCCGGTTTAAGAATCACCAGCATCACCCCGGCATAGCCGCATAATACCGCCAACAAGGTAGCAGCGACCATTAATGCCACGTACACCACCGCAAAAAACGCGATGGCACCGGCTACGTTCACAACTTCTTTCTTAAACGCAGCCGAGGGCGTGATGACCTGCTCACTTACGTTCTGGGGCATGGGCGGATAGGGAAAAGATGCTTTCATCTGACGAGGGTTCTTATGAGACTCTTAAGATAGAAACAATCCCAACACAAAAACACAGGCAACTTCTTTTCAATAGAAAAATTTAAAGAAGCAGGACCTCTCTCCCACTAGTCTAATGAGACCTGCACTTATCTGGAAGTGGTTATGGCCTGGTTTCCTGAAAGTAGCCCAAAATCCACTTCCTCAAACCTGACCAAAGGCTTTTTGATGATTTGCCTTCAACTTTCTGAGCACATTTTCTAAAAAACAACTCTAAAACAGAGAAGCCTTTCTGCTCATTGGCTATTTTTCAGTAGTTTACTAGTCGCATTCCAAACACCACCTTAACAAACAGAATTACATGCAACACCCATTACCACACCGGTTCATCCGGCAGTGCCTTCCCTTGCTGCTGGGCGGACTAACGCTCTTGGCTCCCCTTACTTCTGAGGCCCAGAAAAAGGGAAAAACCAGTACCTCCCGAAACAAGAAAGCAACGCAAGATCCGTACCCAGAGAAATTATACAATGGCATGACATGGCGGTCCATCGGGCCGTACCGCGGCGGGCGTTCTGCTACCGCAACCGGTGTACCGGGCAAGCCGAACCTCTATTATTTTGGGGCTACGGGCGGTGGCGTGTGGCGCACCAAAGACGGTGGTTCCAGCTGGGAGAACATCTCTGACAAGTACTTCGGCGGCTCTATTGGCGCAGTGGCGGTGAGCGAGGCCGACCCCAACGTGATCTATGTGGGCGAAGGCGAGAAAACCGTGCGTGGCAACGTGTCCTCTGGGTTCGGGATGTGGAAGTCAGAGGATGCGGGCTTGACCTGGAAACACATCGGGCTGAAAGATGCGAAGCACATCCCCCGCGTGCGCATCCACCCGAAGAACCCTGATTTGGTGTACGCGGCGGCCCTGGGCAACATCTATGCACCCAATGACATGCGCGGCGTGTACCGCTCCAAAGATGGCGGCAAGAACTGGGAGCGCGTGCTGTTCGTGAACAACGAAGTAGGCATCGTGGACCTGACTATAGATCCGGTGAACCCCAGAAACCTCTACGCCACTTCCTGGCGGGTACAGCGCACGCCCTACAGCCTTTCTTCCGGCGGACCTGGTTCCGGCATCTGGAAAAGCACTGACGGCGGCGACACTTGGAAAGAAATCTCCCGCGCCACCGGCTTACCGAAAGGCACCTTGGGCATCATTGGCGTGACTGTTTCGCCGGTAAACAACCAGCGCGTTTGGGCTCTGGTGGAAGCCGAAGACGGTGGTTTGTTCCGCTCTGAGAACGGTGGCGAAAGCTGGACCAAGGTGAACGAAGACCGCAGCCTTCGCCAACGCGCCTGGTACTACACCCGTCTCACCGCCGATCCGCAGAACGTAGATGGTGTGTACGTGCTCAACGTAGGTCACCATTACTCTACTGACGGCGGCAAGTCCTTCAAGTCCATCCCTACGCCGCACTCTGACCACCACGACCTTTGGATTGCCCCCGAAGACCCCAAGCGCATGATTATCGCCGATGACGGCGGGGCGCAGGTGAGCTTTGATGGCGGCGAGAACTGGAGCACGCCAGACAATCAACCTACTGGCCAGTTTTACCGCGTAGTCACCGATAACGCTTTCCCGTACCGCATCTACGGAGCGCAGCAGGACAACAGCGCCGTCCGGATTGCCAGCCGTACCAGTGGACGTAGCATCGGTCAGCACGATTGGGAAGAAACTGCGGGTTCTGAAAGCGCGCACATTGCGGTGAACCCCAAAGACCCCGAGATTGTGTACGGCGGAAACTACGGCGGCTTCATCGGGCGTTTGGACCACAAAACAGGTTTTGAGCGCACCATCAACGTATGGCCAGACAACCCCATGGGCCACGGCGCCGAAGGCATGAAGTACCGCTTCCAGTGGAACTTCCCCATTTTCTTCTCGCCCCATAACGCCAACCGGCTGTACACCACGTCCAACCACGTGCACGTGACCACTAACGAAGGCCAAAGCTGGGAAGTCATCAGCCCTGATCTGACGCGCAACGACAAGTCCAAGCTGGGACCATCCGGTGGACCCATCACCAAAGACAACACCAGCGTGGAGTACTACGGAACCATCTTCGCGGCTATGGAATCTCCCGCTGAGGAAGGCGTGATCTGGGCCGGATCAGATGATGGTTTGGTACAGGTGACCCGTGACGCCGGCAAGACTTGGACGAACGTAACACCCAAGGCACTGCCCGAGTGGAGCATGATCAACAGCGTAGACCCGCACCCTACCCAAAAAGGCGTGATGTACATGGCGGCCACCCTCTACAAAACTGGAGATTTCCAGCCGCTGCTTTTCAAGACCACGGATTACGGTAAAACCTGGACGAAAATCACCAACGGGATTCCGGCCACGCACTTCACCCGCGTAGTACGCGCAGATCCTAAACGACCCGGTTTGCTGTACGCGGGTACAGAATACGGTATGTACATCTCGTTTAATGAAGGGACTTCCTGGAAGCCATTCCGCCTGAATCTGCCGCTGGTGCCTATCACCGACTTAACCATCAAGAACGACAACCTCATTGCCGCTACCCAAGGCCGGGGCTTCTGGATCATTGACGATTTAACACTGCTGCACCAGCTTACCCCGCAGTTAGCCGACAGCAAGTTTCACCTGTTCAAACCCATGGCTACCTACAAAACTTTGGGCGTTAATTTCGCAAACACCAAGTTTGAAGGCCAGAACCATCCGGGTGGTGTGATGATGCATTTCTATCTGCCTATTACCCCAGATACAACTTCCAAAATAACGTTGGAACTTCTGGAGAAAGACGGCAAACTGATCAAGAAATACACGTACGGCGCCAAAGAAGCGGCTGACAAACTGGAGGCAAAAACCGGCCTGAACCGCTTTGTCTGGAACATGACTTACCCTGAGGCATCCCGCTTTGAAGGCATGATTCTGTGGGGCGGCGGTACACAAGGACCTAAGGCGATTCCCGGCACCTACAAAGCCCGCCTCACCGTGAACGGACAGCCGCAGGAAACCGAGTTTGTGATCTTGCAAGACCCACGCAGCCAAACCCCGCTCGCCGATCTACAGGCGCAACACGCCTTCCTGCTTTCCGTGCGGGACAAACTCACCGAGACGCATGACGCCATCAGCAAAATACGGGAAGCCCGCACGCAGATGAACGCCGTGACGGCCCGCTTCCAGGGTCGTTCCGACATGAAAGACGTGCTGGATGCCGCCAAAGCCATGAACAAGAAAATGACCGAGGTGGAGGAAACGCTGTACCAGACCAAGAACCGCAGTGGCCAGGATCCGTTGAACTACCCCATCCGGTTGAACAACAAACTGGCCAACTTAGCCTCCCAAGCCTCGGTAGGTGATTTCCGGCCAACGGATCAGATGTATGCGTTCCAGAAGGAAGTGACCGCTCAGATAGACGAGCAGTTGCAGAAGCTGAATCAGGTGTTTACCACTGATCTGCCAGCCCTGAACCAGCTCATCCGGAGCAAGAACGTGGATGCCATCATGCTGAAAGAGAAAAGTGAAACAAAGTAGGAAAGTCTTAAAACTGACAAATTCTAATAAAGAAAACTCCTGCCGCGCAAAGTGGCAGGAGTTTTCTTTTATGCCTGTTTCATCCAAATTGCCCTGAAAACGGTTTTGTTATGATACCTCTCACCACTAGGCAGTATATGCTGGCTTCTGGGTTAGGGTGGCTTTCTCTTCGCGCAAGCAAGGCCTGCATGATAAAATTGCCAGCACTCTAGTGGTCAAAGTCAAATAATCCTTATTTGTCCTTTTTCCGTATTTTTTTGCAAACCAAACCTAAAACAGGATCTAGACTATGTCAATGACAAAAGAATTCAAAGAATTTGCCATGCGTGGCAACGTGGTAGACTTAGCTGTAGGGGTAATTATTGGAGCCGCCTTCGGGAAAATTGTTACTTCTCTGGTAGAAGATATCCTGATGCCTCCGTTGGGTCTTTTAATTGGAGGGGTAGATTTCAAAGACCTGAAGCTGATATTACGGCAGGGAGTGATGGGGGCAGACGGAAAAATGACTGACGTGACGTTGAATTATGGCAACTTCATCCAGAGCTTAATTGACTTCATCATCATTGCCCTGGCCATCTTTGCGGTAGTGAAACTGATGAACTCCCTGAAGCGCAAGAAAGCCGCTTCCCCAGATATTCCGCCAGCACCCACCAAAGAAGAAGTACTGCTCACCGAAATCAGAGATGCCTTACGCACCAAACCTTTGTAATTCTTTTCAGCCTAGTTTCTATAAACCAAGCCATAAAACAGAAAGGGCACCGAGTAACTCAGTGCCCTTTCTGTTTTCTATAGCAGCTAGAAGCTTATGCTTCGTTCTTTTTATCCTTGATCGCTAACTGACCACAGGCGGCGTCAATGTCCTTGCCTCGGCTACGGCGCACGTTTACCTGTACGCCTCTATCGGCTAGGTAGCGCATGAACGGCTCCAAACGGTCATCCTCAGACTTCTGGAACAGCCCGCCCTCAATAGGGTTGTATTCAATGATGTTCACCTTACAAGGAATGATTTTAGAGAACTGCAGCAATTCCTGCGCATCCTCTAAGTTATCATTGAAGTGGCTCAACAAGATGTACTCATATGTCACCTTGCGACCGGTTTTCTGATGGTAGTACACCAATGCTTCTTTCAAGGCCTCCAGCGAGTTAGTCTCGTTGATAGGCATGATCTCATTGCGTTTGGTGTCATTGGCAGCATGCAAGCTCAAGGCTAAGTTGGCTTTGATACCGTCATCGGCCATCTTCTTGATCATTTTAGCAATACCGGCGGTACTAACCGTGATGCGGCGGGCCGCCATGTTCAGACCGTCGGGCGCTGTGATGCGCTCAATAGACTTCATCACGTTAGCGTAGTTCAACAACGGCTCGCCCATGCCCATGTACACAATGTTGGTCAACGGACGGTTGTAGTTGTTCTCGGTCTGCTCCTTGATGCGCACTACCTGGTCATAGATCTCATCGGCGTTCAGGTTTCTGATGCGGTCCATTTTACCGGTGGCGCAGAAAGAGCACGTCAACGAGCAACCCACCTGGCTGGAAACGCAGGCAGTCATACGCCTAGGGTGCGGAATCAGCACGCCTTCCACAATGTTGCCATCGTAGAGGCGGAACGTAGATTTTATGGTATAGTCTGAACTCAGCTGACTGGTGTTCACCTCCACGCTGTTAATGGTGAAGGAACGCTCCAGTTTCTCGCGCAGCGGCAGACTGATGTTGTTCATCTCTGCGAACGAGGTGGCCGTGAGTTTCCAGATCCACTCGTAGACTTGTTTGGCACGGAAAGGCTTTTCGCCCTGCTCCACCATCCAGGCCTTGAGTTGGTCCAGAGACAGTTTCCGGATGTCCTGCCGGTTCAGAATCTCGATATCTGGGATCAATGTGGTACTCATACTACAAAGGTACAAAATATCTTACGCTTTAGTTTCCAGACGCTCTAAGGCCTCTTGAGGTATTGTCTTTAATTTTCTTGTGCTGTAGTCAAAGCACAACATCCCGGTTTTAGCATGGGCTATTTCCTTGCCGTTTTGGTTGGAAAGCCGGTAAACCAAGTCAAAGCCGTACTTGCTGAACTCGGTGGCCTGCACCTGCACGGTGAGCACATCGCCGTAGAACCCTTCGCCTTTGTAGACAATGCCCACGTCTGACATAATCAGCCCGGCTCCTGCAAAATCCATTTCTGAGTAGCCGTGTTCTTTCAGGTATCTGACCCGTGCCTCATGGAGGAGGCTCAGCAACGCGTCATTACCCAGGTGCCCTCCGTAGTTAAGGTCTGTGATCCGGATGGGTAGTTCGGTCTGAAACGAGAAATTGGCGGGTAGGTCTATTTTGATGCGGGCCACTTTGCGTTGGAAAGAATGAGAGAATAACGTCTGGATACCTGACCGTTTCCGGCGGTTCTTGGCAAAGTAAGCAAAAAATAACCCCGGCGCTTCTCAGAGCCGGGGCTGATAGTATCATTCCTGAAGGATCTGTCACAGTTTCACAATCTTTTGATTGCTGACACCGGCTTTGGAATGCACCTGCAGAATGTAGGTGCCGGCTGGCAGATGGGCGATATTGATTTCCTGTTGGGCCCCGGTCTTTGTTAAGGTGGTGGTTAACAAAGTTCTCCCGGTTAAACCCATCACTTTTATAGAGGCTCCGGCGGCGACCTGGTCCAATTTAACAGAAAACGTCCCCCTTACCGGGTTAGGATAAACCTGCAAGGCTAATCCCTGAACCTCTTCTTTGGCGGAAAGCAGGTTCTGAAAGTTGCTGTACACCATCCGGATCTCGTTCACACACGTGCCCGTGGTAGCGCCTTCAGAGGCAGGCTCCCAAAATTGGGTGATGACTTCGGTCATGTCGCCGGTGGTATTGTAGGTACGGTTGTATTTCACCCCATCCACCATAGCCCAGGTACCGTCTCTCCATTCATCTTCTACTGCCATGATCAGGTTTCCTTTGGCATCAAGGGTGATCGTGCTTCGGTTGCCATTAACCCAGGCATTGTCTATCCAATCTTCCTCAATGGATACGTAGCTTCCATCAGCCTGATAGGTGATGGTTTCCCGCTCGTCATTCATCCAGGCACCGTGCCACTCCTGGTAGGTGTAGCTGGTTAAATCCCAGTTCTCCCAATCGGTCAGGTCGGCGCTGTCAAAGCTTCGCCATAAAAGATTGGTATCCCGGGCGTAATTTACCCAGGCATTTCCTTCGCGCTCCTGATACACAACTGAAATTGGGCGGTCGCTGCCAGCAGCATATTCAAAGACTGTTCTTTCCTCCAAAACCCAAGCATTGTTTTCCCATTCATACTCGGTGATATCGGCTAGCCCGCCCGCGGCAGTGTAGTTGTATACCACTTTATCAGAATTGCTCCAGATATTGTTTGAATAGAACTGGGTTACAATCTCTGATAGTTTGCCATTGGTGTAGGTAAACCCATTTTTATACCCACTGAACAAGAGCCATGTGTCGTTTTCCCAGTAATACTGCAGGTTTTGAGTGAGATTGTTGTAGCTGTCATACACAGACGTGTTGCGAGAAAAGTTGCTGTTGTCTGCCTGCGTTGTGAGGTCTTCCAGCACCAACCCAGCCCCGTTATAGGTGAAGGTGTGATTGTACCCCAACTGCCAGGTATTGGTGGCCTCATTCCAGACATACTGCTGGGCATTGCGTGGCTGCCGGTTGGTTTCTCCGGTACGGTAAAGTTTCTGTGGACTTTTGGCGCGCAGATTCTGGGAGGAAGGTCGATTGATAGCCTTGCCTTTTCTAGCCTTGATGCCTACCGAGGTATCCCTTTTCTCCTGCGCCTGGCTGGTGAAGGCAAGAGTTAAAAATAGGAAACCTACGGTCAGGATCTTGCGCCAATTCCCGTGATTCATGTGCTTCTGGTAGAGGTATATCATAGAAAAAGTTATAGAAGAAAAATAAGGAGAATATTGGCAGCTATACCAATTTCATCTTCTTTAAGTTACAGAACAGCCAACCGGCTCTGTAAGACTAGTCTCTCAAATAGTTATTCATCTGCATATTACTATATTCAATTGAGCGAATTCTTATAAACAGCCTCAGGAGAAGGCTTCTGACGATGAATTGTTGCAGAATAGTTTGTTATGGTTTTTGCAGTCATCAGGAGACGCAAGCCAATACCGTTAGCTATAAAAGGAGCAAGGCGCCCTCATCAATGAAGAATTGCTTACTTTAGAGGTCTGTTTAAATCATTTTACCCGTGACCATACCTACCCTGCAGAAAGGAGATGCCGTTGGCATTGTTTGTTTAGCCCGCAAAGTTAGTTTCGAGGACATTCAGGAAGGCATTAAGCTATTAGAAGCTTGGGGGCTGAAAGTAATCCTAGGGCAGAGTATTGGGGCAGAACACGGGTACTTCGGTGGAACCGATGCCCTGCGTCTAGCTGATTTCCAGCAGATGCTGGAAAACCCAGAGATCAAGGCCATCTTCTCAGCCCGGGGCGGGTACGGCACTACTCGTATCCTGGACCAAATTGACTTCAGTAGCCTGCGGCAAAACCCCAAGTGGGTGATTGGTTTCAGTGATGTCACCGCCATGCTCTGCCACCTGCACACTTTGGGCCTGGAAAGCGTCCACGGCACCATGCCCCTGCTCATGGGCCAACCCGATACCCAGGAAGCCGACGAGACCCTCTACCACGCACTCTTCCAGAAACCGCAGCCTTACTTTCTCCCGGCACACCCACTAAATCTACCAGGCACCGCCACGGGCCAAGTGGTGGGGGGCAACCTGATTCTGCTAGACACTATCTCGGGAACCGCCTCAGACATCGATTATGCTGGCAAAATTCTGTTCCTGGAAGACGTTGGCGAATACTACTACAACGTGGACCGCGTGCTAGTGCACTTGCGCCGCCAAGGTAAACTTGAAAAGCTGGCTGGGTTGGTAGTAGGGCAATTCTCTGACATGAATGACACCACCGTTCCGTTCGGGAAGGATGTAGCTCAGATAATCTTGGAGCACTGCGGCAGCTACGGCTATCCCATTTGCTTTGATTTCCCGGTGGGGCACGTAACCCGAAACCTTGCGTTGGTGGTGGGTCGTGAGGCAACCCTGCTTGTAACACAGAAGGGCGTTTCCCTGCAATACACCCAAGCTCGTTTATAAGCTACTTCTTAGAAACGGAGCCCAAAGCAGGACTTTCTGTTGGCTTTTCAAATGCAAAAAGCCGTTTTCCGGTACTTCCCGGAAAACGGCTTCTAAACTCTTAGCAAGTTCCTTGTTACTTTTCGGTCATGACAACATGCAAGACGGTCTGCCCTACCGCTTTCAACGTGTTGCGGTCAATGACATCCATGTTGTCGGTGTGGCGGTGATGGTACGGTCCGAAGAACCCGTCTGGACTGGTGGGGTCGTAGGCGATGATATCAGCCATCCGGATGTTGGCATGCTGGATGATGTAGGTGTGGTCATCCGTGATGCCGGGGCTATCTTGAAACGGGAAATAATCTGAGTACCCAATCTGGTTGGCCGTACGCCACACTTTCTCCACCACGTCGCCGGCATAGGTACGGCTGGTTTCTTCCCGCGCGAACCTGGAACCCTTCGCTCCTACCATGTCCAGCAGAATGCCATAGTTAGCGGAGTAGCCCCTCGGCATCAGGTTCTTGGCCCAATACTGCGAACCCAGGCACCACGTGTCTTCTTTGTACTCACCGGTATTATCTGGCTGCCCATAATCTTCACCATCAAAGAGCATAAGGTCAACCCCTACATTACCAGTCAGCGGATTGGCCTGTAATTGGCGGGCGATCTCTAGTAGAACTCCTACCCCGCTGGCTCCGTCATTGGCGCCATCCATGGGTTTGGTAGGGTTCAATGAATCTTTATCGGCTACATGGCGGGTGTCCCAATGGGCGGCAAGTAAAATCCTGTTGGTGGCTTTGGGGTTGAACTGCGCCATAATGTTGCGCAGGTTGAGCGAAGTGCCATTGTAGGCATTGGCGGTGAAAGACTGCACCTGCATGGTGCCGCCGTACCCTTCCAACTTGCTAATGAGGTAATCGCCGCAGGCCCGGTGCGCCGGAGTATTAGGTACTCTAGGACCGAAGGAAACCTGCTTGGCCACAAACTGGTACGCCGAGTCGGCATTGAACGCCGGAACGTTCACCGCCGCTGTAGCCGCTGCCGGTTGCTCCACCGTGGCGGTGTCTGTATTTCCTTTTTTGTCGCAGGCAGGAAGGCTGGCGGCGAGGAGCAGGCTCAAGGCCAGAACTTTCATGTTATTCTTCATAAGCCCAGTCAATACCGGTTTTCATGTCCTTGATCACGATGCCCTGCCCTTTCAGCTGCGCTCTAATCACATCAACTTTGCCGTAATCTTTCGCTTCTTTGGCTTCTTTGTAAAAGCCCAGCACCACCTCTAAAAGCGATTGGGCATCGGCAGTTTGCTCTACTTTCAGGCCCAGCACGTCTAACACCAAGGTGCGGTATTGGGTACGCATCTCCTCAAAGGTTTCTTGGAAAATGGTCTCCAATTTGAACCCACCAGTGTGCATGCTGTTGATTTTCTTGAGCAGGTTGAACAGCGACGCGATGGATTTGGCGGTGTTCAGGTCATCGTTCAAAGGCTCAAACAACTCGGCGGTCAGCTTCTTGATTTCCTCTTCTGCTTTACCGTCAATGGCACCGGCTGCTTCGGGGTATTGCAATTGATCCAGAATACGTAAGCCGTTGATTACTTTCAAGTAGCCTTTACGAGCAGCCTGCAACCCTTCATTGCTGAAGTCCAAGGTGCTGCGGTAGTGCGCCTGCAGAATAAAGAAGCGCACCGTCATGGGAGAATACGCCTGCTGCAAGGCCTCGTGGGTACCTGTAAAGAACTCGCCCAGCGTGATAAAATTGCCCAGCGACTTACCCATCTTCTTACCGTTGATGGTGATGAGGTTGTTATGCACCCAGAAACGTGCGGCATCGGTGTGGTTGTGGCTGGCCTGACTTTGCGCAATCTCGCATTCGTGGTGCGGGAACATTAAGTCCAACCCACCGCCGTGGATGTCAAACTGCTTGCCCAAGTACTTCCGGCTCATGGCCGAGCACTCCAGGTGCCAGCCCGGAAACCCTTCGGACCATGGCGATGGCCAGCGCATGATGTGCGTAGGCGAGGCTTTCTTCCACAGCGCGAAATCCAGCGGCGAACGCTTCTCCTCCTGCCCTTCCAAGTTATCACGGGTATTAGACAGCAAATCCTCAATTACGCGACCCGACAGTTTGCCGTAGTTGTGCTGGTTGTTGTAGGCGGGCACATCAAAATAGATGGAGCCGTTGGACTCATAGGCTAAGCCGTTTTCCAGAATCTCGCGGATCATCTCAATCTGCTCAATGATGTGACCTGAAGCGCGGGGTTCAATGTCTGGGGGCAGCACGTTCAGGCGGTTCATGTCCTGGTGGAAGCTGTTGGTGTATTTCTCCACCACTTCCATAGGCTCCAATTGAGCGGCTTTGGCTAGTTTTTGGATTTTATCTTCACCCGAGTCGGCATCGTTTTGCAAGTGGCCTACATCGGTGATGTTGCGTACGTACCGCACTTTATAGCCTAAGTACTGCAGGTAGCGGCGCATCACGTCAAAGGTGATGTACGGCCGGGCGTGACCTAGGTGCGCATCGCCGTAGACAGTAGGTCCGCAGACGTACAGGCCTACAAACGGGGACTCTATTGGGGTAAACGGTTCTTTGGTCCGGGTGAGGGTATTATATAAAGACAATGGGTGGTTCATGCGGCAAAATTATAAAACTTACTGGTACTTGTGGTAACGGTACGGAGTTAGAGGGTATAAGCTGCTTTTTTCTTTGATTTAGAGGTGTTGTATAAGGAAGAAGCTCTAAATGTTTCTTTTTCATTTGGGGAAACGGAAAGGGTTTGTTAGCGAAGTAAGGCTATCTATTATCTAGGCTTGCATTGTTGCAACTTTGCTTTGGTGCGCTCAAGGCCGCGAGGCCTCGTCTTCCGGCCTCGCGCTGTTGTTTTAGCCTTGGCCAGTAGGCCTGCCTGCGGCACCAGGTCTAAAACAAAGGCGCTCTGCCGAAAGACTGGAAAAGGCATCTTCAAACCTGAAGTTGCATAGCCAGGTAGTTTGCAGCTTCTCCTTATCATGGTTCAAGTTTTCAACTTGGACCTACCATGATCTGCAGTTTGCAACTGCAGTGAGGCGATAGCCTCAGATGAGTTAAGTGAGACTTCTTCTATGTAGTGAATTAAGGGGATGCACCTGCAGGCTACGCATTGCTGTTCAGCATCAAACATAATACCGTCTACTCAAAAGACTTCGCGTCATCTTTCAGACCTACGAGTACCTATGCCAGTACCTGCTTCAAGCCTGTTTTCTATAAATCGAACTTAAAACAATCAATCTCCTTCCTCTGCGGCAGGAGCATTCAGCACGTAGGTGGAGGTAAGTGGGAAATGGTCAGTGAACTGGATTTGGTCCAAGACATCGAACTGGAGTAGTTCCAGGCGGTCACTGAAGAACTGGTTGTCTATCCGGATGGGGAGTTTGCCGTTGTAGGTGAACCCGAAACCGCTGCCACCTTCCTCGAAGCCGTTCTTCAGATGCCGACGCAGTTGCTGATAGGTGTAGGAACTGGGCAGATCATTGAGGTCGCCGCAGAGGAGCACGGGGTGCCTGCTATCTTGAATGTGCTCCAGCAGTTTGTTGACTTGGTGGCTCCTGGCGATGAACCCACCTTTGAGACGACGTGCAATGTTGCGGCCTTTGGTTTTCAGGCCTACTTCGCTTTGAACGGCGGCTTCCACGTCTTTCTCTTCTATCGCCATAGATTCCAGGTGCATGTTGTACACGCGTAGGGTGTCCTTTGACGGAAGTTTCACATCCACGAAAATCACCTGGTTTTTGGTAGGTCGGTCAAAGGAGACGGTTCCTTTCTTTACGATGGGATATTTAGAGAAAATAGCCAGGCCAAACTCGGCCCCAATACTGTTGGTAAGCGCTTTTCCTACATAGATTTCCCGGTCTTGTTGCTTGCCTACCCTTTTGCGGCTATCCCAAGTTTTGTGGCCCTTTTCGTTGTAGAACTCTTGCAGGCAGAGAATATCGGCGGGGTGCTCGGCTACCCATTTCATTTCATTTTCTGGCAGGTTTGGGTCCGTTTCATGCAGGTGCTTATAGACGTTGAAGACGCGCACATTGTAGCTTAGGACTTTTATTTGTCGGTCTTCGGAGGTGAGGCTTTCGTTTGTACCACTCAGGTTGAAGTAGCGCGTGTGCTGTCCCCAGAAGAGGAAAATGAGCAATGCCGGCCATAACGCCCACCCCGGGCGATGCCACAGCCATAGAAGCAACAGCACGCCATTCATCACCAACGCCCCGGGTAAAGACATAGCAATGAAGCCGGCGGGCCAGAAAACGTGCGGCGGCACGTACTGGCATCCTACTCCCAGCAATAGCCACAGGGTAGACAAAGACGTAAGAAAAGAAAGAAGCTTGCGGCGCACAGAGAAAATTTTAATCGCAGAAGTAAACCTACGCAAAAAACCGGAAGCAGATGAAAAAACGTAGGTTCTGGCTCCTTTGCGGGTATTTTCTGGAAAACAGGCCAAAAATGGATTATAAATATACTGGGTGTTTTGAAATACCCCATCTACCTGTCCGTTTTAAACTTGGCCAGATGTACCTTGTAATTGAAAATTATACCCTAATTTTACATTCTTAACACCTTATTAGTAGAGCTATGTTGTTATCCAGCTTATTATTTATCGGCAACTTAGGAACCGGCGAGATGATCGTTCTTGTGTTAATCGTTTTGTTGCTGTTTGGCGCCAAGCGTATTCCAGACCTGGCCCGTGGCCTGGGAAAAGGAATCCGTGAGTTCAAAGACGCCACCAAAGAGATCAAGAACGACATTGAGAACGCTGGCACCAATGACCAGCATTCCAATACCCAGAACAGAAACAATTATAACAACGGCCCGGGCTACACCAACCCAAACCCAGGTTATAACAATCCTAATTACAACAACAACGCACCTTACAACAACGGTGCTCCTTACGGCAATGCGCCTTATGACAATGCGCCAAATGCCAACCCAAACCCTACTACCCACAACCCGAACGTTTAATACATGCGTTATACATCCCTTGACGTTATCCGCGAGGAGATAGGCAGAGGCGCACTCTCCTGCCGTCAACTTGTGGAGCGTTACCTGGAGAACATCAACACCAAGCGTCATCTGAACGCGTTTCTGGAGGTGTTTGAAGAGGAAGCCCTTCGGCAAGCCGAAGAAGTGGATGCCAAATTGAAAGCCGGTACCGCCGGCAAGCTGGCCGGAATGGTGATTGGCATCAAAGACGTGCTGGCCTACGAGGGCCACACGCTCCAGGCTTCCAGCCAAATCCTGAACGGTTTCAAATCTCTGTACACCGCTACGGCCGTACAACGCCTTCTGGCCGAAGATGCCATCATCATCGGTCGCCAGAACTGCGACGAGTTTGCCATGGGCGGTTCCAACGAGAACTCCTCTTTTGGTCCGGCGCTGAACGAAGTAGATAATTCCCGCGTGCCGGGTGGCTCTTCGGGAGGTTCTGCCGTAGCCGTGCAAGCCGACCTTTGCTTAGCTTCTATCGGGTCAGACACCGGTGGCTCCGTGCGTCAGCCGGCTGCCTATTGCGGCGTGGTGGGCATGAAACCTACTTATTCGCGCATCTCGCGTTACGGGCTTATCGCCTATGCTTCCTCTTTTGACCAGATTGGTGTAATCACGCAAAGCGTGGAAGACGCCGCGCTTCTCTTGGAAGTGATGGCCGGCCCTGATGAGTTTGACGCCACCGTAAGCCAACGCCCGGTTCCTGCCTACAGCCAAAACCTGACCTTTGACCGACCAGCCCGCATCGGGTTCATCCGTGACTCCTTTGAGAGCCCGGGTCTGAACGCTGAGGTGAAAGCCGCTGTGCAGGGCGTGCTAGATGGCTTACAGGCTGATGGCCATACGGTTGAGCCCGTGGAATTCCATTTTTTAGATTATATTGTGCCCACCTACTACATCCTGACCACCGCCGAAGCCAGTTCAAACCTGGGCCGGTACGATGGGGTGAAGTATGGCTTCCGGAGCCAGAACGCCACGGATTTGGCCTCTATGTACAAGAAAACCCGTTCCGAAGGCTTCGGGAAGGAAGTACAGCGCCGCATCATTTTGGGCACGTTCGTGCTCTCCGCTGATTACTATGACGCTTACTACACCAAGGCGCAGCAGGTACGCCGCCTAATAAAAGAGAAAACTGATGAGCTTCTAAGCCAATACGATTTTCTGATTTTACCTACTACCCCTACCACTGCTTTCAAGATAGGGGAAAACACCAAGGACCCGCTGGCCATGTACCTGGAAGATATCTACACGGTACAGGCAAACCTGGCAGGCATTCCGGCTATTTCGTTACCAATTGGGCAAGACGCCGCAGGGCTGCCAATTGGGATACAGCTGATGACCAAAGCTTTTGGCGAAGAACAGTTACTGGCCTTCTCCAAACAACTGATGAACCATCAACCACACCTAACCGCCTAATGCGCAAAACTACCTTTCTTACTGGCCTTGTACTTACACTAGGCTTGGGCTCTGCGGTGCAGGCCAAGCAAAAACCAGGACTGGATTTTCCAGTGGTGCAAGTAAAAGACACTACCAAGGTACTTGTTGACTCTGTAGAATTCATTCCGGTAGAAACCGATGAACTGATTCAAGACCGCCTCAGCTGTCTGGAGCAAGAGATCCCCCTGGAGTTCAACAAGCAGGTAAGAGGGTTGATTGACTACTTTACCATCCGGAACCGGAAATACACCCGGCGCGTGTTGGAACGCAAACCCATGTACTTCCCTATGTTTGAGAAGTACCTGGCCAAGCACAACATGCCCGATGAGTTGAAGTATTTGGCAGTGGTAGAATCAGCGTTGCTGCCTAAAGCAGTTTCTTCGGCGAAAGCGGTTGGTCTGTGGCAGTTCATGGACTTCACTGGTCGTGACTTCCGCTTGGTGCAGAACCATTACCTGGACGAGCGCATGGACCCGGAGAAATCTACCGAGGCGGCCTGCAAATTCCTCAAGCAACTGTACCGCATGTTCGGGAGCTGGGAGATGGCATTAGCGGCATATAACTGCGGTCCGGGTAACGTAAAGAAAGCCATTGCGCGCTCTGGGGGTAAGACTACGTTTTGGGGCATTTATCCATATCTACCTAAAGAAACGCGGGCCTACGTACCCTCTTTCACGGCCTTGGTATACGCCTTGAACCACGCCGAGGACCATAACCTGCATCCGGTTAACGTGCAAAAGCCCATTGCGGTAGATACCATGTTGATTAGCCAACCAGTAGATTTAAAACTGTTGGCCAAGCAACTGAACCTACCCGAGAACCAGATCGTGGACCTGAACCCGGCCTTGAAGCTGAAGCACATTCCGGAGAACGTTTCTAATTTTCCGTTACGCATTCCGGCGGATGTTCGCCCGTTCCTGGCGGAGAACAGAATGGCTATTTTAGATTCTTCGCGGTACGTGGCACCTTACAAAGCTCCGGCCAGAACCAAACTGCCTTCTTTGCAGGAAGCACCTACCACCATTCTGGCCAAAGCAGAACCTGTTACGCAGGACAGCTCCTTGCAAAAGTCGTTCTACACAGTGCGCCGCAATGACAACCTATCCAAGATAGCCAAAGAGCAGAACGTAACAGTAGAGCAGCTGAAAGCCTGGAACAAGATATCAGGTAATTCATTGGTGGCCAACCAGAAGTTGGTAGTGTTCAAGCCTGAGGCCAAGGAACCCCAGGATACAAAGCTGAAAGAAACTTCGGCATCTGAAACCGCGTTGCTGGCTTCGGCGGAGGAGCTTCCGGGTACTACGGGCAAGAACGCTGGACCTAACGGCAATGCCGTTCCTAAGGAAAATGCTGCCATTGCCTTGGTGTCTTCCAAACAGGCACTAGCCAAGAAAAAAGCCGAGATAGAGAAGCCGCAAACCGTGCACCACGTGCAGCCCGGTGATACGCTTTGGAATATTTCGCGCCGTTACAACAACGTAAGCGTGGAGAAACTGCGCAAAGCGAACAAATTGAAAGGTGACGAGCTAAAACCCGGCATGAAGCTGATTGTAGGCTGATTCTGGAAAAAATAGACAATTAGCATCTCTGGCTTCGGCTTGAGGTGCTTTTTGTTTTTCCGGTATTTCCCTAAAAATGTACCTGAAACAGAACAATCTAACAACGGGCACTCTTTGGTGAATCGGAAAAAAGATAGCAATTTGAACTTATTACCTGCATAACAAGCGTTGGTTTTGCGGAAGAGCCAACTTAGAATACAACACGACAAAGAAGGACATGATTAAAATTAACAAGGAAGACGCACTGAATTATCACAGCCAGGGCCAACCCGGCAAGATAGAGGTGGTGCCCACCAAAATGGTGAGCACGCAGATGGACTTAGCCCTGGCGTACTCGCCGGGTGTAGCGGAGCCTTGTAAAGCCATTGCCGCCAACCCCGAAGATGTGTACAAGTACACCGCCAAAGGAAACCTGGTAGGTGTTATCTCCAACGGAACTGCCGTTCTGGGACTGGGCAACATCGGCCCAGAAGCCTCTAAACCCGTGATGGAAGGAAAAGGCGTTTTGTTCAAGAAATTCGCGGGCATTGACGTTTTTGACATAGAGATCAACTCCACAGACCCAGAGGAGTTCATCAAAATCGTGAGGTCTCTGGAGCCTACGTTTGGCGGCATCAACCTGGAAGACATCAAAGCCCCCGAAAGCTTCAAGATTGAGAATGCCTTGCGCGAGCAGATGAACATTCCGCTCATGCACGACGACCAGCACGGCACCGCCATTATCTCCAGCGCGGCTCTTCTAAATGCCTTGGAGTTGGTAGGAAAGGAAATCGGGAAGATCAAGATGGTGGTGAACGGAGCCGGGGCCGCCGCCATTGCCTGCGCCAAGCTGTACCTTGAATTGGGCGTGAACATTGACAACATTGTCATGTTTGACAAAGACGGCATCATCAACCCGCACCGCAACGACCTAGACATCTACCGCGCCCAGTTTGTGACCACCCGCAATATCACCACCCTGGCCGAGGCCATGGAAGGCGCTGATGTGTTTGTGGGCCTGAGTGCCGGCAACGTTTTAGCGCCCGAATTGGTGAAACTGATGGCAAAAGACCCCATCATCTTCGCGCTAGCCAACCCAGACCCGGAGATTGCCTACGAGACCGCCATGGCTACCCGCGATGATTTGATTATGGCCACTGGTCGCTCAGACCATCCTAACCAGGTAAACAACGTGCTAGGCTTCCCTTACATTTTCAGGGGAGCGTTGGACGTGCGCGCCACCGAGATCAACGAAGCCATGAAGCTGGCGGCGGTGTATGCCCTGGCAGAACTGGCAAAAGAGGGTGTTCCAGACATCGTGCACAAAGCATATGGAGACAATTCTATCTCTTTCGGTCGCACCTATCTAATCCCTAAACCGCTTGACCCTCGCCTGATCACCACCGTGAGTCCGGCCGTAGCCAAAGCCGCCATGGAATCGGGTGTGGCGCGTCAGCCTATCACCAATTGGGATCGCTACCATCAGGAACTTCAGGCCCGCATTGGTATTGACCAGAAACTGATGAACCGCGTGCTCACCCAAGCTCGTCAGAACCCTAAAACCGTGGTCTTCGCTGAGGCGGATAATTACAAAATCCTGAAGGCGGCCCAAACGGTACTGGAGCAGAAACTGGCTTACCCTGTTCTGTTGGGTGAGCGGGCCCGTATTGAGGCAATGATCGCCGAGTTCAACATGGATTTGACCGGCAGTGTGATCATTGACCCGCGCGAGGAAGACGCCAGATGCGAGAAGTTTGCCCACTTGTTATATGAGAAGCGCAAACGCAAAGGCCTTACCTTATTTGACTGCCGCAAACTGGTGCGCAACCGGAACTACTTTGGCTGTATGATGGTGGAAACCGGCGACGCCGATGCCCTCATCTCGGGTCTTACCCGGGAGTACTCCTCTACCATCAAACCGGCCCTGCACGTGATTGGCGTGGAAGAAGGCGTGAACAAGGTAGCGGGTATGTACATTATCCAGAACAAGAAAGAGCCTTACTTCTTTGCTGATACCACGGTGAACCTGCAGCCTAGCGCGGAAGAGTTGGTGGACATCATTGGCTTAACGGCCCGGTACGTGCGTTTCTTTGACCGCGAGCCAAGAATGGCAGTCCTCTCCTACTCCAATTTCGGGTCTAGTTCTGGGCAAGTGCCTACCAAGACCCGTGAGGCTACCCGCATGGCCAAGCAGCGCTATCCAGACCTGATTATTGACGGGGAGATGCAAGCCAACACGGCGTTAAACCCTGAGTTGCTGCGCGAGCACTACCCGTTCAGCGAACTTGCCAACGTAGGAGCCAACACGCTTATCTTCCCGGGTTTGGCCGCAGGTAACATCGCTTACAAACTTTTGCAGGAAATTGGAGGCGCTGAGGCCATTGGTCCTATCCTGATGGGCATGCGTAAGCCAGTGCATATCTTGCAGTTAGGCTCATCTGTACGGGAGATCATCAACATGGTGGCTATTGCCGTGGTAGATGCCCAGACGTGCAAGGCTAAACTATAAATAGTACTAGTACGTACTGCCTTTATCCTTCCTATATAGGAGTAGTACTATGCTTCAATCTTTACATTCTGTTTTTAGCCTATTTGTCTGAAAAGGGCTAAAAACAGAATGTTTTCATTATCTTATATCTGATTTCAACCCATACACCACAGATCACATGATCGCCTATTTAGATGGCCGTCTGGCTCAAAAAGACCCCACTTTCGTTATCATTGACGTAGGAGGCGTGGGCTATGAACTACGTATTTCCCTCAACACCTACGGGCAGTTGCCAGAGGGAGAGCGTTGCCGTCTGTACACCCACCAGCATATCAAAGAAGACGCCCATACCCTGTATGGTTTTGCCACCCCCGCTGAGAAAAGCGCCTTCTTACATTTAATCTCTATTTCGGGCGTAGGGCCTAACACCGGCCTTATGATTCTTTCTTCCCTCACAGTACAAGAGGTGCAGCAGGCGATTGTCAGGGAAGATGTTCGCACCATCCAGCAGGTAAAAGGGATTGGTGCCAAAACTGCCCAGAGAATCATCCTGGAACTTCGCGATAAATTCCGGAAAGGCTTGGGCGCAGATGCGGTAAGTGTCTCTTTTGGGGCGCACAATACCTCACGAGAGGAGGCGTTATCAGCATTAGTCACATTAGGCTTCGCGAAGAATGTCGCCGAAAAGACCTTGGATACAATCATTAAGCGGGAGGGCGCTGGCTTAACCGTGGAAGAAATGATCAAGTTCGCTTTGAAGTCATCATAAGAAACTTCCCCATTATTTGTGTTTTACAAAAAGAAGCCTCACATTCTTGCAGCCGCGGTAGGGTTGGTGTCGTTGACGGCTTGGCTTTCCCAAGCCGAGCCTTTGAGTTTGTCTATGGCGGGTGTTCGCACCTCGGTCATGGCCTTGTCTGAAGAAGATGAAGAAGAAATACAGGACACAACAAAAAATCAGGGGTATATTCCTTCCAGACGTCCTAAACTGATTTTTGACGACCGCCGGGGAGATCCTTTTTCCAACAGAACCACACTTTCACCGCTTCTGCTGCCTTTGCCAAAAAACGTTGAGTTACAGGTAGAGCCAGACGATAGTTTAAAGAGGTACCAGATTACGGAGCAGATTGGCGGCTATGACTACCGCGATCCTAGCACCATGACTTTTGAGGAGTATTCGCGCTACCAGCAGCAGAAAGCTATCAAGGATTACTGGCGCACCAAGTCGGCTAGCTTGGATGAGCAGAACCCTGCCGCACCTAGCCGGCGCCTGGTGCCTACGCTTAACCTGGGCGGACGTACGTTTGACCGCCTGTTTGGCGGAAACACCGTAGATATACGGCCCAACGGTTTGGCCACGCTCAAGTTTGGGGCACTTTTCAACAAGAATGAGAACCCGGCCATTCCGCTGCGTCAGCAGAGCATCGGTGACTTTGAGTTTGACCAGAGCATCGCTCTGAACATTGACGGCCGCATTGGCGAGAAGATGCGGATCACCGCCAACTGGGACACCAAAGCCAACTTTGATTTTGAAAACAACCTCAAGCTGGAATATACCGGCTATCCGGAGGAAATTATTCAGAAGATAGAGGCCGGTAACGTCAGCCTTCCGTTGAACAACTCCCTTATCTCTGGGGGGCAGAACCTTTTCGGGTTAAAAGCGCAGCTGCAGTTAGGGAAACTATCCGTGACGGCTATTGCGGCCAACCAGCGAGGCAGCATTGACGCGGTAGATATCCAAAACGGGGCTCAAAACAGACGCTTTGAGATACGCGCCGATGATTACGACCGGGACCGTCACTTCTTCCTGGCCCAGTTCTTCCGGAATCGTTATGACCAATCTCTTCGCAACTTGCCGTTGGTAAATTCAGGAATTGTGATCCGGCGTCTGGAAGTGTACATCACCAACGATAACCGCGCCACCCAGAACCTCCGGAACGTAGTTGCCTTGATGGACTTGGGCGAGCCCACGCCGTTTAGGAGCCGTTTTAGCAACAACCTGCCTGCCAATGCCGGGGCCGGGAACGCACAGAATAGTTTATACAGCAGCCTTACCGTCAGAAACAACACTCAGGTAGACAACTTCCTGGAAGGGTTTGGCTTGCAAAAAACCATCGATTTTGAACACGTACGGGCCCGCCGCCTGGACCAGACCGAGTACAAGTTCAATCCACAGTTAGGATATATCTCTTTAAATGCCGCGCTCCTTCCAGAGCAGGTGCTAGGGGTAGCGTTTGAGTACACCCTGAATGGCCGCACCTACAAAGTGGGTGAGTTGCAAGAAGACTACCAGAACGTTCCAGAAGACCAGGTCATTTTCTTGAAGTTGCTGCGCGCCACCAACCCAGGGCTGAACACCCCTACCTGGGATTTGATGATGAAGAACGTGTATGCTCTCAATGCGAACCAGATTGAGCGGCAGAACTTCCAGTTGAACATCACCTACAAAGACGATGCCACCGGCGGCGACCTGACCAGTTTACAAGATGAGTCGCGCCTGAAGGGAATTCCTTTGATTCAGGTGTTCGATTTGGATAATGTGAACACCAACAATGACCCTCCGCGCGATGGTAACTTTGACTTCCTATCCGGCATCACCATTGACCCCGAGAGTGGCCGTATTTTCTTCCCGCAGGTAGAGCCGTTTGGGTCTTACCTCCGCTCGCGTTTCACGCCGGGCCAAGAAGACCAGTATATCAATAAATACGTTTTTCAGGAACTCTACGACTCTATCCAGACCGATGCGCAGCAGTTCGCCCAGAAAAACAAGTTCTTTATCCAGGGCCGTTACCAAGCTTCCAGCACCGATGAGATTACCTTGCCGGGTATCCGGATTGCGGAAGGATCGGTGGCTGTTTACTCCGGCGGTACACGCTTGGTAGAAGGTCAGGACTACCAGGTATTCTATGACCTGGGCCGGGTGAAGATTCTAAACCCGAGTTACCTTAACAGTGCCAGCAACCTACGTGTCACCTATGAAAAGGCTGACATCCTCAGTGTGCAGCCCAGGACCTTATTGGGAGCGAGGTTCGACTACAGGGTAGACAATGACCTGATCTTAGGGGCCACGGTATTGCACCAAGGTGAAAGGCCGTTTATTCAGCGGGTGAACATTGGCGACGAGCCCAGCAACAACACCATCTACGGCTTTGATATTAACTACCGCCGCGAATCCCGTTTGCTCACCCGCCTCACCGATAAGCTGCCATTCCTGGAAACTAAAGAGCCGTCGGCGGTTACCTTAGGCGCCGAGATCGCGCAGTTGGTGCCGCAGAAAACAGCTTTTGAAGGCGAAGACGGCGTCTCTTACATAGATGACTTTGAGAACGCCAAAACGCCTTACTCCCTGGGGGGCTTCAATACCAATGCCTGGCGCTTGGCGGCCACCCCAGCGCCTCTCCAAAATGGTACTTCTGGTTTGGCGTACGCCTACAACCGCGCAAAATTGGCATGGTACACCATTGACCAGATTTACTATACCAGCAACGGCTTACGCCCTAATAACATCTCTAGAGAGGAACTGGAAAACCACTACGTACGGGGCGTGCAACGGCGCGAGATCTTCCCTAACCGTGACCCAGAGACCAACAACTCCTTTGAATACACCTTTGACCTGGCCTATTACCCAAGAGAGCGCGGTCAGTACAACTATAACCCCAATGTTTCCTCTGATGGTCGTTTCCTGAACAATGACCCACGGAGCAACTATGGGGGTATCAGCCGGGAGATTTCCTTTGACAACAACTTTGACAACGCCAACATTGAGTACCTGGAGTTCTGGATGCTGGATCCGTTCATCAAAGGGGACCGTGGTCGGCGCATAATCACCGGGTTAGATGACGCGCAGAACCGCCAGGACGAAAACGGTAAACTGGTCTTCAACTTAGGTAACATCTCAGAAGACCTCCTGAAAGACCAACGCTACCAGTTTGAGAACGGCTTGCCAACTGATGGCAACCCTCAAACCACTGAGCCTACCGCCTGGGGGCGCGTAACCCGTAACCAGTTCCTGACCGATGCTTTTGACAATGAGCCCGGATCCCGCCAGTTCCAGGACATTGGTTTGGACGGTTTGAACGACAGTGATGAACGGGCTTTCTTCCAAGGGATTTACAGCACGCTGGATGACCCGTCCGCCGATAACTTCCGCCACCACTTAGACGGCTCCTATGATGCCGCCAATGCCGGGGTGCTGGGTCGTTACAAGAACTTCAACGGCATGCAGGGCAATTCACCGGTGAACAGCGAGCTTTCTTCCAACGCCTTCCCAGACAAAGAGGATCTGAACAAAGACAACGTCATTAGTGACGTGGAGCAGTACTACGAGTACAACATTGACCTGAGACCTAACCGTTTGGCAGTAGGTGACAACTACATTGTAGACAAAGTAGACTCAACAGATGCCAACGGCAATAGAATTAGCTGGTACCAGTTCCGGATTCCGGTGCGTAAGCCTACCGGTAATGTGAACAACATGCAGGGCTTCAAATCCATCCGGTTCATGCGGATGTACGCCACGCAGTTTGCCCAACCAGTAGTGTTACGCTTTGTACAGATGCAGTTTGTTTCAAACCAGTGGCGCACCTACAACACCATTCTCTCTAACGGCGCTCCTTGCGTGGGCGACTGCGACTCTGATGCTTCTGCTTTCGCGGTGTCTTCGGTAAGTATTGAGGAAAACGGTGAGGTAGATGCGGGGACCATCCCGTACGTGGTGCCACCAGGGGTAGAGCGTCAGCGTGATTACTCTTCGGCAAACAACCGCCGCCAAAACGAGCAATCACTACAGTTGAACGTAGAAAATCTGAGAGACTCTTTCAGCAAGGCCGTGTACAAGAATGTGTCTCAAGACATGCTTATCTACAAGCGCCTGAAAATGTACGTGCACGCACAGAGCCCAAGCGGTACCCAGGACAATGAAGTAAACGCTTTCATCAGAATTGGCACCGACTTTACCCAGAACTACTACGAGTTCTCCATCCCGCTGAAAATGACGCCGCAGGGCAGCCGTGACCCGTACCAGATCTGGAACGAACAGAACTTCATTGATGTGGCTTTTGAAGAATTTGTGCGGTTAAAGTCAAGAAGAAACCAGGCCAACTTCCCATTCAACCAGGTGTTCACCGAAGCCCGCGAAGACGGAAAAGTGTTTAGAGTGGTGGGTAACCCAGACTTCAGCGATGTGCAAAGCCTTATGATTGGTTTGGAGAACCCGGCAACGCCAGACAAAGCAGCCCACTCAGTTACCCTCTGGGTGAACGAACTGCGGGTATCTGACTTTGACCGCACCGCTGGTTGGGCAGCAACAGCTAGAGCCAACGTGAAACTCGCCGACTTTGCCAACATCACCGCTACGGGTTCTTACACCACTGTAGGTTTTGGAGGAATTCAGCAACGGGCGGCCCAAAGAGCCCGCGAGACTACCGGCCAGTTTGACATCACTGCCAACGTAGCGGCCGAGAAGCTTCTTCCTTCTGGCTTAGGCTTGGTAGTACCGCTTTCTGTGCAGTACGGAACCACCATCAGTGAACCCCGCTTTGACCCACTGGATCGTGACACTGAGCTGGATCTTTCATTGCAGAAGTTTGAAAACAACTCAGAGCGGGACAATTACCGCAAAGAGGTGGTAAGCCAGACCACAACTAAGAGTGTGAACCTGCTTAACGTCCGGAAAGAGAAAACTGACCCCGAAGCGAAAAGCCACATTTATGACATTGAGAACCTTTCGTTCTCCTATGCTTATACCGAGGTCTTGCACACCGATATTTCCACGGATCGTAACTTCTCCAAGACGTACACCGGCGGTATTGCTTACAACTACAACAATACTCCTAAGAGCTTTACGCCGTTTGCCAACGTTAAGGCCTTTCAGTCACCGTACCTGCGCTGGCTGAAGGATTTCAACTTTGCGCTGGAGCCAAGCAGAATCTCTATCAGAGCCGACCTGGACCGCCGGTACAATGAAACGTTCCTGCAAGGCCGTACCTCGCCGTACAGTTTGCCAGACACCGCCGGTTTCCTGCCTACTTTCCAGAAATCGTTCTTCTTTAACCGGATCTATGACGTGAAGTGGGATTTGACCAAGAGCCTTTCGCTGGACTACACGGCCACTAACCGGGCAGTGGTGGACGAGCCGAACGGACGCATCAACGAGGAGATTGACACACTGCGCTGGAAGAATGAGGAAATCTGGCACAATCTGCGCCGCTTCGGCCGGAACACGAACTTCAACCAGGTAGTAGCGGCCACGTACCGCCTGCCTTTGGACAAGTTCCCGCTCACAGATTGGGTATCAGCGGATGCTCGGTACCAGGCTGGTTTCACCTGGACCTCGGCCTCCACCGCGCTCAGCAGAAACGATACCTTACAGCTAGGAAATACCATTGAGAACAGCACGGAGACTAGTGTCAGCGGTAAGTTTGATTTGGTACGGCTTTACAACAAGGTGCGCTTCTTGAAGGCGGCCAACGAAGCCTCCCCTAACCCGGGAGTGCGGCAGCAGTCGGTCAAGCAAGGGCAGGAGGCAACGCCAGATTCTACCAGAAGCGGCGGAAGGCAGGTACTAAACGGAATCCTGCGGACCCTGATGTCAGCTAGGTCCATCAACTTCACCTACGCCCGCACCGAAGGAACCTTGTTACCAGGCTTCCTGCCTACCACCAAGAACTTCGGCTTAGCCGATGGGTTCGGGGCTCCGGGGCTGGACTTTGTGTTAGGGAAACAATATGAATTGGACGAACTCTTCAACCGCGCCAACCGCGAAGGCTGGTACACCGACAGCAGCCAGTACCTGAACACACCTTTGAGCTCGCTTTCGTCTATCAACCTAACGGCGCGGGCCACGGTTGAACCATTCAGAAACTTCATTATCACCTTAGACGGCGTGATGAACAAATCTGAGATAGACGAAGTGTACTACCGCCGTGACACCGAGGATTTAATTGTGAAGCGCCAAACGCCTTTCACCACCGGCTCTTACCGGGTTTCTTTTATCTCGTTGCAGACCTTGTTTGAGGGAGGCTCTGGCAACAACTCGGCGGCGTTTGAGAACTTCATCCGGTACCGGGCCACGGTGGCCAGCAGATTAAATGCCGCCAAATCAGGCCCGGGCTTGTACCCGCTGAACTCTCAGGATGTGCTTATCCCGGCGTTCATGAATGCTTACCAAGGCAAGGACATCAATGGCTACAAGGCGAAACCAACCACTCCATTTGACGCCATTCCGCTCCCTAACTGGAACGTGGTGTACAATGGGTTGTCTACTTTGCCTTTCTTCCAAAAGTATTTCAGCTCGTTTACCCTGAACCACGCCTACCAGTCAACCTTCACGGTGGCGAACTTCAGCACGGCGCTGGATTACAGCTTTGAGCCGGCTGGCTTCCCAGACCTGGCAAACGAGAGAGGAGAAGTGATTCCGTACTACATCGTGAGCCAGGTGGCCATCACCGAGAGCATGGCGCCGTTGGTGGGTATTAACTTCCGGACCAAAGGCCAGATCACCGGCCGCGTGGAGTACAGAACCCAGCGCAATCTCTTACTGAACATGACCAACGCACAGGTAACCGAGAACGGCATCAAAGACGTGGTCGTAGGCTTTGGCTATACCACCACCAACTTCAAGATTCCGTTCCGGATTGGGGGCTCGCGCCGAACCCTGGAGAATGAGTTGACCATGCGTCTTGACTTCACCTTACGCGACAATGAAACCATCCAGCGTACCATTGCCATTGACAACAACGGAAACGAGTACCAGAACAACCTGACCACCGCCGGTGCCTTGCAGGTACAGATTAGGCCTACCATTGACTACGTGGTAAGCCAGCGCCTGAACCTGCAGTTCTACTTCACCCAGAACATCAATGAACCCAAAGTGGCTAACGCGTTCCGCAACACCGTTACCGAGGGCGGCATCCAGCTTAGGTTCAGTTTATCTGAATAAGGCTTGCGGCACGTGCTAAAAAGAACGTATTTTTGAATCAAACTTAATCTAATTACTTATGAACTTCCCTGAGGAGCTGAAATACACCAAAGACCACGAGTGGATCCGGATTGAAGGCGATGTAGCGTACGTAGGCATCACTGACTTTGCGCAGCGCGAGTTGGGTGACATTGTGTATGTAGACATTGACACCTTAGACAAAGACGTAGCCAAAGAAGAGGTATTTGGTACTGTTGAAGCAGTGAAAACCGTTTCTGATTTGTTTAGCCCGCTTTCTGGCCAGGTTTTGGAAATCAATGAAAAACTGGACGGCAGCCCTGAACTGGTGAACTCTGATCCTTACGGCGATGGCTGGATGATCAAGATGTCTGTTGGTGACCAAGCCGAAGTAGCCGAGCTTCTTTCTGCCGCCGCGTACCGCGAGTTGGTAGGCGCCTAATATATTTTTGCCGTGCGTCTCTCCTATTATGCACTGGCACTGGGGTGGGCAGTCGTCATTCTTGTATTGACGTTACTGCCCGCTCCTCTTTTACCTCCCGGCCCCAAATGGGACTTCCTTACCGTTGACACGCTGGTACATGCCATCCTCTTCGGGATGCAACTTCTTCTCCTTCTTTTCGGGTTGCAGCGTGACCCTTCCGTTCAATTAAACAAGCGCCTGCTCACGGGTTCCTTTTTGCTGGTAGTGGCCTTCGGGATATTTGTGGAAATCCTGCAGGGTTCCATGGGTCTGGGCCGGGCCGCCGATCCGGTGGATGCGCTCAGCAATACTGTTGGTGGGGTGATCGGGTTGGTCCTGTGGTTTCTGTTTGTTCGCCGCTTTGCAACCAGTTTCAGAAGATCAGGCTAAAAACGATTCTATGACAAGGCACTCCTGGCTTTATCTTACGGTTTCGCTCCTGCTCCTTTCTTTTCAGGGGAAAGCCCAGGACATGACCCGGGTACGCCAAACCATCCGTGACCTTTCTGCCCCGGCCTTGCACGGACGTGGGTACGCCTTCAAAGGCGACAGTCTGGCCGCCGATTACCTGCAAGGCCAATTTACCACCATCGGGTTAAAATCTTTTCCTCCCGGGTACAAGCAACCCTTTACGCTTCCGGTCAATATTCTGGAAAACTCACTCCAATTGGAAATTGACGGAAAGATCTTAACACCCGGTGTGGATTTTCTGGCCCACGCGGCTACGGGGGCTGGGGCCGCTGAAGGTAGGGTCTATGAGATAGACACGTTGATTCTGAAAGATGTTGACGTGGCCCAGCAATTCCTAACCAATAACCTGCGCAACAAAGTACTGGTGGTGCACCAACGGAATTTTCAGGAATTGCTTTCCTTACCAGAGCCGTTCCAACCGCAGTTGAGAAGCGTGGCTGCAGTGATCGTGCGACAACCCGGTCCCAAGTTGATGGGCACTATTAGGGGAGAGCAGCTTCCGTTCCCGGTGTTTGAAGTTTTAGAGAAAGCCTGGCCACCCAAATCAAAGAAGGTGAAGTTTGCGGTAGATGCCCGGCTTGATTTGCAGTACAACAGCCAAAACGTGATCGGGTTTGTACCGGGTAAGGTCAACCCAGATTCCTTTGTGGTGGTCACCGCCCACTATGACCACTTAGGCCACCAAGGCAAAGAGGTGTATTTCCCCGGCTCTCATGATAATGCCAGTGGTACCGCCATGTTACTGGAACTGGCCCGTTATTATGCCCAGCCTCAGAATGCCCCAGACTACTCCATTGCTTTCATGGCCTTTGCCGGAGAAGAAGCCGGCTTGGTAGGCTCTCGCTTTTATACTGAGAACCCGCTCTTCCCACTGAATAAAATTAAATTCCTGCTGAACCTGGACCTCATGAGCACTGGTGAGGAAGGACTGATGGTGGTCAACGGTAGCGTGTTTCCCAAGCAGTTCGCGCTTTTGCAGCAGTTGAACAAACAGCACCAGTTTCTTTCCCAGATTAAGAGCCGGGGCAAAGCGGCCAACTCAGACCATTACTTCTTCTCAGAAAAAGGCGTTCCTTCCTTCTTCTTCTATACCTTGGGAGGCACCACCACAGAATACCACCACCCCAAGGATACCATAGAAACCTTGCCGCTGACCAAATTCAAGGAAGTTATGGCCTTGATCCAGGCGTTTATCAAAGAATTATAGAAAACCTGCTTTGGCCCTATTTTCCCGAAATCGGCTAAAAAGCGCCTGGTTGTTATTTCATTTTTGCTTCCCTTTTTAGCGTTCTTTCCTTAAAGAAGCCTTAAAACCCGGATGCCCCGGCAACTACCTTCAATTGGGTAATTAACGGGGCATTCGGGTTTCTACTACTAAGAGAAGTTATCTTAAAAGCATCACCCTCCGGACTACCATTCCCTTGTCGGTATGGAGCTTGAGAAGGTACAGGCCATTAGCTTGGTTCTGCAGGGAAAGCTGCAAAGGCTGGCTTCGCACGTGCCGTATAGGAGTAACTGTCTGCAGCAACTTCCCTACGGTATTACACACCTGAATGCTGGAAATGGTGGCTTGTGGCGAGCTGATGAAGAAGGCACCGGTAGAGGGATTAGGCGAAACTGTTACCGCTTGCTGGGCGCGGTCTTCCTCGGCTCCCAACGGGTCCCCGTCTACTTTCACATCATCTATAAACAAATTGTTTTCATAATCGGTGATGTGCCTGAACTTCAGGAGCATCGTTTTGGCAGTCGCAAAGCCTACTAAATCCAATGTCTCCAAGCGCCATTGCGAAGCGGTTGGGATAAACTCCTCCTTGGTGAAGTAAGGAGTAGCGGTAGTCAAGTCTCTCCCGGCCTTTTGGTAAAGGCGTTGGTACGAACTGCCACAATCTATAGAGGCCCAGACTTCCAACGTATCGGAGTAACCACTTTCGGAAAGCAAAGAATACGCCACCTGGAAGGTGAGCCGTGGCATGGCCCTGTTGGTTAGATCCAAGGGAGGGAGCACCAATTCATCTACCAAGCCGTTGGCCTCATAGCGAATGTTGTTCATGTATGCCGAGGCCGTCCCCGTTTTGTCTGCTTTAGTGGTACGCGCCCAGGTGAGGTCTCCGTTAGGATTATTGATCGTCCAGCCGGCTGGCGGGAAAGTCTCTCCTTCAAAGCCTTCCTGCAGGGGCAAAGGCGAACCCTGCACTTGGAAGGAAGCGGAAAGGACGTCATTGCTTGCCTCTGCATCAGAAGCAGTGTTGTTTCTGGAGCTAATGGTAAGGGAAAGGGTGTGTGCCCCAGAGAGCACCGTAAGCGCCGGAATGGTAACGGTAGTGCTTTGGAAGGACGCTACAGAACCGGTCCAAGTGTAAGTTTGAACCGGGCCATTGTCTACCCGGTACTGGATTTGGGCCGACGTGAGCGGTTGGGTTCCCTTGTTGCGCAATACCACTGAAGGCGCAAAGGAGGTAGCGCAAAGAATCTTTCCAGGAGAAGTCACCTCCATCAAGGCTGCATCCAGATCTGGCACCTGCACCGTGGTACACCCAGGAGAGGAAAGGATACCCGGCCGGTACGCTGAGAGAGCCTGCTGCATCACGTTTTTCTGCCCGGCGGTAAACAGGTTCATACAGGCATCATTGGTGTAGTCCATGTAGTTCATGAACATATCGCTGATGTTGTCACAGCTGGCACTGGGGAACGTAGGACAGCCAGCATTTTCTTCCTCTTGGGTGGGCGTGTCGGCCACCTGGTCATCACCGCAGGGCTCATCGCCCCAGATGTGGAACAGGTTCAGCCAATGACCAACCTCATGGGTAGTGGTACGCCCCAAATTGAAGGGTCTGGTCACGGTACCCGTAGTCCCGAAGTAGCGGTAATCAATGACTACTCCGTCGGTAGCAGGTGACCCGGCGTTCGGGAATTGGCCATAGCCCAGCACTTCTTCATCGGAGGAGAATTTCACCACCCAGATATTCAGGTACTGGCTCGTGTTCCAGGCATCCTTTCCGCCGGAGGCATTGAACTTCATGCCGTCGTTCACCTTAAACTCGGCCGTGTTGGTTTTGGTGCGGGTAATGCCGGTAGTGGGCTCGCCGTCGGGCGTGCGTTGGGCCAAGCAGAACTCAATCTCGGTATCGGCGGCCACGCCTCTGAAGGCTTCGGGTGTATTGCCCACATCAGTGTTCAACCGCCGGAAATCTTTGTTTAAAACCTCAATCTGGGATTTGATCTGGGCATCGGAGATGTTTTGGGCATCGGTGTTATAGACAACGTGGACCACCACCGGGATAGTCACCACCCCAGCCAAGACTCTTTTCTCCAGAAGATCTTTGGATCGTAAGCCCGCCATTTTTGCTTGCTGTTGCAACTGGGTTCGCAGGTTAGGCCTGTCACGCTCCAGGTGCTGTACGTGCGCCATGGTGCCGCAAGAACGGGCTTGCCCCAAAGCTTCGCCTATCCCCCAAAGGAAAAGAAGAATAACAGCTAGTAACTTTTTGGGCATGCGTTCTGCGCTAAAGGGTGATTTAAGGAAAATAGGCCCAAAACAAAACCCTTACAAGATGTTGTTCAGCTGCTCTTTGATCTTCTCCAGTTCTTCTTTCATTTCTACCACCAAATGCTGGATGGTGGCATCGTTGGCTTTGGAACCGATGGTGTTGATCTCACGGCCTATTTCCTGGGAGATGAACGCCAGTTTCTTGCCGGTTGGTTCAGGAAGGTAGACGGTCTCGGTGAAATAATGCAGGTGGTTCACTAAACGCACCTTTTCTTCCGCAATATCCAGTTTCTCAATGTAATAGATCATCTCCTGCTCAAACCGATTCTGGTTGAAAGACTCTGAAGAGCTGATCTCAATCAGGTGCCCTTGGATGCGCTGTTTTATCTGCTCTACCCGCGTAGGATCATGTTTGTCTACCTCGGCCAGCAGAATACGGATGCGGTCTATGTAGGAAATGATTTCGGTGGTAAGGGCTTTGCCTTCATCGGCCCTGAAGGTGTTGAACTTGTCTATGGCTTCCAGCAACAGCGGCTGCACCTGCTCCCAGGCAATCTCTTCGGTTCTGGGATCTTCGGCGGCCTCGGTCTGGAGCACATCGGGCATGTGAAGGGCCAACCGGAACAAATCAGGGGACTGGGCGCCCAGCGCCAACGCGGCCTGCTCTATCTCCTGGTAATATTGGGTTAGTAACTCGGTGTTGATTCTACTGCGGGTGCTATTGGCTTTGTTTCTGTTAACCTCAATGGTGAGGTTGATTTTGCCCCGCACCAGGCTCTTGCCTATCAGGTTTCTGATCTCCAGTTCTTTGTCAGACAGACTGCGGGGGATGCGCAGACTCAGGTCCATGGATTTTGAGTTAAGAGATTTCAGCTCAATGCTGACCATAGAACCCTCAGTTTCTAGGTGGGCAGCCCCAAACCCAGTCATGGATAAAAGCATAAGTAAAAAAGTAAAGTGTTAAAAAGTAAATTTATGAAAAAAGCGCCACTCTCTCCCTATCTTGCCAGTAGCTGTTTCTGAGGGCTTTTCCCTTATGAAGCTGAGGTATTTTCTTTTATCTTTGCCGTATGAAATTTGGAGTTGTCGTTTTCCCGGGGTCCAACTGTGACCAGGATGTCATTGATGCGTTGCAACACACTACCCAGAAGGAGGTTGTACGCCTTTGGCACAAAGACCATGATTTGCAGAACTGTGATTTCATAGTGCTGCCAGGAGGTTTCTCCTATGGTGATTATCTGCGTTCGGGTGCTATTGCCCGGTTCTCCCCTATCATGCAGGAAGTGGTGAAATTTGCCAACTCAGGTGGGTACGTGTGGGGAATCTGCAACGGTTTCCAGATTCTGACCGAGGCCGGTCTGTTGCCGGGTGCCCTGCTGCGTAACACCAGCCAGCAGTTCATCTGCCAGAACGTGTACATCACCCCTGAAAACAACGAGGCTCTGCCTACTGCCCTGCTAGAGCCCGGCAAAGCCTACAAAATTCCGATTGCCCACGGAGAAGGCCGTTTCCACGCCGATGCCGACACCCTGAAGCAACTGGAGGACAATGGCCAGATCATGTTCCGCTACTGTGATGCCAACGGTGAGGTAAACGAGTACTGCAACTGCAATGGCAGCTTGCTCAACATTGCCGGGGTAAGCAACAAGAACAAGAATGTGTTTGGCATGATGCCGCACCCAGAGCGCGCCGTTGACCCAGATCTGAACAACACCGATGGCCGTCTCCTGTTTGAGTCGCTCCTGCAAGCGGTACAGGCATAACTTTTCCTTCCCAGAAAACCTGGCTTGATGAAGCTTTTGCTTTATCAGCTTATACATAAAACAAAGAAGCCTCCTTGTATTCAGGGAGGCTTCTTTGTTTTTATGCCACTTTCAGGAAAACACCCGCTAAAGCATCAGGCTTGAAATAACAGTTTGAAAGAGGGAAGTTACTCTCGCCATAAAAGCAGAACGGCACCTTTGTTAAAGGTGCCGTTCTGCTTTTATGGCGTTTTCAGGAAATTAGTCTTAAATCGAGTTGAAAGATTCTAGAGGTTAGAAATCGTAACCCATAGAGAAGTAGAACTTAGGTCCTTCGCGCTTCAGGTTCCGTTCTCCCCACGCCATGTCAAACCGACCGTAAACGCCTAAGAGAGTAGTTCTTGCCCCAAATCCATACCCATACATGAACGGATTCCGGAAGTTGCGGACAATCACTTCAAACGGAGGTCTTGGCACAGGCTGGGTATTAACGGAGTTGTCATCGCTGAACGGGTTTCCGCTGTTATAGGCGGTACCGGCGTCAAAGAACCCTACTACCTCTAAGTTCCGGAAGAAGCCCGAGTTGATAGGTCCCTCAAACAGGTATTGGAAAAGCGGCAGGCGCAGTTCTGAGTTCCACAACACATACCGGGTACCGTTGCGGGCACCGTAGTTGAAGCCCCGCAGCGGGGTAGCGAAGTTCACAAACAGGTAATCTACCGGGCTCATGGCCAAGCTGTCGTCGTCATCGGCGTTGATCCAGTTATCCACGCCTCCCAGCTTATGCCGTTTAGGAGCTGGCCCAAACGACTGCTCATAACTCAACCGGTTAGCCCACACAAACTGCTTATGGATTTTCTGATAGTGTCTTAAGTCCACGTAGAAGTTACCGAAGCCGGCAGACTTGTTCCCGATGCCGTACATTCTGCTGATACCTACTTTCATACGGGTACCTTCTCTCATGTTCATGCCGGTCACCACAGAATTGTCAAACACGATCTCGCCGCCAATACCTGCTAAGTCGGTCACCTGGTCTGGCTCAGAGAAATTCTCTACGGCGATAGCCCGCACATTCGCAAAACGTGGCAAGAACTTAACACTAAGGGCATTTGTCAATGGGTAGCTAAGAGCCGGAAGAACTTCATATTTAGAAAGCCTCGTCATCAGCCCGTTGGTGGCTCGTAGAGAGATGCTTTGTCTTTGGAAGCCTACGCGGTAATCATACCGATTCTTTAGGTTAGAATACTCTGCGTAAAAGTTGGTGGTCTGGAGATCAGTCAAGGCGAACACTCCGCCTCTGATGCGGTAGTCCTCAAACAGATCGGCCATGCCTACTTCCATTACAAACCCAAAGCCAAGCAAAGGATCAGCGTAGATAGAGGTAGTGAGGCTGTTCATTCCAAACCGCAAATCATAAGGCCTTGGGTAATTCAGCACCAGTGAATCTGGCGAGTTCATGGCCATGATGGTTCTGGGTTTGGGAGTGGTGGCGGGCTTGGCTGCTGGTTTTGCCGGGGCAGCGGTGCTGTCAGTGACGGTACTGTCTGGAGTGACTCCGGCCAGTTGGGAAGCTTGCACCGCGGCGATTGAATCAGCCAGGGCTTTGGCAGCCAGAGCAGCGGCGGCCCGGGCATTCTCCTGCTGAATACGACGTTGCAGATGCCCCTCTAAAACCTCCTGACGCTTTGTTTTGAATCCCTGCTGCGCCAAGGCCTGCAATGGAGAGTTGGGATACCAATACAGGAACTCCTTTGCTCTGTCATTGGCCACAAACGTGAGGTTGCCCGTGCGCACATTGTAATCATAGGTTTTAATGTTTTGCCGGAAAGCAGTTACCCGCTCAATAACCCCCGTTTTAATATTATGGCGGTATAGAGACCTGATACCGGTTTCCTCGCCCAAATACATGATCTCTTCCTCAGAAATCCCCAAAGGCATCACTTCGTTTGAAGGAGTGTACGTCAATTGCCAGAAGCGGCTTTGCGTGTTGTTGGGGTCAAAGAGGTAAATATCATAGTTGTTGGTCACATTAGTGAACTTACCCCGGCTAGACTGAAGGGAGTCTGCAAACCTGTTAGAACTGAACACGATGCGGTTGCTGGTACCCGGCAAGAAAGACGGGTTTAAGTCATCAAACACATCGTTGGTGAGTTGGCGCACCAGGCGGCCGTTGCGGTAGAGGTACAAATCGCTCTGCCCGTCTTTCACGGCGCTTAACACCATGAACTGTCCGTCTTCTGAGAAGTCAACGCCGGCTACCTGGCTGTAGGCGTTCAGGGGCAGCACGTTATTGTTCTTACCCAGCAGGTTTTTCACCGTGGCAACTCCCGGAATGTACCGGTTGTCGGCGTCCTGTAGTTTCAGTTGAAGTTTACCCCGTCTCACATCAGAAATACCCAACTGCGATTCTGACCGCCACGAAAGCAATGGCACAGTGTGGTCCACTTCCAGGTTGGGCATTTTGTAGCCCCCGCGGTACACCATGCGTTGGTTTTTAGAGGCAAGATTCCGCACGTAAACTTTGTATGCCCCCCGGTCATAAATGACATAGGCCAGCTTTTGTCCGCTGGGGCTTAAAGCTGGTTCTGAGTACAAAACGTTGCGTGCGTTCGATTTCTTGATCTTATTCTCTTTGCTGGGGGCAGGAAGAGCTCCTTCGGCAAAGGTGTTCATCTGGGTGTAGTAGGCAAACCAATCGCGCATGAACCGCTTGTAGGGCATATTCAGGCTACTGGCGATCCCCACTTCAATGTCACGGGTAATACGGGTCAAATTCAGGATGTTCTGGATGGCAGAGGTGCCGTGACGCTCCGTGATGTAGTTCCAGATGGCCTGGCCGGTGAGGCGCTGGTTGCGGGCAAACAGAGGATCTGGCCGCTTGCCTCCGGTTTTCTGGATCATGTCGCGCACATAATCATCCATGTCCACACTCCAGCCTTCGGCCAGGTACGAGGCGGCACCAGACACAAACCATTCTGGCAGGCGCAACAGATAATTGCTTTGGATAACTTCTTTCAGGCTTCCGCCATACATCATGTCAGAAAGCAGCAACTCAGAGATGCGGTAGGTCATCTGGCGCTTCAGCTCGGTCTGGGATCCTTCAAACGCTACCTCAATCTTGCTTTTCACAAACAAGGCATCGTTACCGCCTTTGTATGGATCATCAATCAAGCCAATGTTACTCTGCTTCATGTCTGACACAGAGTTGTACATGATGATGGTGATCTTGGAATACGGATAGTACCCAATCAGCGAAGTAATTCTCTTCAGTTCCCGCTCGGCGTGCTCGGCAGCGTTACGGGCCAATTGCCGCCCGTCTTGCGAGAAGTAGATATTGAAGTTTTGGGTACTGTAATACTGCCAGTTAAACCGTTTGTACTGGATACGGTTCTGACCAAAATCATCTGGGGCCGTAGCTTGCCCAAACGTGGTAGCGGGCGCTCCTAAGACCAGGAGCAGCACAAGTAACCGGCACACATGTAATAAGCGAGTAGAGAGTTGACTCATGTGTTTGACGTTGATGCTAAATATAACGATAAATACCGGGCAATATTCACCTCTGGCCATAAAGGAACGCCCTGTTCTAAAGAGGCTATCAACTGCTGGGCCAGTAAAGGCGCCATCAGTACTCCCTTAGAACCCATGCCATTGAAAATAGCCACCTGTTCATGCGCAGGGTGCAGCCCTATCAGCGGTTTTCGGTCCCGTACCGCCGGCCTGATTCCTACATACTGCTTTTCCACAGTAAACGGTTTTTTTATAATTTCCTGCGCCTTAGCCTCTAGTTCCTCGCGGGCCTCAGGGGTAAGCTCTTCATCGGGATTTCGCCAGTTGTAGGTTGCACCCACCCGGTAGTGGTATTGTCCTAAAGGCACAACGTAAACTGCTTTATTATAGATATATGAAGCCTCAAAATCAGGCACATTTATGTCTAAAATTTCGCCTTTATTCAGGGAAAAGGGGAGCCAGCCGAAAAATGGGTTTTGGGCACCTTGGGCTCCCTCACAGAAAATGACTTTGCGGGCCAGGACCTCTCCGTAGCGCACCCCGTCTGGCAGCAGTTCCAGTTGGGTTCTGTCAAACGCATCTGTTCTAAACACCTGCCGCTGCCTCAGGTCTTCTTCCCGGGCATCCAGAAAAGTGCGCAACGCTACGTAACCACCCTGCCGGATGAGCAAACCGCCCAGTTCCTGGTGCACAGAATCAGAGGTGGGAAGTTGCAGGTGCGTGGTTTCAATGTACCCGTCCCAGGCGGCATCGGTGCTTTTCCCCATCCAGTTGTTTTGTTCCTCTGGTGTGGAAAACAGCTTTAAAATAGGCTTTTGGTAAAACAGTTCTGTGTTGTACCGCTCCTCCATCTCCTGGTAAAAGGCGGCAGCAGCAGGCAGGAAAGCATCCACTTGCCAGCTTTTGGCAAACCGCTTACCCGCTACCGGATTGATCAGACCCGCGGCCACCCTAGATGCCGAGTTGGCTTTACGTGCATCAAAGACCAGCACCGTTTTGCCGGCTTTTTCCAGAAAACAGGTCAAAATTGCCCCGGCCAGCCCGTGCCCTACTACCAGATAATCATATTTCATGCCCCAAGGTACGGCTTGTGCCGCTGAAATCTGTAACTTAGAGCCTGCAAAATAAGATGTCTCCCATGGCTGCCACTGGTCTGCAAGTAAAGTACTTTACCTTCAATCCGTTCCAAGAAAATACCTATGTACTGTATGACGCCACAAAAGCCTGCGTGGTGATTGATCCCGGTTGCTCCGATAAACAGGAACAGCAGGAATTACAGCAGTTCATCCAGGCCGAAGGCTTGAAAGTAGAGCGGCTTCTGAACACGCATTGCCACATTGACCATGTGCTGGGAAATAAGTTTGTGGCCGATACCTACGGAGTGCCGTTGGAGATCCACGAAGAAGATTTGGCCGTTTTACGTGCGGTACCTACGTACTCTGCGGCCTATGGCTTTCCGCAATACCAGGAGGTTTTACCGGAGAAATTCTTAAAAGAGGGTGAAAACGTACGTTTCGGAGAGACAGAATTGGAAGTTTTGTTCACGCCCGGCCATGCGCCCGGCCACGTGGTCTTCTACCACCCCGGGAGCAAGAACCTGATTGGCGGCGATGTCCTGTTCCAGCGCAGCATTGGCCGCACCGACTTACCGGGCGGTGATTTCAACACCCTTATTCAAAGCATCCGCACTAAATTATTCACCCTCCCCGAGGATGTCACCGTTTATCCTGGCCATGGCCCCTCTACCACCATTGGGGAGGAAAAAGCCAGCAATCCGTTTTTGAGCTAATTCTACTAAAACAGGCTCAGAACAGACCTTTACAATTCTATGAAGAAACACATTCCCAATTTCATCACCTGCCTTAACTTATTGTGTGGTTGCCTTGCCTTGGTTTCTGTTTTTCAGCAGGAACTGATTGCGGCAGCCGGCTGGATTGTAGCCGCCGCCACCCTGGATTTCATGGACGGCATGGTGGCCCGCGTACTCAACACCTATTCTGAAATAGGCAAACAACTGGATTCGTTAGCAGATATGGTTTCTTTTGGCGTGGTGCCTGGCGCCGCGATGGTGCAGATGATTGCCCTTGCCATTGAAAAAGGCGGGTATGACCTGCCTGCGTTTCTGCCGTATGCCGGCTTTTTGATCACTATTTTCTCCTGCGTTAGGCTAGCCAAGTTCAACATTGACACCCGCCAAATTTCTTCCTTCATTGGCGTGCCCACTCCGGCCTGCACCTTGTTCATTATGTCGTTGCCGCTGATTCTGGCGAACGATGATTTTGGGTTATCACCCATTATCCTGAACCCGTTTGTACTGCTGGGGATCTCAGTTCTATTTTCTTACCTGCTCATCGCTGAGCTGCCGCTATTTGCGCTTAAATTCAAAAATGCCTCCTGGAAAGGCAATGAGGTGCGGTTTATTTTCATGGGGCTTTCCATTCTTTTCCTGGCAATCCTTAACTTTACCGCGGTTCCTTTGAACCTAGCCATGTACATTATTTTATCCTTTTTCAATAAATCCTCTTCCTTATGAAATTCACCGCCGAAATTGATATCATGCCGCACGCAGAACTGTTAGACCCTCAAGGAAAGGCCGTAATGCTGGGCTTGGAACATTTAGGCCTGGAGCAGGTGTCAGATGTAAGAATTGGCAAACACATTCGTTTACAGTTAGAAGCAGAAGACGAAACCGCTGCTGCCCAGAAAGTAGAAGAGGCTTGTAAGAAATTACTGGCCAACATGATTATGGAATCTTTTTCTTACCGTCTCACAGCCAACTAACAACTCCCCCATTCATGGGTTAGCTTCTCACTTCTGAGGGTGATCCTATGATAGAAGGACTGTGTTGCGGAGTAATTATTTTACCCGCGTACATGCATCTTGTAAGAAAGCTTCTTTTGGCTGCAGGCTTTTGGGTAGCTGCCGCTTCTGCCTGGGCCCAAACCCAGGATTCGCGCACTATCACGTGGCGCACAGTACCTGCTAGCCCTTCTGCGGGGGCAACAGTTACTGCTGCGCTTCCTGTTTTTGAGGAAGCTTCATTTGAAGGGCGTGAACCAATTCCCTTCTACCTACTGTCATTACCTAATGCCCAGGTAACTTCTTTTGAGTTCACCAACTTGGAGTTTGGCCCGCTCACGGAGGCAGAAGCACGTGCTTTTCCTAAAAAGAGCCTCAAAACTGCTTTACAACCCGCCATTAGCGTAGGTACCGCCAACCGGGTGATGCATTCAGTGGTCGCTTTCCAGCCCTTTAGGTTAAACCCTCAGACGGGCGCGGTGGAGAAGCTGCTGAACTTCAGTTTTCGCTATACTTCCGGAAACAACCTTAGAAAAGCCCCGGGGCAACCCTCCGCTCGGCGGGCGTACACTACTCGGTCGGTGTTAGCGTCCGGTGAATGGTATAAGATTGGCGTGCCGGCTTCGGGCATGTACAAGTTAGACCGGGCCGCTTTGCAGGCAATGGGCGTAAACCCGCAATCTCTTAACCCGCGCAATCTGCGGTTATTCGGAAACGGCGGCGGAATGCTCCCCCAAGCCAATGCCACTCCCCGTCCCGATGATTTGGTAGAAAACGCTATCTGGGTAGAAGGTGAGCAGGACGGCTCCTTTGACAACAACGACTATCTCCTTTTCTACGGCCAAGGCCCGCATACCTGGTCAGAGAACCCTGTTACCGGCCAGTCTCCGTTTACGCATTCACTTAATCTGTACAGTGACACCACCTACTACTACTTAACGGTAGGGCCTTCGGCAGGCTTAAGAGTAAGTCAACAGGCCGCACTTCCGGGCTCTTTCCCGGAGGTTAACTCCTATGATGAACGCTGGTTCCATGAAGTGGATCTCAGAAACATGGTGAACTCAGGCCGCGAATGGTACGGGGAGGAATTCAACGCATTCGCGCTGCAGCAAAACTTCTCTATTCCGGCCTCTGACCTAATTCCTAACAGCACCGTTTGGTTTACCTCGGCGGTTATGGCCAACTCCCCAGACAACAGTTCCTTTGCGGTCAGGTTGAACGGTGCCGCCCAGGGTACTCACTCTATTTTTGGGAGAGGGTCTTACAACTACCACCCCGAGGGTGTGAACCACGTCCTGCATTTTTCTCCCTCGTTTGGTTCTTTGGCTTATACAAATGAGCTAACTGTCAACTACACGTATCAACCGGGCAACAGCTCCTCAGCTACGGGTTTTCTTAACTATTTCACGTTATCTGCGCAGCGGCAGTTGAAGCTATACGGGGACCAAACCAGTTTCCGGTCTTTGGCCAGTAAACAGAACCCGGTCACCACTTTCCGGCTAGGAGGCATCACAGCAGCAAATGCGCAGATTTGGGATGTCACTGATCCGCTGAAGCCCGTACGGCAGACTGCTTCCATTAACAATGGGGTAGCCAGCTTTTCGGCTAACAGCCAGCAATTGCGCGAGTACCTTGCCTTTCAGGGTTCCTCTTTCCCTACCCCCACCTTCATCGGTAAAGTAGCAAACCAGAATTTACACAGCCTTAACCTAGATGGGAAGATTGACTTGGTCATCATCACACCAGTGGCTTTTTCCGCGCAGGCTCAACGATTGGCTTCTCACAGGCGCTCCCGTAATGGCTTACAGGTAGAGGTAATAGAACTTCCTAAAATCTATGAAGAGTTTTCTTCCGGGAAGCAGGACATCACCGCCATCCGTGACTTCCTGAAAATGCTTTATGAGCGCAGCGGAAAACAGGGAGATGATCTCATCCAGGTAACCTTGTTTGGCGATGCCTCTTTTGATCCTAAGAAAAGGATTCAGCAGAACACCAACTTCATTCCTATTTATGAGTCCCGTCAGTCTCTTGATCCGGTTTTATCTTACTCATCAGACGACTACATAGGGTTTCTGGATGACGAAGAGGGGGAATGGTCTGAAGAAGATTTCTCTCTGGCCCATCGGTTAGATGTAGGCATCGGCAGGCTACCCGTAAAAACCGCTTCTGAGGCTGATTTAATCATTGACAAGATCATCCGGTATGAAAGCCAGCAAACGCTGGGTAACTGGCGCAAACGGCTTGTTTTCCTGGCTGATGATGGTGACTCCAATGAACACCTCAATGACGCTGATTACCTGGCAGAGTTTGTGGAACGCAACCACTCTGATTACCTGCCTCAAAAGATATATTTAGACCTGTACCCTCAGATAACGGTTCCCAATGGTCAACGGTCTCCTGAAACAAACCAGGCACTGCGGGAAGCCATTGAGAAAGGCGCTCTCGTTACCAATTACACCGGGCACGGCAATGCGATAAGCCTGGCGGATGAGCAGATTTTGACCATTAATGAAATACAAAGCTGGAAAAACCCTGATAAACTCACCTTCTTTCTAACGGCAACCTGTGAGATTGGCCGTTATGATGACCCGAGGCGCAACTCTGGCGCAGAAGTTGCCTTATTTCATCCGGAAGGTGGTGCCATTGGGCTGTTGACTACCACACGTCCGGTTTATTCAGACGGTAACCGGGCTTTGAACACGAACTTCTTCAATTTCCTGTTCATCCCTCTTTCCAACGGGACGATGCCCACTTTGGGAGCCCTAACCAACAAGACCAAGAATGCGAGTTTGTTTGGGGTCAACAACCGGAACTTCGCTTTACTGGGAGACCCTTCCATGCGTCTGGCGTACCCAAACCTGGAGGTTGTACTCTCCAAGCTAAACGGAAAGCCTTTCTCAGCCGCAGCTTCTGATACGCTCAAAGCCCTTTCAAAGGTAACGCTGGCAGGGTTCGTCCAAAACAACCAACAGCAAGTAGCAACAGATTTTCAGGGGCAGATCCATATTACAGTTTATGACAAAAGAGCCACACTTACTACCCTGGGTGACCAAAATGCGAAGCGGCAGGTTCTAAACCGGAGCAATGTGCTTTATGACGGATTAGCCACGGTTAAAAACGGAGCCTTTGAAGTCTCCTTGGTTATTCCCAAAGACATCAATTACCAAATAGGCGAAGGAAGTATTCATTTATATGCCTCCTCTTCCTCTCTTGACGGCCATGGCGCTACTTTAGTGCCCGTAGGAGGAGCAAATGCAGACGTAGCTGCAGATAATACCCCCCCTCAGTTAGCGCTTTACATGGACGATGAGTCATTCATCTCTGGCGGTACCACGGGCCCAGATGCGGTTTTACTAGCCCATTTATTTGATGACAATGGCATTAACACCGCAGGAGCCGGGATAGGCCACGAAATCACCGCTATTCTGGATGAGAAATCCTCAGAGCCAATTATCTTAAATGAGTTCTACACCGCTGATGTTGATTCGTACCAATCGGGGAAAGTCCGGTATGCTCTAAAGAATGTAACTCTCGGCCCTCATACTCTTTCTTTGAAGGCCTGGGATACGCATAATAACTCCAGCACTACCAAGATTGAGTTTATAGTGGCCTCTTCAGAGAAACTAGCGTTAGATCACGTATTTAATATTCCTAACCCTTTCTTAAATAAAACCACCTTCCATTTTGACCATAATCGTCCCGGGCAGGAATTGGATATACTTATTCAGGTTTTTACCGTATCAGGAAAACTGGTGAAATCACTGCATGGTTTTGGTGACGGGAGCAGCCACTTTTCTGACCTAACTTGGGATGGGCGGGATGACAATAATGACATTTTAGCCAAAGGCGTATATATATATAAAGTGAATGTACGTTCTCGTCAGGATGGAGCTAGTACATCTCGTTTTGAAAAGCTAGTTTTACTTAAATAACCTAATTGATACACAATCTCTACCGCATGAACTGCACCTTCTTCAGATCTACACTCTTTGTTCTCTCACTAGCCTGCTTGTCTAGTCTTTCTGCAAAAGCCCAAACTACTATTGGCCAGAGCACAGAGTATAGACCCATCACCACGGCGGTGCCATTTTTATCAGTTTCCCCCGATGCCCGTTCTGCAGGTATGGGTGATGCCGGAGTTGCTATTTCTCCAGATGCCAATGCTATCTACTGGAACTCTGCAAAATTGGGATTCATTGAGACAGATCTGGGAGTATCTCTTTCCTATACCCCTTGGCTCTCAAAGATTGTGAATGACATGTCTTTGAGCCAGCTATCTGTTCATAAGAAGGTAACCGCAAACTCATCACTTGCAGCCTCACTTCTGTACTTTGACCTTGGAGAACTGAACTTCACAGATGCGTCTGGTAATGCTATTCAGAACTTCAACCCTAAAGAATATGCTATCAACCTAGCTTATGGCCAGAAATTAAGTGAGAATTTAAGCTTAGGAGTAGGCGCCCGCTTTATACACTCTAACTTATCTGGAAATGTTAATGTAGGCGGTGGCGGAAACGTTATCGGTGAATCTCAACCAGGTAACTCAGTTGCCGTTGACTTAGGCATTTACTACACCAAAGATCTTGCACTAGGTGGCAAAAACTATAATCTGTCTTTAGGTGGAAATATCTCCAACATTGGAGGCAAAATCTCTTATACCACCGCAGGAAGAAAAGACTTTTTACCAACCAATCTAAGATTAGGTACGGCTTTTACTATGGAGCTTGACCCCTACAACAAAATCACCCTAGCCATTGACGGAAACAAACTACTGGTACCCTACACCCAGTCAGATGATCCTACCGCCAACGACCAAACCAATGTCTTCTCTGGGATCTTTAAATCTTTCACTGATGCCCCTGGTGGAGGAAGCGAGGAGTTGAAAGAGATTACGCTTTCTTCAGGTTTAGAATACTGGTATGACAATATGTTTGCTGCCCGTGCTGGTTACTTTTATGAAAACGAGCTAAAAGGAGGACGTCAATACTTTACCATGGGTCTGGGAATCCGGTATCAGAAATTTGGATTCGATGGTGCTTATATGATCCCTAACGAACAAAATAATCCACTAGCACAAACCTTCCGTTTTTCGCTTCATTTCAGATTAGACGAAGCGACTGCTGAATAAAACTATATGTCACTTAACCGTACCGTAGCACCTGTCATTGCTGAGCTCTCTTCTGATTTATCTATAACACCAGAAGTAACTATAACTCCATCAGGAGCCCGCCTTCATACCTTCACAAACAATATTCAACCTGTAGTACGGGTTGAATTTGTTTTTAAAGCCGGAAAATGGTTCCAAAATAAGCCAGGAGCAGCTTCGCTTACAGCCAAGATGCTGAAGGAAGGAACTCAGCATCATTCAGCTAAGCAGATAGCAGAAACTATAGACTTTTATGGAGCTTCGCTAGAGGTAAACCATGGCTTTGATAGATCAACCGTTACTTTATATTGCTTATCAAAGTTCCTTCCTTCGCTTCTACCGCTTGCTTTTGAAATCATAGAGCAACCTTCTTTCCCTGAGAATGAATTCACTCTAATGAAGCAGAGGGTCATTCAAACCCTAGCCGTAGATAAACAAAAGAACAGCTACTTAGCGACAGAAGCGTTTACAAAAGCTTTGTATGGCAAAGACCACCCCTATGTGTCTTCCATTTCAGAAGAAGAAATCAATGCTTTGACAATAAAAGATCTTTCTGATTTCCATAAACAAGCATATTCCTTTTCTACCGCTGAAATCTTTGTTACTGGGGATATTACTCCTGAAGGTATAGAAAACCTCCTATCAGCTTTACCTATTGATTTTGAGCAGCCAAAATCTGATATCCTTATAGAAGAAGGTCAAGTGGAACAAACGGGTTTACTCTTCAAGAGCACAACAAACCAAATGCAAGCCTCCATACGAGTAGGTAAATCTATCATTAAACCTAGTCACCCAGATTACCCCTCTTTGTACCTGCTTAATCATATCTTAGGCGGATACTTTGGGTCACGCTTAATGAAAAATATTAGGGAAGACAAAGGATTTACCTATGGAATCTACTCCTCCCTCTCTCATAAGGAAAATGATTCACTCTTCTTTATAGGATCTGATATAAAAGGGGATAAGATCAATGAGACTCTGGAAGAGGTTTCCAAAGAAATAACTCAGATAAGCCAAGAAAAGGTACCTGAGGAAGAATTAGCAACCGCAAAGAAACACCTCTCAGGAAAGTTCCTTTCTGATCATGCTACTCTGTTTGATAAAATGGACAAGTATAGATCAAATGTAATACTTGGCTTACCAGGCAACTTCTATTCATTACTCCTAAACAATATTCAGGTACTTTCTTCTGAGGATTTAATAAAAGCAGCAAACATGCACCTGAAAGAGGAGACACTCCTTAAGGTAGTAACTGGCGGAACTCAGGAGTAAATATAATAGGTCAAAAAGGAAAGGGCCGTAGATAGATCTATCTACGGCCCTTTCCTTTTTGACCTATTATGCAGGCTAGTATTAAACCTAAAGTACAATTAGCTTATACATGGAAGACCTTCAAGATTGGAAAGTCATAAAACAACAATACAATAAAGGCTTGTAGAAATTTTTACAGGAGAAACGAAAGTGGAAAGGCTAAAACAAGCTTAACAATAAGGCTCTAAGTAAACCGATTAACTAAAAAAAGGGAAAAACAAACACGCCTCTGCAGATAGCTGAACCAAGTCTCCCAAAAAGTCTAAGTTAATACTCCCTCCTCTCCCTGCTATACAAACGAG